>JBASCW010000182.1:0-14353 GCA_049651845.1 Burkholderiales bacterium | reverse complement strand
CCGCCGGCACGCGCGCGGCCGCCGCGGACGGTGCGTCCGCCGGGCGGGCAGGCTGCGTGTCGGTGATCCGCCTCAGGTCCATGAATGCTTCCCTTTTCTCCCATCAACCGGCGACCTGAGCGGTCCGCTACCGCGGCGGGCCGTCCAGGTCGCCGGTGCCGCGGCTTGCGCCGCGGCGCCGGCGCGGGCGCGTATCGCGCGCCCGTGTTTCCTTCCGTGCGTCAGCTGCGCAGCAGCGCCAGCACGTTGTTCGGCAGCGCGTTGGCCTGCGCCAGCATCGCGACGCCCGATTGCTGCAGGATCTGCGCCCGGGTGAGGGCCGCGGTCTCCATCGCGAAGTCCGCGTCCAGAATCCGGCTGCGCGAGGCGGACAGGTTCTCGGCCGTGGTCTGCAGGCTCGCGACCGCCGATGAGAACCGGTTTTGCACCGCACCCAGCGACGAGCGCGCGGTGTTGACCGCGGTCAGCGCCGCATCCATCGCGTTCATCGCCGTGTCGGCGCCGGCCACCGTGGAGATGTCGAGCGTCGAGAAGCCGGTCGTCGCCGTGACTGCTGTCGTGGCGGCGGTGAGGCCGGTGATCGCGAGGCTCGACGTGGCGCCGGCATGGGCGACGGTGATCGCGCTGCTCGAGCTGAGCGTTACGGTGGTCGTGGTGTCCGTGGTGGCATACACGCCTGTCGTCGCGGCGACCGAGTTGACCGCATCGCGTACCGCGCCGGCGCGTTCCACTGCGCTCGCGCTGGCGGCGATGGCGCCGACCGAAGTGCCGTTGATCGTCAGGTCGCCCGCGGTGACGGCGGTAAAGGCCGTTGCCGCGGCACCCGTCACGGTGGCGCGGTTGTAGGTACCGAGCGCGGTGGACTGGGCGTTGGTGATGCTGGTCACCGAAATGGTCTGGCCGGCGTTGGCGCCGACCTGGAACACCTGGTTGCTGAACGAACCATCCAGCAGGTTTACGCCGTTGAAAGCGGTCTGGGTGGCGACGCGGTCGATCTCGTTCTTCAGCGCCAGCGCTTCCACCTGCAGCGCGGCCCGGTCGGTCGAGCTGTTGGTGGCGTTGCGGGATTGCACCGCCAGTTCGCGGATGCGCTGCAGGTTGTTGGTGACTTCGGCGAGCGCGCCTTCCGCGGTCTGCGCGAGCGAGATGCCGTCGTTGGCGTTGCGCGACGCCTGGTTCAGGCCGCGAATCTGGGCCGTGAAGCGCGTCGAAATCGCCATTCCGGCGGCGTCGTCCTTGGCGCTGTTGATGCGCAGGCCGGACGAGAGCCGCTCGAGGGCCTGGCTGAGCGCGTTCTGCGAGGTGTTCAGGGCGCGCTGCGAGTTGAGGGAAGAGATGTTGCTGTTGATGACTTGTGGCATGAGAGTCTCCTGGCCTGAAGGGTTGGTTGGCGGCGGCAGATGCGCTCCGGATGATTTCGGGGCGCAGGCCGCCGTCGTGAGAGGCTTATCGGTGCGCCGCTGTGCAAACTTTAGGCCGATCGTTCCCGTTCATGGCCGGCAAGGATAATCGGCCCGCCGCTGCCGGAGCCCCGCGAACAGGGGCCCGAAACGGCCGTTGTTCGGCCGTCGTGGGAGCGTGACGTGCGCCGCGCGGAGGGCGCGGACGTAGGAAATATTCCTACGCGCGGCTGCCGCTGATTCCCACCTCAGGTTCGGCGCGCATCCGATTCAAGTTTCCCGGATGGGCGCCGACAATGGCGCCGTGATGGAAGCGCCATGCAAGCAGTCTGAGAGAAGCGTCGAACGCACCGTTCACTAGCCATATCGACCATCGGGGGCAACTCATGAAGACCGAACGCATGCTGGATGAAATCCGCGAAGCCAACCTCACTTATCTGATGCTCGCGCAGCGCCTGATCCAGGAAGACCGCGCGCAGGCGCTCTACCGCCTCGGCTTGAGCGAGGAGGTGGCCGACCTGATCGGCGGGCTCAGCGCGGGTCAGATCCTCAAGATCGCGGCCTCCAGCCTCCTGATGTGCGCCTTCCGCTACAACGACGACCAGGTCTGGAACCTGCTGACCGGGCATTCCCGCGACCAGGGCGCGGCCGGCATGCATGCCGCGATCCTGATGGCCGGGCGCGCCGCGCAGCCGGCATGACAGCCGCGACGATCCCCGGGCGGCGGAGCGCCTGAGATGCGCAACAAGAGCGTCGTCACCGAGGCGCGCGAGATCCGCGTCGCGACCGAGCTGATCGGTCTGGACGCGCGGCTGCAGGTGCTGGAGAGCGAGACCCGGCTCTCGCGCGAGCGCCTACTGCGCCTGTACAAGGAGCTGAAGGGCAAGTCCCCGCCCAAGGGCATGCTGCCGTTCTCGACCGAATGGTTCATGACCTGGCAGCCGAACGTCCACGCGTCGCTGTTCATGGCCATCTACGATCACCTCAACAAGGCCTGCGCGCTCGAGGAGGTCGAGGTGCTGATCAAGGCCTACCGCCTGTATCTGGAGCAGATCGGCCGGCTCGGCCTGCCGGTCGTGCTTTCGCTCACGCGCGCCTGGCGCCTCGTCAAGTTCTTCGACTGCGGCATGCTCACCACCGCTCCCTGCACCCGCTGCCAGGGGCCCTACGTGGTGCACACCTGCGAGCTCGTGGATCGCTTCGTCTGCGGCCTGTGCCATATGCCCTCGCGCGCCGGCAAGACCCGGCAGCGAACGGGTGCGGCGCCCACCTTGAACTGACGCGCCCGCCCTTTCCTCCGCGGCGCTCAAGGAATGCCCGCCGCAGCCGATACGGAGGGTTGAAGCGCTCGCGGCATACGGCCGGACCGCGTCTCAGCGACCGTGGACGGGTGAAACAAGATGCTGGTGATCGTCGGGTACGTGATCGTTCTGGGTTCCGTGTTCGGCGGATTCGTGCTTGCCGGGGGACACCTGGCGGCGTTGCTGCAGCCGGTCGAGTTGCTGATGATCGGCGGCGGCGCGGCGGGCGCGTTCGCCGTGGGCAACTCGGCCAAGGTGGTGAAGGCGACCCTGCAGACGCTGCCGAGCGTGCTCAAGGGCTCGCGCTACACAAAGGTGCGTTACATGGCTCTGATGGGACTGCTGTTCGAGATCCTCGTGAAGGTCCGCAAGGAGGGCTTGATGTCGATCGAGCGCGACGTCGACGCGCCCGGCGCGAGCCCGCTGTTCAACCGCTTTCCGGAGCTGCTCGCCGACCACCATCTGGTCGAGTTCCTCAGCGACTACCTGAGGTTGATGGTGAGCGGCAACCTGAATCCGATCGAGATCGAGAACCTGATGGACAACGAGATCGAGACCCACCACCACGAAGGCCTGGTGCCGGCCCACGCGATCGGCAAGGTCGGCGACGGCCTGCCCGCGTTTGGCATCGTGGCCGCGGTGATGGGCGTGGTCCACACCATGGCTTCGGTCGGACTGCCGCCCTCGGAGCTGGGCCAGATGATCGCGAACGCGCTGGTCGGCACCTTTCTCGGCATCCTGCTCGCGTACGGTTTCGTGGGCCCGCTCGCGGGGCTGCTCGAGCAGAAGGCGGACGAGGTCACCAAGGAGCTGCAGTGCGTCAAGGTCACGCTGCTCGCCAGCCTGAACGGCTACGCGCCGCCGCTGGCGATCGAATTCGGACGCAAGATCCTGTACTCGACCGAGCGGCCGACGTTCTCCGAGCTGGAGCAGCACGTCAAGAAGAGCAAGGCCGCCTAGGAGCCGGCAATGGCCAACGACAGCCGCCCCATCGTCATCCGGCGCATAAAAAAGGTCTCCGGCGGCCACCACGGTGGCGCCTGGAAGATCGCCTATGCCGATTTCGTCACCGCGATGATGGCGTTCTTCCTGCTGATGTGGCTGCTCGGCTCGACCGCCAAGGGCGACCTGAACGGCATCGCCGAATACTTTCGCACCCCGCTCAAAGTCGCCCTGCAGGGCGGCTCGGGCAGCGGCGACTCTTCGAGCGTCACCCGCGGCGGCGGCCAGGACCTGACCCGCGCGAACGGCCAGGTGCGCCGCGGCGACACGCCCGCGGAGCGCCGGACCATCAATCTTCAGGCCGCCAAAGCCGAGGTCGCGCGCGAGGAAACGGCGCGCCTCGCGCAGCTCAAGCAGCGCGTCGAGTCGACGCTCGACGCCAATGCGCGCCTCACCGCCGTGCGCGGCCAGATCCGGCTCGATCTGACCGACGAGGGGCTGCGCATCCAGATCGTGGACGAGCAGAACCGCCCGATGTTCGACACGGGCAGCGCGCGCCTGAAGGACTACACGCGCGAGATCCTGCGCGAGATCGCGACGGTGCTGAACGGCGTGGACAACCGGATCGCGCTGTCCGGACACACCGACGCCGCGCCGTATTCGGGAGGCGAGCGCGGCTATTCGAACTGGGAGCTGTCGGCGGACCGCGCCAACGCGTCGCGCCGGGAGCTGCTCGCGGCGGGCCTGGCCGACGACAAGGTGCTGCGCGTGGTCGGGCTGGCGGCGTCCGTGCCGTTCGGCGCCGACGGCCCGCTGCACCCGTCGAACCGCCGCATCAGCATCGTGGTGCTGAACCGGCAGACCGTCGAAAACCTGATGCAGCAGGCAAAGGAGAACCGATGAACCCCGCAGACATGAAGATTCTGATCGTCGACGATTTCTCGACCATGCGCCGCATCGTGCGCAACCTGCTCAAGGAAATCGGCTACGCCAACGCCGACGAGGCCGAAGACGGCCAGGCGGCGCTCAAGATGCTGCGCGCGGGCGCCTTCGACTTCGTGGTGAGCGACCTCAACATGCCGAACATGGACGGCTTCGAGCTGCTGCGCCAGATCCGCGCCGACGAGAAGCTCAAGGCGCTGCCGGTGCTGCTGGTGACCGCCGAGGCGCGCAAGGAAGACATCGTAACCGCGGCGCAGATCGGCGCGAGCGGCTACATCGTCAAGCCGTTCACCAAGGCCACCCTCGAGGAGAAATTCGGCAAGATCCTGCAGAAGCTCGCGCCGCAGGCGGCCTGAGGGGACGCCGCCCATGACGCAGATCACGATGGAAGCGGAGACCGACCTCGAGGCGCTGTTCGACCGAGTCGCCAGCGAACGGGCGCGGGGTCCCGAGCCGGCCAAGGCGACCCCGGCGACGCCGGCCTCGCCGCCAGCGGCGGGGGAGGCGACCGATCCGGTTGACGTTTTCCAGCGCATCGGCTCGATCACGCGCAAGCTGCACGACGCGCTGCGGGAACTCGGCTACGACCAGGTGATCGACCAGGCGGTGAATTCGCTCCCGGACACGCGCGCACGCCTGACCTACATCGCGACCCTGACCGGCAAGGCCGCCGAACGCACCCTGACCGCGGTGGAGCGCGGCAAGGCGGCGCAGGAATCCGTCCGCGCCGACGCCTCGCGCCTGGCCGCGGACTGGGAACGGCTCTACGGGCGCCAGGTCGGCGTGGAGGAATTCCGCGCGCTCGGCCGGGAAACGCGCGCCTTTCTGGACGGCCTGCCCGCGCGCACGGAGCAGACCGAGGCCCAGCTCCTGGAGATCATGATGGCGCAGGATTTCCACGATCTCACCGGCCAGACGGTGCAGCGCATCGCCAAGATCGTCCAGTTCCTGGAAGAGCAGCTGGTGAAGCTGCTGATCGACAGCACTCCGTCGGAGCGGCGCTCCCAGCTGAAGGACGAGTTCCTCACCGGCCCGGCGGTCGACCCGACGCGCAGCGACGTGGTCGCGAATCAGAGCCAGGTCGACAACCTGCTTGAGAGCCTGGGCTTCTGAGCCTGGAGTAGCCGCCCAATCGGGGGCCTTTTCGGGCGAACGATCCCCGCCCGCGAACGAATAATGGCTGACGGCCGATATTCGGATCGCGCATGGCGGAACACGACGAACAGGAACGCAGCCACCCGGCATCGCCGCGCCGCCTCGAGCGCGCGCGCGAGGAAGGACGTACGGCGCGCTCGCGGGAACTCGCGACCTGTCTGGTCCTGCTCGCCGGCGCGGTCGCGCTGGTCGCCCTCGGCCCGCAGCTCGGACAGGATCTGGGCCGGCTGCTGGCGCGCTCGCTGCAGTTCGGCCGCCAGGCCGCGTTTTCCGACAGCGCGCCGGTCGAGCGCCTGGGGGCGTTCGCCGCCGACGCGCTGCTGCTGATCGCGCCGCTGTTCGGTGCGCTCGCGCTCGGCGCGCTCGCGGGTTCGGTCGCGGTCGGCGGCTGGGCGTTCGCGGCCGGCGCGGTGGGACCGGACTTCAGCCGCATGAATCCGGCGCGCGGCTTGTCCAACCTGTTCTCGGTCAACAGCCTGGCCGAGCTGTGCAAGGCGATCGCGAAGGCCGCGCTGGTCACCGCCGTGGCGCTGCTGGTGTTCGATCTCGCTCGCGCCGAGCTGGTCGGCGCCTCGCGCGCCGCGGTCGAAAGCGCCGCCGCCGGCGTGAGCGCAACCATCGCCGTCGGATTCCTCGCGCTCGCCGCGAGCCTCGTGCCGATCGCCGCGATCGACGTGCCCTTCGTGCTGTGGCGGCACGCGCGCGACCTGCGCATGACGCGCCAGGAGCTGCGCGACGAGTCGCGCGAGTCCGAGGGCGACCCGCAGATCCGGATGCGCGTGCGCAGCCTGCAGCGCGAAATGGCGCGCAAGCGCATGATGGCCGAAGTGCCGAAGGCCGACGTGGTGGTCACCAACCCGACGCATTACGCGGTGGCCCTCGCCTACCGCGAAGGCATGCGCGCCCCGGTGGTGGTCGCCAAAGGCGCGCAGCGCATCGCCCTGCATATCCGCCGCATCGCGGAGGAAAACGACGTCGCGGTGCTCGAGTCCCCGCCGCTTGCGCGCGCGCTCTACCGCCACGCCGAGCTCGGCGCCGCGATTCCGCACGGGCTCTACGACGCGGTGGCGCAGGTCCTCGCGTGGGTTTACCAGCTGCGCCGCGCAGGCAACGGGGAGGGTGCGCCGCAAGCGCCCGGGCCGATCGAAGTTCCCGCCGGCCTGGTCGTTCCCGAGGATCCGCCGGCAGGTAGCGCAGGGGCCGGCGCGTGACCGCGATCGCCGCAAACCCCCGGATCACGGGCGGCACGGCCGCGGCCTACGCCGCGCCGCTGCTGATCGTGCTGATCCTCGGGATGATGATCCTGCCACTGCCGCCGCTGCTGCTGGATCTGCTGTTCACCTTCAACATCGCGCTCGGCATGATCGTGCTGCTCGCCGCCGTCTATTCGACCAAGCCGCTCGACTTCGCCGCCTTCCCGACCATCCTGCTGCTCACGACGCTGCTGCGCCTGTCGCTCAACGTCGCCTCTACGCGGGTGGTGCTGCTGAACGGCCATACCGGGCCGGAGGCGGCCGGCAAGGTGATCGAGGCCTTCGGCCATTTCCTCGTGGGCGGCAATTTCGCCGTGGGGCTGGTGGTCTTCACGATCCTGGTGGTGATCAATTTCGTGGTCATCACCAAGGGCGCCGGCCGCATCGCCGAGGTGAGCGCGCGCTTCACGCTGGATGCGATGCCCGGCAAACAGATGGCGATCGACGCGGACCTCAATGCCGGCTTGATCGGCGAGGACGAGGCGCGCCGGCGCCGCCAGGAAGTCTCGCAGGAGGCCGACTTCTACGGCTCGATGGACGGCGCCTCCAAGTTCGTGCGCGGCGACGCGATCGCCGGAATCCTGATCCTGTTCGTCAACATCGTGGGGGGGCTCGCGATCGGCATGCTGCAGCACGATCTGTCGTTCGCGGCTGCCGGCAAGAACTACGTGCTGCTGGCGATCGGCGACGGCCTGGTGGCGCAGATCCCGGCGCTGGTGATCTCGACCGCCGCGGCGCTGGTCGTGAGCCGGGTCGGCACCGGCGAGGATATCGGCCGCCAGATGATCGGCAGCCTGCTCGGCATGCCGCGCGCGCTGGGCATCACCGCGGGCATCCTCGGCGTGCTCGGACTGGTGCCCGGCATGCCGCATTTCGCGTTCCTGCTGCTGGCCGCGGCGGTCGGCGCGGGCGCTTGGTGGCTGTCGCAGTCGCGCGCCCTGCCGCCGGCCGGGGCCGCGCCGCCGGCGCAGCTCCCCGCGGAGGAGCTGGTCGAGGCCACCTGGGAGGACGTGCAGCCGGTCGACGTGCTCGGGCTCGAGGTGGGCTTTCGCCTGATCGTGCTGGTGGATCGCCTCCAGGGCGGCGAGCTGCTCAAGCGCATCAAGGCGATCCGCCGCAAGTTCGCGCAGGACATCGGTTTCCTGCCCCCGGCGGTGCACATCCGGGACAACCTGGAACTCAAGCCTTCCGCTTACCGCGTCCTGCTCAAGGGCGTGGTGGTCGGCGAGGGCGAGACGCAGCCCGGCATGTATCTCGCCATCAATCCGGGCCGGGTCACGCTGGCACTGCCCGGCACGGCCACCACCGACCCTGCGTTCGGCCTTCCGGCGATCTGGATCGAGGCGGGACAGCGCGAGCAGGCGCAGGTTGCGGGCTACACCGTGGTCGATGCCGGAACGGTGGTCGCCACGCATTTCAGCCATATCCTGCACACGCACTCGGCGCAACTGCTCGGCAGGTCCGAGACGCAAAGCCTGCTCGACCACCTGCAAAAGCAGATGGGCAAGGCGCTGGAGGACGTGGTGCCGAAGCTGGTCGGCGTGGCTGTGGTGCAGAGGGTGCTGCAGAACCTGCTCGACGAAGGCGTGCATATCCGCGACATGCGCACGATCGTGGACGCACTGGCCGAGCATGGGCCGCGCACCCAGGAGCCCGCCGCGCTGACGGCCCTGGTGCGGATCGCGCTCGGGCGCGCGATCGTGCAGCAGCTGTTCGGCGCTGCGCGCGAACTGCAGGTCGCGGCGCTCGACCCGGATCTCGAGCGGGTGATCTCGCAGGCGGTCGGCGCCGACGACGCCATGGCGATCGAGCCGGGCCTGGCCGAGAACCTGATCAAGCAGGCGGCCGCGGTCGCCTCCCGCCAGGAGAGCCTCGGCCAGCCGCCGGTGCTGCTGGTGCCGGACCGGCTGCGCGCGCCGCTGGCGCGCCTGCTGCGCCGGGTGCTGCCCGCTTTCAAGGTGATCGCACACGGTGAGATCGCCGATTCCAGAACCATCCGTGTCAATACCCTGCTTGGAGCACGCGCATGAAAGTCCGACGCTACGTCGCAGTCAGTTCCCGCGAGGCGCTCGCCCGGGCACGCGCCGAAATCGGCCCGGATGCCGTCGTCCTGTCCACCCGCCAGACCGGCGCCGGATTCGAGCTGCTGGCGCTTGCCAAGAGCGACGTCGCGATACTGGTCGGCGCCGGGCAGGATGCGCCCGGAGGACACAACGCCGCCCCCGCCAAAGCGGGAGTCCAAGGCGTCAGGCCGGCCAAGGTGGGAAATCATGTATTCCAGAAACCCGCCGCGACGGTTGCGACGTCCCCTGCGCCCGCTGCCGCTCCCGCCGCCGCGCCTGCTTCTGCCCCCCGCACGGCCGAGCCGCTGCTGGTGAACGAAATCCGCGCGCTGCGCAGCCTGGTCGAGGAGCAGGGGGCGCATCTCGCCTGGATGAATGCGGGTGTCAATGCGGGCGGCAATGCGGACAAGTCGCGCCCGGTGCGCGCGGCGATGCTGCGCGAACTGATCGCGGCGGGCTTCAGCGCGGCGCTCGCCCGCAAGGTTGCCGACGCGGTGCCGGAGGACCTGGCGCCGGAGCCGGCGCGCCAATGGCTGGCGCGGACGCTGGCGCGCAATCTCCACTGCGGCGGCGATGCGGCGGATCCTGCGGCGGATCCTGTGGCGCGCGGCGGCGTATGCGCGCTCGTGGGGCCCACGGGCGCGGGCAAGACCACGACCGTGGCGAAGCTGGCCGCCGGCTGCGTGGTCAGGCACGGCGCGGGGTCGCTCGGCCTGATCAGCGCCGATCATTACCGGATCGGCGCGCAGGACCAGTTGCGGATCTATGGCCGCATTCTCGGCGTGCCGGTGCATGCGGTGCACGACGCCGAGAGCCTGCGCGCGGCGCTGGAGGCGCTGGCGGGCAAGCGGCTGGTGCTGATCGACTCCATCGGCGTCGGCCAGCGCGATGCGCGCGTTGCCGAGCAGACTGCGCTCTTCGAGGAACAGCGCATCGGCCGGATCCTGCTCCTGTCGGCGGCCAGCCAGGCCGATACGCTGGAGGAGGTGGTGCAGGCCTACGGCGCCGCGCCCCTGGCCGGCTCGATCCTCACCAAGACGGACGAGGCCGTCTCGCTGGGCGGGGCGCTCGACTGCGCGATCCGGCACCGGCTGCGGATCAGCCACGTGACCAACGGCCAGCGGGTGCCGGAGGATATCCATCCGGCGAACGGCGCCTATCTGGTCCACCGGGCGCTGACCGGGAGCCGGGCGCCGGTGTTCCGGATGGCGGACAAGGAACTCGACTTGCTCGCCTTCGTCCCGCCGCGCGCGCGGCCGGACGCCTCACCGCGGATGGCTGCGCATGCGGGCCGCTGAACACGCGCGCGCCGACGGCGCGCCCGATCAGGCGGCCGGCCTGCGGCGCCTGATCGCGAGCCGCGATCCCGGCATGCTGGCCGTGACCGGCGCGGACTTGGCGAGCTATGCGCCGCTCGCGCTTGAACTGGCGGCCGCGAGCGAGCGCGCCGGCCGCCGCGTCCTGCTTCTGGACCTGACGCGGGGTGCGCTCGCGGGTCGGCTGGATCGCGCGGTGCGCTACGAATTGATGCACGTCATCGACGCGCACAAGCGGCTCGAGGAGGTGGTGATCGCCGGGCCGCGCGACATCCCCTGGCTGCCGGCGGTCCGCGGCGTGCGCGCGCTGGCCAATGCCTGGCGCGGCGCGCGCCGCTTTGCCGATTTCGTCGAACGCGCCGGCGGCGCGCCGCAACTCGTGCTCGCGGTGGCGCCCGCGGAGGAGCTGGAGATGCTCGCGCAGGTCGCGGCCTTCGCCACGCTGCTGGTGATCGGGCAGGAGGGCGGCGGCGACCTGAGGGCTTGCTACGCGGCGCTGAAGCGCGCGCATGCGGTCCGGGCGGTGGCGCCACGCGTGATCTACGCGGGCGGGCTCGATGCGGAGGCGGCGCGGCGCGCGCATGCGCGCCTTATTCAGACCTCGCGCGCATTCCTCGGGGGCGAACCCGAGCTGGTCGGGCGCTTGTGGGCGAGGCCGGGCGCCGCGGCCTCGCGGGAATTTCCAAGCCTGACGCTCGAGCAGCTGTCGCGCGCGGTCGCGCGCTGGCCCCTGCCGCAGATGGCGGCACGCGCCGCATCCCGATCCGCGCCCCGCGTCACGTTGCGCGGCTCCGTCTCCGTCTCACCATGAGGCCTTGAATTCCATGTATCAAGCCACCGGAACGCTCGACATGCAGCGCTACGTGCGCGAATACGCGCCCCTGGTCAAGCGCATGGCGCACCACCTGCTCACGCGCCTGCCCGCGAGCGTGCAGATCGACGACATAATCCAGGCCGGCATGATGGGGCTGATGGACGCCGTCAACCGCTATGAGGCGATCCAGGGCACGCAGTTCGAGACCTACGCATCGCAGCGCATCCGTGGCGCGATGCTCGACGAGCTGCGCGGCTACGACTGGCTGCCGCGCGGCCTGCGACGCAAGCAGCGCACCATCGAGCAGGCGCTCGCGCGTCTGGAGCAGAAGCTCGGGCGCACGCCGGGCGAGCGTGAGGTGGCGGCCGAGCTCGGCCTGTCGCTGCAGCAGTACCAGGAGATGCTGGCCGAGGCGCGCGGTGCGCAACTGCTCTACGCCGAGGACTTCGGCGACACGGAGACGAGCGAGTCGCTGTTCGACAACCACTCCGTCGACGCGCAGACCGATCCGTTCGCGCAGCTCAAGGACGGGCGGCTGCGCCGCGCGGTGGTGGCGGCGATCGGCAGGCTGCCGGAGCGCGAAAAGACCGTGATGGGCCTGTACTACGAGCAGGACATGAACTTCCGCGAAATCGCGGCGGTGCTGGAAGTGACCGAGTCGCGCGTCTGCCAGCTGCACAGCCAGGCGATCGCGCGGCTGCGCACTAAGCTGCGAGACTGGTAGGCGGCGCCTGCGCGATCGTTTCGATCGCGTGCGGCATGCAGACGCCGAAGCCCTGGCGGCGCGCGAAGCCCTCGACCATCACGCCCGCAGCCGACCGCCTTTGTCGCCGAGGCGAAGCTTTCCGCCGCCGCCGGCTGCGCGAGTATGTCCGATTCGTCGATCTCGAAGACCAGTGCCGCCGCCGCGACTCCCGCCGGCTTGAGCTCGCCGGCGACGAATCGAGCGCCGGCATCATGCGGAAGTGCTCGAACCCCGGCAGAAAATCGCCGGGCGGCAGCAGCGCCTTCTCCTCCTCGCGCAGGCGCGCCAGCGCCGAGCCCATCTTCCCGGGGGGGGCCGTTTCCTGCCCCGCGCCTGGCGCGCGGTGCCGAGCACGCCCAGCACCCAGCGGGCGGGCTGGGGGATGTTCTCGCCCTGGGCGCGGGCCATCCGATCGTGGGGCGGAAACCGCCCGTTCGCCCGGTAGCTTTGCGCCCACGCCTTTCGTCGTGTTTGCCCTTGCGTTCTGTCTAACGGCCGGCCGGGCGGAAACCGTTGGCCGACCTGCGCCCGCTAGATCCGTGAGGAAAGGTTCGACGGCGCGGCGGGCCGCGTCACGCCGTCGGCACCGTAGATGCTGTCGCGGCCGGCCATGTGCTCGAAGAACTGCCGCCGGCGCTGGACCTCTCCCAAGCGCTCTGAGATCAGCAGTCCGTTGAGGCGGTTCCTGTCGGCGAGTTCGCGCAGGCGCGCCTGCTCGGACCGGCCGGGGCGGCGCGGCGCGGCTTCATCGGCCCGGGACAGGGCCTCGAGCAGCGTGGCCTTCTCGCGTTCGGCCAGCGACAGGCGCTCCTCGTCGCCCGCCAGCAGCGCGGCGCGCTCGGCGTCGAGCGCGGCGCCGATGCGATCGAGGAGCGCGTCGCGCTCGCGCCGGAGCGGCGCCTCGACCTTGACCGTTCGGCTGGGCAGCGTGATCAAGACGGCTTGCGCAGAAGTTCGCGCACGCTTTCGAGGAGCTTGTCGGCAACCGCTTCGGGATTCACCGTAAAGCGGCCCTCGCGTATCGCGGTCTTGATCGACTCGACGCGCGCGGCGTCGAAGGCTCCGTCCGCGGCATAGCGGCTCTCGAGTCCCGCGAGCTGGTTCGACAGATCGCTGATCCGGATGGTGTCGGACGCCGGCATGCCGGCGCTCGGCGCGGTTGCGGACCTGGGGCGCGCAGCGCCCGTCTGATCGGCGCTAGGCCGCTCGAAACTGCCCGTGGAATCGATGCCGTTCGTGATTTTCAATGTGTTCTCCTGCGGCAGATTGCGTCTACATGTGTATCGGTTGCCGGTCCGGGAACTTGAGGGTGCGCATGCAAATTAAACGCTTTATCATTCAGCCACTTGCAATTCATGGACGCAATTCCACCCGCCGCGGGCCGCGCGCGATGCCGGTGACTACGCGTCCGGACTCGGTCTGGACGCGCACCGCTTCGCCTTCGGTCGCCGAGCCGAGCGCCTTGCCGTCGGTGCTGACGCTGAATCCCGTGCCCTCGTAGACCAGGCGCACCGGGTCGCCCGGAGCGACCAGCGTGCGCGACCGGAAATGTTCGCGGCGCAGCGGCTGGCCGGCGGCGAGCGGACGCGCCAGCACCTTGTTGACGGCAAATCCGGGCGCTTGCAGGAGGCCCGCCGGCTGCTCGGTGAGGTCGATTTCCTCGGTCCGATAGTCCTGCTCGGTGAGCGCGTGGCCCGCCGGCAGGCTGCGGCTGGCGACCAGCGCCGGCGCGAACACGCGCACCGTCACCGGCATGAACGCGCTCCACGGCGCGCCGCCGCTGCAGCGCAGCCCGAGCGAGCTGCGGCCCCAGAGGCGCGCCCCCGCGGGCAGGAAGGGTTCGACGCGGGCGCAGGGCGCCGGCCGCGCCTGCGGGTCGAGCGTGCCGAGTTCGATCGCGACCCGGCCCGGCAGTCCGGTGGTCTCGCGCTCGAGGAACATGCGGACCGCCTGGGCGGCAGGCGCCTCCGCGGGCGCGGCGGCGAGCGCGTGCGGCGCGCAGAGCAGCAGGGCCGGCAGGAACGCACGCAGCCGGAGCAGCATCGACGATCGGAACGGCAGTGACATCGCGGCGCACCTTGAATGAGTGTGGCGCACAGCGTAAGCGCGCGGGCGCGGTCGAAAGGAACGGAAAAGGCGCCGAAAGCCGCATCTTTTCGGGACATCGTCCGGCGTCCCGCCTCGCATAATCGCCGGGACGGGAAGTGCAATCCAACGTTCCGGCGAGGCCGCGATGATCGAAAAACTCAGTGAGCACCTGCGCTTCGGCAGCGAGGCGCTGCGCCTGCGCTCGACGCGCCAGCAGCTGCTCGCCTCGAACGTCGTCAACGCCGAGACGCCGCGCTACCAGGCGCAGGATTTCGATTTCGCGCGCGCCCTGCGCGACGCCACCAGCGCGCCCGCGCCGGGCGGCGACCGGCCG
>JBASCW010000181.1:0-14332 GCA_049651845.1 Burkholderiales bacterium | reverse complement strand
ATCCTTCTTTGAGCAAGGCCAGCGCCCGCATCCGGCGATGTTCGAGTTCTTCTGGGCTTCCGGTGGGTCTCATGGAGCACCTCCGGCGCACAGTATAGGACATTATTTACGCAGTTGTCATTAGCTGTAGAGTCGCAGCACGTTGGCATCGGAGAAACTGATGCGGCCGATGGGCGGATTGCCTTTGAGGCTGGCATGAGGTCGATGCTAATAGTAGCGATGCGGCCAGCGAGGCAACTCGAGTGCCTGTTGCTGCGAGTTGCGATAGAGATTGGCGTAGGCCCGCTCGCGCAGCGCAGCCCAGCCGGCCCCTCGCACACGGGTGCTGCGGTCGCCGTGGACGCCGTGGTCGAAGCTCCTCGGCTTCGCGCTGATCGCCTTCGGCCTGCTACTGCTGGTGCCGGTGCCGATCGGGATGTTCCGTGGTATCGCCGCCGGCTGATGAGCGCCGGAAGCGCGCACACGGCGTGCTCGCGCACGTGGCGCGCGGTTCGAGCGCGCGCTTGCGCGAGCGCGCTCGGCCTGGTTCTCACGGCAGGCGCAGCGGCCCAGGGCGTCGAGATCGCCGCGCCTTACGTGCCGACCGCGAGCTCGGTCGTCGAGCGCATGCTGGAGATCGCCGAGGTGGGCCCCGGCGACTACGTGATCGATCTCGGCTCGGGAGACGGCCGGATCGTCATCGCCGCCGCGAGCAAGCATGGCGCGCGCGGGCTGGGCATCGAGATCGACCCGCAACTCATCGCGCTGGCGCAGCGCAACGCGCGCGCCGCCGGAGTCGAGGACCGCGTGCGCTTTCTCCAGGCCGATCTGTTCGCTGCCGATCTGTCGCGGGCGACCGTCGTCACCATCTACCTGCTGAAGCGCGCCACCATGAAACTGCGCGACGACCTGCTGCGGCTCAAACCCGGTACGCGGATCGTGTCGCACGCCGCATCCATGGGCGACTGGCCGCCGGATCATTTCGAGATGCTCAAGGTTCCCGACCGTGTCCGCCCCGATGCCCCCCGGCAGACCTACCTGCACTACTGGATCGTTCCGGCCGCTGCCGCCGGCGCCTGGCGCTGGCGCGCGGCTTTTGGCGGCATCGTGCGCGACTACGAGCTTTCACTCCAGCAGAGCTTTCAGACGCTGTCGGGCACCGTGCGCATCGGCCATCGCCAGGCGAAGATAGCGGACGGCCGTCTTCGTGGCGAATCCGTCACGCTGAGCTTCGATGCGGCCCTCGATGGCGGCATCGTCCGGCACCAGCTGACCGGCCGCGTAACCGGGGACTCGATCGAGGGCACGCTGCAGCTCGTCGCCGGCGCGGATCGAACCGAGCTGCCGTGGCGAGCGTCCCGCGCAACGACCCCCTAGAGCACTTTTGATTCATTTGTTTACGTATCCTGCCGACGCGAAGTAGTTTTTGCGTTCGTCCGGTGAGAAGGTGTCGAGCAAGATGCCGATCTGTTCCCACAGCGCGGTGATCGTGCGCTTGGCCGCCTTACGCAATAAGGCCTTGAGTTTGGCGAAGAGCTTTTCGATGGGATTGAGGTCGGGAGAGTAAGGCGGCAGGTAGCGGATCGTTGCGCCGGTGACTTCGATGGCCTCTTTGACGCCGGCGACTTTGTGACTGCCGAGATTGTCGGCGATGACAATGTCACCCGGGCGCAGCGTGGGGCAGAGCAATTGCTGTACATAGGCGAGAAACACTGCGCCGCGGATAGGCCCGTCGATCACCATGGGCGCGGTCATGCTGTCGTGACGCAGGGCGGCGATGAAGGTCGTGGTTTTCCAATGACCGTGCGGCACCGCCGCTACGCAGCGCTGGTCCCGAGGCGCGCGCCCGTAGCGCCGCGCCATGTTGGTGCTGGCCCAGGTTTCATCCAGAAACACCAGCCTTGTCGGATCGAGATCAGGCGGCCGGGCTTGCCAGTCACGGCGCGCCTGCTGCACGTCGGCGCGCTCTGGCTCGCTGGCGTGCAGCGTTTTTTTTAAAACTGAGATTCCATTTGTTGAGCTGATGCCAGAGCGCCGGGACCTTGATCTCGATGCCCTGCTTACCCAGGCGCTCGCACAGCTCGGCCAGCGTCAGATCGGGCTCGACTTTGAGCCACTCCCGTAGCGTCGCTTCCTTGTCCGCCACTCGGGAGCGCCGATACCCCCCGATCTGCAAGCTGCGGCGCTGGCCGGTGGCTTTGAACCGATCCGCAACTTGGTAGACCCACACCCGGCTCACTTCGAATCGCCGGGCAATTTCGGTCGGACTCTCACCGCGCTCCACCGCGCGGAGCACTCGATCGCGCAAATCCTGCGAATACGCCTGCATACAGATGCCTCCTGGAGTCAGGCCAGGCATCTATACTACGCTTTGTATATAATTAAATAAAAAGTGCTCTAATGCTTGACGTCGAACTTGGCCTCGATCGGCGTGGCCGCGCCCGGCTTGCGGATCTTCAGCGTGACCGTGTAGGGGTCCTTGCCCGCCATCTTGAAGTAATTGCTGTAGCTCAAGGCATTGTTGACGGTGGCAGCCTCGAGCTTCCGGGTCTCGCCCGTCATGAGGTTGGCGACCCGCGCTTCGACTTTCGCGTCCTTGATCTCGACCTTGCTGCCGTGGTCGCGCAGCACCACGCTCACGTAGTAGTAGTCCTTGCCGCTTGGAACCTTCTGCTTCATCTTGCCTTCGGCGCCGGCATGGCGCGTGCGCATCATTTCCGCCGGCAGCACGCCCAGGTAGACATCCACTCCCGCGATGAGCTTGTGCGCCGGATCCTGCGTGGGCGCCGGTGCAGGCGTCGCGCCGGCCTTCGCCTCCGCGCTTGCGGGATTGAACATGTAGTTGATCGCCGCCTTGATCTCGCCGTCGGTCAGCGCCGCCGCGCCGCCGCGCGCCGGCATGCCGTCGTGCCCGCGGATCGCTTTGAGCGCCAGCGCGTCCATGCCCTGCTTCAGCCGAGGAACCCAGGCCGCGCGGTCGCCGACCTTCGGCGCCCCCTTCGCGCCGCTCGCATGGCAGGCGGCGCAGACGGCCTCAACGACTTCCTTGCCGCTGCGCTCGGTGGCCTGGGCGCGCACGGCCAGCGGCGCGGACAGGACGGCAATCGCCAGGAAAATCGGTACCAGCTTGGGCAGCGGCATAGCGGTCATCGGTGCAATTCCTCGGTCTATTGAGCGTGAAAGGTCGGCTTCTGCAAGAAGTATAACTATCCGCCGGTCCGGCGGTTGACCGGCGTCAACAGCTCGGCACCGCCCAAAAAAAAGGGCCGGCGCTGCCGACCCTGTCGCGTCCCCGACGCAGCCGCTATTTCAGCGCCGCCTCGACGGCGGCCTTCAGCTCGTCGTCCGAGCCGGCGACCTTGGGATGGCCCTTGCCGTCCTTGATCTTCGCGGTGATCGACGCGACCGCGTCCTTGTTGCCCTTGTTCTTGGCGGCGGCGTCCTTGAATGACGGCCCGGCCTTCTTCTTCTCGACGTCGTGGCAGCCCATGCATTTCTTCGTCGCGTCCTGCGCCTGCACCACGCCGCCCACAAGGGCGCCAGTGGCGGCGATTGCAATCAACAGCGTTCTCATTTCAACCTCGTCTCGTCTTGGGAAGCTATTTCGCGGACAGCGCCGTGCCGACGGCGGCCTTCAGCTCGTCGTCGCTGCCCGCCACTTTGGGGTGACCCTTGCCTTCCTTCATCTTGGCGACGATCGCACTCGCCGCGTCCTTGTTGCCCTTGTTCTTGGCGGCAGCATCCTTGAACGCCGGTCCGACCTTCTTCTTGTCCATGTCGTGGCAACCCGCGCATTTCGCCGGCACCTGAGCCTGCACCAGACTGCCAAGCGAGGCACCCGCGACGGCAAACGCGATAAGAACGGCTCTCATTGACCCCTCCAATTGGCGATGGGAACGATGTTCATTCAACGCGTACATACCGCAAGCGGTTGACAGGCCCACTGCTATTTGAACATGTACTTCAGCGACGCGTAGAAGATGTTGGCCCTGTAAGTCGGGTTCGCGTATGCGCCGCTCAGGACCGCCAAGTTGCTGGTACCGGCGAAGTTGGTCGGCGTCAGCGAGTAGTTGTCCATCTGCGCGTCCGTGTACTTGTAATTCTCGTACGCATAGCCGAAGTTCAGATCCAGATTCTTCTGGACCGTCCAGATGCCGCGCAGATCGAGCGTATTGCGGCGGAACGTGTCATAGGCGGTAATGTTGGTGAACACCACGCCGGGGAACGCGGTCTGGTCCACGCTGCCGTTGGTCTGCTGCCAGATATACGAGCCCTTGAACCTGAGACGCTCGCTGTAGGGCCAGTCGGCAGCGACGCCAAAAACGTAGTTCTTGTCCTTGACTCTGGCACTCCATTGATAGGCGGCCGTGCTCTGCCCCGCCGGGTAGGTCGCGGGCGGCGTGCCGACGAAGTGCTCGGACACATACTCGGTCTGCTCGTAGTCCGCGAACACACTAACGCGAAAGACCCTCGCGTCGCCGTAGCCGGCCGTGAAATAGAACTCTTTCCGCTCGTCGTTCTTGCGGCCGAGATTGATGTCCTTGTAGTCGTTGTTCTTGAAGATCAGCTCGGCACCCAAGTCGAGGAACGGAATCGGCGTCGAATCCAGCCCGAAGCGTGCCAAGGTCTGCTTGTTGCCCGCGAGGTCGAAACGCTTGAACTCCTTGTTGTAGAAGTTCGTGGCGCTGAGCGTGCCATTCAGGCCGCCGAGCAGAAAGTCGGCGTCGCGGTCCATGTATTGCAGCTTGATCTTCCCGGTCACGGTTTCCAGCGAATTGTTCTTCCATTCGACATAGAACTTGTTGTCCCTGGTCTTCTCGAAGTCGCGGCGCTCGCGCTCGATCTTCGTGTAGTCCCAGCCGCCCGAGAACTTGTTGTCCGAGTTGGCGCGATACTGCAGATCCAAGCCGAAATTGTCCTTCGTCATGTGGAACCGCTCGTTCGTACACGTGGTCAGCGCAGCGCCGGTGGTCGGATTCAGGTCGCAGCTCTGCGTTGACACGGCGGTTACGGCATTACGTGGCGTCATCACGATCTCGGTCGACTTGTTCTTGCGATCGTAATAGTTGAGGTAGACACGCGAGTCGAGCCCCTTCGCCAGCACGGACGTCAGGGACGCCGCGAGCGTGGTGTTGGCGATCTTGCCGTCGAAGTTGGCGTTGTTCGCGTTCATGTTGACGACCTGTCCGGTCGTAGTCGCCACGGCGAGGCCGGTCGCGGCGATCGGCAGGCCGTTGCTGGTCTCCGAGTAGGAGCCGCGCAAGGCGAGCGTCGAGCTCATCGGCAGTTGCTTCCACATCGCGTTCAGACCCACCTTCCAGAGGCTGTTGTCGGCCGCGATGGTGGTTCTCTCGGTGGTCGTGCCCGCCGTCAGAAGCGGGTTGCGCCAGGTGAAGAAGTCGTTGTTGTCCTTGAACTTGCTCCAGGAAACGTTGAGCGCGTACTGGGAAAGCTTGGTCGAGTAGCCCAGTTCGGCCGACGCATCGGTGGTCGTGTAGTCGACGACCTGCGGCAACTCGACGGCCTGGCCGCCCGGGCTCGAGACGGCCTGGCCGAACGGCTTGACGCCCTTGGTTTCCTTCTGGTTCCCCGTCGCGCGGAAGTAGAATGGCGAGGAGCTGATCGATTGCCACTCGAACGTGCCGCCGTAGTTCTCGTGCTTCACCGAATAGTCGAAACGGCCCCAGTTTGCGGTATTGAGGATCGGGTTGGTGACGGGATTCGAATTCGAAAGCCCGGGTGTAACGTTGAAAGTCAGGTTGTTGCTGTTCACCCCGCCAAACGGCGTCGCCGCATTGCTGGTGAGGTTGCGGATGATGTTGTTGTTGGTCAGCGAGTACTTGAACAGCCCGTATTGCCCGCCCTTGAGCTCCAGGAACTGGTCGTCGCGGCCGATGTTCTCGCCGAAGAAGTTGAGGTAGTACCTGGGGCCCTCGCCCTTGATCTCGGCGCCGAGCGTGCCGCCCGAGCGCATGTCCCGGTACTCGTCAAAGCGGAACCGATTCGTGCCGTTGAAATCCGTCGACAGGTAGCCGGGAGTCACGGAGCCGGTCACGGCCATCTGCGCGAGGGCCGTGGGTGCAACAAAAAGGCTGGCGACTAGGAGGTATTGTTTTGTGAATTTCATGCCTGCCTCCGCTAGCGAATGAAGCGCCGGCCGCGCGAGCCCGGTGAATTGCTGCCGTGGATCTCGTTGTGGCAGTTCAGGCAAGAGCGCGCGAAGAAGAACTGGCTCGGCGCGGAGCCCTTGAACGACTCGCTCATGTCGTACAGCGTGCCCGGGTGCTTGGCGGCGTCATGGCAGTCCTGGCACAGGTTCGGCACCTTCTCGTTGAGCAGCTTCGCCGAACGGCTGCCGTGCGGGTTGTGGCATGCCAGGCAATTCTCCTCGACCGGCGGATGGTCGTAGAGGTACGGACCGCGCTTGTCGGCGTGGCAGCTGATGCACAGGTCGCGCACGCTCTCGTTGTTCACCATCTTGTCGCTCAGCGCGCCGTGCGGGTTGTGGCAGCTGCTGCACTTCACCTTGCCCTCGGGAATCGGATGGTGTGAGGGCCGCATCACCAACGCGCGGATGTCGCGGTGGCACTGGTAGCAGACTTCCTGTTGCGGCACCTGCGAGGTATTTACAAAGCCGCGGATCGCCGGGTTGTCCGCACGAAGCAGCGAAGCACTACCGCCGTGCGCATCGTGGCAGCTGCTGCAGGAAACGTCGTTCTTGCGATGACGCCCCGAATCCCAGAACGTGAGATGACGGTTGTCGCTATGGCAGCTCATGCAGACCGCGTCCTTCTGCGCTGCCGATAGTTTCTTGTTGCGCGGGCTGAGGTTGACGATACCGCCTGCACCCTTGCCGCCGCCTGCCCTGACGTGCTCGGCACTGTTCGCATGGCAGCTGGCGCAGCCAGTGCCTGCGGCCGGCGCCTTGGCATGGCCCTTCTTGCCGTGGATTGAATTCTCGTAGCTCGCGACCGCTTCGGCGTGGCACCCCGCGCAAGCGTCGGGACCGGGCGCCTGCGCCGAGGCAGGAAGTGCAAGGAGGGAGAGAACAGCAGCAAGCGCCGCAAAACCCGCGCTCTTGAGGATTTGCCTACCGTGCATGCCACCCTCCCTGTAAGGGGCTACAACCTCAGGCTATTGACAACTGTGGCGCAGTGTTCGCGAACGTGCGGTATTACTCAACGAACATTTGGTTTGAAGCTTGATTCACATCAAATGCCGCAGATAAGCGTGGTGCGCAAGCAACATGGTTGATCCACGTCAACTTGTGCATCGCGTCAATCCGGCAGGATGCTTGCGTGCAGCAAGTGCTCCTCATGAGTGCGAACCCCGCAAGCGCGCGCAGGCAGGACACCCGTTTCATCGAGAACGTGCTCGGCAACCTGCAGCTTTTCCGGGGCGTGCAGCCGCGCCACGTGGCGCGCGTGGCCACGCAGTCGAGCACGCAGCGCGTACGGCGCGGCACGGTGCTCTACCGCATGGGCGAGGTGTTGCCTGGCGTGATCGCGGTCGCTTACGGCTCGGCGAAGCTCGCGCTCCGGCGCAGCGGCGGCGACGAGAAGGTGCTGCGTTTCCTCGGACCCAACGACACCTTCGGTGAGGCGACCGTGCTGCTCGACCGGCCCTGCCCGGTCGACCTGATCGCGCTCGCCGAGAGCATGGTCGCGGTGATCCCGCCGCAGCCGATACGCTTGCTGATGGCGCAGGACCTCGAGTTCGCGCAGAACGTCGCCTGCGTGCTCGGCGAGAGCTTCCTCAACATGCTGGGCGAACTGCAGTCGAGCGTGCAGCAGAACGGCGTGCAGCGCCTGGCCGCCTACCTCGATTCGCTCGCCGAGCCGCACGCCGGCAACGGCGGCTGGATCGTGAACCTGCCCGTGAGCAAAACCGTCGTCGCCGCGCGCCTGGGCGTGACCAAGGAGACGATGTCGCGCCTGCTGCGAGAGCTCGCGAGCCGCGGCGTGATCGCCGTCTCGCGCCGCGAAATCACCATCGTCGATCGCGCGCGCCTCGCGCAAATCGCCGCCTGACCTTTTGCGCGCCGCAGCACGGCGCGTCTTCCATTGACGTTGATCAAAGTGCGCAGTGGTTGCCGCGCTTAAATGCCATCAAGGAGGCGTTGAGGCAATTGTTCCAGGTGCGCATTCACGGCCGCGGCGGCCAGGGCGTGGTAACGGCGGCCGAGATGCTCTCGATCGCCGCGTTCCGCGAAGGCCGCCACGCGCAGGCGTTCCCGAGCTTCGGCTCCGAGCGCACCGGCGCTCCGGTAGTCGCGTTCTGCCGCATGGACGACCGCGAAATCCGCCTGCGCGAGCCGGTGCTCGAGCCCGACGCGCTCATCATTCAGGACCCCACGCTGCTGCACCAGGTGGACCTGTTCGCGGGCCTTGCGGGCACGGGCTGCGTCCTGATCAACACCACGCGCGATCTTCATGATCTGGGCTTGAAGGAAATGGCCCAGAAATTCAGGTTTCTCGCGGTTCCGGCCACGGAACTCGCGCTCAAGCACGTCGGCCGGCCGCTGCCGAACGCGGCGCTGCTGGGCGGCTTCGCCGCGATCGCCGGGCTGATTTCGATCGACGCGGTCGCGGCGGCGATCCGCGAGAAGTTCTCGGGCGCCGTCGCCGAAGGCAACGTCGCCGCCGCGGCGGCCGCCCACGACTACGTGCGGCGCGAGATGGCCGAGGACGCGCATGCTTAAGCAGATCGAGGGCTCGCACGCGGTCGCCGAAGCCGTGGCGCTGTGCCGGCCCGAGGTGATCTGCGCCTACCCGATCTCGCCGCAGACGCACATCGTCGAGGGCCTGGGCGGGCTGGTGAAGTCGGGTGCGCTGCAGAAGTGCGAGTTCATCAACGTCGAGTCGGAGTTCGCCGCGATGTCGGTGGCGATCGGCGCCTCGGCCGCCGGCGCGCGCGCCTATACCGCGACCGCGAGCCAGGGCCTGCTGTACATGGCCGAGGCGGTGTTCAACGCCTCGGGCCTCGGCCTGCCGATCGTGATGACGGTGGCCAACCGCGCGATCGGCGCGCCGATCAACATCTGGAACGACCACACCGACGCCATGAGCCAGCGCGACTGCGGCTGGATCCAGCTGTTCGCCGAGAACAACCAGGAAGCGCTCGACCTGCACATCCAGGCGTTCCGCCTGGGCGAGGAGCTGTCGCTGCCGGTGATGGTGTGCATGGACGGCTTCATCCTCACGCACGCCTACGAGCGCGTGGACGTGCCCTCGCAGCAGCAGGTCGACGCCTATCTCCCTTCTTTTTCTCCTAGACAAATCCTGGATCCTTCGGAGCCGGTCTCCATCGGCGCCATGGTCGGGCCGGAAGCCTTCACCGAGGTGCGCTACCTCGCGCATGCCAAGCAGATGAAGGCCCTCGAGCTGATCCCGGGCTGGGCAGACGAGTTCAGCGCCGCCTTCGGGCGCGACAGCGGCGGCCTGCTGCACCGCTACCGCACCGAGGACGCGGACACGATCGTGGTGGCGCTGGGCTCGGTGCTCGGCACGATCAAGGACACCGTGGACGAGCTCAGGCGCGATGGCGCGAAGATCGGCGTGCTCGGCATCACCTGCTTCCGCCCCTGGCCCCTGGCCGCGGTGCGCGCCGCCTTGCAGGGCGCGAAGCGCGTGGTGGTGCTCGAGAAGAGCCTCGCGGTGGGGCTGGGAGGCATCGTCTCCTCGAACGTGGGCACCTCGTTCGCCGGAAGCCCCGACGCCGTGCATGCGGTCATCGCCGGCCTCGGCGGCCGCTCTATTACGCGCGCCTCGCTCGCGCGCATGCTCGGCGACGC
Source organism: Burkholderiales bacterium (assembly GCA_049651845.1). Classification (GTDB taxonomy): domain Bacteria; phylum Pseudomonadota; class Gammaproteobacteria; order Burkholderiales; family SG8-39; genus RBG-16-66-20. The sequence goes on along the minus strand of JBASCW010000181.1, from coordinate 4,560 downwards.
GCGCAACGGGCGCCTCGAGCCCCTCAGCTTCCTCGACCTCGACCGGGCGCTCGTGGAGCGCGCGCTCGCGCGCGAGCGCGAGCAGCGCCGCTCGGGGCCGATCGCCGAGAACATCCTGCGCGACCTCGGCGTGGTCGCCGCGCGCCCGGGCTGAAGCCAGGCCATGTCTTTCCAGCCGGTCAAGTTCTACCAGACGGGCACCTTCACGGTGGGCAACCGCCTGCTCGCGCCCGAGGAGCGCTCGGTGCAGGCCAACCTGCGCCGCACCAACTCGCTCAATTCCGGGCACCGCGCCTGCCAGGGCTGCGGCGAGGCGCTCGGCGCGCGCTACGCGATCGACGCGGCGATGGAGGCGACGCAGCGCCAGCTCATCGCCGCCAACGCCACCGGCTGCCTGGAAGTATTCTCCACGCCCTACCCCGAGACCTCGTGGCAGATCCCCTGGATCCATTCGCTGTTCGGCAACACCGCAGCCGTTGCGACAGGGATAACAGCTGCTTTAAGAGTAAAAAACAAAAAGCATGTGCGCGTTGTCGCGCAGGGCGGCGACGGCGGCACCACCGACATCGGCTTCGGCTGCCTGTCGGGGATGTTCGAGCGCAACGACGACGTGCTTTACATCTGCTACGACAACGAGGCCTACATGAACACCGGCGTGCAGCGCTCGTCGGCGACGCCGCCCGCCGCGCGCACGGCGACCACGATGGCGGTGGGCGCGGAGCCCGGCAACGTGTTCGGCCAGGGCAAGGATCTGCCCCGGATCGCGATCGCGCACGGCATCCCGTACGTCGCCACCGCGACCGTCGCGGAGCTGCGCGACCTCGAGGCGAAGGTGCGCCGCGCGATGGAGTTCCGCGGCGCGCGCTACATCCACATCTTCGTGCCCTGCCCGCTCGGCTGGGGGCACGCATCGGACCAGACCATCCGGATCGCGCGGCTCGCCAAGGAGACGGGGCTGTTCCCGGTGTTCGAGGCGGTGGACGGCGAAGTCACCGCGGTCTCTAAGATCCGCCGCAAGCTGCCGGTAAGCGAGTACCTGAAGCCTCAGCGCCGCTTCGGACATCTTTTCTCTCCGGAACTGAAAGCAGACGTCATCGCGCGCATCCAGGCGATCGCAGAGCGCAATATCCGCCGCTACGGGCTCGTGGACGCATGAGCCATGCGTAAGCCGTTCGCCATCACGCTCGACCCGGGCTCGAGCCTCGCCAACCACACCGGCACCTGGCGCACGCTGCGCCCGGAGTACGTGGACCGCCTGCCGCCCTGCAACGGCGCCTGCCCCGCGGGCGAGAACATCCAGGGCTGGTTGTTCCACGCCGAATCGGGCGACTACGAGGCAGCCTGGCGACTGCTCACCGAGGACAACCCGCTGCCCGCGGTGATGGGCCGCGTCTGCTACCACCCCTGCGAGGGCTCCTGCAACCGCGCGAATCTCGACAGCGCCGTCGGCATCAACTCGGTCGAGCGCTTTCTCGGCGACGAGGCGATCCGCAGGGGGTGGCGGTTCGCGCTTCCCGATTCTTCCACTGGAAAGAGAATTCTCGTCGTAGGCGCCGGCCCCTCCGGGCTCTCGGCCGCCTATCACCTGGCGCGATTGGGGCACGCCGTGGAGATCCACGAGGCCGGCCCGCTCGCGGGCGGCATGATGCGCTTCGGCATCCCGAAGTACCGCCTCCCCCGGGGCGTGCTCGACGCCGAAGTGAAGCGCATTCTCGATCTGGGTGTGGTCTTGAAGTTGAAAGCAAAAATAAATTCCATCAAGGAGGCGATGCAACTCGGTCGCTTCGACGCGGCGTTCCTCGCGGTCGGCGCGCATATCGCCAAGCGCGCCTACATCCCGGCCGGCAGTGCGGCCAGGGTCCTCGACGCGCTCTCGGTGCTGCGCTCGATGGAAGGCGAGCAGGCGCCGCTGCTCGGCCGCCGCGTGGTGGTCTACGGCGGCGGCAACACCGCGATCGACGTCGCGCGCACCGCCAAGCGCCTGGGCGCCGACGAAGCGGTGATCGTCTACCGCCGCACGCGCGAGAAGATGCCGGCGCACGACTTCGAGGTGGAGGAGGCGCTGCAGGAAGGCGTGCTGATCAAGTGGCTGTCGACGATCAAGCAGGCCTCCGAAGGTTCGATCACGGTGGAGAAGATGGCGCTCGACGCGAGCGGCTTCCCGCAGCCCACGGGCGAGCTCGAAACGCTGGCCGCCGACGCGGTGGTGCTCGCGCTCGGGCAGGACGTGGACCTGTCGCTGCTGGAGGGCGTGCCGGGACTCGAGGTCAAGGACGGCATGGTGCAGGTCGGCGCGAACATGATGACCGGGCACGCGGGCATCTTCGCCGGCGGCGACATGGTGCCCGCCGAGCGCACGGTGACGGTCGCCGTCGGCCACGGCAAGAAGGCGGCCCGGCATATCGATGCATGGCTGAGAAACAGGGTTTACACGAAAGAAAAGGACCATGAGCCGGCGACCTTCGACAAGCTGAATCCCTGGTACTACTCGGACGCGCCCAAGAGCGTGCGGCCGGTGCTCGATCTGGTGCGCCGCCAGTCCACCTTCGACGAGGTGGTGAACGGCTTGGACGAGTCCAACGCGCTCTACGAGGCGCGCAGGTGCCTGTCCTGCGGCAACTGCTTCGAGTGCGACAACTGCTACGGCGTGTGCCCGGACAACGCGGTGATCAAGCTGGGCCCCGGCAAGCGCTTCCAGTTCAACTACGACTACTGCAAGGGCTGCGGGCTGTGCGTCGCCGAGTGCCCCTGCGGGGCGATCAGGATGGTTGCGGAGGAAATATGACCAAGAGCACGCCGCTGGCGGCGCGCGGCATCCACGTGCTGCGCAACCCGCTCCTCAACAAGGGCACCGCGTTCACCGAGAAGGAGCGCACGCGGCTCGGCCTGCGCGGCCTGCTGCCGCCGCGCGTGCACAGCCAGGAAGAGCAGGCCGAGCGCTTCCTTGCGCACCTGCGTGCGCTGCCAGACGCGCTCGAGAAGTTCATCGACCTGAATGCGCTGCACGACCGCAACGAGGCGCTGTTCTTCCGCGTGATCGCCGATAACCCGGACGAGATCATGCCGCTCATCTACACGCCGACCGTGGGCCTCGCCTGCCAGCGCTTCGGCTACATCTACCAGCGGCCGCGCGGCATGTTCATCGGCGCCAACGACCGCGGCCAGATCGCCAAGGTGCTGCGCAACTGGCCCGAGCGCGACGTCGCCATCATCGTGGTCACCGACGGCGAGCGCATCCTGGGCCTGGGCGACCTGGGCGCCAACGGCATGGGCATCCCGGTCGGCAAGCTCTCGCTGTACGCCGGCTGCGCGGGCGTCGACCCGCGCCGCTGCCTGCCGGTGGTGCTCGACGTCGGCACCGACAACGAGACGCTGCGCAAGGATCCGTTCTACATCGGCCTGAAGCAGAAGCGGCTGCGCGGCCGCGCCTACGACGAGCTGCTCGACGAGTTCGTGTTCGCGGTGCAGAAAGTGTTCCCCGGGGCGCTGATCCAGTTCGAGGATTTCGCCAACACCAACGCCTTCCGGCTGCTGCAGCGCTACCGCGACCGCGTCTGCACTTTCAACGACGACATCCAGGGCACCGCGGCGGTGGTGCTCGCGGGGCTGTACTCGGCGCTGCGCAAGACCGGCTCGGCGCTCAAGGACCAGCGCATCCTGTGCCTGGGCGCGGGCGAAGCGGCGACGGGCATCTGCGACCTCGTGGTCTCGGCGCTCGGGCAGGAGGGCATCGCCGCCGAGGATGCGCGCCGGCGCTGCTGGCTGTTCGACTCGAAGGGCCTGGTGGTCGCGAGCCGGACCGGCCTCGTTGAGCACAAGCGCCACTACGCGCACGAGGGGCCGCGCGTCTCCGATTTCGTCGGCGCGGTGGATGCGCTCAAGCCCACCGCGATCGTCGGTGTGGCCGCCGTAGGCGGCACCTTCACGCAGGCGGTGGTGGAGGCGATGACGCTCGCCAACCCGCGGCCGATCGTGTTCGCGCTGTCGAACCCGACCTCGAAGTCGGAGTGCACCGCCGAGCAGGCCTACCGCTGGTCGCAGGGCCGCGCCCTGTTCGCCTGCGGCAGCCCGTTCGACCCGGTGACCCTCGACGGCCGCGTCTTCGTGCCGCGCCAGGGCAACAACTCGTACATCTTCCCGGGCGTCGGCCTGGGCGTGATCGCGAGCAAGGCGCGCCGCGTGACCGACGAGATGTTCCTCGCGGCCGCCCGGTCGCTCGCCGACCAGACCACGCAGGCGGACCTCGACCAGGGCAGCCTGTATCCGCCGCTCGCCGAGGTGCGCACCGTCTCGGCACGCATCGCCGCGGCGGTCGCGGAAGTGGCCTACGCGCGCGGCCTCACGTCCAAGCGCAGGCCGAAGAACGTGCTCGCCGACGTGCGCGCGCAGATGTACGACCCGCGCTATCCGCGCTACGCGTAGAGCGCCGCCCCCTAGCCCAACTTCCACAGTTCGCGGTCTTTTCTCCGATCGAGGCGGCATGTAGCGCCGCTGCAACATCAGGTTTTGAGAGCGAGGTTTGATCGGGCGAGTGGTTAGCGCGATCGATTCTGCACTCCG
>JBASCW010000180.1:0-8027 GCA_049651845.1 Burkholderiales bacterium | reverse complement strand
CGCGCCCGCGGCGGCGGGGGGCGCGGTCCCCGCCGCGAAGCGCGTCGTGCCGAGCACGTCGTGGATGAACTGTTCCTGGCTGCGCCCCTGGCGCGCCGCCGGCGCGATGCGCTCCCCGAGCAGCAGCTGTGCCAGCCCATGCACCAGCGCCCAGGCGGCGATCGAAGCGTCGCGGGCGCCCGGCGCGTCGCCCACGCGCGCCGCGAGCGCCCCCGAAAGCCCCTCGAAGGTCTTGAGCGCAACCTCGCGCAGCGCGGCGTGCCGCGCGATCCTCAGCTGCCCGCCGAACATCAGCCGGAAGCGCTGCGGGTGCGCCAGCGCGAAGCGCACGTAGGCCTCGCCCATCGCGCGCAGGCCGCCCGCTGCGGCGGCCTCGCGCTGCGCGCGGCCGAGCATCGCGAAGCCTTCGGCGGCGAGCGCCGCCAGCAGGCTCTCGCGGTCGCGAAAGTGCCGGTAGGGCGCGCCATGCGACACCCCGGTACGGCGCGCCAGCGTGCGTAGCGCCAGCGCCTCAACCCCTTCTTTTTCAAGTATTTTCCCGGCGGCCTGCAGCAGCGCGGCCGGCAGGTCGCCATGGTGATAGCTGCGCTTGCGGGACCTTGATGTTGACATTGCCTACTTAGACTACTAGATTGATGTATCCATTGTCAACATTGAGGCCGGCCATGCTGGATCGCACGAGCATTCTGTTCCCGGTGGTGGCGCTGGCGACGCTGACCTTCGCCGTGCTGCTGCTGATCCCGCTGCAGCGCTTCCGCGCCGGCCTGGCCGGCCAGGTCGCCTACGACGACTTCAAGTACGGCGAGTCCGCTCGCGTGCCGCCGGAGGTGGCACTGCCCAACCGCAACATGATGAATCTGCTAGAGCTGCCGGTGCTGTTCTATGTCGCCTGCCTGACCTACTACGTCACGGACCGGGTCAACGACACGGCGCTCGCGCTTACCTGGGCCTACGTGGGCTTGCGCACCGCGCACAGCGCGATCCACCTCACCTACAACCGCGTGCGCCACCGCCTGCTCGCCTTCGGCGCGAGCAACGTGGCGCTGGTGATGCTCTGGACCAACCTCCTCCGCAACCTGTCCGCCTAGGCCGCCATGTTCTTGCAGATCCTCGAGCGCACCCCGCCCTGGGTGTTCGGCCTGTTCGCGGTTCTCGTCGTGCTGGGCCTGATGCAGCGCCGCACCCGCGAGCTCGGCCGGCTGCGCGTCTCTCTTTTGCCTGCCGTCTTCCTGCCTTTGTCCCTTTTCGCAGTCGGGTCGGCGTTCGGCGCCGCGCCGCTCGCCTACATGGGCTGGCTGGCAGGCGTCGCTGCGGCGGTCCTGGCCAATCGCCGCGCGCGTTGGCCCAGGCAGGTGGCGTACGTGGCCGACACGGTCATGTTTCGGGTAGCCGGCAGCTGGGTGCCACTCGCGCTGATGATGGCCATCTTCTTCACGCGCTATGCCGTTGCGGTTACAACCGCAATACAGCCTGCGCTCAAGGCGAGCCTGGCTTTCGCAGCGGCAGTCGGGTTCGCATATGGCGCGCTGAGCGGCGCGTTCCTTGCGCGCGCGCTTCGCATCCTTGCCGCCGTCCCGAAGCAGGAGCACCGCCCATGGCCGTCGAACTGACCGTCGCCAGCGCGATTCACCTCGCCGCCGTCGTGCCCGCGGCGGTGATCGGCGCGGTCCAGCTCGCCGCCCCCAAGGGCACTCGCCCGCACAGGCTGCTCGGCTGGGTCTGGGTGCTGGCGATGCTGACGGCCGCGCTATCATCGTTCTGGGTGATGGAGATACGCAAGGGCGCCGGCTGGTCCGTGATCCACCTGCTCTCGGCCTGGGTGCTGGTCGCGCTCGCGCTCGCCATCTGGCACATTCGCCGCGGCAACGTGCGCGCGCACAAGGCCTACATGGTCGGCACCCTGCTCGGCCTGGCCGGCGCCGGCATCGGTGCGCTGTTGCCCGGGCGCTTCCTCGCGCAGCTATTTCTTTGAGCCGCGGCCCTCGTAGGGATTGCGCCCGGTGCGCAGCTCGATGCGCAGCGGCGTGCCCTGCAGCTTGAAGGCGTCGCGGAACCAGCCTTCGAGGTAGCGCTTGTAGGCCTCGGTGACGTGCTGCAGGGAGTTGCCGTGGATGATGACGCGCGGCGGATTGGAGCCGCCCTGGTGCGCGTAGCGCATCTTCGGGCGCGAGTAGCCGCGGCGGTGCGGCGGCATCTGGCGCTCTACCGCGGCGATCAGCGCGCGGGTGAGTTTGGGCGTCGAGAGCTTGGCCATGGCCGCGGCGTAGGCCGCGTCCACCGCGCGCAGCACCTCGTTGACGCCCTTGCCCGACTTGGCCGAGATGAACAGCGTCTGCGCGAACGACAGGAACCCGGCCTTGTAGCGCAGCTCGGCCTTGACGCGGTCGCGCGCGCCCTTGTCGGCCGCATCCCACTTGTTCACCGCGACCACCACCGCGCGGCCGCGCTCGAGGATATAGCCGGCGACGTGCGCGTCCTGCTCGGAGATGCCCTCCACCGCGTCGAGCACCAGCACCGCCACGTTCGCCGCTTCCACGGCCTGCAGCGTCTTGACGATGGAAAATTTCTCCACCTGCGCGCCGTGCGACTTGCCGCGCTTGCGCAGGCCGGCGGTGTCGATCAGCGTGTACCTGCGCCCGCCGCGCTCGAAGGGCACCTCGATCGCGTCGCGCGTGGTGCCGGGCTCGCCGTGCGCGATCACGCGCTCCTCGCCCACCAGCGCGTTGACCAGCGTGGACTTGCCGACGTTCGGACGGCCGACAAAAGCGACGCGGGGGTGTTTCTCGTCTCTTTCTCCTGGATGATTTTCAAGTGGAAAAGGCGCCAGGACGGATTCGATGAGGTCGCCCACGCCGCTGCCGTGCGCGGCGGAGATCGCCGCGGGATGCCCGAGCCCGAGCTCGTGGAACTCCGCCACCGCGGTCTCGGGATCCAGGCCCTCGGCCTTGTTCACCGCGATCCAGACCCGCTGCTTGAGCCGCCGCAGGCGCTCGGCGATCAGGCGGTCGCCGGGCGTGAGGCCCGCGCGCGCATCCGCGATCAGGATCACGGCATCTGCCTCGACGATCGCCTGCTCGGCCTGGCGCGCCATTTCGACGTAGATGTCCTTCGGCGTCTCCGGCTCCAGGCCGCCGGTGTCGATGACGATGTAGGGCCGGTCGCCGAGCCGCCCGTCGCCGTAGTGGCGGTCGCGCGTCACGCCGGGCACGTCCACCACGATGGCGTCGCGCCGGCGCGTGAGGCGGTTGAACAGCGTGCTCTTGCCGACGTTCGGCCGGCCCACCAGCGCGATCACCGGCTTCATGCCGGTCCTTCGGTCGGCTTCATGGGAGGGGACGCGCAGGCTCAGTTCAAGGCGAGCGCGTACAGGCCGCCGGCTTGCGTCTGCACCAGGAAGCCGCCCGGCAGCCGCAGCGGCGCGGCGCGGATCGGGCTGCCGTCGGTGGCGGCGCGCGCGAGGAAGGCGCCCGACTCGCGCGCCATGAAGTGCACGAAGCCCTGCAGGTCGCCCGCCGCGACCTCGGTGCCGAGCGGCAGCGGCAGCGTCAGCTGGCGGTGGGCGAGCCGGTCCTGCTTCCAGATGCTGCGGCCGTTGCTGCGGTCGAGCGCGTGCACCGCGCCCTTGTCGTCGGCCACGAACGCGTAGCGCGCATCGAAGCTCACGCCGGTGAGCGTGGACATCTCGCGCGTCCAGATCTGCTGGCCGTTGATGACGTCGTAGCAGGCGACGCGCCCCTGGTAGGCGGCGCTGCACACTTCGCGGCCGAGCACCGCGGGCTCGCCGACGAGGTCGGTGACGCGCTCGAGCTCGGTGGCGCCTTTCGGCAGCGCCACGGTCGCTTCCCAGCGCAGGCTGCCGTTGGCGAGCGAGATCGCCGCCAGCTTGCCACCCGAGAAGCCCGCGTAGGCCATGCCCTCCCCGACGCTCAGCCCCACCGGCGAGCGCACGATCAGCGAGGCGGCGGCGCGCTGGTAGACCCAGCGGCGCTTGCCGTCGGTGGCGCTGAACGCGAAGATCCGGCTGTCGGCGCTGCGCACCAGCACCAGCTCCTCGGCGAGCTTGGGCGGGGCCAGCACCTCGCTCGAGACGCGCGCGCGCCAGCGCGTCGCGCCGGTCTGCGCGTCGAGCGCGAACACCTCGCCCTGGTCGGTAGCGACCACCGCGAGCGCGCCGTCGCTGCCCACGCCGCCCGAGATGCGCTTGCCGATCGATACGCGCCATTTCGCCTGGCCCGAGCCCGCGTCCAGCCGCGCCACGGTGCCCGAGCGCGACGCCACGTACACGCTGTCGCCCGCGAGCGCCGGCATGAACACGAAAGCCTCGGCCGCGCCGATGTTCGAGGTCCAGAGCGTCTTCACGGGCTGTGCGCTGCTGAGCACGGGCAGCTCGGCCGGCTTGGGGCCGGGCGGCCCGCCGCTGAACCAGTCCACCGGGTTCATGCTTGGCATGCTGGAGCAGGCGGCCAGGGCCGCCGCCAGCAGCAGCGCGGGCGCAAGGCGCAGCAGGCGGCGCATGTTCAGCCCCCGAGGGCGTCCAGGCGCAGCAGCACGCTCGCGCGCAACGCGTTCTCGCGCGGGCCGGCCTTCTCGATCGCCAGCCTGTAGGCGGCCTTCGCCTCCGCGGACTGGTTCTTCGCCACCAGCACGTCGCCCTTGAGCGCGGCGTACTGCGCCGCCATCGCATCGGCGTGCTTCGCGCCGAGCAGCGCGAGCGCCTCGTCGTAGGCCTTGTCGTCCAGCAGCACGCCCGCGAGGCGCAGGCGCGCGAGGTCCTTGAGCTCCTCCGAGGGCGAGCGCTCGGTGACCCACTGCAGCTGCGCGCGCGCATCCTTCAACTCGCCGCGCTCGAAGTGGAAGCGCGCCGCCGCGAGCGCTCCCATGCTCGCGTACAGCGTGCGCGGGTACGACTCGATCAGCGAGCCGCCGGCGTCGCGCAGCGCCTTGGCATCGCCCGCCTGCATCGCCTTGACCAGGCCGTCGTAGAGCGCGGCCGCCGCGCGCGACTGGTTCGCCTGCCAGGCGCGCCAGCCCTGCCAGCCGGCGGCGCCGATCGCCGCCGCTGCCAGCAGCGCGATCACGGTGTTGCCGTTGTCCTTCCACCAGCCCTTGAGCTGCGCGAGCTGCTCCTGCTCTTCGAGATCGTATGCCATGCCTAGTCCTTGGCCTTTCGTAAAAGCGAATCGAACTGCTCGAGCGCGTGCGAGCGGCTCACCCGCTGCTGGTCGGCACTCTTGCGCAACATCTTCACCGACACCTCGCCGGTGCGCAGCTCGTCCTCGCCGACGATCAGCGCCGTCCAGGCGGCGCTCGCGTCCGCCTTCTTCATCTGCGACTTGAAGCTGCCTCCGCCCGCGTGCAGCACCACCGAGTGCCCGGCGCCGCGTAGCGCGTCGGCGAGTGCGAACGCGTAGGCGGCCGCGCCCTCGCCCTGGTGCAGCACATAGGCGTCGGGCCGCGCGGCCGCCGGCGCCCTGCCGGAGTCCTTCATGAGAGCCACCAGCCGCTCGCAGCCCATCGCGAAGCCTACGCCGGGCGCGGGCTTGCCGCCCAGCTGAGCGAACAATCCGTCGTAGCGCCCGCCGCCGCACACCGTGCCCTGCGCGCCGAGCGCGTCGCTGATCCACTCGAACACGGTGAGGTTGTAATAGTCGAGGCCGCGCACCAGGCGCGGGTTGAGCGTGAACGCGACGCCCGCCGCCGCGAGCAGCTTCTGCAACGCCTCGAAATGCGCGAGCGAGGCCTCGCCGAGGTAGCCCATCAGCGCCGGCGCCCTGGCCGCCACCTCCTGCACCATCGGGTTTTTCGAGTCGAGCACGCGCAAGGGATTGGCGTGCAGGCGGCGCCTGGCATCGGCGTCGAGCTTTGCCTCGTGCGCCTGCAGGTAGCGGATCAGGTCGGCGCGATGGCGCGCGCGCTCTTCGGCCGAGCCGATGCAGTTGAGCTCCAGGCGGATGCCCGAAAGGCCGAGCTCCGGCCAGAGCCGCGCGCACATGACGATCAGCTCGGCGTCCACGTCCGGGCCCGCGTAGCCGAAGGCCTCGGCGCCGTACTGGTAGAACTCGCGGTAGCGGCCCTTCTGCGGCCGCTCGTGCCGGTACATCGGCCCGCCGTACCACAGGCGCTTGGGGCCGTCGTAGAGCAGGCTGTGCTCGATTGCCGCGCGCACGCAGGAGGCCGTGCCCTCGGGGCGCAGCGTGAGCTCCTCGCTGTTGAGCTCGTCGCGCCAGGAGTACATCTCCTTCTCGACGATGTCGGTGGACTCGCCGATGGCGCGGCGAAACAGCGCCGTGTGTTCGACCAGCGGCATGCGGATCGCGCGGTAGCCCCAGCGCTCGAGCCAGGCCTCGACCGCGGCGCCGAACGAGCGCCAGAGCGCCATCTCCTCCGGCAGCACGTCGTTCATGCCGCGGATCGCCTGCAGCGACGGGCTCATTTGACCGCCTTGATGGGGACGGTTTGCGACCCCGACGGGACGGCCTGCGGCCGTGTTCGGCGACGGCGCGCACCCGGCGAGTAGTTCTCCTGCACGTACATCTCGACGATCGCCTGGAACTCCTCGGCGATGCGCCCGCCCTTCAGCGTCACGGTCTTCTCGCCGTCCACGTACACCGGCGCGGCCGGCGTCTCGTTGGTGCCCGGCAGGCTGATGCCGATGTCGGCGTGCTTCGATTCGCCCGGCCCGTTCACCACGCAGCCCATCACCGCGACCTTCATCTCCTCCACGCCGGGATGGGTCTGCTTCCAGACCGGCATCTGCGCGCGCAGGTAGTCCTGGATGCGCTGCGCGAGCTCCTGGAAGGTGGTGCTGGTGGTGCGTCCGCAGCCCGGGCAGGCGGCGACCATCGGCGTGAAGCTGCGCAGGCCCATGGTCTGCAGCAGCTCCTGCGCGACGATCACCTCGCGCGTGCGATCGCCGCCCGGCTCCGGAGTGAGCGAGACGCGGATCGTGTCGCCGATGCCCTCCTGCAGCAGCACCGCCATCGCCGCCGACGAGGCGACGATGCCCTTGGAGCCCATGCCGGCCTCGGTGAGCCCGAGGTGCAGCGCGTGTTCGCAGCGCCGCGCGAGCTCGCGGTAGACGCCGATCAGGTCCTGCACGCCGCTCACCTTGCAGGAGATCACGATGCGCTCGGCGGGCAGGCCGAGCTTCTGCGCGAGCGCCGCGGACTCGACGCCCGAGACGATGAGCGCCTCGCGCATCACGGCGTCGGCATCGAGCGGCGACGCGCGGCGCGCATTGTCGTCCATCATGCGTGCGAGCAGCTCCGGGTCGAGGCTGCCCCAGTTGACGCCGATGCGCACGGGCTTGCCGTGCTCGAGCGCCGCGCGGATCATGGTCGCGAACTGGTCGTCGCGCTTCGCCCCCCGGCCCACGTTGCCCGGATTGATGCGGTACTTGGCGAGCGCGCGCGCGCAGTCCGGGAACTGCGTGAGCAGCTTGTGGCCGTTGAAGTGGAAGTCGCCCACCAGCGGCACCTCGCAGCCCATGGCGTCGAGCCGCGCGCGGATCGGTGCGACCTGCGCGGCCGCCTCGGGCGTGTCGACGGTGATGCGCACCAGCTCCGAGCCCGCGCGCCAGAGCTCGAACGCCTGACGCGCGGTCGCTTGCGCGTCGGCGGTGTCGGTGTTGGTCATCGACTGCACGACGATGGGCGCGCCGCCGCCGATGGCGACCTTGCCGACCATGACCTGCGTGGAGATCCTGCGCTGCATCGTCCGGGCGGCGCTCAATCCAGCGTGAAGCGCGCCACCTCGACCTTGACGTGCGGCGCGAGATCGATCGGCCGGTCGTCGTAGGACAGGCGCACGTGGTGCGCGTTGCCGATGATCAGCGCAAACGGCGGCGCGCCGTCCACCGCGCGCTCGGTGCCGCCGCGGTTCAGCTCCGAGGTCAACACCTTGCCGTCGCCGCCGCGGATCTCGACCCAGGATTCGCGCTCGAACTTCAGCTGGATGCGCCGCCTACCGGGGCCGGGCCCCTCGGCCGGCTGCGGCTCGGCCTGAGCCGGGCGCGCCTCGGCCGGCGC
>JBASCW010000179.1:0-14361 GCA_049651845.1 Burkholderiales bacterium | reverse complement strand
GTGCCGGGCGGTGCGCCGGGCGCGCATGCCGAGACCGGGCCAGCGGCGCCCGAAGGTCGCCCAGGAAACGCGCGCCCAGAGCCGGGCCGCGGCGGCGCGCACCTGCGCGACCAGCGGGCCTTCGATGCGCACCGCGTAGTCGAACTGCGGCGGGCTCGGATGGGGCGTGTGGAAGTCGTCGATCACGTTGATGCCGCCGACGAACGCCACGGCGCCGTCGATGCTCGCAAGCTTGCGGTGCATGCGCCGCAGGCGGCTCTTCTGCTTCCAGAACGGCCACGGGCTCACCTGCGGGCGGAACACCAGCACCTCGGCGCCAGCGCTCTCGAGCGCGGCGCGGAAGCGCGGCGCAAAATCGCGTGCGCCGTAGCCGTCGATCAGCAGGCGCGTCGCGACGCCGCGCGCGGCCGCGCGCGCGAGCGCGTCGGCGATCAGGCTGCCGGTCTCGTCGTCGGCGTAGATGTAGGTCTCGAGGAAGATCTCCGTGCGCGCCGCGTCTATCGCTGCGGCCAGCGCCGGGAAATACTGCTCGCCGCTGCGCAGCAGCGCGAGGCGGTTGCCGGCGACGTACTCAGGCACGCTCGAGCACCGCGCTGAGCGCGAGATGGTCCGAGAGCAGCGACCAGGGCGCGCCGCGGTGCACTCTCGCGCTCTTCACCTTGAAGCCGCGCACGTAGATGCGGTCGAGCTGCAGCACCGGCAGCAGGCTCGGGAAGGTGCGGCCGTGGCGCCCGCGCGCCGCGACCGACACCTCGGTCATGCCGAGGCTCTTCTCGAGGATCGCGCTCGCGCGCACGCGCCAGTCGTTGAAGTCGCCGGCGACGATCACCGGCTGGTCGCGCTCGACGAGTTCCTCGAGGCGCGCGGCGATGGCGTCGAGCTGGCGCCGGCGGCCGCGCTCGTGCAGCGACAGGTGCACGCACAGGCAGTGCAGGTTGCGCTTCCAGCCCGGCAGCTTGACCACGCTGTGCAGCATGCCGCGCCGCTCGAAGCGGTGGTCCGAGACGTCGGCGTTCTCGTGCGACAGGATCGGGTGGCGCGACAGCAGCGCGTTGCCGTAATGGCCGTGCTGGTGCACGTGGTTGCGGCCGTAGACGTACTGCAGCTCGTCGCCCGCGAGGAACTCGTGCTGCGCCTGCCCCGGCCAGGAGGCGTAGCGCAGCGCGTGGCGCTCGTTCAGGCCCTGCACCTCCTGCAGGAACACCAGGTCGGGCTGCAGCAGGCGCAGGCCCTCGCGCAGCTCGTGGATCACCATGCGCCGGTTGAACTGCGACAGGCCCTTGTGGATGTTGAGCGTGACCACGCGCAGCATCAGGGCGCTCCCGCGTCCAGCTCGAAGCTGAAGCGCTTCTCGAGCAAGTCGGCGTCGTCGAAATGGCGGCGGCCGACGAAGGCCGTGGCGTGGCGGCCCCACTGCCGCATCGCGCCCGCCGAGGCGATGCCCATTGGCCAGAACAGGAACCGCTCGGCGCGCTCGCTGCCCGCCACCAAGCCGTCCTCGCCGAAGGCGCTCGCGCGCCCGGGCCCGAAGCGCTGCAGCGAGCGCAGCTCCGCATAGGGCCGCAGCTCGTAGCGCGCCAGGCTGTCGGTGCCGCGCACGATGCCGACGCGCTCGATGGCGTGCGTGCCGCTCGCGACGCGCAGCAGCGGGCGCTCGCTGGGCGCGAAGCGCGGCAGCGCCTGGGGCGAGAACATCCACTCCTCGGTGTCGTCGGGCGCGGGCAGCGGCCGCGCGCGCGGCGTCGGGAAGAACTGGTGGTAGCAGCCGCAGGCGTGCATCGAGTCGAAGACCAGGGGCTCGCCGTCGGGCGCGAGCGTCACGCGCCAGACCAGCCCGTCCAGCTTGCCGGCGAAAATGTCGCCCTCGGATTGCGGCGGGCGCTCCGGAAACCAGAGCGTGTAGACCAGCTGCAGCAGCACGCGGCCGCGGTAGCGCGTCCAGGCCGGATGCGCGTAGACGGCGAGATCGGTGGCGTCCACGCCCGGCGTCGCCTCGTCGCGCACCCAGCGCAGCGCGCCGGGGCGGTCGTAGTCGGCCCTGACGGCGACCTCGAAGCTCGGCGCATGCGCGGCGAGCAGCTCGGCAAGCTCGGACTCGCCGGGTTCGGGAATGCCGAGCGGGTTCAGCGCGCTGCGCTCGAGGATCGCCGCCGCGCGCGTGCGCGCGAGCGGCTTGGCGGGTTGCGGCGCGTAGCGGACCAGCGCGGCGCCCGGCGGCGTCGCGGGCTCGCGCGCGAACGCCTCGCGCGTCTCGGCCTCCTGCCGCCGCACGCCCGAGGCGAACGCGAAGCGCGTGAGCGCATACAGGCCGAGCGCGCGGCTGAGCGTCGAGTAGTCGTCGGGCACCTGCGCGCGCTCGAGCAGCGCGCTGCGCGCCTCGGGCTTGGCCATGTCGATCTCGCGCAGCAGCTTGCCGCATTGCTGCGTGCGCTCGAACGCGTCGGTGATTCCGGGCAGCCGCCCGCCGGGCAGGTTCATGATCTCGAAGCGCCGCGCCTCCAGGTCGCGCGCGAGCATGCGGTCGGCGAGCGCGTGCAGCGCCTGCACGTCCGCCTGCGCGAGCGGGCGCAGCGCGGCGAGCAGGCGGCTGGCGCGCAGATAGGGAAAACCCGCGACGCGCGCGTCCTGCGCGTCACGCACCCGCGCGTCGCCGACTTCCGCGTCGAGCCTGGCGTACCACTCGGCGCAGGCGCGCACCGCCGTGCCCGGCGATTCGAGGTGCCCGCTGAACGGCGCATCCAGCGAGGCGCAGCCGGTGAGCAGCGCTGCGGCGACCGCGGCAAGCACGCGCGCACTCATGGCCGCGACTCCCGCTCGCCCGCGCGCCGCAGCGCGTCGCGACGCTCGATCTCGCGCACCATGCCAACGAACTGGTCCTCGATCGCCGAACGCATCAGCAGCTCGCCGATCAGGGGCGGCATCGATTCAGCCTCGATGAGCCCTTGCCAGCTGACGCGCACGCGGCCGCCCGCCTGCGGCGCGATCCGGTAGACGCCCTCCAGTCGTTTGAGGTTGCCCTTGGTCATCTTCGCCTCGATCATGTACGGCGGACGCTCGATGGTGGCAAGCGTGACCTCGATCGGGATGCTGATAAAGAGAAAGCGCGCCGCGCCCAGCTGCTCGACCGTGGCGAGCGGCCCGTTGCGCGCGGTCACGCGGCTGCGCTGCATGCCCGGGATGAACTCGGCCAGGCGGTCATAGTCGGTCAGCGTCTGCCAAACCAGGTCGGCGGGCGCCTCGAGCAGCGCGCTGCAGACGACCTCGAGCGCGTCGTCGCGCCGCTGGGTCTCGATCGAGATCTCGTCGGCGCGCGCGCCGCCCGCGGCCAGCGGCAGCACGAGCAGCGCCGCGAACCTCAGCGCACGCATGACTCCACGATCCGGATCGCATCGCGGTTCGACCATGAGAAGCAGCGCGCCGCGGCCTCGCGCCAGGGCAGCCACTGGCTCGCGACGTGCTCGTCCGCGGCCAGCGCGACCGTCGTGCGGCCCGGCAGCCGGAGGCTGAACACGTGCTCGGTGTTGTGCGTGGTGCCCGGCGCGAAGCGGTGGCGCCATTGCGGGTAGATCTCGAACGTATAGGCGAGGTTCCAGCGCCGCAGGTCCTGCGCGCGCGCCTCGATGCCGGTCTCCTCGCGCAGTTCGCGCAGCGCCGCCGCCGCGTGCGGCTCGTCCGGCCGGTCGAGCGAGCCGGTCACCGACTGCCAGTAGCCGGGGCGCGCCGCGCGCTCGAGCAGCAGCACTTCGCCCGGGATGTGGACGACGACGAGCACCGAGACCGGCAGCTTCGGCGTCATCGGCGCGGGATCACCGCCGATCTTTGTACAGGTCCGGCAGGCCCGGCTCGCCGTCCAGGAACACGGCGAAGAACGGGTGCTTGCGCTCGGCCCAGGACGCCGCAGCCGCGGCGAGGATATCCACCAGCGTACCGCGCTCGACGATCGGCAAATCCTTGGCGCCCTCGATGAGGAGCACGTAGCCCGGGGCGCTCAGCCAGCTGAGGTCGCCCAGGCAGTCCTCGAGCGCGTCCCAGTTGCCGCCGAACCAGGCGGGAAACTCGAGCGCCTTGGCGAGGCGCGCGATGAGCTGGTCCTTGTCGGTCGCGCCCGCGAGCGCGATGCGCACGACCCGCAGCTTGCTCGCGCGCGTGGCGTCGAGGATCTCGTCGCTGCGCGAGCTCCTGTAGACGCCCGATTTCGCGGCGTCGGTCAGTCGCTGCAGGAGTTTGCTCATCGCGTCTTCATTCCAGGATGCGCCGGAAGCTCCGGTAGTGGTCGTCCGTGTAGTACAGCGTACCATCGCGGCCCGCGACGATGCGCCGCGCGCCGCGCGAGCGCTCGCCGGGCGTGCGCACCGTGTATTCGCGGTACCAGCCGCGCTCGCGCGCCGGCAGCAGCTTCTCGCGGTTGCCGAAGACGACGCCATCGCGCTCGTAGGGAAACGGGCCGCCCTGCCTGATCAGGGCGATGGTTTCAATCGCTTCCCGGGGTAGCTGCTTCTTGTCTATTTCTCTTTCAGGGAATGAAAAGGCGCCGAAACAGAATGCCAGGGCCAGGAAACCGGCAAATAGCCTCACTGCGGTGTCAGATTGCGCAGCCGGATGTGCAGCTCGCGCAGCTGGCGCTCGGTCACGGGCGAGGGCGCGCCGGTGACCAGGTCCTGGCCGCGCTGCGTCTTCGGGAAGGCGATCACGTCGCGGATCGCCTCGGCGCCCGCCATCAGCGCGACCAGCCGGTCGAAGCCGAAGGCGATGCCGCCATGCGGCGGCGCGCCGTACTGCAGCGCGTCCAGCAGGAAGCCGAACTTCGCGCGCTGATCCTCTTTCGTGATTCTCAACGAATCGAATACTTTCTCCTGGACTTCCTGGCGATGAATGCGGACCGAGCCGCCGGCGATCTCCCAGCCGTTCAGCACCATGTCGTAGGCCTTGGCATAGGCCTTCCCGGGCTGCGTCTCCATGAACTGCTCGTGGCCGTCCTTGGGGCTGGTGAACGGATGGTGGCGCGCTTTCCACTGCTTGGATTCCTCGTCGAACTCGAACATCGGGAAATCCACCACCCACAGCGGGCGCCAGCCCTTCTCGGCGAGACCGCGCTCGTGACCGATCCTCTGGCGCAGCGCGCCCAGGTGGGCGTTGCAGGCGTCGGCCTTGTCGGCGCCGAAGAAGATGATGTCGCCATCCTTCGCGCCGGTTCGGGAAAGAACCTCCTTGAGCGCGCCGGCATGCAGGTTCTTCACGATCGGCGACTGCAGGCCTTCCGCTCCCTTGGCGCTCTCGTTGACCTTGATCCAGGCGAGGCCCTTGGCGCCCAGGCCGCGCAGGTACTCCGTATAGCCGTCGATCTCGCTGCGCGAGATCCCCGCGCCGCCCGGCACGCACAGCGCGGCGACGCGGCCGCCGGCGGCGTTGGCCGGCCCCGAGAAAACCTTGAACTCCACGTCCTCCATCACGTCGGTGAGCTCGGCGAGCTTGAGCGGCACGCGCAGGTCGGGCTTGTCGACGCCGTAGTCGCGCATCGCGTCTTCGTACTTCATCACGGGAAACGGGTCCGCGAGCTGCTCGCCGAGCACTTCCTTGAACAGGTGCCGCGCCAGGCCTTCCATGAGCGCGCGAATCTCGGCTTCGTCCAGGAACGAGGTCTCGACGTCGATCTGCGTGAACTCGGGCTGCCGGTCGGCGCGCAGGTCCTCGTCGCGGAAACACTTGACGATCTGATAGTAGCGGTCGAGGCCCGCGATCATCAGCATCTGCTTGAACAGCTGTGGGCTCTGCGGCAGCGCGTAGAACTGCCCGTCGTTGATGCGCGAGGGCACGAGGAACTCGCGCGCACCCTCGGGCGTGGACTTGTAGAGCACCGGCGTCTCGACGTCGATGAAGCCATTGGCGTCGAGAAAGCCTCGCGCCGCGCGCGCAGCGGCATGCCGCAGGCGCAGGTTCTTCTGCATCGGCTCGCGCCTGAGATCGAGGATGCGGTGCTCCAGGCGCACCGTCTCCGACAGGTTGTCGTCGTCCAGCTGGAACGGCGGCGTGAGCGACGGGTTGACGATCTCGACCTCGTGCGCGAGCACCTCGACCTCGCCCGAGCGCAGGTTCGGGTTGGCGGTGCCCGCGGGGCGCGCGCGCACCAGGCCGGTGATCCTCAGCACGAACTCGGATCGGATCCGGTTGGCTCTTTCGAAAGCTTCTTGCCGGTCCGGGTCGCAGACCACCTGCGCGAGGCCCTCGCGATCGCGCAGATCGATGAAGATCACCCCGCCGTGGTCGCGGCGCCGGTGCGCCCAGCCCGCGAGCGTCACCTGCTTGCCGATCAGCGCAGCGCTCAGCTCGCCGCAGTAGTGCGTCCGCATGCTCATCGCGCTCGCCCGCCGCTCATGTGCCGCTCATTTGCCAACCGGGCCGCTGCCCGGCGGCACCACGCCCATCGAGATGACGTACTTCATCGCCTCGTCCACGCTCATGTCGAGCTCGATCGTGTCCTTGCGCGCGACGATCACGAAATAGCCGCCGGTCGGGTTCGGCGTGGTCGGGACGTAGACGCTGACGTAGTCGCCCCTCAGGTGGTTGACGACGTCGCCGCCCGGCACCCCGGTGAGAAAGGCGATGGTCCACATGCCCTCGCGCGGCCATTGCACGAGCAGCGCCTTGCGGAACGCCTGGCCGGTCGAGGAGAACAGCGTGTCCGAGATCTGCTTGACGCTCGAGTAGATCGAGCGCACCACCGGGATCCGGTGCAGCAGGTCGTGCCAGACGTCGACCAGCTTGGCGCCGAAGAAGTTGGTGGCGAACACGCCGGTGATGAAGACGATCGCCAGCGTGATCAGCACCCCGAGGCCCGGGATGTGCACACCGAACACGGATTCGGTGCGCCAGGACTCGGGCACCAGCAGCAGCGTCTGGTCGAGCGCGTCCACGATCAGCTTGAGCACCCAGATCGTGATGACCAGCGGGATCCAGATCAGCAGCCCGGTGATGAGATATTTCTTCATCGGATGAAAACAAAAAGCCCGGCAAGCTGCCGGGCCCGTGTCAGCGGCCCTTTCGGTATCAGTTGGTGGTGCTGGCGGCTTCTTTGTTCGCCGCCTTGGTCTCGGTCTTGGTCTCGGATTTCGTCTCGGATTTCGTCTCGGACTTGGTTTCGGACTTGGTTTCGGACTTGGTCTCGGCCTTCGCTTCGGCCTTCGCCTCAGGCTTGTTCTCGGCCTTGCCGCCCTTGAAGTCGGTTGCGTACCAGCCCGAGCCCTTCAGCTGGAAGCCGGCGGCGCTGAGCTGCTTCTGGTATTTCTTCTTGCCGCAGGCCGGGCACTTCTTGAGCGGCGCCTCGGAGACCTTCTGCAAGTGGTCTTCCTGGTGGCCGCAGGCCGCGCAACGGTATTCGTAAATGGGCATCGCGACGTTCCAAGTTCCTGAATCGGCGTGGATTATACCGCGCCGGGCCGGCGCTCAGAACGGAATGTCGTCTTCCATATCGTCGAACTTGCCCGCGGGCTTCTTGGCTGGCGCCGCAGCCGCCTTCGCGGGCGCTTCGCCATGGGTTTCCCCTCTGGGCTCGCTCGGGCCGCCGCGCGCCTCGCCCGCTCCCGAGCGCGAGCCGAGCATCTGCATCACGTCAGCGCGGATCTCCGTGGTGTAGCGGTCCTTGCCTTCCTTGTCCTGCCACTTGCGGGTGCGCAGCTGGCCCTCGATGTAGACCTGCGAGCCCTTCTTCAGGTATTCGCCCATGATCTCGGCGAGCCGGCCGAAGGCGCTGACGCGGTGCCATTCGGTCTCCTCCTTTTTCTCGCCGCTGGCCTTGTCCTTCCAGGACGACGTGGTCGCGACGCTGATGTTGGTGACCGCCTCGCCCGAGGGCAGATAGCGCGTCTCGGGGTCGCGCCCCAGGTTGCCCACGATGATGACCTTGTTTACGGATGCCATGCCTGTCCCCTTCCTTGAATACTGTATGAATATACAACGTCCAACTGGGCCGCGGGTTGACCCCGGCAGCTAGAGCATGCGCCTCGGTGCCCGCATCCCGGCCGCGGCCGCGAGCCACAGCGCGGTGATCCCGGCGCAGGCGCCGAACACGGCGCTGGCGCCGTGGCGGCTGGCGATCCAGCCGCCGGCGAGGCCGCCGAAAAACAGGCCCAGCGTCTGGGCAGTGTTATACACCCCGATTGCCGTCCCGCGCGCGCGCGCCGGCGCGGTGCGCGAGACGAGCGAGGGCAGGATCGCCTCCAGAACGTTGAAAGCGGCGAAGAAAGCGAACAGCAGCACGGCGAGCAGCGTCACGCTGCGGCCGCCGAAGGCAAGCGCCGCCGTGACCGCCGCGAGCACCAGCACCGCGCCGACCAGCACGGGCTCGGGCCGGTTGCGCCGGTCGGCGTAATGGATCGGCGGCAGCATCACCGCGAACGACGCGAGGATCACCGGCAGGTACAGCATCCAGTGGTCGGCCAGCGCGAGACCGGATTCGACCAGCAGCGGCGGCACCACCACGAACAGCGCCATCTGCACCATATGCAGCGCGAAGATGCCGAAGTCCAGGCGCAGCAGCTCGGGGCCGAGCGCCTCGGCGAGTCCCGCCCAGCCCGGCGCCGGACGCGGCTGCGGCGGCGCCTCGGGCACCACCGCGGCAACCAGCCAGATCGCGGCGAGCGACAGCACGCCGACGATCGCGAACAGGCCGCCCATGCCGAGCGCGCGGTACAGCACGGGTGCGGTGACGAGCGATAGCGCGAAGCTCGCGCCGATCATCGAGCCGATCATCGCCATCACCTTGGTGCGATGGATCTCGCTCGTGAGGTCGGCCGCGAGCGCCACCACCACCGACGAAATGGCGCCCGCGCCCTGCAGCGCGCGCCCGGCGATCGCGGTCCAGATGTCGTGCGCCGAGGCCGCGAGAAAGCTGCCCGCGGCGAAAATCACCAGGCCCGCGTAGATCACGGGCTTGCGGCCCCAGCGGTCGGAGGCCATGCCGAACGGAATCTGCAGGATCGCCTGCGTGAGGCCGTAGGCACCCAGCGCGACGCCGACCAGCACCAGGTTGTCGCCGCCAGCGTAGCCCGGCGCATGCACCGCGAACACCGGCAGGATGAAGAACAGGCCCAGCATGCGCAGCCCGAACAGCGCGGACAGGCTCACGCCGGCGCGGATTTCGGCCCGCGTCATCCGCTCGGCGGCCGGAGTCATGCGTTCGACCGCATCAATGGAGTGGAGCGAGGCTGGGTGAAAGGGTTATAGTGGCGAGTTTACCTTTGCGTCCATCGAACTTGGAAAAAATCCGCATCCGCGGCGCGCGCACGCACAACCTGAAGAACCTGAATCTCGAGCTGCCGCGCGAGAAGCTCGTCGTGATCACCGGGCTGTCGGGCTCGGGCAAGTCCTCGCTCGCCTTCGACACGCTCTACGCGGAAGGGCAGCGCCGTTACGTCGAGTCGCTGTCGGCCTACGCGCGCCAGTTCCTCGAACTCATGGACAAGCCCGACGTGGACCTGATCGAGGGCTTGTCGCCGGCGATCGCCATCGAGCAGAAGGCCGCGAGCCACAACCCGCGCTCCACCGTGGGCACGGTCACCGAGATCCACGACTACCTGCGGCTGCTGTTCGCACGCGCGGGCACGCCCTATTGCCCGGACCACGGCAATGCGCTGCAGGCGCAGACCGTGGCGCAGATGGTGGACCACGTGCTCGCGCTGCCCGAGGACACGCGCCTCATGATCCTCGCGCCGGTGGTCGCCGGCCGAAAAGGAGAACAGGCGGAGCTGCTGGAGGAGCTGCGCGCGCAGGGCTTCACGCGCGTGCGCGTGGACGGCAGGGTGCACGATCTCGACCAGGCGCCGCGCCTCGCGAAGAACGCCAAGCACACGGTCGAGCTGGTGGTGGACCGGCTGCGCGTGAAGGCCGATGCCAAGCAGCGCCTTGCCGACTCCTTCGAGACCGCGCTGCGCCATGCGGACGGGAAAGTCATTGTTTCCGATTTTGAAAACAAGAAAGAAACGCTTTTCTCGTCCAAGTTCTCCTGCCCGGTATGCGACTACGCCCTCGCCGAGCTCGAGCCGCGCCTGTTTTCGTTCAACAATCCCATGGGCGCCTGCCCGAAATGCGACGGCCTGGGCGCGGTGGAGTTCTTCGACCCGCGCCGCGTGGTGGCGCACCCCAACCTGTCGCTCGCGAGCGGCGCGATCCGCGGCTGGGACCGGCGCAACCATTTCTACCACGCGATGCTGGGCTCGCTCGCCGCGCGCTACGGCTTCGACGTCGAGGCGCCCTGGGAGATGCTCGACGACGCGACGCAGAAGCTCATCCTCTACGGCTCGGGCAAGGAGAAGATCGCCTTCCACTACCTGACCGAGCGCGGCCGCAGCCAGGTGCGCGAGCACGCCTTCGAGGGCGTGATCCCGAACCTGGAGCGCCGCTTCCGCGAGACCGACTCGGTGGCGGTGCGCGAGGAGCTCGCCAAGTTCCGCAACACGCAGCCCTGCCCCGAGTGCGCCGGCACGCGGCTGCGGCGCGAGGCGCGCTACGTCAAGGTGGCCGGCAGGACGATCTTCGAGATTTCCGCCTTGCCCTTGCGCCTGTGCAGGGAATTCTTCCTGTCGTTGAAGCTCGAAGGCGGGAAGCAGCAGATCGCCGAGCGCATCGTGCGCGAGATCACGAACCGCGTCGAGTTCCTCGTCAACGTGGGCCTTGATTACCTCGCGCTGGAACGCGCGGCCGGGTCGCTCTCGGGCGGCGAGTCGCAGCGCATACGCCTCGCCTCGCAGATCGGCTCGGGTCTCACCGGCGTGATGTACGTGCTCGACGAGCCCTCGATCGGCCTGCACCAGCGCGACAACGCGCGCCTGATCGATACGCTCAAGCGCCTGCGCGACCTCGGCAACAGCGTGATCGTGGTCGAGCACGACGAGGACGCGATCCGCGCCGCCGACTACGTGGTGGACATGGGCCCGGGCGCCGGCCGCGAAGGCGGCCGCATCATCGCCGAGGGTACGCCCGCGCAGGTGATCGCCGCGCCCGAATCGCTCACGGGCCGGTACCTCGCGCGCGCGCTGCAGATCGGCGTGCCGCGGCTGCGCAACCGCCCGGGCGCGAAGCGCCTGGTGGTGCGCGAGGCGAGCGGCAACAACCTGAAGAACGCGACGCTCGAGCTGCCGGTGGGGTTGCTGGTGTGCGTGACCGGCGTGTCGGGCTCGGGCAAGTCCACGCTCGTCAACGACACGCTGTATGCGGCGGTCGCGCGGCACCTTTACGGCTCGCAGGCCGAGCCCGCCCCCCACGAGGCGATCTCGGGCGTGGAGCACTTCGACAAGGTGGTGAGCGTGGACCAGAGCCCGATCGGCCGCACGCCGCGCTCCAATCCGGCGACCTACACGGGCCTGTTCACGCCGATCCGCGAGCTCTACGCGGGCGTGCCGGAGGCGCGCGCGCGCGGCTACGACGCCGGTCGCTTCTCGTTTAACGTCAAGGGCGGGCGCTGCGAGGCCTGCCAGGGCGACGGCGTCACCAGGGTCGAGATGCACTTCCTGCCCGACCTCTACGTGGCCTGCGACGCCTGCCACGGCAAGCGCTACAACCGCGAGACGTTGGAGATTAGATACAAAGCGAGGAGCGTCCACGAGGTGCTGCAGCTCACCGTCGCGGAAGCGGTCGAATTCTTCTCGGCGGTACCGGCAATCCGCAAGAAGCTGGAGACGCTCTCCGAGGTCGGCCTCGCCTACATCCAGCTCGGCCAGGCGGCGACCACGCTCTCGGGCGGCGAGGCGCAGCGCGTGAAGCTGTCGCTCGAGCTCTCCAAGCGCGACACCGGGCGCACGCTCTACATCCTGGACGAGCCCACCACCGGTCTGCATTTCCACGACATCCAGCTGCTGCTCAACGTGCTGCACCGCCTGCGGGACGCCGGCAACACGGTGGTGGTCATCGAGCACAATCTGGACGTGATCAAGACCGCCGACTGGGTGATCGACCTCGGTCCCGAAGGCGGCGACGGTGGCGGCCGCATCGTCGCCAGCGGCACGCCCGAGCAGGTCGCCGCGCATCCGGAAAGCCATACCGGTCAGAACCTCGCGCACGCGCTGGGCGGCGGCTTGACAAATACGAACGTTCGTACTATTGTGCCGCCGCATGACATCCCCGGCAAGCCTTCCGAGCAAGGGCGAGCGCACGCGCGCGGCGATTCTCGACGCCGCGTTCCACATCGTCAGCAAGGCCGGTCTTGAAGGCCTGACCATCGGCACGCTGGCGGCGGCCACCGGCATGTCGAAATCGGGGCTGTTCGCCCACTTCGGCTCGCGCGAGGAACTGCTGATCGCGGTGATGGACCGCGGCCAGCAGGAATTCCTCAAGCTCGTGGTCAATCCCGCGCTCGCCAAGCCGCGCGGCCTGCCGCGCCTCAAGGCCCTGTTCGTCCACTGGCTCGACTGGACCGAGTCGGCCGACCTGCCCGGCGGCTGCCCGATGATCGGCGGCGCGATCGAGTTCGACGACAAGCCAGGCCCCGTGCGCGACACGCTCGCCACCGGCCAGCGCGCCTGGATCGGCACGCTCAACCGCGCCGCGCGCCAGGCCGTCGAGCAGGGCCAGCTCGCGCCCGACACCGACGTCGAGCAGGTCTGCTTCGAGCTGTTCGGCATCGCGCTGGTGGTGCACCACCACCGGCGCCTGCTCGGCTACGACAAGGCGCGCGCGCGCGCGCTCGCCGCCTTCGACACGCTCATCGAGCGTTACGCGTCTTCCTCCGGTCCCCGCGCCAAGCTGCGCGCGTCCCGCTAGCCCGACCGACCCCGACAGGAACTGCCATGCATTTCGCCCATCAGCTCCACAGGATTAGCACGAACGTTCGGTTTTTGACCAGCTCGCTGCTGCTGCCCGAGCACGCCGCGGCGCTCGCCGAGCGCCTGTTCCTCACGCCGCCCAAGGCGAGCATGCCGCAGAGCACGTTCTTCGATTTCCTCGACGCGCGCTCGAGCTACCTCGAGTATCGCGGCCGCCAGCTCGCCACCTGGCGCTGGGGCCCGCTCGATGCGCCCGCGGTGCTGCTCGCGCACGGCTGGGGCGGCTACAGCGCGCAGATGCGCGGTTTCGTGCCGCGCCTGCTCGCCGAGGGCTACCGCGTCGTCGCCTACGACCAGCCGGCGCACGGCCTGTCGGAAGGCAAGCTCACCGGGCTGCCCGATTTCGCGGGCGCGCTCGCCGCGGTCGCGGCGAGCCACGGCGGCGTGCAGCACGTCGTCGCACATTCGCTCGGCGCCGTCGCCACGGCCATCGCCATCGCCCCCGGGCGATCCTTCACGTCGCACGGCCTCGCACTGCGTAGCGCCGTGCTCGTCAGCCCGCCCTCGGACCTGGTCGGCTACTCGCGCCGGTTCGCGCGCTGGTTCTGGATGCCCGAGCGGCTGCGCCGCGCGATGCAAGCGGCGATCGAGGAACGCTTCGGCCTGCGCTGGATCGAGCTGGAGATCGCGCGCATTGCGCCGCGCCTCGGCACGCCGGCGCTGGTGATCCACGACCACGGCGATCGCGTCGTGCCCTGGACGCAGGGCGCCGCGCTCGCGCGCGCCTGGCCGGGCGCGCGCATGCTGTCCACCGTGGGCCTCGGCCACGGGCGCATCCTCGAGAGCGACATCGCCACGCGCGCGGCGGCGGATTTCATCGCCGGGAAATCGGCGGTCGCGAGCCCCGCCGCACCCGCGTTGCCCGTGCCGGCACCGACATATTGAGAGCGTTGCGTATTGCTCAAGTTAGACTCGGAACTTCCACACCAGGGAACGCAACAGCGATGAACCGTTCGCTCACCATCAGCTGGCAGGACCCGATGGCCGCCTTCGACGCCGGCAGGAATCTCGCCGGCATCGACTACATGAAAGAGATGATCGCCGGCCGCATCGCGGTGCCGCCGATCATGAAGCTCATGGACTACCGCCTCGCCGAGGTCGGCGAGGGACTGGCCGTGTTCGAGTGCAACCCCGGCGAGCAGCATTACAACCCGATCGGCGTGGTGCACGGGGGCCTGGCGATGACGCTGCTCGATTCGGCGATGGGCTGCTGCGTGCACACGCGGCTGCCCAGGGGCGCGGGCTACACGACCCTGGAGGTCAAGGTGAACCTGGTACGCGCGATCACGATCGAGACGGGGCTCATCCGCGCCACCGGCAAGGTGATCCATTTCGGCGGCAAGACCGCGACCGCCGAGGCGCGCCTCGAGGACGCCGCGGGCAAGCTCTACGCCCACGGCACCACCACCTGCCTCATCCTGTCCTATTGAGAATTACGTAACCTCATGACAACCGAATCCAACTTCATGCGTTATTCCGATGTCGGCATAACATCGGGGTTTGGACATGAAGACCAACAACAAAGTGGAGGCCGCGGTGAAGCGCCGGG
>JBASCW010000178.1:0-28157 GCA_049651845.1 Burkholderiales bacterium | reverse complement strand
GCGCCGGCCGCGGTCGAGGCGGCAGCGCGCATGCTGGAAGCGCCCGCCGCGCCCGCGGCCCCCGCAGTCTCCGCGGCCATCGGAGGCTAGGATGCCCCCCGTGTTCGCAAGAATCGTGGCGGCTGCCGCGGCGACCGCCATCGTTGCGGCGGGGAGCGTGCGCGCGCAGCCGACGAACGACGTCATGCCGCCCGACGTGCTGGTGAAGAACGTCACGCTGGAAGTGGTCGACATCCTGCAGAAGGACAAGGAGATCCAGGAAGGCAGCGCCGCGGGGCGCAAGAAGGTGATCGCCCTGATCGAGGCCAAGGTGCTGCCGCACTTCAACTTCGAGGCCATGACCGCGAGCGCGGTCGGGCGCAACTGGGCGAAGGCGAGCACCGACCAGAAGACGCGGCTCAACGACGAGTTCAAGACGCTGCTGGTGCGCACCTATTCGAGCGCGCTCGCGTCCTACAGCAACCAGAAGTTCGATTTCCGCCCGCTGCGCGCCAAGCCGACCGATACCGACGTCACCGTGAACGTGCGCGTGGTGCAGTCCGGCGCCCAGCTGGTGACCATCGACTACGACATGGAGAAGCGGCCGAACGGCTGGAAAGTCTGGGACGTGCGCGTCGCCGGCGTCAGCCTGGTAGCCAATTACCGCACCGAGTTCGACACCCAGGTGCGCGACAACGGCATCGACGGGCTGATCAAGGCGCTGCAGAACAAGAACCGCACGCTCGAGAAGCCCGCAGCCACCGCCAGCAGCGAAGGAGCGAAGAAATGATCCGGCGCGAGGGCGCGCGCATGCTGGTGAGCGGGGCGCTGACGCTCGCCAGCGTCGCCGCGGACCTCGCGCAGGGCAAGGCGGCGATCGCCGAGGGCGTGTGCAGCGTA
Source organism: Burkholderiales bacterium (assembly GCA_049651845.1). Classification (GTDB taxonomy): domain Bacteria; phylum Pseudomonadota; class Gammaproteobacteria; order Burkholderiales; family SG8-39; genus RBG-16-66-20. The sequence goes on along the minus strand of JBASCW010000178.1, from coordinate 27,278 downwards.
GACCTCGGCGGCGTGGGCGAGCTGGATTCCTCGGCGCTCGCGCTGCTGCTCGCCTGGCTGCGCGAGGCGAAGCGGCTCGGCCGCGAGCTGGTCTTCGCCAACCTGCCGCAGGGACTGACGACCATCGCGCGCCTTTACGGCGTGGCCGAACTGCTGCCCGCCTCGCCGGCGAGCGCCCACCACTAGAGCCGATCGCCCGCGCGAGCGTGCCCGCTGCACGTGAGCGCGGGCATGCCCGCCATGACCTTTGCGATTGAAGCCCTGAACGTCGAGAAGCGCTACGGCGCGCTGCAAGCGCTCGCCGGGGTGAGCCTCGCCGTGGCCGAGGGCGAGTTCTTCGGCCTGCTGGGGCCCAACGGCGCGGGCAAGACCACGCTGATCAACGTGGTCGCGGGCCTCACGCGCGCGAGCGCTGGCACGGTGCGCGTGATGGGCGCCGACGTGATCGGCGAGTACCGTCGCGCGCGCCGCATGCTCGGCGTGGTGCCGCAGGAGCTGGTGTTCGACCCGTTCTTCAGCGTGCGCGAGACGCTGCGCTTCCAGTCGGGCTATTTCGGGCTGCGCCGCAACGACGCCTGGATCGACGAGGTGATGCACCACCTCGACCTCACGGCCAAGGCCGACGCCAACATGCGCACGCTCTCGGGCGGCATGAAGCGGCGCGTGCTGGTCGCACAGGCGCTCGTGCACCGGCCGCCGGTGATCGTGCTGGACGAGCCCACCGCGGGCGTGGACGTTGGCTTGCGCCAGGCGCTGTGGCAGTTCATCCGGCGCCTGAACCGCGGCGGCCACACCATCGTGCTGACCACGCACTACCTCGAGGAGGCCGAGGAGCTGTGCGACCGTATCGCGATGCTGAAGGCCGGCCGCATCGTCGCGCTCGACTCGACGCGCAACCTGCTCGAGACTTTCTCGGGCCTGCTGCTGCGGCTGCGCCTGGACCGCGACGCGCTGCCCGCCGGCCTGGACGGCGAGCTCGTGCAGGGCGAGGGCGGCCGTTTCACGCTGCGCCTGCGCGACTACCGCGCGCTGGAGGACGTGCTGCACCGCCTGCGCGAGACGGGCACCACGATCCGCGAGCTCGAGCTCGAGCCGCCCGATCTCGAGGAGGTGTTTCTGCGGGTGATGGAGAAGCACTGATGGGCGGCTTCCCGACCTTGCTCTACAAGGAGCTGCTGCGCTTCTGGAAGGTGAGCTTCCAGACCGTGGCCGCGCCCGTGCTCACCGCGCTGCTGTACCTCGTGGTGTTCGCCTACGCGCTCGGCGACCGCGTGCGCGTGTTCGAGCACACGAGCTACGCGCAGTTCCTGGTGCCGGGGCTGGTGATGATGAGCGTGCTGCAGAACGCCTTCGCCAACAGCTCCTCGAGCCTGATCCAGTCGAAGGTCTCCGGCAACCTGGTGTTCATGATGCTGCCGCCGATCTCCTACGTCGAGTTCTTCTGCGCCTACGTGCTGGCTTCAATGATCCGCGGCCTGGTGGTCGGCGGCTTCGTGCTCGCGGTGACGGTCTGGTTCGTCGAGCTGCGCCTGGCGGCGCCCGCCTGGGTGCTCGTCTTCGCCCTGCTCGGCGCGGCCGTGCTCGGCGCGCTCGGCCTGATCGCCGGCATCTGGGCCGACAAGTTCGACCAGATCGCCGCGTTCCAGAACTTCGTGATCCTGCCGCTCACCTTCCTGTCGGGTGTGTTCTACTCGATACATTCGCTGCCGGCGGCCTGGCAGGCGGCCTCGCACCTGAATCCCTTCTTCTACATGATCGACGGTTTCCGCTACGGCTTCTTCGGCGCCTCAGATTTCCCGCCGCTCGCGAGCCTGGCGGTGGTCGCGGTAAGCTTCGCGCTGCTCGGCGCGGCGGCGCTCGCGCTGCTGCGCTCGGGGTACAAACTCAGGCAATAGCCATGGTCACTCCCGAAAGCGTGAAAAGCGGCATCGAAGCCGGCCTCGAATGCGAGCGCGTCGAGGTGATCGGCGACGGCCAGCATTTCCAGGCGCGCATCGTGTCGAGCGCCTTTGCGGGCAAGAGCCGCGTGCAGCGCCACCAGCTGGTCTACCGCGCGCTGGGCGAGCGCATGCGCGAGGAGATTCACGCGCTGTCGATGCAGACGCTGACTCCGGAAGAAGCGGCCGGGGAGGCGCGCGATGGATAAGTTGCTGATTGACGGCGGGCGGCCGCTCGAGGGCGAGGTGCGCGTATCCGGCGCGAAGAACGCCGCACTGCCGATCATGTGCGCGGCGCTGCTCACCGACCGGCCGCTCGCGCTCGCCAACGTGCCGGCTCTCGCCGACGTGGCCACCGCCGCCAAGCTGCTCGGCCAGATGGGCGTGGCGGTCGAGCGCAAGGGCGACCGCATGACGCTGGATGCGCGGCGCATCATGCAGCGCCTTGCGTCCTACGAGCTCGTGAAGACCATGCGCGCCTCGGTGCTGGTGCTCGGGCCGCTGCTCGCGCGTTTCGGCGAGGCGCGCGTGTCGCTGCCCGGCGGCTGCGCGATCGGCGCGCGACCCGTGGACCAGCACATCAAGGGCCTGCAGGCGATGGGCGCCGCGATCGCGATCGAGCGGGGCTACATCGAGGCGCGCGCCGAGCGCTTGCGCGGGGCGCGCATCGTCATGGACCTCGTGACCGTGACCGGCACCGAGAACCTGATGATGGCGGCGACGCTTGCCGAAGGCGCCACGGTGCTGGAGAACGCGGCGCGCGAGCCGGAAGTGGCGGATCTCGCGAACTGCCTCGCGGCGATGGGCGCGAAGATCGAGGGCGCCGGCACGGACGTGATCCGCATCGAGGGCGTGGGCCGCCTCGCGGGCGCGGACTACCGCGTGATGCCCGATCGCATCGAGACCGGCACCTTCCTCGCCGCCGCGGCGGCGGCCGGCGGCCGGATCCGCCTCACCGGCGCGGCGCCGGCGACGCTGGACGCCACGCTCGGCAAGCTCGCCGAGGCCGGCGCGAAGATCAGGGCGGGCGAAGACAGCATCGAGATCGAGATGACCGGGCGGCCGGCGGCGGTGAGCCTGCGCACGGCGCCCTACCCGGGCTTTGCCACCGACATGCAGGCGCAGTTCATGGCGCTGGACACGATCGCGGAGGGCACCGCGGTGATCACCGAGACGATCTTCGAGAACCGCATGATGCACGCGCTCGAGCTGCAGCGCCTGGGCGCCGACATCACCATCCAGGGCACCACCGCGGTGGTGAAGGGCGTCGAGCGGCTGCAGGGCGCGAAGGTCATGGCGACCGACCTGCGCGCATCCGCGGGCCTGGTGGTCGCGGGCCTGGTCGCGCAGGGCGAGACGCTGATCGACCGCATCTACCACCTCGACCGCGGCTACGAGGCGCTCGAGAAGAAGCTCGGCGCGCTCGGCGCGCGCATCCAGAGGGTGAAATGAGCCGCGCGCCGGACGACAATCCGCGGCGCAGGGGCACGATCCGCATTGCGCTGTCCAAGGGGCGGATCCTCGAGGAGACGCTGCCGTTGCTCGCGAGCATCGGCCTCTCGCCGAAGGAGGATCCCGAGCGCTCGCGCAAGCTGATTCTCGCCACCGAGCGCCGCGGCGTGCAGCTGGTGATCGTGCGCGCCTCCGACGTGCCTACCTATGTCGGCAACGGCGCGGCCGAGCTCGGCATCGCCGGCGGCGACGTGGTGCTCGAGCACGGCGGCGCGGGCCTGTACCAGCCCGTGGATCTCGGCATCGCACGCTGCCGGCTGATGGTTGCGACCCGTCGTGGATTTGACTATCGGGCCGCGGTGCAGCAGGGCGCGCGGCTGCGCGTCGCGACCAAGTACGTCAACCTGACGCGCGAGCACTTCGCGCACAAGGGCGTGCACGTGGACCTGATCCGGCTCTACGGCTCGATGGAGTTGGCGCCGCTGCTGGGACTGGCCGACGCCATCGTCGACCTGGTCTCGAGCGGCGAGACGCTGCGCGCGAACAAGCTGGTCGCGGTGGAGGAAATCCTGCCGATCTCGGCGCGCCTGGTCGTCAACCAGGCGGCGCTCAAGACGCGGCGCGTCGAGCTGCAGCCGCTGATCGAAGCCTTCGCCAGCGCGGCGCAAGTCCGCGCTCCTGCACGGACGACGCGCAAGTGAAGCTGCGCCGCCTTTCCACGCGTGCTCGGGATTTCGCCGCCAGGCTTTCGGCGCTGACGCGTTACGAGGCTGCGCAGGATGCGCGCGTGCAGGCAGCCGTGCGCGCAATCGTCGCGTCCGTGCGCCGCCGCGGCGACGCCGCGGTGCTCTCCTACGCGCGCCGTTTCGACGGCGTCAAGGCGCGCTCGGTTGCCGCTCTAGAAATCCCGTCTCACGATTTGAGTTTGGCCTTGAAAAGCATTTCGCGAGTAGAAAAGGCAGCGCTGACATCGGCCGCGATGCGCATCCGGAAGTTCCATGAGCGGCAGCGCGCCGCCTCCTGGACCTATGCCGAGGCCGACGGCACGCGGCTCGGCCAGCGCGTCACGGCGCTCGAACGCGTCGGTATTTACGTGCCGGGCGGCAAGGCGGCCTACCCTTCCTCGGTGCTCATGAACGCGATCCCGGCCAAGGTGGCGGGCGTCGCCGAGGTGGTGATGGTCAGCCCCAATCCCGCGCCGCTGGTGCTCGCGGCCGCGGCGATCGCGGGCGTCGATCGCGTGTTCGCGCTGGGCGGCGCGCAGGCGGTCGCCGCACTCGCCTACGGCACCGCCACTATCGCGCGGGTCGACAAGATCGTCGGCCCCGGCAATGCGTTCGTCGCCGAGGCCAAGCGCCAGGTCTTCGGCCAGGTCGGCATCGACATGATCGCCGGGCCCTCGGAGATCCTGGTGATCGGCGACGGCAGCGCGCCCGCCGACTGGGTGGCAATGGACCTGTTCTCGCAGGCCGAGCACGACGAGCTCGCGCAGGCGATTTTGTTGTCGCCTAGGATTTCTTATTTGAATGACGTTGAGATTGAAGTCAAGAGACTGATTTCTGAAATGCCGAGACGAAAAATCATTGCCGCCTCGCTGACGGCGCGTGGCGCATTGATCCACACGCGCAGCCTCGCCGAAGCCTGCGAGCTCGCGAACCGCATCGCCCCCGAGCACCTCGAGCTCGCGGTCGCGAAGCCGCGCGCGCTGCTGCCGCGGCTGCGGCAGGCGGGTGCGATCTTCCTTGGCCGCTGGAGCTCCGAGGCGATCGGCGACTACTGCGCCGGCCCGAACCACATCCTGCCGACTGCGGGCACGGCGCGCTTTTCCTCGCCGCTCGGGGTCTACGACTTCCAGAAGCGCTCGAGCCTCATCGAGGTCTCGCGCGCGGGCGCGCGCCGCCTCGGGCGCCTGGCGGCGACGCTCGCGCGCGGCGAAGGCCTCGACGCGCACGCTGCCGCGGCGCGCATGCGCACGGAGCGACGGCGATGAGCGAGGACGCGAACGACGTCGCCGCGCGCGTCATCCGTCCCGAGGTGCAGGCGATGCACGCCTATCACGTCGCCGACGCCACCGGGCTCGTGAAGCTCGACGTGATGGAAAGCCCGTACCGGCTGCCGGACGGCCTGGCCGCCGAGATCGGGCAGGTCGTGTCCGAGGTGGCGATGAACCGCTACCCGGTGCCTACGGCAGCGAGGCTGCGCGCGCTCATCAAGGACGTGATGCAGGTGCCGGAAGGCTGCGACGTGCTGCTCGGCAACGGCTCGGACGAGTGCATCCAGTACATCACCGCCGCAGTCGCGCGCGAAGGCGCGGTGGTGATGGCCCCCGAGCCTTCGTTCGCGATGTTTGCCATCTACGCGCTGTTCTTCCGCCTGCGCTTCGCGGGCCAGCCGCTGCGCGGGGATCTCACGCTCGACGCGGAGGCGTTTCTCGCCGCGATCCAGAAGGAGAAACCCGCGCTCATCTGGCTCGCCTACCCGAACAACCCCACCGGCAACGCCTTCCCGGTCGCCGACATCGAGCGCATCCTGCGCGCGGCGCCGGGGCTGGTGGTGATCGACGAGGCCTACCAGCCCTTTGCCGGCTCGACCTTCATGCCGCGCCTGGCGGAATTCCCGAACCTGGTGGTGATGCGCACCGTCTCCAAGATCGGCATGGCGGGCCTGCGCCTGGGCTACGTCTGCGGCCGGCCGGCGTGGATCGAGCAGTTCAACAAGACGCGCTCGCCGTTCAACATCAACGTGCTCACCGAGGCGGTGGCGATCAAGCTGCTGCAGAACAAGAAGGTGCTCGATGCGCAGGCGGCGCAGGTGCTCGCCGAGCGCGAGCGCGTGCGTCCCGAGCTCGAGCGCCTGCCCGGCCTCACGGTGTATCCGTCGGCCGCCAACTTCCTGCTGGTGCGCGTCTCGGGCGGCAAGGGCGCGGGCACGCGCGCCTTCGAGCGCGTGCGCGCGCAGGGCGTGCTGGTGAAGGACTTCTCCGGCGGCCACCCGCTGCTGGAGAACTGCCTGCGGCTCACCATCGGCACGCCGGAGGAAAACCGTATACTGGTCGCGGCATTGCGAGAGGCACTCCGATGAGCAACTGGGAAAGAACGGCCGAAGTCGAGCGCAACACCAAGGAGACGCAGATCCGCGTCCGGCTCAACCTGGACGGCAGGGGCGCGGCCAAGCTCGCCACCGGCATCCCGTTCCTCGAGCACATGCTCGACCAGGTGGCGCGCCACGGCATGGTGGACCTCGACGCGCAAGCCAAGGGTGACCTGCACATCGACGCGCATCACACGGTCGAGGACATCGGCATCACGCTGGGCCAGGCGTTCGCCAAGGCGATCGGCGACAAGTCCGGCATCCGCCGCTACGGCCACGCCTACGTGCCGCTCGACGAGGCGCTGTCGCGCGTGGTGATCGATCTTTCGGGCCGGCCGGGGCTGTCGTACAACGTGACGTTCACGCGCGCGCTGATCGGCGAGTTCGACGCCGACCTCGTGCACGAGTTTTTCCAGGGCTTCGTCAACCACGCTCAGGTGACGCTGCACATCGACAACCTGCGCGGCGACAACGCGCACCACCAGTGCGAGACCATGTTCAAGGCTTTCGCGCGCGCACTGCGCATGGCGGCCGAGCCGGACCCGCGCGCGCAGGGTACGGTGCCGTCAACCAAGGGCTCGCTCTAGTTGAAGATCGCGGTCATCGATTACGGGATGGGCAACATCCGCTCGGTGTCGAAGGCGCTCGAACACGTCGCGCCGCGCGCCGAGGTGCTCGTCACCTCCGACCCGCGCGCGATCGACGCCGCCGACCGCGTGGTCGTGCCCGGCCAGGGCGCGATGCCCGACTGCATGCGCCAGCTCGCGGCGAGCGGCGCGCGCGAGGCGGTGGTGGCGGCTGCGGGGGCGAAGCCCTTCCTCGGCATCTGCATCGGCCTGCAGATGCTGTTCGAGCACGGCGAGGAGGGCGACACGCCCGGACTCGGCCTGTTGCCCGGCCGCGTGCCGAAGTTCGCGGCAGAAGTGGCAAATGCGGGGCTGAAAATCCCCCACATGGGCTGGAACGAGGTGGTGCAGGCGCGCACGCACGCCTTGTGGGACGGCATTGCCGATCGCAGCCGCTTCTATTTCGTGCACAGCTACTACCCGCAGCCCGCCGATGGCGCGCTCACGGCGGCCACCTGCGCCTACGGCGTGAGCTTTACCTGCGCGGTGGCGCGGGATAACATCTTCGCCGTGCAGTTCCACCCGGAGAAGAGCCAGAACAGCGGCTTGCGGTTGCTGTCCAACTTCGTCCAATGGCGGCCCTAGCCCACTTGGCGTAACCCTGCACACGGTCTGCAGCATCCCGTGCTGATCATCCCCGCCATCGATCTCAAGGACGGCCACTGCGTGCGCCTGCAACAGGGCCGCATGGATTCGGCTACCGTTTTCTCGGACGACCCGGTGGCGATGGCGCGCCACTGGTCGGCCGAGGGCGCGCGCCGCCTGCACATCGTCGACCTGAACGGCGCGGTCGCCGGCCGCCCGAAGAACGAAAAGGTGATCCGCGAGATGATCGAGGCGGTCGGCGAGAAGACGCCGATCCAGGTCGGTGGCGGCATTCGCGACCTGGACACCATCGAGAGCTACCTCGACGCGGGCGTGAGCTACGTGGTGATCGGCACCGCGGCGGTCAAGAACCCCGGCTTCCTGTCCGACGCCTGCTACGCGTTCCCCGGCCACATCATCGCCGGGCTGGACGCGAAGGAAGGCAAGGTGGCGGTCGAGGGCTGGTCGAAGATGACCGGCCACGACGTGGTCGACCTGGCGAAGAAGTTCGAGGACTACGGGCTCGAGGCGCTCGTCTACACCGACATCGGCCGCGACGGCATGATGACCGGCGTCAACGTCGAGGCCACCTTCAAGCTCGCGCAGGCGATCCGCACGCCGATCATCGCGAGCGGCGGGCTGCACAGCCTGAAGGACGTGCAGGCCATCTGCGCCAGGCTGGTGCCCGAGGGCGTGGTCGGCGCCATCGCCGGGCGCGCGCTCTACGAAGGCGCGATCGATTTCAAGAAAGCGCAGGCCGCCGCGGACAAGGCGACCGAGAAGCCCGCCGCCGCAGCGACCGCAGCCAAGCCCGCCGGCAAGGCCTGACATGGGCCTTGCCAAGCGCGTGATCCCCTGCCTCGACGTCACGGCGGGCCGGGTCGTGAAGGGCGTGAATTTCGTCGAGCTGCGCGACGCTGGCGATCCGGTTGAGATCGCCGCGCGCTACGACGCCGAAGGCGCCGACGAGCTCGCCTTTCTCGACATCACCGCGAGCTCTGACCAGCGCGACATCCTGCTGGAAGTCATCGAACGGGTCGCGGCGAAGGTGTTCATCCCGCTGACCGTGGGCGGCGGCGTGCGCAAAGTCGAGGACGTGCGCCGGCTGCTCAACGCGGGCGCCGACAAGGTCTCGATCAACACCGCGGCGGTGCAGAACCCGCTGCTCGTGAGCGAGGCTTCCGACGTGGTCGGCAACCAGTGCATCGTCGTCGCCATCGACGCCAAGCGCCGGCCGGCCGAGAAGGGCGGCGGCTGGGAGGTCCACACCCATGGCGGGCGCAATGCGACAGGATTGGATGCGGTCGCCTGGGCGCGCCGCATGGTCGAGGCGGGCGCGGGCGAGATCCTGCTCACCAGCATGGACCGCGACGGCACGCGCGACGGCTTCGACCTGGAGCTCACGCGCGCGGTGTCGGACGCGGTGAGCGTACCGGTGATCGCCTCGGGCGGCGTCGGCTCGAAGGAGCACCTCGCGCAGGGCATCGTCGAGGGGCACGCGCACGCGGTGCTCGCGGCGAGCGTGTTCCATTTCGGAGACTTCACGGTACGCGAATCGAAGCAGTACATGCAGTCGCGCGGCATCGAGGTGCGGCTGTGAGGACGTACACGTGAAGGACTGGCTGGATGAGGTTCCCTGGAACGAGCACGGCCTGGTTGCGGTGGTGACGCAGGACGCGTCCTCGGGCCGGGTGCTGACCGTCGCCTGGATGAATCGGGATGCGCTGCAGCAGACTGCGCAGAGGACGGAAGCGGTCTATTTCTCGCGGTCGCGCAACAAGCTGTGGCGCAAGGGCGAGGAATCCGGCCACCTACAGAAAGTCCGGGAAATACGGATCGACTGCGATGCCGATGCCGTACTGCTGCAGGTCGAGCAGGTCGGCGGCATCGCCTGCCACACGGGTCACGCACGATGCTTTTTCCGCAAACTCGAGAACGGGAGATGGGTGGAGACGGAGCCGGTCGTAAAGGATCCGCAGGCCATCTACGGCAAAAAATGAAGACCGGACTCTACGAAACGCTGGAGCGCATCGCCGCGACGATCGAGTCGCGCAAGGCCGGCGATGCCGCCACGTCCTACGTGGCGCGGCTGCTCGCCGAGGGCGAGGACGCGGTGCTCAAGAAGATCGGCGAGGAGGCGACCGAGACCGTGCTCGCCGCCAAGGGCGGCGACCGCCTGCACCTGGTGCGCGAGACCGCGGACCTCTGGTTCCACAGCATGATCCTGCTCGCGCGCCACGGCCTGGGGCCGGGCGACGTGCTCGCCGAGCTGCACCGGCGCGAGGGCATCCCGGGCTTGGACGAAAAGGCATCGAGGAAGAAGCGGTGAAGTCCGACCCGAACTGCATCTTCTGCAAGATCGTCGCGGGCGCGATTCCCGCGAGCAAGCTGCACGAGGACGAGGAGGTGCTGGCTTTCCACGACGTGCGGCCGCAGGCGCCGGTGCATTTCCTGATCATCCCCAAGGCGCACGTGCCGACACTGTACGACGGCGGCATGGAGCATCACGCGGCCTACGGCAAGATGCTGGCGCTGGCGGGGACGCTGGCCCGCAAGGCGGGCGCGGCCGACGGCTTTCGCGCCATCATCAACACGGGGCGGGTGGGACATCAGGAGGTGTATCATGTCCACATGCACGTCATCGGGGGTCCGGATCCGGTCGGGCCGATGATTTACAGGAAGAGATAGGAGGCAATATGGGCTCGTTCAGCATCTGGCATTGGCTGATCGTCCTGGTGATCGTGATGCTGGTGTTCGGCACCAAGAAGCTGCGCAACATCGGCGCGGATCTCGGCGGCGCGGTGCGCGGCTTCAAGGACGGCATGCGCGAGGGCGGCGACAAGGCTGCCGACGCGGGTGCGGCGCCGCAGGTGACCGGCAAGACGGTCGAGGGCGAGGTCAAGGCCAAGACCGAGACCAAGGCGTAGCCGGAAGCGCGCCGCCTCGGCCGGCACATCCTAGGGCGCCTGCGGGCGCCTTTTGCTTCTCAGGACCCCCATGTTCGACATCGGCTTCTCGGAAATGCTCGTCATCGGCCTGGTCGCGCTGGTCGTGATCGGCCCCGAGCGCCTGCCGCGCGTCGCGCGCACGCTCGGGCATCTGGCCGGTCGGCTGCAGCGCTACGTCGCCGACGTCAAGGCGGACATCAACCGCGAAGTCGAGCTCGAGGAACTGCGCAAGATGAAGGACACGGTACAGCAGGCGGCGAGCGGCTTCGAGAGCTCGGTGCAGAGCGAGCTCAACAAGACCGAGAGCGAACTCAATGCAACGGCCGCGAGCGCGACTGCCGACCCTGTGCCGGCCGCCGCGGAGCCGGCGCCCGCGGATGCCGCGCCGCCGAAGCTGCCCGAGAAGGCCGCCTAGCCTTGCAGCAGGACACCTTCATCTCGCACCTGGTCGAGCTGCGCGAACGCCTGGTGCGCGCCGCGGGCGCGGTGCTGGTGTTGTTCGCGGTGTTCGCGTTCGCCTGGCCCGGCGCCGGCACGATCTACGACTTCCTCGCCGCTCCGCTGATGCAGGCGCTGCCCGAAGGCGCCAAGATGATCGCCACCGGCGTGATCACGCCGTTCATGGTGCCGGTCAAGGTCTCGGCGCTGGTCGCCTTCATGGTGGCGCTGCCCTATGTGCTGTACCAGGCCTGGGCCTTCGTCGCGCCGGGCCTGTACGAGCACGAGAAGAAGCTCGCCGCGCCGATCATCATCGCCAGCACGCTGCTGTTCCTGCTCGGCGTGGCGTTCTGCTACTACTTCGTGTTCGGCCAGGTGTTCACCTTCATCCACGGCTTCGCGCCGAAGTCGATCACGCCGGCGCCCGACATCGAGGCCTACTTCAGCTTCGTGATCACCATGTTCCTCGCCTTCGGGGTGACTTTCGAGATCCCGATCGTGGTGGTGATCTTGGTGCGCTCGGGGGTGGTCGGCCTGGACAGGCTCCGTGACATACGGCCCTACGTGATCGTCGGCGCCTTCGTGGTGGCGGCCGTGGTGACCCCGCCCGACGTGCTGTCGCAGTTCATGCTCGCGGTGCCGATGTGCCTGCTCTACGAGGCGGGGCTGCTGCTCGCGCGCTTCATCGTGCCCCGCCCGCGGGCGGAAGATCGGGTAGAATCGCGCCCCTTGCCCTGACGAACCGACCGGAACGCACCCATGAAACGGAAGTACGGCTCCACGCTGAAGAACGAATCCATCGCCGAGCAGCGCATGCGCGAGGCGGCCAAGGCCGCCGGCACCAACAGCTTCAACTTCGGCTCCGAACTGCGCAAGGGCGCGATCGCGCGCGGCAAGCACCGCGGCCGCGCCGACCAGGCCGCGCACACGAAGAAGTAATTCTTCTAGCGTCCGTTCAGGAAGCGCTCGACCAGCGCGAACTGCTCGGGCACGTTCAGCGCGGGCGCGTGCCCGCACCCCGGAATGGTCACCACCACCGCGCGCGGGCCGCGCGAGCGCATCGCTTCGGCCACCTCCGGCAGCAGCAGGTCCGAGGTCTCGCCGCGCAGGCACAGCGTCGGCACGCCGATCGCGTCCCAGGCCTCCCACTGGTCGTAGTCGCGCGGGTGGTGCGTGAACTGCAGCACCATCTTCGGATCGTAATGCGGCGTCACCTTGCCTGAAGCGGTGCGCCGCGTGGACGTTTCGGTGAGCAGCCGCCACTGCGCGTCCGAGAGCCAGCCGTAGGGCTTGTAGACCGTGCGGAAATAGGCCTCGAGCTCGCTCACGCGCTCGAACTCGGGCGGACTGCCGGCGTAGGCACGGATGCGCGCCACCGCCGCCTCGCCCAGCTGCGGCCCGATGTCGTTGAGGATCAGGCGCCGGATGCGGCCCTTGAGCGCGCCCGCGGCCAGGTGGATGCCGAGCGCGCCGCCCATCGAGGTGCCGAGCCAGGCGGCCTCACGCACGCCGAGCTGCCCGAGCAGCGAGACGGCGATCTGCGCGTAGAACTCGAGGCAGTATTCGCGCTCGGGCGCCGGGCTCCATTGCGACAGGCCGCGGCCCAGGGTGTCAGGGCAGATCACGCGGTAGCGCGTGGCCAGGTGCCCGGCGACGGCATCCATGTCGCGCCCGGTGCGCGCCAGGCCGTGCCAGGCGACCACCGCGGGGGCGTGCTCGGCGCCCCACAGCGTGCAATGGATCTCGCGGCCGGCGCATTCGAAGTAGCGCGATTCGCCGCTCATGCCTTCGCCCTCGCGCGCAGCTGGCCGACGACGCCGTGCGGGAAGAAGTAAACCGACAGCACGAACAGCACGCCGAACCAGAGCAGCCAGCGGTCCGGATGGAAGAGATCCGGCAGCAGCGGCAGCCCCTGCAGGCTGTCCGAGAGCGCCTTCATCGCCTGCTGCAGGTAGTTCTGCGCGACCACGAACAGCGCAGCGCCGATGACCGCGCCGTACATCGTGCCCATACCGCCGATCACCACCATCAGCAGGATGTCGATCATGATCGCGAAGTCGAGCGTGGTATTCGGCCCGGTGTAGCGCAGCCAGAGCGAGTAGAGGACGCCCGCGAGCGTGGCCACCACGGCGCCGAGGCAGTTGGCGATCGTGCGGTAGATGACGGTGCGGTAGCCCAGCGCCTCGGCGCGAAAGTCGTTCTCGCGGATCGCGAGCAGCACGCGGCCGAAGGGCGAGTTCACCACCCGCAGGAGGGCGAGGAAAAGCGCGAGCGAGGCGAAAAAGACGAGGTAGTAGGTGATGAAGCGCCCGCCCAGAGTCGTACCGAGGAACGGTTCTTCGAGCAGCCGGTAGGCCGGGCGCAGCAGCTCGGGCACCTTGAAGGTGATGCCGTCCTCGCCGCCGGTGATATTGGAGAGCTGCGAAGCGAGGATGGCGAAGAACGAGGCCACCGCCAGCGTGATCATGGCGAAGAAGATCGCCTTCACGCGCAGCGAAAACAGGCCGATCACGAACGACAGCGCGAGCGATAGCGCCACCGCTGCCGCCGCGCCGAGCGCGATCGCGCCCCAGCCCACCTCCATTCGCGAAAGCGCGATCGCCACGCCGTAGCCGCCGATGCCGAAGAACATGGTGTGGGCGAACGACACGATGCCGGTATAGCCGAGCAGGAGGTCGTAGCTCGCCACCAGCAGGATGAAGACGCAGACCTTGGCGGCGACGTCGAGCGGCCGCGTGCCGGGGAAGAGGAACGGCGCGAGCGCGAGCGCGACGAGGATCGCCGCCAGCATCGCGGCAAGGAGCAGGCTGCGCGGCTTGTCGCCGGAAAGGAGCGTAGTGATCATGATCGGGCTGCTACTGCTTGCTCACCGGGTAGAGGCCCTGCGGCCGCCACAGCAGGATGATCACCATCAGCAGGATGTTGGAGCCGAGCGCGATCTTGGGCGAGAGGTAGCCGACGTAGTTCGCCACCAGGCCCACCAGCAGTGCGCCGGCGAAGCAGCCGCCGACCGAGCCCAGTCCGCCGATGATGATGACGATGAAGATCAGCACCATCATGCTGGCGCCGATGTGCACCGTGACCTGCTCCTGGTACATGCCCCAGAGCGCGCCGCCCAGGCCCGCGAGCGCGGAGCCGGCGACGAACACCGCGACGAACAGGCGCCGCACGCGGTAGCCCATCGCCTCGACCATCTCCTTGTTCTCGACGCCCGCGCGGATCAGCAGGCCGATCTTGGTGCGGTTGAGCAGCAGCAGCATGGCCGCGAACACCGCCAGCCCGATCACCACGGCGATCAGCCGGAACTTCTCGATCGCCATGTCGCCGATCAGGAACGAGCCGCGCAGCGTCGCCGGCCGCGGCAGCGGGATCAGGTCCGGCCCCCAGAGCACGTGGATCAGCTGCTCGGCAACGATCATGCCGCCGGTGGTGATGAGGATCTGCTTGAGGTGCTGGCCGTAGACCGGCTTGATGATGATGCGCTCGAAGGCGAGGCCGAGCAGGCCGGCGACCAGGATCGCCGCGAGCACCGCCGGCGCGATAGCGGCGAGGTTCGACGCGAAGCTGTCGGCGCCGGCCGCGCCGGCGGCGAGCTTCACCATGGTGGCGGCGACATAGGCGCCGATGGCGATGAACAGGCCGTGCGCGAAGTTCATCACGTCCATCAGGCCGAACACGAGCGTGAGCCCGGAGGCCATGAGGAACACCAGCAGCCCCATCGCCAGGCCGGCGATGGTGAGCGTGAGCCAGGTTGAGGGATTGCCGATCGCCGCGAGCGCGCCGAGCGCGATCGCGCCGATCAGCGCGGGCGGGATCCAGTCACCGCGCAGGCGCGCGCGCGCCGCGCTCACTGGTGCGCCTCCAGCGACAAGCCGAGCAGCCTGGTCTGCAGCACCTCGTCGGCGGCGAGCGCGGCCATGCGCCCGGCATGGACGATGCGCCCGGAGTCCATCACCACCACCGCGTCGCCGAGCGAGCGGGCGGCGTGGAAGTTCTGCTCCACCATGAGGATCGTGGTGTCGGTCTTCTTGAGCTCGGCGAGCGCCGCGATCAGGTTGTTGATGATCGCGGGCGCCAGGCCCTTGGTCGGCTCGTCGATGAGCACGAGCTTGCGCGGCTCGACGATCGCGCGCGAGATCGCGAGCATCTGCTTCTGGCCGCCCGAGAGGTTGCCTGCGGGCAGTTCCCAGAAGGTCTTGATGGGCGGGAAGTAGCGGAAGATCCAGTCCAGCCGCGCCGGGTCCGGCGCGCCGCGGCGCGCGGCGAGCGCGAGGTTCTCGCGCACCGTGAGGCCGGCGAAGATGCCCATAGACTCGGGCACGTAGGCGATGCCGAGATTGGCGATGTCGGGCGTCGCCGCGCGCGTGATATCGCCCGCCTCGAAGCGGATCGCGCCCGCCGAGGCCTGCCATAGGCCCATGATCGTGCGCAGCGTGGTGGTCTTGCCCGCGCCGTTGCGGCCGAGCAGCATCGTCAGCTCGCCGCGCGGCACCGCGAAATCCACGCCCTGCAGGATGTGGTAGCGGCCGATGTGCGTGTGCACGCCGGCCAGCGTGAGCAGCGCCTCAGCCACGCGCCGGGTCCTCCTTCACGACGCCCAGATAGGCTTCCTGCACCACGGGCGAGGCGATCACGGCCGCGGGCTCGCCGTCGGCGACCAGCTGGCCCTGGTGCAGCACGATGATGCGGTCGGCCAGGGACCGCACCACGTCCATCTTGTGCTCGACCAGCAGCACGGTCTTGTCCTTGGCCGCCTTGATCTCGTGGATCAGGTCCAGGATCACCGGCACCTCGTCCACGCTCATGCCGGCGGTGGGCTCGTCGAACATGAAGATCTCGGGCTCGAGCGCGAGCAGGATCGCCACCTCGAGCTTGCGCTGGTCGCCGTGCGACAGCGCAGAGGCGAGCGTCTCGTGGCGCTCTGCGAGCGCGACGCGCTCCAGGCAATGCTCGGCGCGCTCGATGAGCTCGATGTGGCTCGCCCACATCGAGGCGAGGTTGAGGCCCAGCCCGGCGCGCGCCTGCACCGCGAGCCGGACGTTCTCCAGCACCGTGAGGCTGGGGAACAGATTGGTGAGCTGGAACGCGCGCCCCATGCCCTTGCGGCAGCGCACCGGCGCGCTCGCGCGCGTCACGTCCTCACCGTAGAGCAGCACCTGGCCCTCGGAGGCGGGCAGCTGCCCCGAGATCAGGTTGAAGTAGGTGGTCTTGCCCGCGCCGTTGGGGCCGACGATCGCGGTGAGCGTGCCCGGCTCGAAGCGGCAGCTCACCGCGTCCACCGCGACGTGGCCGCCGAAGCGGATCGTCAGGTCGCGCGTTTCCAGGACAGGGTGGACGCCTGCCACGTCAACTCCTGCCCTGGTTGTCCTCTTCTAGCGCTTGTTGCGGATCGGAAGGGGAATTTCTTTGGCCGGAATCTCGCGCACCAGCTCCAGCAGGTCCCACTCACTGGCCTGCGACTTCTTGATGCGGAAGTGGTACATCGACTGCATGGCCTGGTGGTCTTCCTTGCGGAAGGTCATCGTGCCCTTGGGCGTCTCGAAGCTCATGCCCTCCATCGCCGCGATCAGCTTCTCGGTGTCGGTGCCGCCGGCCTTCTTGATCGCCTCGACCACCGCCACGCCGGCCGCCATGCCGCCGGCGACGAAGAAATCGGGCGGCGTGCCGCCGTAGCGCTTGCGGTACTCGGTGACCATCCAGTCGTTGACCTTGTTCTTCGGGAAGCCGTAGTAGTAGTAGATCGCGCCCTCGATGCCGGCGAAGTCCTTCCAGCCCTTCATCACCGGCAGGATGTTGCCGCCGGGCGCGAGCTGGATGCCGTAGCGCTCGGGCTTGAGATCGGCGAGCTTGGCGAGCGGGTGCGGCCCGGCCCAGATGATGCTGATGATCTTGGTGCCCGGTTTGTCCTTGAGCGCGTCGAACATGCGCTGCGCGGGCGCCGTGAAGTCGGTGGTGGCCTGCGGCACGTACTCCTCGTGCACGATCTGCGCCTTGCTGCCCACCGCGGCGAGCGCTTCCTTCACCGCCTTCACGCCGTCGCGACCGAAGGCGTAGTCCTGCGCGAGCATCGCGATCTGCGCGTTGTGCGGCGTCGCCACCGCGGCCGCAATACCGTCCTGAGACGAGCTGCGCCCGGTGCGGAACACGTAGCGGTTCCAGTTGGCGCCGGTGATCGTGTCGGCCACCGCCGGCTCGACCAGCAGGATCTTCTTGTACTCCTCGGCCACCGGCAGCATGGCGAGCGCCACGCCCGAGCCGGTCGGCCCGATCGCCAGGTCCGCCTTGTCGTCGCCGAAGGCGGCGGCAAGATGCGATTTGCCCGCGTCGGGCTTCAACTGGCTGTCCTTCTCGATCACCACGATCTTGCGGCCGAGCACGGTCATGCTGCCGCCGGTGGCGTACTCCAGCCCGAGCATCAGCCCGGCCTGCGTCTGCTTGGCATAGACCTCGAGCGGGCCCGTCTTGTCGTAGATGTGCGCGATCTTGATGTCCTGGGCGATGGCCAGGCTCGCGGCGCCCGCCAGCGCGGCCGCGGCGAACAGGGCGGTCAGGCGATTCATGCTCCCTCCTTGGATGAAATGGCCAAGCATCTCTACGCAAGGCGGATGCCAGATCGCAACCTATTGATCATACATATGAACAGCAATGTGAGGGCTTGCTCTGTCCAAATCCTGGGCAAAGCAGTGCCCGATATACGGACAGACTGTCCTACTTCCGGACAGCGAGTCTCTCGTAGAGCGTCGCCCGGGAAATGCCGAGGAGCTTGGCCGCGGACACCTTGTTGCCGCCGGTGGCGGCGAGTGCCGACTGGATCGAGCTGCGCTCGAGCTCCGCGATGAGCTGGGGCAGGGGGCGCAGGGGGCCCGATTTGCGGCGCTCGGAATGCACCGCGGGCGCGGGCAGCACCTGCGCGAAGTCCGCGGCCGTCAGGCGCGCGTTGTCGGTGAGCATCGCCGCCTGCTCGAGCGCGTTGCGCAGCTCGCGGATGTTGCCCGGCCAGCGCTGCGCGGCGAGCAGCGCGAGCGCCGAGGGGTCGAGATCGCGCTGCGGCAGTCCGGTGCGCGCGGCGATCGACTCGAGCAGGCTCTCGGCGAGCGCCTCCAGGTCGCTCAGGCGGTCGCGCAGCGCGGGCAGCCGCACCGGCAGCACGCTCAAGCGGTAGTAGAGATCCTCGCGGAAGCGCCCTTCGGCGACCAGCGCCTTCAGGTCGCGGCTGGTGGCGGCGATCACGCGCGCGTCCACCTTGATGACCTGGTTCGAGCCGAGCGGCTCGACTTCCTGCTCCTGCAGCGCGCGCAGCAGCTTGGCCTGCAGCGCGAGCGGCATGTCGCCCACCTCGTCGAGGAACAGCGTGCCCTTGTCGGCGAGCTTGAACTTGCCCTCGCGGCCCTTGCGATCGGCGCCGGTGTAGGCACCTGGCGCGACGCCGAAGAACTCGGCCTCGAGCAGCGTCTCGGGGACCGCGGCGAGATTCACGCCCACCAGCGGCCGCCCGGCGCGCGCCGAGGCCGCATGGATCGCGTGCGCGAGCAACTCCTTGCCGGTGCCGGTCTCGCCCAGCAGCAGCACCGTCGAATCGGTCCGCGCGGCGCGGCGCGCCTGGCGCTTGACCTCCTGCGCGGCGGGGCTCGAGCCGATGAAGCTCGCGAAGGTGTACTTGCTGCGCCGCTGCGTGCTGAGCTCGCGGCGCGCGTCGTCCAGGTCCTGCTGCATGCGCGCGAACTTGGCGATCAGCGGCTGCAGCGTGGTTTCCGGGTGGTCGAACAGCACCATGCCGATCGCGCCGATCACCTCGCCCGCGGCGTCGCGCAGCGGGATGCGCGAGACGACGAAGGTACCCGCCTTGTTGGTGAGCAGATCGATGAGGATCGGCTTGCCGGTCTCGATGACGTGGCGCATCAGCGTGTTCGGCACCACCTCCTCGACCGGGCGGCCGACGAATTCCTCGGGGCCCTTGAAGCCGAGCGCGGGCAGGAAGCGCTTGTAGCCCTCGTTGATCCACACCACGCGGCCGGCGCGGTCCACCAGCATCATGCCTTCGCTGATGCTGGAGAATAGGTCGAACATCGAGTGCACCGCGAGCTCGCGGATGCTCGCCGCGTCGTGCGGCAGCGCGACCGGGCGCTTCGGGCGCGTCATTCGGGCCGCGCCTGCTGGCGCGGGCGGCGCCCGATCGTGACCGGCAGCTCCAGGTCCTGGCCCTTGCGCTTGAGCTTCACCTTCGCCGCGCTGCCGGGCGCGATCGCGGTGACCACGTTGAGCACCGCCTGCGGGTCGGCAATCGGCTTGCCGTCGATCTGCAGCAGCACGTCGCCGGGCTTGACGCCGGCGCGGTCGGCCGGGCCGTCGGCGAGCACGCCCTTGATGATCGCGCCGTCCAGGGACCCCAGCTTGAAGGACTCGGCGAGCGCCGGCGTGAGCGGCGCGAGCTCCACGCCGATCCAGCCGCGCGTCACCGCGCCCGACTTGATGATCTGCTCGAGCACCGACTTCGCCGTCGACACCGGCGTCGCGAAGCCGATGCCCATCGAGCCGCCGCTCCTGGAGAAGATCGCCGTGTTGACGCCGACCAGGTTGCCGGCCGCGTCGATGAGCGCGCCGCCCGAGTTGCCCGGGTTGATCGCCGCGTCGGTCTGGATGAAGTTCTCGAACACGTTGATGCCCAGGCCCGAGCGGCCGAGCGCCGAGACGATGCCCTGCGTCACCGTCTGGCCGAAGCCGAAGGGGTTGCCGATCGCCAGCACCACGTCGCCGACGCGCAGCGTGTCCGACGAACCGAAGGTGATCGCCGGCAGGTCCTTCGCGTCCACGCGCAGCACCGCGAGGTCGGTCTCCGGGTCGTTGCCGGCCACCGTGGCGATCAGCGTGCGGCCGTCGGAGAGCGAGACCTCGATCTCGTCGGCCGCCTCGACCACGTGGTTGTTGGTGAGGATGTAGCCGCCCGCGCTCACCACCACGCCCGAACCGAGGCTGGTCGCCTTCTGCGGATCGTCGCCGAGGAAGCGGCGCAGCTCGTGCAGCGGCGAGTTGCGCGGCAGGCGCACTTCCTTCGACGTGGAGATGTTCACCACCGAGGGCATCGCCTTCGTCACCGCCGCATGGTGCGAGTCGGCGCGCATTGCCGCGGCAGCGAGGGCTGCGGGCGCTTCCTGCTGCAGCACGGTGACCGGCGCTGCGCCCGTGCCCGGGCCGCGCGCGGGCAGCCATTCGGGCTTGAGCGTCGAGACCACGAACAGCACCGCCAGGCACACCGTGGTGGCCTGCGAAAAGATGATCCAGAGGCGCCGCATGAGGGAGACCGATTCGGGGCCGCCAATTTATCATGTTTCGCCTTTTGTTTTAGGAACTTAGCTCCGAAAACGTGGACTTTCCGTAGCCATCCCGATAAAATCCCGTTTCCTTTCAACGCCCCTCCCGTCTCCTACCCCCGACATGAGCGATGCCAAGATGGACAAGACGCGCCGCGACCTGCTGGTCGCCACCGGCGCGGTGAGCGCGGCAGCCGGCGCGGCAGTGGCGGTGCCCTTCGCCTGGAGCTGGTGGCCTTCGGAGCGCGCCAAGGCGGCTGGCGCTCCGGTCGAGGCCGACATTTCCAAGCTCGCGCCCGGCGAGATGCAGATCGTCGAGTGGCGCGGCAAGCCCGTGTGGATCCTGCGGCGCACGAAGGAGATGCTCGACGCGGTCAAGAAGGCCGACGAAAAGGTCAGCGACCCCAAGTCCGAGGTGCCGCTGCAGCCGGACTACGCGAAGAACGAGTACCGCTCGATCAAGCCCGAGGTCCTGGTGCTGGTCGGCATCTGCTCGCACCTGGGCTGCTCGCCGCAGTCGAAGAGCGCCGAGGCCAAGGCCGAGATGGGCGCCGACTGGGGCGGCGGCTTCCTGTGCCCCTGCCACGGCTCCAAGTTCGACCTCGCGGGCCGCGTCTACAAGGGCGCGCCGGCGCCGGTGAACATGGACGTGCCGCCGCACATGTACCTGTCGGACGGCACGATCCTGATCGGCGAAGACAAGAAGGGAGCGTAAGCGATGGCCAGCCGCCTGATGGCGCTGTGGGACTGGTTCGATGCGCGCATGCCCTCGGTCGCCGAGGAGTTCCGCAAGCATGCCGCGGAGTACTACGCGCCCAAGAATTTCAACTTCTGGTACTTCTTCGGCGCGCTGTCGGGCATCGTGCTGGTGATCCAGATCGTCTCGGGCATCTTCCTGACGATGAGCTACAAGCCCGACGCCGCGCTCGCCTTCGGCTCGGTCGAGTACATCATGCGCGACGTGCCGGGCGGCTGGGTCATCCGCTACATCCACTCCACCGGCGCCTCGGCCTTCTTCTTGGTCGTCTACCTGCACATGTTCCGTGGCCTGCTGTACGGCTCGTACAAGCAGCCGCGCGAGCTGGTCTGGATCTTCGGCGTGCTGATCTACCTCACGCTGATGGCCGAGGCCTTCTTCGGGTACCTCCTGCCCTGGGGCCAGATGTCCTACTGGGGCGCGCAGGTGATCGTGAACCTGTTCGGCACCATCCCGTTCATCGGCCCGGACCTGTCGCTCTGGATCCGCGGCGACTACGTGGTCGGGGACGCGACGCTCAACCGCTTCTTCGCGCTGCACGTGGTCGCGATCCCGCTGGTGCTGCTCGGGCTGGTGGCCGCGCACATCCTCGCGTTGCACGACGTCGGCTCGAACAACCCGGACGGCGTCGACATCAAGAAGCTCAAGGGCCCGGACGGGCACCCGCTCGACGGCGTGCCGTTCCACCCGTACTACACGGTCAAGGACTTCGCGGGCGCGGTGGTGTTCCTCGCGCTGTTCTGCTTGGTGATGTTCTTCGTGCCGGAGATGGGCGGCTACTTCCTCGAGTACAACAACTTCATCCCCGCCGACCCGCTCAAGACGCCGTCGCACATCGCGCCGGTCTGGTACTTCACGCCGTACTACTCGATCCTGCGCGCGGTGCCGCCGCTGTTCAACTCGCAGTTCCCCGGCGTGCTGGCGATGGGCGTGGCGACGCTGATCCTGTTTTTCCTGCCCTGGCTCGACCGCTCGCCGGTGAAGTCGATCCGCTACCGCGGCCCGCTCTACAAGTGCGCGCTCGCGGTGTTCGTGGTCACCTTCCTGGTGCTCGGCTACCTCGGCACCGAGCCGGTCACGGTCTGGGGCCAGTCCGGCGCCTGGCTCGGCCACGCCGATCGCGCCACCGTGGCCGCGCGCGTGTTCACGGTGCTGTACTTCGCGTTCTTCCTCCTGATGCCGTGGTACACGGCGATCGACAAGGTGAAGCCGGTGCCGGATCGGGTGACGATGTGAGGCGCGCGACCATGAAGAGACTCCCGCTCGCGCTCCTGTTCGCCGCGCTCGCCGCCGCGATCCCTGCACAGGCGTCGGAAGCCGGCTACCGCCTGGACCGCGCGCCGATCGAGCCCAACAACCTCGTCAGCCTGCAGGCCGGCGCGCGCACCTTCGTCAATTACTGCCTGAACTGCCACGGCGCGCAGTACATGCGCTACAACCGCCTGACCGACCTCGGCCTCAGCGAATCGCAGATCCGCGACAACCTGGTGCTCACCGACGCCAAGGTCGGCGACACCATGAAGGTCGCGCTCTCGGCCAAGGACGGCAAGGCGATGTTCGGCACGACGCCGCCCGACCTCACGGTGATCGGGCGCTCGCGCGGCGCCGACTGGCTGTACACCTACCTGCGCACCTTCTACCGCGACGAGAACTCGCCGACCGGCTGGAACAACGCCGTGTTCCCGCAGGTGGCGATGCCGCATGCGCTCTGGGCGCTGCAGGGCGAGCGCGCGCTGCAGATGGTCGAGGACAAGGAGCGTCACGGCGCGCCCCAGTACAAGTGGACGCAGCTCAGCCCGGGCGCGTTGAACGAGGTGCAGTACGACACCGCGGTGCGCGACCTCGTGAACTACCTGGTGTACATGGGCGAGCCCTCGGCCGGCGACCGCAAGCGCATCGGCATCGTCTCGCTGTTCGTGCTCGGCGTGCTGTTCATCTTCGCCTACGCGCTGAAGAAGGAATATTGGAAGAACGTGCATTGAGCCCGGACAAGGGCCGCGCAAGCCGGGCGTCGCCCGGCTTTTTTCTCTGCTAGGAACCCTGCTTTATGATGCAACTGTATTCCGGTACCACCTGTCCCTTCAGCCACCGCTGCCGCTTCGTGCTGTACGAGAAGGGCATGGACTTCCAGGTGATCGACGTGGACATGTACAACAAGCCGGAAGACATTGCGGTGATGAACCCGTACAACCGGCTGCCGGTGCTGGTCGAGCGCGACCTGATCCTGTACGAGTCGAACATCATCAACGAGTACATCGACGAGCGCTTCCCGCACCCGCAGCTGATGCCGGCCGACCCGGTGATGCGCGCGCGCGCGCGGCTGATGCTGTTCAACATGGAAGTGGAGCTGTTCTCGCAGATCGACGCGCTGGAGTCGGGCAAGGAGAAGCAGGTCGAGAAGGCGCGCGCGCACGTCACCGACCGGCTCATCGAGCTCGCGCCGATCTTCACCAAGACCAAGCACATGCTGGGCGACGACTTCACGATGCTGGATGTCGCCATCGCGCCGCTGCTCTGGCGCCTGGACCACTACGGCATCAAGCTCGGCAAGCCCGCGGCGCCGCTCATGAAGTACGCCGAGCGCATCTTCTCGCGCCCGGCCTTCATCGAGGCGCTCACGCCGTCCGAGAAGGTGATGCGCAAGTAAGGAAGTATCCCGAGCGCCTCCTCGTCCATGGCCGCCAACGAGATCTCGACCAAGCCTTACCTGCTGCGCGCGCTCTACGAGTGGTGCGTGGACAACGGCTACACGCCGCACCTCGCGGTCAAGGTGGACTCGCGCTCGCAGGTGCCCTCGGAGTACGTCAAGAACGGCGAGATCACGCTCAACGTCTCGCCCTCGGCGGTGCACAAGCTGCAGATGGGCAACGAGCTGATCGAGTTCTCGGCGCGCTTCGCCGGCGTGGCGCGCCAGATCTCGGTGCCCGTGAACTGCGTCTACGCGCTCTACGCGCGCGAGACCGGGCACGGCATGACCTTCGACGTGGACGCGCCCAAGCCCCAGGTGCAGGCCGGCGCCGAGAAGGAGACCGGCAAGCCCGGACCCTCCAACGAGGCCGGGCCCGCGTTGCCCGCGCCGACCACAGAACCGACCAAGCCCACCGGCGGCAAGCCGCAGCTTCGCCGCATCAAGTAGGCGCATAATCGCGCCAAATTCCGGGCCGGTTTAGCTCAGCTGGTAGAGCAGCGGTTTTGTAAACCGAAGGTCGGCGGTTCGATTCCGTCAACCGGCACCAATTGCAGAATTCTCAGCGCGGCATCGCGGGCTGCACGTCGCGCTGCTGCTGCTTCGAGAGATTGTCGAGGCGTTGGCGCTCTGAGAACTGGCGCGCTTCATGCGGAACCTCCGGTCGGAACCAGCGAACGGCAAAGATCCCGCAAGCGATTGCGCTCGTTGCGCGAGAGCCCATCCGGGTCGAAGCGGTAGCGCTGGTGCAGCCGCAGAGCTTCCTGGAGCGGGCTGAGTCTGGCGGGCGGCAGGTTCGGTGCGATGCGCTCGAGCCACGCCGCCTGCGTCTCGGCAGCGTCGCGCGGCGGCAGGCCTTTCTCGAGCGCGTAGAACTCGGAATCCTCGCCGGGCCAGCGCGGGCGCGCGGCCGCGGCGGCCTCGCGCTCGCGCACCACGCGCCGGCCGCGCAGCACGCTCCAGGCGAGGTAGACCGCGAGCAGCGCGAGCGCCGCGTACCAGCCGTCGCCCGCGCGGAACTCGCCGCGCTGCGACCAGCGGAAGCCGGCGTAGCGCAACAGGTCCGCGAGCCCCTGCCAGAACGGCGCTTCGCTCGCTTCCTCGGGGCCCCAGACCGCGGGCGTGGCGTCCAGGTCGATCCAGCGTCCGTCCACCCAGGCGCGCGTCCAGGCGTGCGAGTGGCGCGTGCGGATCACCCACGCGCCCTCGAGCGCGCTGTATTCGATCGCCGCGTAGCCGGTCGCGTAGCGCGCCGGCACGCCGGCGGCGCGCGCGAGCAGCGTCGCCGCGGTGGCGAAGTACTCGCAGTGCCCTTTGCGCGTGCGCGTGAGGAAGTCGCCGAGCGCGGTCTCGCCCGGCGGCACCGAGTGCTCGCGGAAAGTGGAATAGTCGAAGCCGGCGAGATGGCCCTCGATCCGCCGCAGCCGCTCGGCCGGCGGCAGCGCGGCGAGACCCAGCTCCTGCACCGTCCGGCCGAGCAGGTCGCGCTCCTCGGCGGGCACCGCCAGGTCTTCTTCGCCGGGCGGCGCGTAGAACGCGATCCCGGCCACGCCCTGCGCCTCGTAGTTCGCCCAGTCGATGGCGAGCCTCGCGTGCACCGAGCCGAGCGCGTTGCGCTCGACGACCGCGGCCGGGAACGCGGCGAGACGCGTCGTGCCCGGCGGCAGCGGCAGCGTCGCTCGCCCCGAGTCGAAGCGGCTCGACAGGCGCAGCCGGAACGACGGCTGCGCCGGCGCGAGGACCCAGGTTTCGTTGTCGGCGAGCGAGTCGAGGTTCTCCATGCGCGCGCTGCGCGCCACCCAGGTGCCGCCGAGGTAGGTGTTGTAGCTGGAACGGTGCAGCAGCTGGAACTGGGATGCGTCCCGGCCCTCGGCATACACGCGCAGCACGATGGCGTCGTACTTCTTCAGGCGGCCGACCGAGCCCAGCTCGGTGCGCACGCGGTACGGATCGGTGTCCACCGAGCGCATGTTGAGGTCGACCACCCAGTCGAAGATCGCGAGCTGCGCCTGCTGCAGGCCGACGTGGCCCGCGTAGCCGAGCGCTGCGGCGGCCGCGAGCATCGCCGCGCCGAGCGCCAAACCCGCGGCGGTGCGCCGCGAGCCCGGCAGCGCCGCGTACAGCAGGCAGGCGGCGCCGGCCACCACGCCGACGTAGTACTCGGGCCCGCGTTGGTTGGCGACGCCGGCCGCGAGCAAGGCGAGCGCGCCATAGACCGCGCTCACCTCCACCGGCGGGTCCTTGATCGCGGGGTTCTCGCGGCGCAGCTTGCGCATGTAGCGGAACAGCGCCGACAGCGGGATCCTGCGCTCGCGAGTCACCAGCTGCGCCGCGAGGATCGGCGAGAGCGCCACCGGCATCCAGATGAAGGCCTGCAGGATGCCGCTGCCGATGTCGCGGTTGGCGGCGAGCAGCACCGCGAGCAGCACGAAGCCCACGGTGGACAGGTCGGCGATCGACGAATGCTGCTCGGTGGCAAGGTCGATGCGCAGCTTGAGCGCGCGCAGCGCTTCGAGCGCGGCGCCAAGTGCGAGGCCGACCACGAGGTGGCCGGTCTGCCAGCCCCAGAAGGCGAGCGCGGCACCGACGAACAGCGGCGGCGTGTTCATCGCAGCCCCGCCAGTCCCTTCTCGATCTCGCCGGGGTGCAGCACGGCGAGCCAGCCGGGCGCGTCCGAGGGCCTCGCGTCCTTTGCGCAGACGAGCAGCGCGCGCACGTTGGCCCCGAGGCCCTGCAGCGCGGCCGCGAGCTTGCGCCGCTCCTCGTCCCAGGCGAGCAGGATCAGGATCACGCTCGAGAGGCTGTCGCGCCGCCCCGCGATCGCGCGCGCGAGCGCCGCGAAGCCGCCAGGCGGGCTCGGCGCGACGGCGGCCAGCACCTCCAGCATGTGGTCCGCCCGCAGCTGGCCGCGGCCGGCGGTATACGACTTGATCCCGTCGCCGACGAACAGCAGATCGAGCAGGCACTCGTGCGTGTCGATGGTGTAGACGAAGGAGGCGGCAAGCGCGACCGCGTCCTCGAACGCGGCGTCCTCGCCCCTGGCGCCGCCGGTGTCCAGCACCAGCGCGTGGCGCTCGAAGAATTCGTCCTGATAGTCTTTCACCACCGGCTTGCCGGTGCGCGCGTAGCTCTTCCAGTGCACGCGCTGCAGCGGATCGCCCGGGCGGTAGTCGCGCAGCGCGAGGAACTCCTCCGAGTCGCCGATCGAGGCGGCGAGCGAGACGCCGCCGGGCTGGAACTTGCGCCGGCCCGGCAGCACGATCTCGGGCAGGCGGTAGCGCCGCGGCAGCGCGATCAGGCGCGCGGCGAGCGGCAGCTGCGCGAGGCCGCGCACCAGGCCCAGCGGATCGGGCCGGCCCACGGTGAGGCCCGCCATCTCGATGCGGCCGCGCCGGCGCGGCGTGAACGCGAGGCGCAGCTCGCGGCGCTCGCCGGGCGCAAGCGTCTGCAG
>JBASCW010000177.1:0-43640 GCA_049651845.1 Burkholderiales bacterium | reverse complement strand
CGCCACGATGTGGTGGCGCGCGAGCGCCGCCACCAGGCGCAGCGGGTCCGCGTGCCGCACGGTGAGGAACGCGCCGTGCTCGTCGCCGGCGCCCTCGGAGGCCACGCCGCGCAGCGCGAGGAAGTCGGCGAGCAGCTGCTTCTGCTCGATCGAGTAGTCGCGCAGCCGGTCGACACCGAGCTCCAGCGTAATCTCCAGCCCGGCCAGCGCCTGCACGCAGGCGAGCACTGGCGGCGTCGATTCCAGCCAGGCGTCGCCGCCCGCGGCGAATTGCGGCGGGTCGGGCCTCTCGTAGGCGAAGGGCTTGTCTTTGGCAAACCAGCCGGTGTCGGGCGTGCGCATGGTCTCGACCAGGCCCGGACGCACGTAGAGCCAGCCGGCGCCCGGCCCGCCGCGCAGGTACTTGTAGCAGCCGCCGATCGCGAAGTCGACGCCGAGGCCATTCACATCCAGCGGCAGTACGCCCGCGTGATGGTAGGCGTCGATCATCACCAGCGCGCCGGCGGCCTTCGCCGCGCGCAGGAACTTCGGCAGGTTGTGGAACCACTCGCCGCTGCGGAACTGCACCGTGGAGACCACGATGAGGTCGGCGTTGCCGGCCGAGAGCTCGCGCCAGGGCATCACGCGCAGGTCGAGCCGGCCCTGCTCGCGGTAGACGCGCAGGATGAAATCGATCGAATCGAACTCGCCGTCGGTGGTGATGACGCGCAGCTTGCCTTTCTTCTCGCTCTGCAGCGCGTTGAGCACCGCGCGCAGGCCCTGGCCGGCGCTCGCCTTCGGAATCACGCAGTCGGGCCGCTTCGCGCCGATCAGGCGCGCGACCAGGGCGCGAAAGCGCTCGCGCGCCGCCAGCCAGTCGCTCCAGGCAGCGCCCATGTCGTGGTACCAGAGGTCGAGCGCATGCTGCACGTCCTGCGCCATGCGGTCGGGCGGCCGGCCGAGCGAGTGGTTGGCGAGGTAGATCTCGCGGTGCTCCTTGCGCGTGCGCGAAAAGCGCGGCCAGACGCGCTTGCGCAGCCAGGCCTCGGTCAGTGCCTCGTCGTTCATGCCGTGCCGATCTCGGTGCGCACGTCGAGCAGCTCGGGGAACAGCGCGTGCTCGAGCGTTTTGCGCAGGAACGCGACGCCGGCGGTGCCGCCGGTGCCGCGCTTGAAGCCGATGACACGCTCCACCGTCTTGATGTGGCGGAAGCGCCAGAGCTGGAAATTCTCCTCCAGGTCCACCAGCTTCTCGCACATGTCATATTCTGCCCAGTAGTCCTGCGGATTCTCGTAGATCGTCTTGAATACCTTCACGACGGCCGGGTGGCCTTCGTAGGGCAGCGTCCAGTCCCGTTCGGCGCGCTCCGCCGGGATCGCCATGCCGCGGCGCGCAAGGTAGCGCAGGAACTCGTCGTAGAGGCTCGGCGAATGCAGAAGCTTGCTCAGGAATGCCGCTATTTCCGGCACCTGCCGGTGCAGGTCCATGCGCGCCGCGTTCTTGTTGCCGAGCAGAAATTCGATGGCGCGGAACTGGTGCGACTGCAGGCCCGAGGCGGGCCCGAGCAGGTCGCGGAAGCGGGCGTATTCGGTCGGCGTCAGCGTCTCCAGCACCGCCCACTGCTCGAACAGTTGCCGCTGCACCTGCTTGGCGCGAGCCAGGATCTTGAAGCAGGGCGGGAGTTCGCCGGCGCGCACATGCGCGATGGCCGCCGCCAGTTCGTGCACCAGCAGCTTCATCCAGAGTTCCGATGTCTGGTGCTGGATGATGAACAGCATTTCGTCGTGGTGCGAGGAGCGAGGCCTCTGCGCGCTCAACAGCCGCTCCAGGCACAGGTAGCCGCCGTACGAGGTGTCGTGCGCTAGGTCGGTGATGATGCCGGGATCGTCTGCCGCCATGACCGGCCTATAATGCCACCAAAGAAAAGCGAAGGGAGCGGCATGTTCAAGCTGTGTGGATTCCGCATCAGCAATTATCACAACAAGGTCCTCATCGCGCTGCGCGAGAAGGGCATCGCGTTTGAGGAGGACTGCAGCGTCAAGCCGTCGCAGTCGCCGGATTACCTCGCGCTCAGCCCGATGGGCAAGGTGCCCTACGCGGAGATCGACGGCACCCGCCTGAGCGAGTCGGAAGTGATTCTCGAATACCTCGAGGACGCCTACCCCGAGAAGCCGCTGCTGCCGAAGGAGCCGCTCGCGCGCGCCAAGGTGCGCGAGCTGGTGACCGTCATCGAGCTGCACCTGGAGCTGGTCGCGCGGCGCCTGTACCCGGGCGCGTTCTTCGGCGGCACGACTTCCGATGGCGCCAAGCAGGCGGCCGAGAAGGACCTCGCCAAGGGCGTGCGCGCGCTCAAGGCGCTCGCGAAGTTCGAGCCCTACATCGCGGGCCAGTCGTTGACGTTGGCGGATTGCGCCGCGGCCGTGCACCTGCCGCTGGTGACGATGTCGACCAAGATCACCTTCGGACGCGATTTCCTGGAGGAGTTGCCGCAGGTGAAGCCCTACCTGAAGATGCTCGGCGAACGGCCAGCGTTTGCGCGGGTGGCCGCCGACCGCAAGGCGGCGCAGGAGGAGGCCGCAAAAGCGGCGGCCGCCAAGGCCGCGGCGAAAGCCTAGCGCGTCGTGCCCGCGCCGCTGGTCGCCTGCCACGAATGCGACCTGCTGCAGCGGGAGGTGCCGCTGCGGTCCGGCGGCGTGGCGCGCTGCGTGCGCTGCGGCGCCGAGCTGTACCGCGACCGACCCGCGAGCCTCGACCGCGCGCTGGCGCTCACGGCCGGCGCGCTCCTGTTGTTCGCGATCGCCAACAGCTTCCCGATCCTCGGCCTGGCGCTGCAGGGGCAGGTGATCAACGCGACGCTGTACGACACGGTCGACCGGCTCTGGGACGAGGACATGAAGTCCGTGGCGGCGCTGGTGTTCGCGACCACCATCGCGATGCCGGCGCTGGAGCTCGCGGCGCTCGCCTACCTGCTGGTGCCGGTGCGCTTCGGGCGCCTGCCGCCGCACTTCGGGCTCGTGTTCCGCGTGCTGCAGGCGGTGCGCCCCTGGGGCATGGTCGAAGTCTTCATGCTCGGCGTGCTGGTGTCGCTCGTGAAGCTCGCCCACCTGGCGGGCGTGGTCCCCGGCGTCGCGCTGTGGTCGTTCGCCGCGCTGATGCTGGTGATGGCGGCGATCGCAGCGGTGTTCGACCCGCGCGCGCTGTGGGACAGGGCGGGCGCCGTGGCGCAGGCGCAGGCCGCGCGATGAGCCGCGCCGTGACCGCCGCGCAGCTGGGCCTGCTGCGCTGCCGTGTCTGCGGCCAGCTGTCCCGCGCCGAACCGGGCCTGCGCGAGATGCACTGCCCGCGCTGCGGCGCGGCGCTGCACTTTCGCAAGCCCGCGAGCGTGTCGCGCAGTTGGGCGCTGCTGCTCGCGGCAGTGATCCTCTACATCCCGGCCAACGTGCTGCCGATGATGGAGACCAGCTCGCTGTTCGGCTCGCAGTCCGACACGATCATGAGCGGCGTCGTCTACTTCTGGACCTCGGGCTCCTGGTACCTCGCGCTGATCATCTTCTTCGCCAGCATCATGGTGCCGCTGCTCAAGATGATCGCGCTCGCGCTGCTGCTGGTGTCGGTGCAGCTGCGCTCGCGCTGGCGGCGCGGTCAGCGCGCGCGCCTGTATCGCCTCGTCGAGTTCGTAGGGCGCTGGTCGATGCTCGACATCTACGTGGTGGCGGTGATCGTCGCGCTGGTGCAGTTGAAGGCGCTCGCGACCATCCAGCCGGGCGCCGGCGCCGCTGCGTTCGGCGCGGTGGTCGTGCTGACGATGTTCTCGGCGATGGCGTTCGACCCGCGACTGATCTGGGATACTCGCGAAGAACGCCATGGCTGAATCCCCACAGCTTGCCGACGACCTGCCCGAGGCCGTGGCGGCGCCGCAAACCCGCCGCTCGCTGCAGCTCGTCTGGCTGATCCCGCTCGTCGCGGCGCTGGTCGGCGGCTGGCTCGCGGTCAAGGCGATCCTCGACAAGGGCCCGGTGGTCACGATCGCCTTCGCCACGGCCGAGGGCCTGGAGACTGGCAAGACGAAGATCAAGTACAAGGACGTGGACATGGGCCTGGTGACGGGCGTGGCGCTGGCGCCGGACACCTCGCACGTCGTCGTGACCGCCGAGCTGGTAAAGGAGGCCAGGCGCTACCTCGTCGAGGACACGCGCTTCTGGGTGGTGCGGCCGCGCGTCTCCGGCGGCACCGTGACGGGCATCGGCACGCTGCTGTCCGGCTCGTACATCGGCATGGATATCGGCACGTCCAAGGAGGTCAGGGAAAAGTTCGTCGGGCTCGAGATCCCGCCGATCGTGGTTACCGGAGAGCCGGGCCGCACGTTCATCCTGCGCAGCGACAGCGCGGGCTCGCTCGACGTCGGCTCGCCGCTGTACTTCCGGCACCTGAAGGCGGGGCAGATCGTCAGCTACGAGCTCGGCAAGGATGGCAGGGGCATCCTCATCAAGGTCTTCGTCAACGCGTCCTACGACAGGTTCGTCAACGACAACACGCGCTTCTGGCACGCAAGCGGCGTCGACGTGACCATGAACTCGAGCGGCCTGAGCATCAACACGCAGTCGGCGGTCTCGATGCTGATCGGCGGCTTGGCGTTCGAGACGCCCGCCGAGTCGGCGGACCTGCCGCCGGCCGCGGCGAACACGGAGTACCGCCTGTTTCCCAACCGCGGCGAGGCGCTCAGGAATCCCGAGACCGACGTGATGAAGCTGGCGGTGGTGTTCGAGGAATCGGTGCGCGGCCTGGCGCCCGGAGCCGAGGTCGACTTTCGCGGCGTGGTGGTCGGCACCGTCACGCAGATCCGGCCGCACGTCGACCTCGCGGGCAGCAATTTCAAGATCCGGGTGAAGGCCGACATCTTCCCGCGGCGCATGCGCTCGCGCGACACGGGCAAGGTGCTGAGCAACGACGAGCGGCGCGCGATGATCGCCGGCATGATCTCGCGCGGGCTGCGCGCGCAGCTGCGCACCGCGAGCCTGCTCACCGGGCAGCTCTATGTCGCCCTCGATTTCTTCCCGGCGGCCGCCCGGCCCAAGCCGAAGCCGGCCGAGCGCATGGACGACGACGACCTGCCGCAGATTCCCGCGGTGCCGAGCAGCCTGGTGCAGCTTCAGGAGACGCTCGCGGCCATCGCCGCGAAAGTGCAGAAATTCCCGCTCGGGCAGGTCGGCGCCGACCTGCAGACCACGCTGAAGAGCGCCACCAAGCTGATCGAGCACATCGACAACGACCTCGCGCCCGAGCTGCGCACGACGCTGGCCGAGGTGCGCAAGGCGGTCGAGTCCGCCGACCAGGTGCTCAAGCCCAACTCGCCGCTCGCGCAGGACGCGCGCGATGCGATGCGCGAGGTGGCGCGCGCGGCGGCGGCCTTCCGGGCGCTCGCCGACTATCTCGAGCGCCATCCCGAGGCGCTGATCGGCGGCAAGCGTGCCGATCCGAAGGAGATCAACAAGTGATGCATGGAGGCCTGCGGCCAGCTGCACTGTTCGTGGCGGGCGTGCTGCTTGCGCTCGGCGGCTGCGGCAGCTCGCCGGTGACGCATTTCTATACCCTGAGCCCCGCCGCGGCGCCCGCGCCCGCGGCCGCTCAGGCGTCGCCCACCGTGGCGATCGGCGCGGTGCAGCTGCCCGACGGCCTGGACCGCCCGCAGATCGTGCTGCGCGGCGCCGGCAACCAGGTGTCGTTCTCCGAGTTCGAGCGCTGGCTGGGCTCGCTCAAGGACGAGATCGCGCTCGCGGTCGCGGCCGGACTCAAGCAGTCGCTGGGGGGCGCGAGCGTCTACGCCTATCCGATGAGCGCGAGCGTGAGCGCGGACGTCAGCGTGCTGCTGCACGTGCAGCGCTTCGATTCGGTGCTCGGCGAGGCGGCGACGGTGGAAGTGCTCTGGCAGGTCGTCCCGGCAAAGGGCGCGGCGAGGAAGGGGCAGTCGTCCGTGCGCGAGCCGGTGAGCGGTCCCGGCTACGAAGCGCTGGTTGCGGCGCACGGCCGCGCGCTCGCCGCCGTGAGCCGGGACGTCGCGGCGGCGATCAGCGCTGCGCCCGCGCGCTGATGCGCCCGCGCGCGCCGCTCAATCCTGCTTGGGCACGGGCCGCGGCTTGCCCTGCAGGTCGATGGCGACGTAGGTGAGCACCGCCTCGGTCACCTTGACGATCTTCGCCTGCTCGCGGCCGCGCTCGGCGTAGACCTGCACCTCGATGGTGATCGAGGTATTGCCGACGCGCGTCACGTCGGCGTACAGCGACAGCACGTCGCCGATCTGCACCGGCTGCTTGAAGACGAAGGAGTTCACCGACACGGTGGCGACGCGGCCGCGCGCGACGCGGCCGGCGACGATGCCGCCGGCGACGTCGACCTGCGCCATGATCCAGCCGCCGAAGATGTCGCCGTTGTGGTTGGCGTCGGCCGGCATCGGCACCACGCGCAGCGCCGGCACCTTGCCTTCGGGCAGCACGAGTCCGGCCGGCTGGTGCGACGCCTTGCCCATCGCGCTACTTCTTCTTCTGCTCGTCGAGGTAGTGGAGCGGGCCGCCGCGGAACGGCGCGAAACCGGTGCCGAAGATGAGGCCCGCGTCGATCAGCTCGGCATCGGGCACGATGCCCTCCGCCAGAACCTGCCGCGTCTCCTCCAGATACGGCTGGATCAGCGCCTGGATCAGGGGTTCGTCGTGCGCGCCCCGCATTCCTCCCTGCGTGCCCTTCACAGGCTTGTTGTTCTCCCAGCGGTAGATGCCCTGGCCGGACTTGCGGCCGAGGTGCCCGAGCGCGACCTTGTCGAGCAGCATCTGCGGCGCCTCGGGCTCGTGGCCCTGTGCGTCCTTCTTCGCGAGCTGTTTGCCCGCGTGCAGGCAGATGTCCAGGCCCACGGTATCGGCGAGCTCGATCGGGCCCATCGGCATGCCGAACGCCTCCATCGCCGCGTCGAGCGTCTCGGGCTTCACGCCCTCGTCGAGCATGCGGAAGGCGTTCTGCATGTAGGGGCCGAGCACGCGGTTGACGAGGAAGCCCGGCGAATCCTTCACCGGCAGCGGCAGCTTGTCGATCTGCCGCACGAATGCCGTAGCCCGGTCGGCAAATTCTTTTCTCGTTTTTTCAGAAGAAATTATTTCTACAAGCATCATTTGCGGGACCGGGTTGAAAAAATGAATGCCGACCAGCCGCGACGGATCCTTGAATCCCGCTGCGATATCCGCGAGCTTGAGGCTGGAGGTGTTGCTCGCGAGCACCGCGCCGGGCTTGGCCATCGCCTCCAGCTTCGCGAACAGCTCGCGCTTCGCCTTGAGGTCCTCGAAGATCGCCTCGATCACCACGTCGGCCTTGGCCGCGCCCGTGCCGGCGACGTCCGGGATCAGCCGGTCCATGGCGTCGCGGATGCGCGCGGGCTCGCGCAGGCGGCGCTGGAAGAGCTTGGCCGCGCGCTCGACCGCGGGCGCCAGGCGCTCGGGCGAAGTGTCCTGCAGCGTCACGGTGATGCCGCGCATCGCGCAGACCGCCGCGATGTCGCCGCCCATCACGCCCGCGCCGACGATGTGCACGTGCTTCGCCTTGAAGTCCACGCCCTTGGCGAGCCCCTTCATCTTCTCTTGCAGGAAGAAGATGCGGATCATGTTGCGCGTGGTCGGGTGCTCTGTGAGCGCCTTGAGCGAGCAGGACGGGTCGTCCTTGCACAGGAATGTGTCGCCGTCGTATTTCTGCCAGGCCTTGAGGATCGCGTAAGGCGCGGGGTAGTGCTCCGGGCGAGCTCGTTTTGCGACCTGTTTTCTTGCTTGGTTGACCACGACAGATCTCAGTGGTCCCAAAAGCATTCTTTGAACGAACCCCAAACCTCTTGGAGCAGGCGCTTCCAGCGTCACCATGCGCGCGGTGTTCTCGAGGATCCTCAGCGGCACCGCCTCGTTCACCAGGCCCATGCGCTTGGCGCGCTTGGCGTCCACCGCCTTGCCGGTAAGCAGCATGTCCATCGCCGCGACCGGGCCCACGAGCTTGGGCAGCCACATCAGGCCGTGCCAGAACGGCCAGATGCCGAGCATGACCTCGGGGAAGGCGAAGCGCGTCTTCGGGTCGTCCAGGGCCACGCGATAGCGGCAGCCGAGCGCGAGCTCGAGGCCACCGCCCATGCAGAACCCGTTCACCATGGCGGTGGTCGGGAAGGGCAGGTCGCGCATTTTCTGCGTCATGTCCCAGCCCTTGCGCGTGAAGGCCATCGCCTCGTCGACATCCTTGAATTTCACGAACTCGTTGACGTCGGCGCCGGCGATGAAGCTGTCCTTGCCCGAGCGCAGGATCAGGCCCCTGGGCTTGAGCGCCGCGATCTCGTCCAGGATCAGCAGCAGCTCGTCGATGACGTCGCGCGAAAAGGTGTTCGTCGACTCGCCCTGCTTGTCGAAGGTGAGCCAGATCAGGCCGTCCGCGTCCTGCTCGTGGCGCCAGTGCTTGTAGATCGTTTTCGCGCGATCCATCACGCGGCCTCCACGAGCATCGCGCCGCCCAGGCCGCCGCCGATGCAAATGGATGCCATCCCCCGTCTTGCATTTTTTCTTTTCAGTTGACGAATCAAATGCAAGACGATTCGCGCGCCGGAAGCACCCACCGGATGTCCCAGCGCCACCGCGCCGCCGTCCACGTTGAGCTTCTCCTGGTCGAGCTCGCCGAGCGCGGCATCCAGGCCGAGCTGCTCCTTGCAGTACTTCGCGTCCTTCCAGGCGGCGAGGCAGCCGAGCACCTGCGCGGCGAAGGCCTCGTTGATCTCCCAGTAGTCCACGCCGTCCAGCTTCAGGCCGTGGCGCTGCAGGATCGGCGTGGCGGCGTGCACCGGCCCCAGGCCCATCTGCGCCGGGTCGAGTCCCGCCCACTGGGAATCCACGATTCTTCCAATGGGTTCCAATTTGAATTTTGAAACAGCAGATTCAGAAGCAAGAGTGACCCACGCAGCGCCGTCGGTGATCTGCGAGCTGTTGCCCGGCGTGACGTTGCCGTACTTGCGGTCGAAGAAGGGCTTCAACTTGGCGAGGTTCTCCATCGAGGAGTCGCGCCGCACGCCGTCGTCGAGCATGTATGTCCTGCCCTTGGCGTCGTAGAGCGCCTCGACTTCTCCGCCGCCCGCCTTGAGCGGGCCCTCGTCCTGCGCCCGGGTCACGCGCTGGTGGCTGCGCACCGAGAACGCATCCATCTGCGCGCGCGTGATGCCGAAGCGGTACGCGAGGTTCTCCGCGGTCTGGCCCATGAGCAGCCCGACCATCGGGTCGGTGAGGCCCTTCATGATGCCGATCACCGGCGAGAGCAGGGATTTGAGAGGAATTCTTGAGAATGTAGAAAGCTTTTCCCCGGTAGAGCGAGAAGCAGCGAGATCGGAAAACCAATTCACCATCCGGTCGTTGTAGAGCAGCGGCGCGCGCGAGAGCGCGTCCACGCCGCCGGCGAGCACCAGGTTCGAGCGCCCGGCGAGGATGTTGTTGATGCCGGAGTCGAGCGCCTGCATGCCCGAGGCGCAGTTGCGCATCACGGTCCAGCCCGGGACCTTCTGCCCGCAGCCCATGCGCAGCGCCGCGACGCGGCCGATGTTGACCTCGTCCACCGAGGGCGCGGCGCAGCCGAGGATCACCTCGTCGAGCTCGCGCGGCTCGAACTTCTGGCGCGCGAGCAGCGTCTTGCCCGCCTGCGTCGCGAGGTCGGCCGCGGAAAACACGCCCGGCCGGTTCTTCGCCTTGAGGAAGGGCGTGCGCGCCCCGTCGATCACGTAGATGGGTTTTGCGTAGCCTGCCATCGGATTCTCCCTAGCTGGCGCGCAACCGCACGGTATGCACGCATTCCTTGCCCTGTGCCTTGAGGCAGCCCTTCAGCGGGGGCTGGACCTGCGGCGCGAAACCCATGCCCTCGAGCCAGCCTTCGATGCGCGAGAAGATGCCGCAATCGTATTGCGCGGCGATGCCCGCCTTCTCCACGTTTTCGTGGGCGAAGCAGCGCCGCACCGAGATTCGGCAGGCGTCGGTGCCCTCGACCTGGGCTTCGTAGTCGAGCAGCTCCGGGCCCAGCAGGTCGATCATCGCCTGCTGCGCGGCGAGGCAGCCCGCGGCGTCCTTCGGCTGCTCGATGCCGAGCGCGCGGCCGACGCGTTGCCACTCGACTTTGGCCATTTCGCGCACCGCCCGCCGGTTGAGGCGGTTGGCGGCCTGCATGCCGAATTCGCGCGCGACCGCGTTGAACCAGCGCGCGTCGTGCGTCATCCAGCACTTGACGAGCAGTTGCTCGCGCTCGCCCGCGGCAAGGCCGCTCATGCGGCCGCCCGCGCCGCCGGCTGCTGCTCGCGCGCCAGCTTCTGCGCGAGCTCGGCGCGGCCGAAGTCCTGCGGGAAGTCGTCCACCTTGACTACGTGCTTGCGCAGCGCTTCCTTGCGCTGCCAGAGCGCCAGCTCTTCCGCCGAAATGATCTGCTCGTCCTTGGCGATGACACCCAATTCAACCCCTGGCTGGGCAACGAGCTTGCCTTTCTTCACGGCCTTGCGCAGCTTCTCGTCGATCGGCTCGCAGGCGATCGCCGCGAGGAAGGCCGCTTCCACCACGCTGCCCGGATCGGATTCGCCCCGGCCGAGGAACATGCCGGCCGTGAGGCGGTCGCGCGCGGCGCCGGGCTCGAGCAGGATCTTCGCGCTCTCGTGGTTGCGCGAGTCGAGCGGCGGCCGGAACGACATGCCGAGCGGGAAGATCACGAAGCGCAGGAAGGTGGCGAGGCTCTTGACCGGGAAGTTGGACAGGATCAGGTCGATCGCCTCCTGCGCGCGGTACAGCAGGTCGCGCACCACCCAGCGGATGAGCGGGAGGTCTTCCTTGTGGCGGCCCTGATCCTCGTAGTGCTTGAGCGTGGCCGAGACCAGGTACAGCATCGACAGCACGTCGCCGAGGCGCCCGGAGATCTTCTCCTTCCTCTTCAGCGCGCCGCCCATCGCCAGCATCGAGACGTCGGCGAGGAACGCGAACGCCGCGGCCATGCGCGAGGCGAAGCGATAGTAGTGCTGCGTCTCGGGCGCGCCGTCGCGCGGCGTCTGGCCGAGGCGCGAGCTCGTGATGCCGTGCACGAAGGCGCGCACGCCGTTGGAGATGGTGTGGCCGATGTGCGAGGTGAAGGCGTCGTCGAACTCGATCGAGGCGGCCGCGCCGGTCATCTCCTTGGCCGCACGCATCTCGCGCAGCACGTAGGGATGGCAGCGGATCGCGCCCTGGCCGAAGATGATCAGCGTGCGCGTGAGGATGTTGGCGCCTTCCACCGTGATGCCCACCGGCATCACCTGGTAGCCGCGCCCGACCCAGTTGTTGGGGCCCAGGCAGATGCCCTTGCCGCCGTGGATGTCCATCGCGTCGTTCACGCAGGCGCGCGCGCGCTCGGTCATGTGGTACTTGGCGATCGCCGAGATCACCGCCGGCTTCTCGCCCAGGTCCACCGCGCCCGCGGTCATGATGCGCGTGGCGTCCATCATGTAGCAGTTGGCGGCGATGCGCCCGAGCGCTTCCTCGACGCCCTCCAGCTTGCCGATCGGCGTCTTGAACTGGGTGCGCACGCGCGCGTACGCGCCGGTGACGCGCGCGAGCGCCTTGGCGCCGCCCGCAGACGAGGTCGGCAGCGAGATCGAGCGGCCCGCGGCGAGGCAGCCCATCAGCATCATCCAGCCCTTGCCCGCGTAGTCGCGCCCGCCGATGATCCAGTCGAGCGGCATGAACACGTCCCTGCCCGAGTTCGGGCCGTTCTGGAACGCCGCATTGAGCGGCAGATGGCGGCGCCCGATGTTGACACCGGGGTGATTGGTCGGAACTAGAGCGCAGGTAATGCCCAGGTCCTCTTTCTCGCCCAGAAGCTTCTCCGGGTCGTAGAGTCTGAAGGCCAGTCCCAGCAGCGTGGCGACGGGCCCGAGCGTGATGTAGCGCTTGTCCCAGGTGACGCGCATGCCGAGCACTTCCTTGCCCTGGTACATGCCCTTGCAGACCACGGCGTAGTCCGGGATCGAAGCGGCGTCCGAGCCCGCCTCCGGGCTGGTGAGCGCGAAGCAGGGGATCTCGAGGCCCTTGGCGAGGCGCGGCAGGTAGTGGTTCTTCTGCTCTTCGGTGCCGTAGTGCAGCAGCAGCTCGGCGGGCCCGAGCGAATTGGGCACCATCACGCTCACGCCGAGCGCGTTGGAGCGCGTCGAGAGCTTCATCACCACCGCCGAGTGCGCGAGCGCCGAGAAGCCGAGGCCGCCGTACTTCTTCGGGATGATCATGCCGAAGAAGCCCTTGTCCTTGGCGTACTGCCAGACCTGCGGCGGCAGGTCGTAGCGCTCGTGCGTGACCTCCCAGTCGTCGGTCATGGCGCAGATTTCCTCGCAGGGGCCGTCGACGAAGGCCTGCTCCTCGGCCGAGAGCTTCGGCGCGGGGATCGCGAGCAGCTTGTTCCAGTCCGGCTTGCCGGAAAAGAGATCCGCGTCCCACCACACGGTGCCCGCGTCGATCGCGTCCTTCTCGGTCTGCGTCATGTCCGGCAGGATGCGGCGGAAGATCGCCAGCACGTAGTCGCTCGCCAGGCGCCGGCGCAGCGCGGGGATCACCAGCACCGGCGCGATCAGGATGTAGAGGAACAGCAGCACCGCGTTGGTCTGCCCCGAGAGCTGCAGCGCGGCGGCCCAGCTGGCGGTGAGCAGGCCCGCGGCAACCGTCCAGATCAGGATCGGCGCCTGGAAATAGGCGAGCGTCATCAGGACCGCGATGGTGGCGACGGCGAAAACGGCGAACTCGAGCATCGGAATCCCTCCAGGAGCGATCAGGTTTTCAGGCGGCTTTCTTGACGTCGGCGGCGTCGTGCTGCGGCGCGAGCAGCCCTGCCTCGAGGAACGCGGTGAGGCGCGCTTCCAGCAGGCGCGCGTCGTAGCGGTCCTCGGGCTTACAGCCGGCGATCAGCTGCACGGTATCGGTCGCCGCCAGCGTGTAGGCGAGCGTGCCGAACATGAAGTGCATGCGCCAGATCAGCTCCTCGCGCAGCATCTGCGGCAGCGCGCGCTCGAAGGCGGCCTTGAAGCGCTCCATCGCCGGGGCGTAGAGCTGGCCGATCAGCGCGCGGATCTCCTTCTGCGGGTCGCTGTAGGTGCGGCCGAGCAGGCGGATGAAGTTGCGCCCGCCGCTCTTGGCGTCCTCGATCATGCGCAGGCTCACGCCGACGAAGGCGCCGATGATCTGGCGCGGGCTCAGCGGCCGGCCGCCGGCCTCCTTCTCGAGACGCTCGAGCTCGGCGATGCGCGCGGCGTTCATCGCGTCCAGGCGGCGGCGGAACACCGCTTCGATGAGCGCGTCCTTGGAGCCGAAGTGGTAGTTCACCGCGGCCAGGTTGGCGCCCGCCTTGGCGGTGAGCTGGCGCATCGAGGTGGCCTCGAAGCCGTGCTGCATGAACAGCTCTTCGGCGGCGTCGAGGATGCGGGTGCGGGTTTCATGGGGCGGCTTGAGCGCGCGCAGATTCATGGGCAGGCCTCAGGGATTCAAACGAACGTTTGAATGCTATCGAGTCCGGCCTGCGCCGTCAAGGGGTTTGGGCCTGCAGCGGCGGCTAGAATCCGCGCTCTCCATGGCAGCGCACGTTCACCACGGCTCGGCCGAAGCCAAGCAGGGGCTGCGGGGCAGCGAATGGCGCTCCGTGCGCGTGCTGCTGCCCTACCTGTGGGATTTCCGCGGCCGCGTGCTGCTCGCGCTCGCCTTCCTCACCTCGGCCAAGCTCGCCAACGTCGGCGTGCCGCTGGTGATGAAGGAGATCGTCGACGGCCTGGATGCCAAGCTCCAGGTGGTCGCGGTGCCGGTGGCGCTGCTGGCGGCCTATGGCCTGCTGCGCTTCTCGACCACGCTCTTCGGCGAGCTGCGCGACGTGGTGTTCGTGCGCGTTACCCAGAACGCCATCCGCCAGGTCGCGCTCAGCGTGTTCCGCCACCTGCACGCGCTCAGCCTGCGCTTTCACCTGGAGCGCCAGACCGGCGGTATGACGCGCGACATCGAGCGCGGCACGCGCGGCATCTCGACGCTGCTGTCCTATCTGCTGTTTTCCATCATCCCGGTGATCCTGGAGTTCGCGCTGGTCGCCGCGGTGCTGCTGTCGAAGTTCGACTGGCGCTTCACCGCGGTCACCTTCGGC
Organism: Burkholderiales bacterium; assembly: GCA_049651845.1. Taxonomy (GTDB): domain Bacteria; phylum Pseudomonadota; class Gammaproteobacteria; order Burkholderiales; family SG8-39; genus RBG-16-66-20. The sequence goes on along the minus strand of JBASCW010000177.1, from coordinate 29,489 downwards.
GCCGTCGCGGTCTACATCGCCTTCACGATCGCCGTTACCGAGTGGCGCATCGACATCCGGCGCCGCGCCAACGAGCTGGACTCGAAGGCCAACACGCGCGCCATCGACAGCCTGCTCAACTACGAGACGGTGAAGTACTTCGGCAACGAGGAGTTCGAGGCCGGCCGCTACGACCGCAGCCTGCGCCGCTACGAGGACGCGGCGGTGCGCTTCGAGTCCTCGCTCGGCGTGCTCAACATCGGCCAAAGCCTGGTGATCGCGGCGGCGGTGACGGCGCTGATGTTCCTCGCCGCCGACGGCGTCGCGCTGGGCGCGCTCACGCTCGGCGACCTGGTGCTCGTCAACGCGCTGCTGATCCAGCTCTACATCCCGCTCAACTTCCTCGGCATGGTGTACCGGGAGATCAAGCAGTCGCTGCTCGACATGGACCGCATGTTCCGGCTGCTCACCGAGCACCGCGAGGTGGACGACAAGCCGGGCGCGCCGGAGCTACCGGCAGGACCGGCCACCGTTGAGTTCCACGGAGTTGATTTTTCCTATGAAACCAACAGAAAAATACTTTTCGACGTGAGCTTCGTCATCCCCGCGGGGCAGCGCGTCGCGGTGGTCGGGCACTCGGGCTCGGGCAAGTCGACGCTCGCGCGGTTGCTGTTCCGCTTCTACGACGTTTCCGGCGGGCAGATCCTGGTCAACGGAATGGACCTCAGAGAAGTGAAACAGGCGAGCCTGCGCGCGGCCATCGGCATCGTGCCGCAGGACACGGTTCTATTCAACGACACCATCCGCTACAACATCCATTACGGCCGCACGGACGCGAGCGACGCCGAGGTGGTGGAGGCCGCGCGCGCGGCGCACATCCACGACTTCATCGAGTCGCTGCCGGCGAAGTACGAGAGCACGGTCGGCGAGCGCGGCCTCAAGCTCTCGGGCGGCGAGAAGCAGCGCGTGGCGATCGCGCGCGCGCTGCTCAAGAACCCGCGCATCCTGATCTTCGACGAGGCCACCTCGGCGCTCGATTCCAAGGCCGAGAAGGCCATCCAGGCGGAGCTGGAGCGCATCTCGGTGGGCCGCACCACGCTGGTGATCGCGCACCGGCTATCGACCGTCATGGACGCGGACATGATCCTGGTCCTCAACCACGGCCGCATCGTCGAGCGCGGCACGCACCACGCGCTGCTCGCGGCCGGCGGCGAGTACAGCCGCATGTGGGCGCTGCAGCAGGAGGCCGCCCGGGCCGAGGAAGTGCTCGAGAAGGCCAAGGCGGCTTGAAGCCGCGTTAAATAGTTGTCCTAGACTCCTAATTTTGCTTGCATTTCCAGGAAATCCCGGGCTACACTCGCGCCGCTTGCACCCAAACGGACCCATGCAAACGACCGAACGCAGCCTGCACCACCTGGAGAAGATCGTCGCGATCTGCGCGCTCTTCGCGGTGCTCGCGCTCGCCGTCGGCTTCGCGCAAGCAGGAGAAACGCGGGCCGAGCCGCGCGCCAAGCCGAAGCCGGGCACGGCCCAGGCGCAGACCGATGAGGTGTTCCTGCGCTCGGCGGTCGCGCTGGTGCAGGACGCGGCGAGCGGTGAGACGCTGATCGCCAAGAACCAGGGCGCGGTGCTGCCGATCGCCTCGATCACCAAGCTGATGACCGCGATCGTGATGCTCGACGCCGGCCTCAAGCTCGAGCAGCGCGTGGTGATCAGCGACGAGGACTACGACCTCGTGAAGGGCACGCGCTCGCGGCTGCGGCCCGGCACCGTGCTCACGCGTGACGAGCTGCTGCTGCTCGCGCTGATGTCCTCCGAGAACCGCGCCGCGGCCTCGCTCGCGCGCACTTACCCGGGCGGCACCGGCGTGTTCGTCGCCGCGATGAACGCCAAGGCGCGCGCGCTCGGCATGGCCGACACCAAGTTCGTCGACCCGACCGGCCTGTCCTCGGGCAACGTCTCCAGCGCGCGCGACCTCGCGCGCCTGGTCGCCGCGGCGCACGAGTACCCGCTGATCCGCGAGTACTCGACGCGCGACAGCGCCTCGGTGCAGGCGCGCGGCCGCCGGCTCGACTACCGCAACACCAACGGCCTGGTGCGCAGCGTCCACTGGGACATCGAGCTCTCGAAGACCGGCTACATCGCCGAGGCCGGCCGCTGCCTGGTGATGCGCGTGAAGCTGGCCTCGCGCGAGGTGATCGTGGTGCTGCTCGATTCCTGGGGCAAGTTCTCGCGCGTCGGCGACGCCAACCGCATCCGCAAGTGGCTCGAAGCCAACGCCGCCAAAGGGCCGCGCGGCTAGCTTTTTCCGGATCGATGAGTCCCGCGGACGGCTTCCGCGAGGACGTGATCGCGGGGCTTTCGCTGCCCCAGAAGTCCATCCCTCCCAAGTATTTCTATGACGCCAGCGGCAGCCGCCTGTTCGCGGCGATCTGCCGCCTCAAGGAGTATTACCCCACGCGCTGCGAGCTCGCGCTCACGCGCGCGCACCTGGGCGAAATCGCGCGCTTCGCGGCCGCGCGCAGTTCGTCCCGCGTCGTGCTGATCGAGTACGGCAGCGGCGCGAGCGTGAAGTCGCGGCTGCTGATCGGCGCGCTGAAGCCCTCGGCCTACGTCCCGGTGGACATCTCGGCCGACGCGCTGCGCAGCGCCGCGGCCGGGCTGCGGCGCCGCTTTCCGCGCCTCGACATCTTTCCCGTGCACGGCGACTTCTCGCGGCCGCTCGAGGTCCCGATGGCGCGGGGCCGCGGCCGGCGCGTCGTCTATTTCCCGGGCTCGACCATCGGCAACCTCGCGCCCGAGGAGGCGCAGGCGTTCCTGCGCATGACGCGCGGCCAGGTCGGCCCGCGCGGCGCGATGCTGGTCGGCGTGGATCTCAAGAAGGACGCGGGCGTCCTGCACGCCGCCTACAACGACGCCAAGGGCGTGACCGCGGCCTTCAACCTCAACCTGCTCGCGCGCATCAACCGCGAGCTGGGCGGCAACTTCCGCCTGCGGCGCTTCGCGCACTACGCGTTCTACGACCCGGCGCGCGGGCGCATCGAGATGCACCTGGTGTCGCGCGCCGCGCAGACGGTGGCGATCGGCGACTACCGCTTCGCCTTTGAGAAGGGCGAGTCGATCCACACCGAGAATTCGTACAAGTATTCGGTCGAGGAATTCCGCCGGCTCGCGAGGCGCGCGGGCTTCCGCAGCGATCAGGTCTGGCAGGACGCGCGGGGACGCTTCGCGCTGCACGGCCTGGTCGCGGCCTGACAAAAAGGGGGTCGGAGTAACATTTCCGCACGCAGCCCGCGTGCGCAGAGAGTCCGAGGAAATGTTACTCCGACCCCCTTTTTCCCGGGCTCGTCGCGGCCTAGGCCGCGCCGATACGTGCTTCTTTTCGGTGGCCGATGGCGTGGCCGATGCGCTCGGCCGATTCCTTCACGAGCGGGCCCCAGGTCGGCTTCATGCGGTCGGCGGGCGAGGAGATCGACAGCGCGGCGATCAGGTGGCCGGCGTCGTCGCGCACCGCCGCCGCGACGCAGCGCACGCCGATTTCGGCCTCCTCGGCGTCGGTGGCCCAGCCCTGGCGCTGGATGCGCTCGAGCTCGCGCTCGAGCACCGGCAGGCTGGTGAGCGTGTTCTTGGTGTGCGCCGAGAGCCCGGTGCGCTTGGCGTACTCGCGCAGCCTGGCGAAGCCCTCCTCGAGCAGGAACAGCTTGCCCGCGGCGGTGATGTGCAGCGGCGCGCGCGCGCCGATCACGTGCACCACGCGCATCGCCGAGCGTCCCGAGGAGGTGCGCTCGACGTAGACGATCTCGTCGTCGTGGCGCACCGAGAGGTTGACGGTTTCGCCGGTCTGCGCGTGCAGCTCGCGCATCACCGGCAGCGCCATCTCGCGCACGTTGATGCGCGACTTGACCAGGTTGCCGAGCTCGAGCAGCCGCATGCCGAGGCGGTAGCTGCCCGGCTCGATGCGGTCGACGAGCCGGTCGGCCGCCATCGCCGAGAGGATGCGGTGCGCGGTCGAGGGGTGCAGCCCGGTGTACTGCGCGACCTGCTTGAGTCCCAGCGGCTCGGGATGCCCGGCCAGCACGTCGAGCAGCTTCATCATCCGTGCGATGACCTGGATCGGGTTCTTCTGCTCGTCCTTGGCTGCGGCCATGGGGGTTGGCATTGTATCCCACGATGTGAAACACTCGGGGCCGATGCCGGTGGTCACCAACATCGAAGACCTGCGCCAGATCGCCGAGCGGCGCGTCGCCAAGGCGATCTACGACTACGTCTCGCGCGGCTCGTACGACGAGGTGACGCTGCGCGCCAACCGCGACGACATGGAGGCGCTCAAGCTGCGCCAGCGCGTCGCGATCGACGTCGACAAGCGCTCCACACGGTCCACGCTGGTCGGGCAGGAAGTGGCCATGCCGGTGGGCATCGCGCCGGTCGGCCTGACGGGCCTCAACTGGGCCGACGGCGAGATTCTCGGCGCGCGCGCCGCGGAGAAATTCGGCATCCCGTTCACGCTCTCCACCATGTCGATCTGCTCGATCGAGGACGTGGCGAGCGCGGTCACCAAGCCTTTCTGGTTCCAGCTCTACGTGTTCCGCGACCGCGGCTTCGCCGCCTCGCTCATCGAGCGCGCCAAGGCCGCCAAGTGCTCGGCGCTGATGCTGACGCTGGACTTGCAGATCCAGGGCCAGCGCCACATGGACCTGAAGAACGGGCTCACGGTGCCGCCGCGCCTCACCGCCGGCACGCTGTTCGACGTGATGACCAAGCCGGCTTGGGCGCTCAACGTCATGACCAGCCGGCGCCGCTCGTTCGGCAACCTCGAGGGCCAGATCAAGGGCGCCGACAACCTGCTCACGCTGTCGCAGTGGATCGCCGGCCAGTTCGACCCGACGCTGTCCTGGAAGGACGTCGCCTGGGTCAAGGAGCGCTGGGGCGGCAAGCTGATCCTGAAGGGCGTCCTCGACGCCGAGGACGCGAAGATCGCCACCTCGACCGGCGCGGACGCGATCGTGGTCTCCAACCACGGCGGCCGGCAGCTCGACGGCACGGTGTCCTCGATCCATGCCCTTCCCGAGGTGCGCGACGCGGTGGGCGACAAGCTCGAGGTGTTCTTCGACGGCGGCGTGCGCTCCGGGCAGGACGTGCTCAAGGCACTGGCGCTCGGCGCGCGCGGCGTGTTCATCGGCAAGGCCTTCGCCTGGGCGCTCGGCGCGATGGGCGAGCGGGGCGTGTCGCTCGCGCTCGAGATCATCCGCAAGGAGCTGGACGTCTCGATGGCCCTGTGCGGCATTCGCGAAGTGAAGGAAGCGAGTCCCGCAATCCTCAGGCGGGACTGAGCGCGTGCTGCAGCGCTACGCGTGGCTGTCGGTCGCCGCGGCGCTCGCCACCATCGCGCTCAAGACCTGGGCCTGGGCCGCGACCGGCTCGGTCGGGCTGCTGTCGGATGCGCTCGAGTCGCTCATCAACCTGGCCGCGGCGCTGCTCGCGCTGTCGATGCTGCGCCTTGCCGCCGCGCCGCCGGACGAGGCGCATCCTTATGGGCGCTACAAGGCCGAGTACTTCTCCAGCGGCATCGAGGGCGCGCTCATCGTGTTCGCCGCGGTGAGCATCGCCTGGGCCGCGCTGCCGCGCCTGGCCGACCCGCAGCCGATCGAGGCGCCGCTGTTCGGCATCGCGCTCTCGGCGCTCGCCTCCGCGGTCAACCTCGGCTGCGGCTGGCTGCTGATCGCCGCGGGCAGGCGCCTGCAGAGCATCGCGCTGGAGGCCGACGGCCACCACCTGATGACCGACGTCTGGACCTCGGCCGGCATCATCGCGGGCGTGGCGATCGTTGCCGCCACCGGCTGGAACATCCTCGATCCGCTGATCGCGCTGGCAGTGGCGGTGCACATCGTATTCACCGGCTTCATGCTGATGCAGCGTTCCTTCGCCGGACTGCTGGACGCCGCGATCCCGGCGGCCGAGCGCGCCGACATCGAGAGGATCTTCGCCGAGTACCGCAAGCGCTACGAGGTGGAATTCCACGCGCTGCTCACGCGCCAGGCGGGCGCGCGCCGCTTCGTCTCCTTCCACCTGCTCGTGCCCGACGCGTGGACCGTGGATCGCGCGCACGTGCTCGCAGAGGAGATCGAGGAGCGCATACGGTCGCTGGTGCCGAACGCGATCCTGCTCTCGCACATCGAGCCGATCTCGCATCCTTCATCCTACGACGACATCAAGCTGGAGCGGCCGTAGCGCCTTTTCTCTGTTGCCGGAGGCGAAAGCGCTCCGGCGCCACGGCCGCCGCGAGCTTTCGTTCCACGGGCAGTGGCTCGCCTTCGAGCTGGCTCGCGATGAGCTCGCCGCACAGCCCGGCCCACAGCAGGCCGCGCGAGCCGTAGGCGAAGGCGCCGAACAGGCCGTCGCCCATCGCCCCGGCGAGCGGCAGCCGGTCGCGCACGGTGGCGCGGAAGGCGACGCGGCCATCGAGCTTCTCCGGATCCAGGCCCGCTGCGGCGCCGGGCAGGATCCGCTCCAGGCGCTCGAGGTTGCCGGCATGGCTGTCGGCGCGAAGATCCGCGTCCTCGTCGCCGATGTCGTAGCTCGCGCCCACCACCGACAGGCCGCCCACGCCCGGCAGCGCCATGCCGCCGCGCAGCAGCACGTGCTCGAGGCCCGCGATCGCCGGCACGAGCGTGAGCTGCCCGCGCACGCGCTGCAGGCGCACCGAGGGCTGCGGCGCAAGGCGCAGCGCGTCGGCCGCGTTGGCGAGCACAACGACGGGGGCCGAAGCGATGACGCGGCTTTGATCGTCTTTGGCTTTCCAGATGTCTCCTTCACGGGAAAGTGAAAAAACCTCCCGGTCAAAACATCTTTCCATCTCAAATCGGGCCAGAAGACCTTCCACCAGGCTTCGCGGCCGTACCCAGCCGCCCTCCGGAAACCAGATGCCGCCGCGCTCCGCGTCGAAGGATGCGTACTCCTTCGGGTAGCCGAGCGTGTCGAGCGCGCGCCGCTGCGCGGCGAGCTCGCGCTCGTCGCGCGCGAGCTGCAGCACGCCGCAGCGCGACCATTGCAGGCCGTCCAGGCCTTGCCAGTGGTTCAGCAGGAAGAGAAACGCGGCGCGCGTGAAGCGCGCGAACAGGCTGTCGTCGGGCGCGATCACCGGATGGAAGGCGCCCGCCGGGTTGCCGGATGCTTCTTCAGCCGGGCCTGCGTGCCGCTCGATCAGCGTCACCTGCCAGCGGCGCGACGCCAGGCGCTCGGCCACGGCGGCGCCGGCGACGCCCGCGCCGATGACGATCGCGGAGCGATCTGCTTGCGCGCTTTTTATCGATCTTTTTCTCGGGATCAGGCTAGCGCGGAGCATCTCCCGTTTCGTGCCGAAGCCCTTTTCCTTCTCTACGGCAAAGCCGGCGCCCTCGAGCGCTGCGCGCACCGGCGCGGCGATGCTCCAGGTCGCGGCCGTGGCGCCCGGCGCGGCGAGGCGGCCCAGGTGCCGCAGCAGCCGCGCGCCCCACATCTCCGGGTTCCGCGCCGGCGCGAAGCCGTCCAGGTAGACCGCGTCGGCCGCGAGCGCGAGCTGCGGCAGCCCGTCGGCGACGTCGCCGAAATAGAGGGTCAGAACGACATTTCCGTTCTCGAATTCGAGCCGGTGCATGCCGGGCACGAGCATGGGCCAGCGTGCGACGAGCGCATCGCTTTTCAGTTCTGCGTATTTTTCCAATAGCAAGGAAAGATCAGGCCCCTCGAACGGATGCTTTTCCACCGAGACGAAATGCAGGCGCTCGCAGCGCTGAGGGTCGTCGCGCCAGGCCTGCCAGGTGACGAGGAACGAAAGGCCGAAGCCGAAACCGGTCTCGAGCACGGTGAACAGGCGCCGGCCGCGCCAGCGCTCGGGCAGCCCGTTGCCGCGCAGGAACACGTGCCGCGCCTGCGCGATGCCGCCGTCGGCGCTGTGGTACACGTCGCCGTACGCCTCGGACCAGGGCGTGCCGTCGGCGGCGAACGCGGGGCGCGCCGGAACCAGCGGAAGGGGCATCCAGCCAGTATATCGGCGTAGAATTTCCGCTCTTTCCGCAGGATCCGCCATGAACAAGCCCGCCGAACTGAAGCTCGCCACCGTTCCCGCCTGGATCAACGGCAAGGCGGTGATCCCGCAGGGACGCATGGGCGAGGTGTACAACCCTGCCACCGGGCAGGTGACCAAGCGCGTCCCGTACTGCGATGCGGCCGCGATCGATGCCGCGGTGAAGGCGGCTGCCGCCGCGCTGCCCGCGTGGCGCGACGCGTCGATCCTGCGGCGCGCGCGCGTGATGCAGGCGTTCCTGGGCTTGCTGCAGAAGAATCAGAAGGAGATCGCAGCGCTCATCACCGAGGAGCACGGCAAGACGCTGCCGGACGCGATGGGCTCGGTGCAGCGGGGCATCGAGGTGGTCGAGTTCGTCTGCGGCATCCCGCAGCTGCTCAAGGGCGAGTACTCGGAGAACGTCGGCACGGCGGTGGACACGCACAGCGTGCGCCAGGCCGTGGGCGTTTGCGCGGGCATCACGCCGTTCAATTTCCCGGCGATGGTGCCGATGTGGATGTTCCCGGTGGCGATCGCCTGCGGCAACACCTTCATCCTCAAGCCCTCGGAGAAGGTGCCCTCGGCATCGATCAGGATGGCCGAGCTGTTCAAGGAAGCGGGCCTGCCCGACGGCGTGTTCAATGTCGTGCACGGCGACAAGGCCGCCGTGGACGCGATCCTGAATCATCCCGGCATCCACGCGGTTTCCTTCGTTGGCTCCACGCCAATCGCGAAGTACATCTACGAGACCTGCGCGAAGAACGGCAAGCGGGTCCAGGCGCTGGGCGGCGCGAAGAACCACGCGGTGGTGCTGCCCGACGCGGACCTCGAATTCGCCGCCGACGCGCTGATCGGCGCGGCCTACGGCTCGGCGGGCGAGCGCTGCATGGCGATCTCCGCCGTCGTCGCCGTGGGTGCCGCGGCCGATCCGCTGGTTGCGCTGCTGAAGAAGAAGGCGCAAGCCATCAAGATCGGACCGGGGGATCGCGAGGGCATGGACATGGGGCCGCTCATCACGCGGGAACATCGGGACAAGGTTCTGGGTTTCGTAGAGAAGGGGATTTCCGAGAAAGCGAAGATGGTGCTGGACGGCCGGAAGACCGAGATGCAGGAAGGATTTTTCCTCGGCACCACGCTCTTCGACAACGTGACGCGCGACATGGAGATCTACAAGAACGAGATCTTCGGGCCGGTGCTGGTCGTGCTGCGCGTCAAGAGCCTGGACGAGGCGATCGCCATGGTGAACGCCAACCCCTACGCCAACGGCACGGCGATCTTCACCGAATCGGGCGGCGCCGCGCGCCGCTTCGAGAACGAGGTGCAGGTCGGCATGATCGGCATCAACGTGCCGATCCCGGTGCCGGTGGCGTTCTACTCCTTCGGCGGCTGGAAGAATTCGCTGTTCGGCGACCTGCACGTGCACGGCATGGAGGGCGTGAAGTTCTACACGCGCACGAAAGTCGTGACGACCCGCTGGCCGCACCAGGATACTCCCGCGCCCGGTCTCAACATGCCTACCTTGGGATAAGACATGAAAAGACAGCTCGGCTTGCTCGCCCTCGTCCTGCTCTCCGGCTGCTCCGGCATGGATGCCTGGCGGCCGCAGTCGCCCGTCCAGCTCATGTACGTGATCGAGTGCGGCGAGAACCACGTCAAGGACCTGTGGCGCTGGACGCCGGGCGCGAACGCCGGCAAGGCGCACGTGTTCGTCAACCACTGCTACCTCATCAAGCACGCCAAGGGCTGGATGCTCTGGGACTCGGGCAACGCCGACCGGCTCGCGGCGCTGCCGAACGGCCTCACGGCGCCGAACGGGCTCATCACCGCGCACATGCGCAAGCCGCTCGTCGAATCGCTCAAGGAGATCGGCCTCGAGCCCGCGGACATCCGCTATTTCGCGATGTCGCACTCGCACGGCGACCACTCGGGCAGCGCCAACCTGTTCGGCGCGTCGCTGCTGATCATGCAGGGGGCGGAGTATGGCGCGGTGTTCGGGTCCGAGCCGCAGAAATACAACTTCGTCGCCGCCAACTTCGACAAGCTGCGCAGCGCGCAGGTCGAGAAACTGAACGGCGACTACGACGTGTTCGGCGATGGCTCGGTGCTGATCAAGGCCACGCCCGGCCACCAGTCGCTGCTGGTGCGCCTGCCCAAGCGCGGGCCGGTGCTGCTCACCGGGGACCTCGTGCACCTCACCTACAGCTGGGAGAACAGCGTGGTGCCCGGCTTCAACTACGACCAGGCCGCGAGCCGGCGCAGCATCGAGGCGATGAAGGTCTACGCGAAGCAGGCAGGCGCGCACGTCTGGGTTGGCCACGACAAGCAGCAGCACATCCCGATCCCGAAGGCGCCCAGCTTCGTCGAATGAATCCCATCGTGTTCAGCCTGATTCTCGGCACCGCGACTCCGGGCGGCGGCTTCCCGGTGTTCGGCGCGGCATACGCCGACCTGCTTAACGCGCAGGAGCCGCGCCTGCGCATCGAGACGCGCAACACCAAGGGCAGCACCGAGAACGTGCCGCTGCTGGAGGCGGGCAAGCTCGACCTGGGGCTGGTGGCCGGCGAGCTCGCGAGCGCGGCGCTCGCCAAGCCGGGCACCGAGCTGCGCATCGTCGCGGCGATGTACTCCTCGCCCGGCATGTTCATGGTGCGCGCCGACAGCCCGGTGCGCGCGATCGCCGACCTGAAGGGCAAGACCGTGGTGCTGGGCACCCAGGGGTCCGGAATAACCGTTCTGGGCCGTTCGGTTCTAGGTTCCCTGGATGTAAGAGTCATGGAAATCACCCTCGAGAAGGCCGCCGACGGCCCGCCGATGCTGCTTGACGGGCGCGCCGATGCGCTCTGGGGCGCGGGCGTGGGCTGGCCCGCGTTCACCGCGCTCGCCAAGTCGGGCGCGCGCTTGGTGGGCCCGAACGCCGACGAAATCAAGCGCATTCTCGCGAAGCAGCCGTCGCTGCAGGCCGTCACGCTGCCCGCGAAGAGCTATCCCGGGCAGGACGCGCCGCTGCCCTCGGTCGGCTCCTGGAGCTACGTGCTCGCGCGGCCCGGCCTGGGCGACGAGCAGGGCTACCTGCTCGCGCGCGCGCTGCGCGGGGCCGAGAGCGCGCTCGCGGCGCGCCTGGAGCAGGCGCGCGAGACCACGGCAGCCAACACCGTCGGCGCCGCGCCGCGCCAGGACCTCATCCATCCCGGCGCGCTCAAGTACTTCCGCGAAGCCGGGCTCGCGCGCTGATGGCCTTCCCCGGCTACGAAACGCTCGCGCTGGAGACGCGCGGCGCGCATTTGCTGCTCGCCACGCTCAACCGCCCCAAGGCCCTCAACGCCCTGAACACGAAGATGGGCGAGGCGCTCACCGACCTGTGGAGCCGGCTCACGGCGGACGCGGGCGCGGTGCGCTGCGTGGTGCTCACGGGCTCGGGCGAGCGCGCCTTCTGCGCCGGCGCCGACCTCAAGGAGCGCGACGGCATGAGCGTGGAGGCCTGGCGCGCGCAGCACGAGGGCTTCGAGCGCGCCTTCGTCGCGCTGGTGGAGTGCCCGGTGCCGGTGATCGCGGCGCTGAACGGCGTGGCGATGGGCGGCGGCCTCGAGCTCGCGCTGTGCTGCGACTTCATCTTCGCCGCGCGCGGCGCGCGCCTCGCGCTGCCGGAGGCGAGCAGGGGCCTCATGCCCGGCGGCATGGGCACGCAAAACCTCGGCCGCGCGGCGGGCGAGCGGCGCGCCAAGGAGATGATCCTCTCGGGCCGGCCGATCGAGGCCGAGCAGGGCTACGCCTGGGGCCTCGTCAACCGCGTCTGCGAGCCCGGCAAGCTGCTCGAGGAGGCGCTCGCCACCGCGCAGGCGATCGCCGACAACGCGCCGCTGTCGGTGCGCCAGGCCAAGCGCTCGATCCACTACGGCCTGGACATGGATCTCCTCACCGGCTACCGCTTCGAGATCGAGGCCTACAACCGGCTCGTGGACACCGACGACCGGCGCGAGGGCGTGCGCGCCTTCGTAGAGAAGCGCAAGCCCGACTTCAAGGGGCGCTAGGGGCATACCGATGAGCCTCGTGTCCTTCGCCGCCAAGCTCGCGATCAAGCCGAAGGGCCCGGTGGAGGAGGCGATCTTCGAGCACATCTGGCAGCAGACGCCGGTCGAGAAGGTGCTCGCGGCGCTCATGGAGTCGGAGGTGTTGCTCTATTCGCAGAACTCCGCGGGCGCCACCGGCGGCGGCGCGGACCCCAAGCCGCTGGTGACGCAGGGCGGCGACGGCAAGCCGGCGATGCTCGTGTTCACCAGCCGCGAGCGCGCGGCGTCCGTCGCCAAGCAGATGCCCGATGCCTCTGCCGCGCCGCTCACCATGCCGTTTCGCGAGGTGCTGCGCTGGGCGCCGATCGAGCTGGGTCTCGCGATCAACCTCGGCAGCGCGCTCGCCGCCGAGTGCACCTCGGCGCACATGGATGCGCTGCGCCGCCAGTCGGGCGACTTCCGGCCCTGAGGGCCTTTACGTCAGGAAACGACGGGTATAGCCTTACAACTGGTTGTCTAGTTGGAGTGCTGGCATGTCCATCGTCGTCGGGGCCTTCGAGGCCAAGACCAAGCTTGCCGAGCTGCTCGACAAGGTCGAAGCGGGCGAGACGGTCACGATCACGCGTCGCGGCAAGGAGGTCGCCCAACTCGTCGCCGTCAAGACGGACGATGAACGCGCGCGGATGCGTGCTCTGGTAGAGGAGATCAAGCGCACGCGAGTCGGACGCGGCAAGCCTCCTGGACCCGGCACCACGATCCCGGAGCTGATCAAGGCCGGCCGGCGCTATTGATGGCGCTGGTTGTCGATTCGTCCGTCTGCCTCTCCTGGTTCTTCCCGGACGAGCGGACTGCCTTCACAGACGCGGCGCTCGACGTGGTGGCGAACGAGGAGTGCTGGGTGCCCTCGCTCTGGCGGCTGGAATTCGCGAACGCGCTGCTGGTGGCGGAGCGCAAGCGCCGGCTGACGCGCGCCGAGCGGCTGCAAACGCTGGACGAGGCCTCGCGGCTCAGCCTGCGTGTCGACGCGCAGGTCCATGATCTGCGCCAGATCAGCTCGCTCGCGGACCGGCATGCGCTGAGCGCCTACGATGCAGCCTACCTGGAGCTCGCATTGCGGCTTGGCGCACCGATGATCACGCTCGACAAAGGGCTCGCGACAGCCGGGGCCGCGGCCGGACTGACGGTGCACGCGCCGGGGCGTTCGGGGGCGGCGCAGTTACGCGGGCGCTACAATATCTAGTAGAGGCATACTGAAGCACCACTAGATCCATGGCCAAGCAGCAGGTCTACGACGCATCCGCGATCCAGGCGCTCAAGGGCCTGGAGCCCGTCCGGCGCATGCCGGGCATGTACACCCACACCATCCACCCGCTGCACGTCGTGCAGGAGGCGATCGACAACGCGGTGGACGAGGCGCTCGCGGGCTTCGGCAAGAAGATCACCGTGGCGGTGTTCAAGGACGGCTCGGTCGAGGTCGCCGACGAGGGCCGCGGCGTGCCGGTGGACGTGCACCCGGTGGAGAAAAAGCCCGCGGTCGAGGTCGCCTTCACCATGCTGCACGCCGGCGGCAAGTTCGCGAAGTCGGGCGAGGGCGTCTACCACATCTCCGGCGGCCTGCACGGCGTGGGCGTCGCGGTCTCCAACGCGCTGTCGAAACGCTGCGAAGTGACCGTGTACAGAGATGGATTCCGTCATGCCATTGTCTTCGAGGGCGGCGAACTCAAGAGCAAGCTGAAAAGCGAAAGGATCAAGGAAAAGAAGACCGGAACAGTCGTTCGCATCTGGCCGGATCCGAAGTACTTCGATTCGCCCAACATCCCGCTGGGGGAGCTCGAGCACCTGATCCGCTCCAAGGCCTATCTGCTTCCCGGGCTGACGACGAAACTGAAGATCGAGGGCAAGGACGAGCAGGCCTGGCGCTACGAGAAGGGCATGGCGCAGTACTTCGAGTTCATGCTCGACGGCCGCGAGCTGATCGCGCCGCTGTTTGCCGGCGAGCGGTTCTTCGACGAGAAGGAAGTCCAGACCAATTCCGAGATCGAGGCCGGCGAAGGCGCGACCTGGGCGATCGGCTGGGTGGCCGAGGGCGAGGTGTTCGCCGACAGCCACGTCAACCTGATCCCCACGCGCTCGGGGGGCACGCACGAGGCGGGCTTCCGCAACGGCATCTTCGACGCGCTCTCGGCGTTCATGGACACGCGCTCGCTGCAGCCCAAAGGGGTGAAAGTCATCGCGGACGACCTCTGGCAGCGCGCCTGCTTCACGCTCTCGGCGCGCATCGTGCGCACGCAGTTCCACGGCCAGACCAAGGAGAAGCTCACCACGCGGCACGCCTCCAAGCTGCTCGAGCTGTGCGTGCGCGACGGCTTCGAGCTCTGGCTCAACCAGCACCCGGAGGAGGGCAAGAAGATCGCCGAGCTCGCGATCGAGCAGGCGATGGCGCGCCTGTCCAAGGGCAAGAAGTTCGAGAGGAAGAAATCGAGCGGCGTCGCCACGCTGCCGGGCAAGCTCGTCGACTGCGCCTCGGACGACACCTCGCGCAACGAGATGTTCATGGTCGAGGGCGACTCGGCGGGCGGCTCGGCGAAGGAGGCGCGCAACAAGGAGACGCAGGCGGTGCTGCCGCTGCGCGGCAAGGTGCTCAACACCATGTCCAAGGATTCGCGCACCGTGCTTGCCAACAAGGAGCTGCAGGCGATCGCCACCGCGATCGGCGTGGACCCGCACGGCGCCGAGGACAGCCCCGACCTCTCGGGTATCCGCTACGGCAAGGTGATCATCATGACCGACGCCGACGTGGACGGCGGCCACATCCAGGCGCTGCTGCTCACTTTCTTCTTCATGCACGCGCCCAGGCTCGTGGAGACCGGCCACATCTACGTCGCGCAGCCACCGTTATTCAAAATTGAGGTGCCCTCGCAGGGCAAGGGCAGGCCCGCGCGGCGCGTGTACTGCCTCGACGAGGACGAGCTCGACGAGGAGATCGGCAAGCTCAAGAAGGAGAAGGTGAAGGAGGGCAGCTGGGAGGTCTCGCGCTTCAAGGGCTTGGGCGAGATGAGCCCCGAGCAGCTCTGGGAAACCACCATGAACCCGGACACGCGGCGCCTGGTGCGCATGCAGCTCGATGCCAAGCAGCTCAAGAAGGCGCGCGAGACCTTCGAGCTGCTCATGGACTCGGGCGAGGCCGAGGGCCGGCGCAACTGGATGCGCGAGCACTGGAAGACGGTGGAAGCCGACGTATGACGAAAAAGGGGGTCGGAGTAACTTTTCCAGGGGCTGTTGAGCGGACCGGAGATCTCTCCGGAAAAGTTACTCCGACCCCCTTTTTCGATGGCTAAGAAAATCAAGAAGGCAGTCTGGGAGCCGGGCTACAACGGCCACGTCTACTGGCTGGGCAAGCAGAAGCTCGGCAAGGTGACGCGGCACACGGCCAGGAACGCGCAATACAGGTACACCTGGGAAGCGGCCGGCCGCGCGGGCGGCGGCGACGACCTGGAAAAGGCCAAGCGCGCGGTGGAAGCCGCGGTGGCGATGGCCGACAAGCAACTCGACCTTTTCGGGCAATAGACCATGGACGACAGAACCGGCGACCTGTTCGTGAACGAGAACGGCGACGACGCGGCGCCGATCGAGCGGCACGCCTCGCAGGCCTACCTCGGCTACGCGGTCTCCACGGTCAAGGCGCGCGCGCTGCCCGAGATTGCGGATGGCCTCAAGCCCGTGCAGAGAAGAATCCTGTACGCCATGGGCGATGCGAACGCGCCCGGCTACGTGAAATGCGCCCGCTACGTCGGCGAAGTGCTCGGCAAGTACCACCCGCACGGCGACACCTCGACGTATGAAGCGATGGTGCACATGGCGCAGCCCTTCTCGATGCGCTACCCGCTCATCGACGGACAGGGAAATTTCGGTAGCCGGGATGGCGACTCCGCGGCGGCGTATCGGTATACCGAAGCAAAACTTTCAAGGATTTCAGAACTGCTGTTGAGCGAGATACATGAGGGAACAGTAGATTTCGCGAGGAACTACGACGGCAAATTCGACGAGCCGGTGCTGCTGCCCGCGCGCCTGCCCTTCGGCCTGCTGAACGGCTCGTTCGGCATCCCGGTCGGCTTCTCCACGCGCATCCCCTCGCACAACCTGAGGGAGGTGGCCGAGGCCGCCGCGCACGTCATCAAGCACCCGCGCGCGAAGGTGAGCGAGATCCTCGAGATCCTGCCGGGACCGGACTTTCCGGGCGGCGGCCAGATCATCTCGCCCAAGGCCGAGATCAGGGAAGCCTACGAGACCGGGCGCGGCTCGCTGGTGCTGCGCGCCAAGTGGGAGAAGGAGCCGCTCGCGCGCGGCCAGTGGCGCATCGTGGTCACCGAGCTGCCGCACGGCGTCTCGGTGCGCCAGGTGATGGAGGAGATCGAGGCGATCGCCAACCCGAAGCCCTCGGGCAACAAGAAGGAGGTCTCGCAGGAGCAGAAGCGCTTCAAGCAGTTCATCCTCGACCAGGTCGAGACGGTGCGCGACGAGTCCGACCGCAAGTCCAAGCTGCGCCTCGTCATCGAGCCGCGCTCCTCGCGCCAGGACGAGAAGGGGCTGATGGCCACGCTCATGGTGCACACCTCGCTCGAGACCCGCTACCCGGTGAATTTCACCTGGATCGGCCTGGACGGGCTGCCCGACACCAAGGACATCGTCACGGTGCTGCGCGAGTGGGGCGAGTTCCGCGTCAACACCGTGCGCCGGCGCACGCAGCACCGCCTCGACAAGTGCGAGGAGCGCCTGCACATCGTCATGGGCCGGCTGATGGCCTATGTGAAGATCGACGAGATCATCAAGCTGATCCGCTCCTGCGAAGACCAGCCCGAAGCGAAGCAGAAGCTGAAGGAAAAGTACAAGTTCTCCGAGCGCCAGGCCGAAGACATCGTCAATCTGCGCCTGGGCCAGCTCACCAAGCTGGACGGGGTGAAGCTCAACGAGGAGAGGAAGACGCTCGAAGCCGAGCGCAAGGGCTTGAAGGAGATCCTGGGCGATGAAAAGGTCTTGAAGAAACTCGTAGTCAAGGAACTGGAACAGGATTCAAAAACCTATGGAGATGCCCGCCGCACGCTGATCAAGGCCGAGGAGCGCGCTACGGTGGAGCGCACGGTGCTCGAGGAGCCGATCACAGTGATCCTGTCGAAGAAGGGCTGGGTGCGCGCGCGCAGCGGCCACGGCGTCGACATGGCCTCGGTCAACTTCAAGGACGGCGACCAGCGGTATCTCGAGCTGGAGTGCAAGACCACGGACACGCTTACCGTGCTCGCCTCGGGCGGCAAGGCCTTCAGCGTGGACGCGGCCGCCTTGCCCTCGGGCCGCGGCGACGGCGCGCCCATGAACACGCTCGTCAACTCGGGCTCGGATGAGATCGTCTGGATGGGCCTGGGGGCCGCCGATACGGGGCTGCTCATGGCGAACACCGCCGGCAACGGCTTCCTGTGCAAGCTTGGCGACCTCGCTTCCAAGACCCGCCAAGGGAAGGACTTCATGACGGTTCCTGAGGGGGGCAGAGCTTTACCGCCTTTCGTTCTAAGAGAACCCATGGAAAAGGGCTTTGTCGCTGCGCTCTCTTCCGACGCCCGGTTGCTGCTGTTCCCGCTGGAGGAGCTGCCGACGCGGTCGAACGGCGGGGTAGGAGTGCAGATCATGGCTCTCCCCAACAAGGTCATGCTGGCCGGGGTTGCCGTCACCGATGGTTCTTCATTGACGGTGTCGGGGTTCAAGCGCACCCAGAAGACCGCGGAAATCGGCAAGAAGGACCTCTCGGAATACCTCGGCAAGCGCGCCCAGCGCGGCCGCGTCTGCGACGTGGGCTTCCGCCCGGACAGGCTCGGCCAGTAGGCCTCGGGCGCCCCGGGACCTGAAGCCCGGCCGGTCGTTCTCAATAATGCTACAATGGTAGCAATAGTGAGAACGGAAATCGCACCCGCCGAAGACGCGCCGCCGTCGCTCGCGAACTTCCTGTTCGGGGCGTACCGGTATCGCGCGCTGTCCCTGCTGTACCTGCGGCCGGGCGACCGCTTCCACGTTCGGATGATCGCCCGTCTGACCGGCATTCCGGCGGGTTCCCTGCACCGGGAGCTGCGCCAGCTGGCCGACGCGGGGCTCCTGGTCGCCACACGCAGCGGTAACCAGGTCCTTTACGGCGCCAATGAAGGCTCCCCCATCTTCCGCGAGCTCGCCTCGATGCTCGACAAGACGGCGGGAACCACGCCCACGCTGCACGAGCATGCAGCCGAATACACGGTCGAGCCCGCGGGCCAGTTGCCGGAGATTGACCGCAAGCCACTCGCTGCGATCTGCCGAAAGTACCGCGTGAAGAAGATGTCGCTGTTCGGCTCGGCGGCGCGCGGAGAATTGCGTCCCGGCAGCGACGTGGATCTGCTCGTGGAGTTCAAGCCCAAGCAGGGGCCGTCGCTCTGGGGCCTCACGGAAATGCAGGAAGCGCTTTCCCCTCTTTTCGGCGGCCGGCCGGTCCATATCGCGGGCCCCGGAATTCTCGAGAACCCGTACCGGCGCGAGACGATCGAGCGCGACCTGAAAGTGCTGTATGGCCGATGAACGGCGCGACCGGGCCTTGCTGCTGGACATGCTCGCTTACGCCGGGGAAGCCCGCTGGGTTCTGGGCAGCCGGAGCTACGAGACCTTCCTCAAGGATCGTCTCAGGGTCCTGGCCCTGGAGCGCGCGCTGGAGGTCGTCGGCGAGGCGGCGCGCAACGTCTCGCCGGAGCGAAAGGCCGCGACAGCCGACATTCCCTGGAACCTGATCGCCGGGCAGCGCAATGTGCTCGCGCACCAGTATGGAAAAATCGATCATTTCCAGGTTTTTCGGACGGCGAGTGAAGATATTCCTCGGCTGATCGAAGTGCTGAGGCGGATCCTCGGCTGACGTGGACCTCCGCATGTCTCCCGCGCTTCGTCCCGCCCTGCCGCCCGTGGCGATCCTCCTCGTCGCAGCGCTGCTGCTCTGGATCGGCCCCGGGCTGCCGCCCACGCTCGCGGGGCTGAAGCAGGCGGGGGCGTACTTCGTGCTGCTCGCGGCCGCGGGCATGAGCCTGTGGTTCAACCGCGGGCGCGCGTTCGTCGCCGCCGCATCGCTGCTGGTCGCCTATTTCGGCTACCGGCTCGCGCTCGATCTGGGCGCCGACAGCTTCGCGGCGAAGGCGGTCTACACCGCCGCGGTGGTGCTGGTGCCGCTGAACGTGCTGGTGGCGCTCGCGCTGCCCGAGCGCGGCGTGTCCTACCACGGCGACCACCGCTGGCTGTTCATCTTCGCGGGCGAGATCCTGCTCGTGCTCTGGATCGCCTCCTCGGGCCGCACCGCGCTCTCGGGGGCCGCCTGGCAGGAGATGTTCGGGCACTGGCTGCTGCGCTCGCCGCCGACGCCGCTGCTGGGGCGCGTGCTCTTCGGCGCGGCGATCGGGGTGGCGGCCTGGCGCGCCTGGGCGCCGCACTATTCCAAGCAGGCCGCGCCCGTGTCGCCTCTCGGCGTGGGCCTCGCGGGCGCGATGCTCGCCTTCTTCGTCGCCTGCGAGTGGCAGCGCAACGAGGCCGCGTTCGGCGTGTTCACCGCGGCCGCCGGCGCGATCCTGGTGGTGGCGATGCTGCAGGAGTCGCACCGGCTCGCCTTCAACGACGAGCTCACGGGGCTGCCCGCGCGGCGCGCTCTGCTCGAGGCGATGGCGGGCCTGGGGCCGCGCTACACCATCGCCATGGCCGACGTGGACCACTTCAAGGGCTTCAACGACACGCACGGCCACGACATCGGCGACCAGGTGCTCAAGCTGGTCGCCGCGCGCCTGGCCGAGGTCGGGGGCGGCGGGCGCGCTTTCCGCTACGGCGGCGAGGAGTTCACGGTGCTCTTCCCCGACATGCCGCTGGACGCCGCGCTGCCGCACCTGGAGGCGATCCGCGCCTCGGTCGAGGCCTACCGCATGGCGGTGCGCGGCGAGGACCGGCCCAAGGCGACGGACGAGGGCGAGAAGCGCCGAACGCACGGCGACGACTCGCTGCCGCCGGAGAAGCTGCTCTCGGTGACCGTCTCCATCGGCGCCGCCGAGCCGCGCGGCGAGGGGGTCACCCCCATGCAGATCCTCAAGGCGGCCGACGAGGCGCTCTATCGCGCCAAGCGTGGCGGAAGGAACCGGGTCAGCCGATAATCCGCCGGCCATGAGCGCGGGAGCCTGGGCCGGGGTGGGTGCGCTGGGGGCGGTGTTTCTCGCCGCCGTGTGGATCTACAACCGGCTCGTCGCCGACCGCAACCTCGCGCGCCAGGGCTTTGCCGACGTGGACGTGCAGTTGAAGCGCCGCGCCGACCTGGTGCCGCAGCTGGTCGAGGCCGTGCGCGGCTATGCGGCGCACGAGAAGGCGCTGCTCATCTCCGTCGCCGAGCTGCGCGCCGCGGCCCTGGCCGCGAAGCCGGGCGTGGACGCCGGCCGCTTCGATTCGGAGAGGGAACTCGGCGCGAAGCTCAAGCAGCTCATCGTGCTGCAGGAGGCCTACCCGCAGCTCAAGGCCGACGCCAACTTCCGCGACCTCGCCGCGAAGCTGGTGGACGTGGAGGACCACCTGCAGCACGCGCGGCGCTTCTACAACGGCGCGGTGAAGCAGTACCGCGACCGGCAGGAGTCCTTCCCGCACGTGCTGGTCGCGCGCGCCTTCGGCTTCGCGCCGCTGCCGTTCTTCGAGACCGACGACCGCGAGCCGGCGAAGGTGCAACTGTGAAATGGCTTGTCCTTGTCCTGGCATTGCTTTCGTCTGCCGTTTTTTCCGAGGAAAAGGTCAATTCCTTCCACAGCGACATCCGGATCGCCGCCGACGGCTGGATGACCGTCACCGAGACCATCGACGTCAACGTCGAAGGGCGGCAGATCAAGCGCGGCATCCTGCGCGACTTCCCCACGGACTACACCGACCGCTTCGGGCGCAGAGTCGCCGTGCCCTTCGTGGTGGTCTCGGTGCGGCGCGACGGCCGCGACGAGAGCTATTCAGTCGAACGCAAGTCCAATGGTGCGAGCGTGCGCATCGGCGACCCCGGCGCAATGCTGGCGCACCGCCGCCACAGCTACGAAATCACCTACCGCACGCGCTTCCAGGTGGGCTTCTTCGACCGGCACGACGAGCTCTACTGGAATGTGAACGGCAACGGCTGGACCTTTGCCATGGAGGAGATTTCCGCCAACGTGAGCGTAAGCCCGCAACTGCCGGCCAGCCAGATCAAGGTCGAGGCCTATACCGGCCCGTTCGGTGCGAAAGGCCGCGACTACACGGCCGAGGCGCTCAACGGCGGCGCCAGCTTCCGCACCACTCGCAGGCGGGCGGCGGGCGAGGGGCTGACCATCGTCGTCATGTTCCCCAAGGGCGTGGTGCAGCCGCCCACGCTACGCGACAGGTTCGACCGCTGGCTGGACGACAACCTGGGCGAAGTGTTCGGCGCGGCGGGCCTGCTCGTCGTGCTCGCCTTCCTCTACTGGCGCTGGGCGCAGGTCGGGCGCGACCCGCGCGCCGGGCCCGCGTACCCGCGCTACGAGGCGCCCAAGGACCTCGGGCCCGGCGCCGTGCGCTACATCGACCGCATGCAGTACGACGGCACCTGCTTCACCGCGGCGCTGCTCGGCCTCGCGCAGCGCGGCTTCATGCGCATCCGCGAGGACGGCGGCACCTACGAGCTGGAGCGCACGGGCAAGACCGTGCCCTTCACGCCGGGCGACGTGCCGCTGGCTGCCCTGGTGCCCGAGACGGGCCCGGTCAGCATCAGCGCGACCTACGACCCGGCGGTGGCGACGGCGCAGGCGGGGCTCGCGGGCGCACTCGCCAAGGAGGTCGGCGCGCGCATGTACTCGCGCAACCGCGGCACGGTCGCGATGGGCTTCGTGCTCGCCGCGGCCACGCTGTTCGTGATGCACGCGATGGAGGCCGCACTCATCGTCACGATCGCGGCGGGCGCGATCATGCTCGCGGCGCTGATCGTCGCCGGCAAGCTGCTGCCCGCCTACACGGCCGAGGGGCGCAAGGCGATGGACGAGATCGACGGCCTGCGCCAGTACCTCTCGGTCGCCGAGAAGGACGACGTCGCGCGCCAGAAGCGCCCGCCGCGCACCAAGGAGGAGTTCGCGAAATTCCTGCCCTACGCGGTGGCGCTCGACGTCGAGAAGACCTGGGCCGATGCCTTCACCAGGGTGCTCGGCGCGGCCGCGCTCGCGACGGCGGCGGGGGAGTACTTCTCCTCGAGCTCGAGAGATCCCGGCCAGCCGGACTTCTCGCCCGCCGGCTTCGGCCAGGCGCTCGAGGGCATCGGCGACACCATCAGCGCGGCCTCGACGCCGCCGGCGTCGAGCTCGGGCTCCAGCGGCGGCTCGAGTTCCGGCGGCTCCTCGAGCAGCAGTGGCGGCGGCTCCTCGGGCGGTGGCGGTGGCGGGGGCGGCGGCAGCGGGTGGTGAGGCCCGCGCCTTCGCCGCCGGCTACATCTTCAGGCCGAGGCGCTTGACGATCTCGCGCTCTTCCTCGAAGGTTTTCTTCGCCAGCGCCGCGTAGTCGGCGCTGTTCAGGTAGTAGGCCTCCTGGTCGAACTTCTCCAGCGTCTGCTTGAATTCGGGCTCCTCCATCGCCTTCTTGAAGGCGTCGTGCAGCGCCTTGACCACCGCCGGGTCCATGCCTTTCGGGCCCGCGATGCCGAAGGGCGAGTTCGACACGATCGGGTAGCCCAATTCCTTGAGCGTGGGCACGGTCGGCCAGCGCTTGGTGCGCTCGGCGCCCCAGGTGACCAGCAGCCGCAGCTTGCCGGCGATCACCTGCTCGCCCCAACCCGTGGAATCGGCGTGCGCCATCACGTGGCCGCCGGCGAGCGCGAACGCGCCCTCGGCGTAGCCCTTGAAGGGCACCTGCACCCACTGCAGGCCGTCGCGCTGCGCGATGGTCTCCATCGTGATGTGCAGGCTGGTGCCGTTGCCCGGCGTGGCGTAGGTGAGCTTGCCGGGGTTGGCCTTGGCCCAGGCGACGAGGTCCTGCCAGGTCTTGTGCGGCGAGTCGGCGCGCACCACCACGCCGAAGGTGTAGCCCGTGAGATGGACGATCCAGGTGAAGTCGCTCATCGGATCGAAGGCCATCTTGGTCATGTGCGGCAGGCGGAACACCGTGATCGGCATCTGCGCGACGGTGTAGCCGTCGGGCTTGGCGTTCTGCGCGAGCGCCTGCGCGCCCATGGTGCCCGACACCCCGGGCTTGTTCTCGATGACGATGCGCTGGCCGAGGTGCTTCTCGGCGAGCACCGAGAGCGAGCGCATCGCGAGGTCGGTGCTGCCGCCGGGCGGCCAGGGCACGAGGAACGTGACCGGGCGGGCGGGAAATGTTTGTGCGTTTGAATTGACCGAAAAGAGAATTCCCAGCAAAAGCGACCACCAGAAGTGCCTCATAATCTCGTCCTCCTTTCGGTGAATCATACCCGCACCATGCCGCTGCCCAAACCCGCCCCGCGAAAGCACCTGCACACCCGCACCATCACCTGCGAGGGCTACGAGCGCGACGACGGCCTCTACGACATCGAGGCGCAGATCATCGACCGGAAGTCCTACGATGTGGACGAGCCCTACCGCGGCCACCGGCCGGCGGGCGCGCACGTGCACGACATGCAGGTGCGCCTGACGCTGGATGCGGCGATGACGGTGAAAGCGATCGCCGTGACCACGAACCACGCGCCCTACGACGTCTGCCCGAACGTGGCGCCGAGCTACCAGGGCCTGGTCGGCGCGAGAATCGGCGCGGGCTGGAGGAAGGCCGTCGCCGAGGCGGCCGGGCGAACGAAAGGTTGCACGCACGTCACCGAGCTGCTCATGCCCGTGGCCACGGTCGCCTTCCAGACCATGGGCAGCTGGCCCAAGGGCGGCAAGGTCGCCACCGAGGCGCAGCCCGACACCTCGGCGAAGAAGCCGTACTTCATCGACGGCTGCCACGCCTGGGCTTCCGACGGGCCGGTGGTGAAGCGCCTGTTCCCGCTGCACTACCGGGGAACGCGCTGAGGTGAGACAATCCCACCTTCGCAACGGACAGGAAATTGCATGGCGAAGGAAGAAATGCTCGAGATGGAAGGCGTGGTGCAGGAAGTCCTGCCCAACACGCAGTTCCGCGTCGAGCTCACCAACGGCGCCACGGTGCTCGCCTACGCGGGCGGCAAGGTGGTGCGCCACCGCATCCGCATCCTCGCGGGCGACCGCGTGAGCCTGGAGATCTCGCCCTACGACCTCACGCGCGGGCGCATCAGCTTCCGCCACAAGGACGAGCGTCCCGTCGCCGCCCCGCAGCGGCGCCCGCAGTACAAGAAGCGCTAGTCCCCTACCTGCAATTTTCCAGGTCTTCCGCGGTCATCACCGGCTTGTAGACGCACGGCGGCTTTTGCGTGCCGAGCTTGCGCTCGGGCGCGCTGTCCATCGAGCCGACCACCGGCGTGGAGCGCGCGGCTTTCTGCGCCGCGGTCGAGGTTGGCGCTGCGGCGGGCGCAGCCTGCGGCGCGGGCTGTGCGTCCGGCTTGGCCGGCGCGCCGGGAGCGTAGGGTCCGGCCGCTTTCGGCCTGGCCTGCTCCGGGATG
Source organism: Burkholderiales bacterium (assembly GCA_049651845.1). GTDB lineage: Bacteria > Pseudomonadota > Gammaproteobacteria > Burkholderiales > SG8-39 > RBG-16-66-20. The sequence continues at coordinate 4,852 of JBASCW010000177.1, read as the reverse complement.
CCCATGTCCTGGTTGTTCCATTCGATGCTCGCGACCTTCCACTCGCCGCGCTGCTGGACCATCTGCGCGATGCCGTAGAGCGTCTCGGGCTTGCCGCCGACGAGCGACTTGCCGGGGCCGCTGACGTACAGCTGCGCGCCCTGGCCGTCCGGATTGACGTTCTTCGCCCGCAGCGTGTAGCTGGGCGGCACGCGCGCCGCCATCGACTGCAGCCAACCGGCCTTCTGCTCCGGCGACAGGCCGGCCATCTGGGAGCGATGCGCGTCGGGCGAATTCTGCAGCACGCCTTCCAGATTCCCGCCGACGAGCGCGCGGTGGAAACTCGCGTACGCGGCCTCCGGATCTTGGGCGGCGGCGGGCGGCAGGGCGGCCGCGAGCGCGAGTGCGGCGAGGAAAAGCTGGGCACGGACCATGCTGCGACCTCCTCTCAACATGGTTGCACGAAGTCTGATCTGGATCAAACCGTCCGCCGCGCGTTGCGAATATGTTGGGCTCGTATCTGCAAGGGTGCTGCGAACGCGGCAGCGAAAGTGGGACTCCCGGCTACAGTCGGGATACCGGCCCGAAACAGGTACTCCGCGGCTAGCGGCCGTGGTCACAAAGCGCCCAACAGGCGCCGCTGGTGAAATTCCAGCCCAAGGCCCCGCTCCCATGCGGGGCCTTTCTTTTGGAAAAATGGGGTCGGAGTAAGATTTCCGCACCCAATTTCGCGATACGACGACGATCGCGGAAATGTTACTCCGACCCCATTTTTCGCCATGCAGCGCATCGTGCTCGACACCAACATCTGGCTGGACTGGCTGCTCTTCGAGGACACCGGCATCGCGCACTTCCGCCAGCTGCAGGAAGCGGGCCACGTAGAGATCCTGATCGACGAGATTTGCGAGGCCGAGCTGGCGGGCGTGCTCGCGCGCCAGTTTGGCAAGCGGCAATTGACTGACGCGGAGCAAAAGGCCGCGTTGGCCGCGTGCCGCCGCCTCAGCACGCGCGTGGGCGTGCGCGCGACCGAGCCCGAGCGCGCGCGCCTGCCGCAATGCCGCGACCCCGAGGACCAGAAGTTCCTCGAGCTCGCGCTCGCCGCCGGCGCCGACGTCGTGGTCACCAAGGACAAGGCGCTGCTCGACCTCACGCGCCGCAGGAAGGCCCAGGTCGGCCGGACTGTGCCTTTTCGCATACTCCATCCGGACGACTTCTGATAGAAAAATGGGGTCGGAGTAAGATTTCCGCACCCAATTTCGCGATACGACGACGATCGCGGAAATGTTACTCCGACCCCCTTTTTCCCATGCCCCTCGGTCCCGCCCTCCAGCGCGCCTACGAGAACGCGGTCTACGCGATCTTCGCCAGCCCCGGCGTGGAATTCCGCATCGGCCAGCCGAGCGACGTGCTGGATGCGATGATGGCGATGAACCACGTGCGCAGCGCCGCGTTCGTGAGCTCGGCCACCGCGCGCGGCGCGGCGAGCCCCGAGAACGAGCGGCGCCTGGCGGACTTCCTGCTGCGCGCGCAGACCGCCGGCATGGCCTACCGCATTTACCAGGGCGAGGGCCGCGATCCCGAGGGCAAGTGGACCGCCGAGCCGAGCGTGCTCATCATGGGCATCCCGCGCGCCGAAGCCGAGGCGCTCGGCCGCAAGCTGGAGCAGAACGCCATCGTCTGGATCGACAAAGGCCAGGCGCCTGAGCTGGTGGTGCTGGTCTAGCTACAGCAGCCCGAGCTCGCGGAATTTCAGGTACAGCTCCCGGCACGCCCACGCATCGGTCGCCGCGTAGCTGATCTGCTGCGCCGTGAGCCGCGGCGCCGCCCAGTTGGTGGTCTTCGCGCCCTTGGTGATGCGCACGCCGAGGAACACCCCGGCGAGATTGCGCAGGCCCGTCTGCTTCATGCCGTGGCGCTTGGCGACGTGCCCCAGGTCGAGCACCGAGGTTTCCTCGAAATGGAACACCTCCTTCAGCTTCTTCAGGTCGTCGGCGACCGAGATCCCGGCCTTGACGATCGAGGGTTCTGCGAAGAGGCCGCCCACCACCTGCGAGAAATCCATACGTGCGAGCGGGAAGATGTAGACGGCGCGCGCGGTGGCCGCCTGCACCAGGCTGGGCGGATACGACTCGCCCACGCGGAACGCCGGCCGCGTCTCGGTGTCCCAGCCGACCGAGGCTTCCGAGGCGAGGTCCTCCCAGGCCAGGTCGAAGTCGTCATGCGACTCCACCATCACCACGTCGCCCTCGTAGCGCCCCACGGGCAGCGCGTTCACCTCGTCGCGCGTGACCTGGCGCAGGAATTCCGGCGGCAGGGCGGAGGCGGGGGAGCGCATCAGTAGAGCGCCCGCGAGAGCTTCTTGCGGTACTCCGAGACCAGCGCGGCGTCGCTCGCCGCGAGGTTGAAGATGGCAAGCATCTGCTTCCTCGCCTCGCCGTCCTTCCAATCCTTTGCGCGCGCGACGATCTCGAGCAGCTCGTCCATCGCCTCGCGCCAGCGCTGCGCGCCCGCGTAGAGCGCCGCGAGCGCGGCGCGCGCCTCGTAGTCCTTCGCGTCGGCCGCGATGCGCGCCTTCAATTCCGCTTCGCCCGCGCCCGACTTGCCCGCGCGCGCGTAGGCGATGCCCTGGCGCAGCGCCCCGGCCCTCGCGTCCCAGTCCGGGTCCGGCTTCACCGCCGCGAGCTCGCGCTCGGCCTCATCCAGCTGGCCCGCCTTGAACAGCGCCTCGGCGCGCGCGAGCGCGAGCTCGGAGGGCGAGGGCAGCAGCTTCTCGAAGAACGCGCGCACCTGGCCCTCGGGCAGCGCGCCCATGAACTGGTTCACCGCCTGCCCGCCCTTGAACGCGATCACGTTCGGGATCGAGCGGATGTTGAACGCCGCCGAGAGCTCCTGGTTCTCGTCCGAGTTCACCTTGACGAGCTTCACTCGGCCCGCGAACTGCGCGGCCATCTTCTCCAGCACCGGCGTGAGCGCGCGGCACGGCCCGCACCAGGGCGCCCAGAAATCGACGACGACGGGCAGGGTCTTCGAGGCCTCGAGAACCTCGGCTTCGAACGTGGCGGTGGTGGCGTCCATTCAACCTATATGGGGATCGTACTGCCCGGCCAAAAGGGCCGGCGCCTACAATGGTCGCATGCCCGCCCAACGCAGCACCGTGCGCGATCTCGCCGCGCTCGCCGGCTTCGTCCTGCTCTGCCTCGCCGTGGGCGCCGCGGGCGGCCTCGCCACCGCCACGAGCGTGGACACCTGGTACCCGACGCTCGCCAAGCCCGCCTTCAACCCGCCCAACTGGGTCTTCGGCCCGGTCTGGACCACGCTCTACCTCTTGATGGCGCTCGCCGCCTGGCGCGTCTGGCGCAGCGGCGCCGCGGGCGCGCGCCTCGCGCTCGGCGCCTGGGCGCTGCAGCTCGCGCTGAACCTGTGCTGGTCGCTCGTCTTCTTCGGCCTGCAGCAGATCGGCGCCGCGCTCGCCGAAATCCTCGTGCTGCTCGCGGCGATCCTCCTCACCGCATTTCTCTCCTGGCGCATCGACCGCTTGGCGGGCGCGCTCTACGTGCCGTACCTCGCGTGGGTGGCCTTTGCCACCGTGCTCAACGCCGCGCTCTGGAGGCTGAACTAAGAAAAATGGGGTCGGAGTAACATTTCCGCGATTACCGTCGCGGCGCGGAGTTGGATCTGGAAATGTTACTCCGACCCCATTTTTACATTTTTCAGGAAGAAGCGCTGACCGGGATCGACATGCCCGCGCGCTCGAGAAGGCGCGCCCACGCGTCGTCCACTTCGCCCTGCAGCGCCTGCACCGTGGCCTCGTCGATCGCGCTGTAGCGGCCCTGTTTCTCGAGGTACTCGCGCACGGGGCGCGACTTGCGCGGCTCGTTGAGCGTGTAGCGGCGGCCGTCCTCGACCTCGTAGAGCGGAAAGGCGCCCGTCTCCACCGCGAGGCGCGCGAGCGCGATGCCCTGGTCCTCGGGCACGCCCCAGCCGTCGAGGCACGGCACGAGCAGCGTGACGAGCCGCATGCCGCGCATCGCCTTCGCCTTCTCCACCTTGCGCATCAGGTCGGCCGGGAACCCGGCGCAGGCGGTGGCGACGTAGGGAATCTCGTGCGCCGCCATGATCTCGGTGAGGTTCTTCTTCTTCGTGGGCTTGCCCGCGGGCGTGGAGCCGGTGCGCGCGTAGTGCGGCGTCGAGCTCGACTTCTGCGCGCCGGTGTTCATATAGCCCTCGTTGTCGAAGCAGAAGTAGAGGATGCTCTCGTTGCGCTCGGCCGCCGACGACAGCGACTGGAAGCCGATGTCGTAGGTGCCGCCGTCGCCCGCGAACACGACCACCTGCGTGTCCTTCTTGCCGAGCGCGTCGAGCGCGCGCCGCAACCCGGAGGCCGAGGCCGCGGAGGCTTCCAGCGCGGGCTGGTAGACCGGGATCCTGAGGCCCGAGAGCGGCTGCGCCCCGGCGATGATCGCCAGGCACGAGGGCGGGATCACCGCCACGGTGTCGGGCCCGAGCGAAGCGAGCACGCGCCGCAGCGACAGCGCCTCGATGCAGCCCGGGCAGGCCACGTGGCCCGGGCAAAGCAGGTCGTCCATCACGCCCATACCGCCTCCGCACTGGGTTCGCGCTCGGTCGCCGCGCGGCGCACGAGCTCGGCGATCTTCGCCGGCGGCACGTTCACGCCGCCCACGCCCGCGAGGTAGCCGTGCACGCGCGGGGCGTCCGGCATGCCGTAGAGCAGGCTCTTCAGCTCCTGGTGCAGCACGCCGCCCGCACCGGGCGAGTAATTGCGGTCGAGCACCAGCACGTCGCGCGCGCCCGCGAGCGCCGCGCGCAGCTCGGCGGCGGGCAGGGGCCGGAACAGGCGCACCTTGACCAGGCC
>JBASCW010000176.1:0-25761 GCA_049651845.1 Burkholderiales bacterium | reverse complement strand
CCTCCGGAGCGGGCTTCGCGCTCGCCTCGGTCGGCTACCGCGGCGCCGCGCTCGCGCTCGGCGAGCTGCCCTACCTCGCCGCAGCGGCGCTCACGCTCGCCGTCGCGCTCGCGCTGCAGACCGCTGTGCTCGGCGGCTGGCTGCTGGCACGGGAACCCGAAGTGATCAAGGGCGCGCTGCGCGAATGGCGGCCGTCGCTGTTCGCGGGCTTCATGGGCGCGGCCGCCTCGGCGGGCTGGTTCACCGCCTTCGCGATCCAGACCGCGGCGAGCGTGCGCACGCTCGGCCTGGTCGAGCTGTTCTTTGCGTCGCTGGTCTCGCTGCGGCTGCTGCGCGAGCGCCTGAGCCCGATGGAAATCGCCGGCATGGCGCTCATCGCGCTCGGCATCGCCGGCATCACGCTCGGGCGCTGAGCCGCTAGGCGCCGGCGCCCCAGCGGCCGCGCTCGACGCTGCAGAAGAAAGCCGCGACCTCGCGGTTGAATGCTTCGGGCTCCTCGAGGTTGATCGCGTGACCGGTGTTCGGGCAGACCCACAGCCCCGCGTTCGGCAGCGTGCGCTTGAGGAACACGCTGGGCTCGATGCAGGGCGCGTCCTCGTCGCCCACCGCGATCAGCGTGGGCAGCGTCATGGCTTTCAGCTGCGCCTCCCAGTGGTAGACCGGGTCGCGCTCGCCCTGGTAGCGGCGCTGCGTGAGCGCCGTGCCCTTGACCGAGTGCTCGCGCAGGTGCGCCATGAACTCGTTCCAGGCGCGCGGATTCTTGCGCTTGAGCTGGATGCGCGTGGGGCTGCGGCCGGTCTCCTCGGCGATGTTCTTCCAGCCTTCCTTGAGCAGCTGGTCGGACTTCTCGCGCGCGGTGCGGCGCCAGAGCTCGAGCTCGGCGAGGCTGGAGCCCGAGCCCACGCCCGCCAGCACCAGCGCGCTCGCGAGCTGCGGATGGCGCAGCCCGAAACGCAGCGTCGCAAAGGCGCCCATCGACAGGCCAACCACGTGCGCGCGCGCGATCCCCAGGCCGCGGATCACCGCGGCGATGTCGTCGGCCGAGTGGTCCTGCCCGTAGAGCTGCGGATCCTCGGGCACCTCCGAGGGCGGATAGCCGCGCGCGGCGTAGGCGATGCAGCGGTACGCGCGCGAGAAGCAGCGCACCTGCAGCTCCCACTCGCGGTGGTCGGCCGCGAACTCGTGCACGAACACGACCGGATGGCCGCCGCCGGTCTCCTCGTAGTACAGACGGGCGCCGGTGGATTGGATATAGGGCATGACCGCATTCTAAGAAAAAGGGGGTCAGAGCAACATTTCAGACAGACGCAAAGTTTGTCTTCAATTTCTGAAATGTTGCTCTGACCCCCTTTTTCTATTCTCGAAAAGGAAAAGGCCCGCCGCTTCTTACTGGCGACGGGCCTTTTCGGTGCAGCTAAGGCAAGACCGGCGGACTAGCCGGAGATGCTCCTGCGAGTTGATCCGGAGCTAAACCCGCCGGACCTGCCTTGGTGGACTCTCACTGGATCACCTCCTTTCGTGATTGAGGAAGCCGCAGTGTAGCAAAGCTAGCGCAGGGTCACGTTCAGCGGCAGCCCGCCCCCCGGCAGCAGCGTGACGCGCGCGAGCGGCACCGGCTCGCGGCCCGGCACCGGCGCGAAGCGCGCCTTCTGCAGCAGCGTGGCCAGCATCGCGGTCGCCTCGAGCATCGCGAAGGCCATGCCGATGCAGATGCGCGGCCCGGCGCCGAACGGCAGGTACTGGTAGCGCGGCAGCTTCGCCTCGCGTTCGGGCGCGAAGCGCGCCGGGTCGAAGGCGTCGGGATCCTCCCAGCGCTTCGCATGCCGGTGCATCGCGTAGATCGGCATGATGACCGTGGCGCCGGGCTCGACATCCATGCCGTCCAGGCGCGTCCGCGCGACGCACTGCCGGCCGATCATCGGCACCGGCGGATAGAGGCGCATCGACTCCTTGAGCACCTGCTGCACGAGCGCCAGGCGCTCCAGGTGCGCGGCCTCGACCGGGCCGCCGCCGGTCACGCGCGCGACCTCTTCCTCGAGCGCGCACGCCCATTCGGGCGAGCTCGCCACGAGGTACAGCGTCCAGGCGAGCGAACGTGCCGTGGTCTCGTGGCCGGCGAGGTAGAAGGTGAGCAGGTTGTCCACCAGCTGCTCGTCGTTCATCGACTGGCCGGTGTCCGGGTCGCGCGCGCCCATCAGCCGGTGCATGAGGTCGTCGGGTCCCGCGCCCTCCTTCGCTTCGATCGCGCGTCGCTCGGCGAGTATCGCCGCGACCGCCCTTCGCAGCATCACGATGGCGCGCGCGCCCGACACCATGCCCGGGCGCGGCAGCCAGTGCGGCGCGCCGGCCAGCGCGAGCAGCAGCTCCCAGCCGCCCGCGCGCTGGAAGAGCGCCATCGAATCCTCGATCACCGTGCCGACCGTGCGGTCGGCCGAGGGCAGCAGCGTGGCCGAGATCACGTCGAAGGTGGCGCGCGTCATGTCGCGGTCGATCGGCTGCGCCGCGCCCGCGGGCGCGGCGCGCCATTTCTCCACGATCGCCTCGGTGGCGCGCACGAACGCCGGCACGAAGCCGAGCAGCTCCTGCTGCCGGAACATCGGCGCCGAGGCCTGGCGCTGCCACTTCCAGTCGGCGCCCTCGCTGGTGAGGATGCCCTTGCCGAGCAGCGGCGACAGCAGCCGGATCTGCGACAGCTTCTGGAACTTTTCGCGCTCGTCGAGCAGCACCGTCTTCACCAGCGCCGGGCTGGTGATCCACAGCCGCTGCACCCTGCCGATCGGGTTGACGACGAGGTCCTGCTCGTAGACCGCCTGCGGCGTCACCTCGAGCGGGTTGCGCACGAAGGCGGCGAGGAACGCGAGCCCTTGCAGCGGTTTCGCGGGCGGCTGGATGCGCGCCGGAATAAGGCGCTGCGCGGCGATGTTCATGGGTCGGAGATTCAGACTACTATCATCGCTTTTCAGGGAGGGAGGACATCATGCAGCGCAGCATCGTCGCGGCCATCGCGTTTCTGACCGCACTGTCGGCTTTCGCTCAGGCGCCCGCGCGCCCTCCGCAGCAGACCACCCAGGTCGAGGCAGCGGATGGGGTCTACATCTTCCGCAACGTCAACCACCAGTCGATGTTCATCGTGACGCCGGACGGCGTCATCGCCACCGACCCGATCGCCTACGGCAGGCCGACCGGCGGCGCCGATTACGTCGCCGCCATCCGCAAGGTCACCGACAAGCCGATCAAGTACCTGATCTACAGCCACCACCACTTCGACCACATCGCCGGCGGCAAGGCGTTCAAGGACGCGGGCGCCACGATCGTCGCGCACAAGCGCGCCGCCGAGCGGCTCGCGACGCTCAAGGACCCGGCCACGCCGCTGCCCGACGAGGTCGTCGACGACGCCGGGCGCGTGATCCGGCTCGGCGGCAAAATCGTGGAGCTCTCCTACGTCGGCCTGAACCACTCCGACAGCACGCTCGTCATGCGCCTGCCGCAGGACCGGCTGATCTTCCTCGTCGACCTGGTGCCGGTCGGCACCTTCCCGGGCCTGGGCATGATCGACTTCCACCCGCTCGAAGCCATGGAGTCGCTGAAAAAGGTCGCCGCCATGGACTGGGACCGCATGATCCCGGGCCATCCCGGCCAGCCGGGCGACCGCCTCGGCACGAAGAAGGACGTCGAGGACCACATCGCGCTGCAGCAGTACGCCTCAGACGTGGTCAAGGAACAGGCGCGCGCCGGCAAATGCTGGAATCCGGCCGAAACCGAGACCCAGTTCGACCGCTACAAGGACATGCCGGGATACGCCAACGGCCGCCCGTACGTGGTGCGGCGCTACTGCGGACTCTGGGGACGCGGCACCTAGAGAGGCGCCTGAGGGGCGCGGCACCTAGAAAGGTGCCTCAGGGGCCGCGGTACCTGGCCCCTATTTCTTCGCGGGTTCCTTCTTGGCAGGCTCGCGGGCCTTCTGCTCCGCCTGCGCCTGCTCGCTGAAGCCGAAGCGCCAGATCAGAAAAGCCAGCACGAGCAGCATGCCGACGGTCACGCCCGGGACCGCTCCCGCGGCCGCGCTGTCGATGCGTCCGGCGATCTCGAGCGCCTCGGCGTCGCTGATGGCGGCGACGCGCGCGCGCGCGCTGTCGGCCGTGAGACCCAGCGCTTCGAGCTGAGCCGCGACCGTGGCGCGCGCCTCACGCGCCCCCGCCACGTTGGCGGCGGCGCCGGCGACGGCTTGGTCGGTGCCGATCAGGCCCGCCTGCGCGGTGATGGACGAGGCGGCAAAGCACGCGATCAGGATGCGGCACAGCGCGCGGACGAAGGCATTGTCGTTCATGGCGAGGTCCCCTTTGGCAGCGTGCAATCTAGGCTGCCGCGCCCGAGCCGTCAAGCGGGAGCGATGCCGGGCTCGCCGATGGACCCGCGCCGCGCCGGCGGCCGCTCGTCCATGAACCACTGCAGCGTGAACGCGGCGAGGCCGATGGCGATCAGCGCGCCCCAGGCGAAGTTGTAGTTGCCCCACTGCGCGAACACCAGGCCGCCCATCCAGGCGCCGAAGAACGAGCCCACCTGGTGGCTGAGGAACACCACGCCGTAGAGCGTGCCGAAGTGCTCCAGCCCGAACACGCGGCCGATGATGCCGGTCACCAGCGGCGAGACGCCGAGCCACAGCATGCCCATCGCCGCGGCAAAGATCAGCGTGGTGGTGGCGCTGATCGGCATCAGCAGGAAGGCGATGATGAACAGCGTGCGCAGCAGGTAGATGAGCGCGAGCAGGTGCTTCTGGCTGTAGCGCGCGCCCAGCAGCCCGAAGCCGTAGGTGCCGAAGGTGTTGAACAGGCCGATCAGGCCGAGCGCGGTGGCGCTCACCCCCGGCGCGATGCCGCACAGCTGCAGGTAGGCCGGCAGGTGCGTGGTGATGAACACGAGCTGGAAGCCGCAGGCGAAGAACGCCAGCGTCATGAACAGGTAGCCGCGATGGCCGATCGCGGCGCGCAGGGCTTCGCCCAGCGATTGCGCCTTCGCATGCGAGCCGGGCAGGTTCTGGGAAGGGTCGGCCTTGAGGACGATGGCCAGGCTGCGGATCGGCCAGGCGAAGATCGCCATCGAGCACGCGATCGCGGCGAACGCCACCATCGCGGTCTGCCAGCCGAAGGCGTTGATGAGCGACTGGCCGATCGGCGCCAGCACCATGGTGCCCAGGGACCCCGTGGCGGCGACCAGGCCCACGGTCTGGCTCTGCTTTTCCGGCGGCGTGGCGCGCGCCACCACGCCCATCAGCACGCCGAAAGCGGTGCCGGCAGTGCCGATGCCGAGCATGAACCCCGCGGCGTTGAGGCCGAGCGTGGTCGGCGCGAACACCATCAGCAGCATGCCGAGCGCATAGACGATCGCGGTCGAGATCAGGATCGGCCGCGGGCCGTGCTTGTCGGCGAGCGCGCCCACGAAGGGCTGGCTCAGGCCCCAGACGATGTTCTGCAGTGCGATCGCGAAGCCGAAGGTCGCCGCCGAGACGCCGGCGTCCAGCGTCATCGGCCGCATGAACAGGCCCAGGCTCTGGCGCAGGCCCATGCAAATCGAGATGATCAGGCCGCTCAGCACGAGCAGCAGGATCATGGCGCGGCGGTTGGTGGAGGCCATCGGCGGTTTATACCGGCGATGATGCCGCAGCGCAGCAGCGTTTCACAAACGCAATCTCGTGATCCAGGCCATGCGTGCCGCGCATGGTTAAACTGCACGCTCAACCACGGAGACCTCATGGGCAAGATCCAACGGGCAGCTTTGGGCGTCCTCGCCGCGATCCTGGCGCTTTGCGCGACGCACGCTCTCGCGGCCGATCCTTATCCGACGAAACCCGTGCGCATCATCGTCGCCGCGGGGCCGGGCAGCGGGGACGATTTCGCCACGCGCGTGCTCGCCAACGAGCTCAGCAACCTGCTCAAGCAGCAGTTCGTGGTCGAGAACCGGCCCGGCGCCGGCGGCGTGATCGGGCAGACCACGGTTATGAAGTCGCCGCCCGACGGCTACACGCTGCTGCTTGCCGGCGGCTCGATGGCGGGCGCGCGCTTCGTCAACGCCGCGGCGACCTACGACGTGCTGAAGGACTTCACGCCGGTGTCGCTGATCGAGACCTCGCCTTTTGCACTCGTGGCGAGCCCGACGCTGCCCGCGAAGGACCTGAAGGAATTGATCGCCTACGGGAAAGCGAACCCCGGCAAGCTGAGCTACGGCACGATCGGCGCGGGACAGATTCCGTGGTGGGCGGTGTTCCTGTTCAACAGCATGGCGGGCGTAAAGGCGGTGGACGTCACCTACAAGGACACGGCGGGGGCGATGACCGACGTCATCACCGGGCGACTGGATTACTTCGTCACGGCGATGGTGAGCGCGATCGCCGCGAAGGACAAGCTGCGCGTGCTGGCGGTGACTTCCGCCGAGCGCTCCGCGATGCTGCCCGACGTGCCCTCGATGGCGGAGGCCGGGCTCCCCGGCTACGACATGCCGGCCTGGCGCAGCATCATGGGCCCCGCGGGGATGCCGGCCGAGGCGGTGGCAATCCTCAACAAGGCGATCCAGCAGGCGCTCGCCTCCCCGGACCTGCGCGAGCGCTATGCCAAGGCGGGCTCAGTACCGCTCGGCAGCACTCCCGAGGGGCTGCGCAAGCGTTACCAGCACTGGATGGGGATCTTCGAGAAGATCGCGAAGGACGCCGGCGTCAAGCCGCAGTAGCTCCGCGCCGGCGAGACGCGCGGCGTTAGCGCGCGGGCTCGACCCGGCGATGCTCTCGGGCGAGGCTGTACCAGACCCCCGCCACGATCAGGCCGGCGCCGAGGAACACCAGCGGGTCGAAGGGCTCGCCGTAGAACAGCGCGCCCACCACCGCGATCAGCGGCAGGCGGAAGTAGTCCACGGGCACGATCACCATCGCATCGGCGAGCTTCATCGCGCGCGTCATGCAATAGTGGGCGGTGAAGCTGCCCAAGCCGATGGCGAGGATCCAGGGCAGGTCCGCCGCGACCGGCGCGGTCCAGGCCGGCAGCGCGGCGGCCAGGCACACCGGCGTCTGAATGAGCGACATCCAGAACAGCACCGCGAGCGGCGACTCGGTGGCCGAGAGCTGCTTGGTGCCGATGAACTGGACGGCGAAACACAGCGACCCGAACAGCATCACCAGCGCCGCGGGCTGGAACGCGCCCAGCCCGGGGCGCAGGATCACGAGCACGCCCGCCAGGCCCAGCACCAGCATCACCGCCCGGCCCCGGTTGAAGTGCTCGCCGAGGAACAGCGCCGCCATCAGCGCGGTCCAGATCGGCGCGGTGAACTCGATCGCGAACACCGTGGCGAGCGGCAGCGCGCCGATCGCGTAGACCCAGGAGGCCTGGCCGCCCAGGTGCACGCCGTTGCGCCACAGGTGCAGGCCCAAGCGGCGGGTCCGGAGCGCCGCGAGCCCCGCGGGCAGCGCCACGGCCAGCACGATCAGCAGCGACACGCCGGTGCGGTAGAAGAGGACTTCGAAGGTGCCCAGGTGCGCGAGCAGCTGGCGCGCCGAGATCGCCATCGCGCAGAAGGACAACACGGTCCCCGACATCCACAGGATGCCGCGCAGGGTCGGCGTCATGGCAAGATTCTTCCATACAACAGGACCCGACCATGCCCCTCTACGACTATGCGCCGAAATCCGGCAAATGCGCGAAGTGCCGCGGCCGCTTCGAGGTGGTGCAGAGAATCTCCGAGCCGAAGCTGAAGAAATGCCCGCAGTGCGGCAAAGCGGTGGTGCGGCTGGTGAGCGCCGCCGCGGTGCACGGCAAGTACTCGACCAAGTCCGACAGCAAGCTGAAGGATCTCGGCCTCACCAAATACGTAAAGACGAGCGATGGCTCCTACGAGCGCACCGTAGGCGGCGCAGGCCCGAAAATGATCCGCAGGAACGAAGGCTAGCCGGAACCCGGGTGCGCGAAGCCGCGCTTGGAGGATTCCAGAAAGGCAGCCAGTTCCTTCACCGCGCCGCTCGCGCTCGCCTTCATCGTCGCGATCGCCTCGGCGAGCGGCACCTTGCGGTAGAGCAGCCCGTAGGCGTCCTTGAGCGCGGCGATCTCGGCGGCCTTGAAGCCGGCGCGGCGCAGGCCGACCAGGTTGAGGCCGCGCGCGCGGCCCGGATTGCCGTCGGTGATGCAGAACGGCAGCGCGTCCTGCACGAGCTTGGTCAGCCCGCCGATCATCGCCACGCGCCCGATGCGGCAGAACTGGTGCACGCCCACGAGGCCGGAGATGAAGGCGCGGTCCTGCACCACCGCCTCGCCGCCCAGGGTGGCGAGGTTCGCCATCACCACGTTGTCGCCGAGGGCGCAGTCGTGGGCGACGTGGGCACCGATCATCAGCATGCAGCCGCTGCCCACGCGCGTCGCGGCGCCAGGGCGCGAGCCGCGGTGCACCGTCACGCTCTCACGGAACAGGTTGTCGTCGCCGATCTCCACGCCCGACACGCAGGCCGGGTCGAACTTGACGTCCTGCGGCTCGCCGCCGATGACCGCCTGCTCGCAGACGCGGTTGCGCCGCCCCATGCGCGTGTGGCGCTTGATCACCACCTGCGCGGCGATGCGGCAGCCGTCGCCGATCGCCGTGTCCGCCTCGATCACCGCGAACGGTCCGACCTCGACGCCGGCGCCGAGCCGGGCGCCGGGCGCGATCGATGCGGACGGGTGGATCACCTGCATGGCCTCGGCATAGGGTGCGGAGCCCGAGTCTAATTCACATTGCGCGTCACATCGAGATCGATCCCTCGCGGAAATCGGTCTTGTCGAGCCACACGTTGACAAGGACCGCGCGTCCCGAGGCGGCAATCTCCCGCGCACGCAGCAATGCCGGCTCCACATCGGACTGATGCCTGACCTGGATGCCCTCCGCGCCGAAGCCTCTCGCGACCTCGTGATAGGCGGTGCGCGCGAGCACCGTGCCGACGTCGTCGTGCAGCATCTTCACCTGCTCGCGCGCGATCTGTGCCCAGCCGGCGTCGTTGCCGACCACCGCGATGACCGGGATGCCGTGCCGCACGAAGGTGTCGAGCTCGGCGAGACCGTAGCCGCTCGCGCCATCGCCCCAAAGCAGCCAATGCTCGGCGGCCGGGCGCGCGAGCGCGCCGCCGAGCGCAAAGCCGGCGCCGACGCCGAGCGTACCGAACACGCCCGGATCGAGCCACGACAACGGGCTGCGCGGGCGCAGGATGTACGACGCGGTGGCCACGAAGTCGCCGCCGTCGGCAACGAAGACCGCATCCTCGGCTGCGATCCGGTCCATGGCGCGGAACAGCGCGACCGGATTGACGTGCTCGCCCGCGCGCGCCGCGCTCGCGTCGATCTCGGTTTCGCGCGCGTGGTCGCGCGCGCGCAGCTCGCCAATCCAGCCGGGCTTGCGCGCACGCTCGCCGAGCCGCGGCGCGAGCGCCTCGATGTACGCGCCCGCGTCGCCGATCGCCTCGATCGAGGCCTTGCGGTTCAGGCGCGCCTCGCGCCGGCCGCGGTTGGCCGCGATCAGGGTGGCCGAGCGCCGGATATGACGCCCGTAGTCCAGGCGGAAGTCGCAGCTCACGCCGGCGAGCAGCACGCAGTCGCTCTGGCGCAGCGCTTCCCTGCGCGCGTGGCGCATCTGCAACTCATGCTCGCGCCCGAGCAGGCCGCGCGCCATTCCGGAGAGATAGACCGGGACCCCGAGCCGCGTCAGCGCGTTCGCAAGGCGCCCGGCATTCGTCGCCTGCGCGAGCGATTGGCTCCCCGCCACGATGAGTGGCCGCTCGGCGGCGGCGAGCGCCTCCACGGCCCTGGCGATGGCCCTCTCCTCCAGGCCCGGCACCTGCACCGGGAGCGCCCGCACCGCGAACGGCTGCCCTGCGCCGGCGAACGTGCGGTCGGCGTGGCGGCCGAGGTACCAGCGCAGCAGGCGGTCCGCGATCGACGTACCGCGTCCACCCGCCTCCGCATACCACTGCCGGATGCTCGTCTCGTCGTAGAGGATGTCGACCGGGCATTCGACGAAGGCCGGTCCCGGCACGCCGCTGCGCGCGGCCGCGAACGCCTCGCTCAGCGCGGGGCCCAGGTCGGCGACGCGGCGCACCTGCCGCAGGAACTTCACGTGCGGCGCCACGAGCCGGCGCTGGTCGATGTCCTGCAAGGCACCGCGACCCTGCAGCGCGGTCGGCGCCCCGCCGCCGATCAGCACCAGCGGCGATTGGGCGAGCTGCGCGTTCTTGAGCGCGGTGATCGCGTTGGTGAGGCCCGGGCCCGCGGTGACCGCGACCGCGCCTGGCGTGCCGGTCAGGCGCGCGATGGCATCGGCGGCGAAGACCGCGGTCGCCTCGTTGCGCGTGTCCACGACGCGGATGCCGCGCGCCTTCGCGCCGACCAGCACCGGCGAGATGTGCCCGCCGCAAAGCGCGAACAGCGCCGGCACGCCGTGCGCGGCGAGCACCGCAGCGACGCGCTCGCCCCCGTTCGCGGGCGCGGCGGCGGCGGTCATCGGACTGCGCTCTGTTCGACGAGCGGCGACTTGGCGTGCTCGCGCATCAGCGCGCGGTAGTCGATCTTGCCGACGCGCGTCTTGGGCAGCTCGCGCCGGAACTCGATCTCGCGCGGGCACGACCACTTGATGAGCTGCGCGCGGCAGTGCTCGATGAGGGCTTCGCGCATCGCCTGGTTGGCCTGCGAAGGGTTCTTGAGGACCACGTAAGCCTTGACGCGCTCCACCTGGGCCGGGTCCGGAACGCCGACCACGCAGGCGTCGGCCACCGCGGCGTTGGCGTAGAGGACCCGTTCCACCTGCGTAGGATAGACGTTGAAGCCCGAGGACTTGATGATGCGCTTGATGCGCAGCACGAAATAGAAGAAGCCGTCGGCGTCGCGGCGCGCAAGGTCCCCCGTGTGCAGCCAGGTGCGGCCATCGCGGTGCACGCGTAGCGCCTGCGCCGTCGCCTCGGCATCGTCGAGGTAGCCGAGCATGACCGCCGGCCCCGCGACGCAGAGCTCGCCCTCCTCGCCCGCGGCCAACTCCTCCTCGGTGCCGGGCGCGCAGATCTTCGCCTCCATGTCCGGAAACGGGATCCCCATCGAGCCCTCGCGGTATTCCTCCTTCGGCATGGCCATGATCGCCGTCACGGCCTCGGTGAGGCCGTAGCCTTCCAGCAGCCGCACGCGCCCGCCGCGCGCGGCGACCAGCTGCTCGAACTGCTCCTTCACCGGGCGCGGCAGGGTGTCGGCGCCGCAGAAGCAGGCGCGCAGGCACGACAGGTCGGCGCGCGCGAGCGAGCGGTCGCCCGCGAGCGCGTGGAATAGCGTGGGCACGCCCACCAGCACGCTCGGCCGCTTGTCGCGCAGCAGTTTCGCGGTCGAGCCGGGCTCGAACACCGGCACCAGGATCGACTTGCCGCCCGCCATCAGCGCCGCGTTGACGCACACCCCGAGGCCGAAGCCGTGGAAGATCGGCAGGATGGCGAGGATCGAGTCGCCTTCGTCCAGCCCGCCCCAGGCCGCGGCCTGCATGCCCTCCGCGATGAAATTGCGGTTCGACAGCACCACGCCCTTGGGCGCGCCGGTGGTGCCGCCCGAGAAGAGGATCGCGGCCGGGTCGTCCGCGCGCGTGCCGCCGGGGCCGGCGCGCGCCGCCCCGCGCGATGCGCTGCCCGCCATCACCTGCGACCACCAGCGCACGCGCGCGTCCGCCGGCACGGCGCGGATCTTGCGTCCCTTGGTCAGCAGGAAGCCGAGCTTTTTCGCGAACGGCAGGTGGTCGGGGATGCGCGCAAGCAGGATTCGCTCGAGCGGGCGCTTCGGGGCCGCCGCGGCTAGCGTGCCGTAGAAGGCGTCCAGCGCGAGCGCGATGCGCGCCCCGCTCGCATCGAGGTAGTAGGCGATTTCCGGCGCCGTGGAGAGCGGATGGATCATCGCCGCGACCGCGCCGAGCTTGTTCGCGGCATAGAAGGCGATCACGCCCTGCGGCGAAGTCGGCATGGAGATCAGCAGGCGCTCGCCCTTGCCGAGGCCCAGGGCGGCGAGCGCATCGGCGCAGCGGTCGATGTCCGCGACGAGCTGGCGATAGGTCGACGTGGCGCCGAAAAAATCCCAGGCCACGGCATCGGGCAGGCGTCGCGCCGTGGCGGCGACGGCCTCGTAGAGCGTGACCTCGGGATAGCGAAGGGTCTCGGGGACGTGGCCGTAAAAGCGCAGCCACGGACGCGACTCGCGATTCACAGCGCCATCCGTCGTCCGCGCAGCCGCGGCGCCCGCCTACGAGCGCTTGGCCGGCTTGCGGATGCCTTCGCGCCGCCGCGCTTCGGACTCGAACTCCTCCAGCTCCGGATCGAGCGCGTTGCGCGCCGAGACCACGCCGACCGGCTCGCCGTTCTCGATCACCGGCATGTGGCGAAAGCCGTTCTCGTGCATCAGCAGCATCGCGTAGCCGAACGATTCCTGCGGCGAGATGGTCCTGGGCTCCTTCGTCATGACCTCCGCCAGGCGCGTGGCGCGCGGATCGCGGCCCGTCGCGACGACGCGGAACGTCACGTCCCGCTCGGTGAAGATGCCGACCAGGCGCTTGCCCTCCACCACCAGGACCGCGCCGACCTGCGTTTCCGCCATCAGCCGGGCGGCCGCCTCCACGGTCGTTTCGGGCGGGGCGCTCACCACCTTCTTGCGCTCCATGACTTTTCGGATCGGCTCGCCGTACATAAGGGCACCTGCCTGGGCCTAGAAATGCTGCTGACGCTACCCCTGCGGAAGCCGCGGATTTTGATCTGGGCCAAACTTCGGCCCGATTGCCCCGCCCTCCGGCCGGTCCGCGGAGCGGCGCGCTAGGCGCCGCACCAGTCCCGGATGATGGCCTCGTAGATCTGCACCGACTGGCGGATGCGCTCCATGTGGCAGTACTCGTCGGTCTGGTGCGCCATCGCCGCCTCGCCCGGCCCGAGCACCACCGTGGGCACGCCCGCGTAGACCTTGCGCAGGTTGGCCGCGTCGGTCATGTAGGGGGCCGTACGCGCTTCGGGCTGCTCCTTGAGGATCGGCCTGCAGATCTCGAACACGCGCTGCACCCAGGCTTCCTGCGGCTCGGTCCACACCGCGTCGTTGTCGGCGATAACCTCGATTTCGCCTTCCGAAAGAACTTCTTTCAGTTTAAGCAGCAAGACGCCATGGTCTACGCCGGGCACCGTCCGGATGTCCACGCCGATCCTCGCAAGATCGGGCACCAGGTTCACGCCGCTGCCGCCCTCGACCGTGCCCACGTTCATCGTCGGCGCGCCCATGATCGGGTGCGCCTTGGCGCCGAACTCGAAGCCCTCCAGCGCCGCGATCGCCTTGGCCGCTTTGTAGATGGCGTTGACGCCGAGCTGCGGCATCGAGCCGTGCGCCGACACGCCGCGGAACGCCGCGTGGAACTTGAGCGAGCCCTTGTGGCCGACCAGCGGGTAGTTCGAGGTGGGCTCGCCCACCACCATCGCGCCCGCGCGGCCCATGAGCTGCGGCAGCTTCGCGAGCTCGGCCGAGCCCACGCAGCCGCCCTCTTCCGCGGCCGTCAGGACGACGACCACGCCAGGCGTGTTCCGCAGTTTTCCTGAAAAGGACTTCAAAGCTGCCAGCATGGCGGCAACCCCCGCCTTCATGTCGGACGAGCCGCGGCCGTAGAGCCTGTCGCCCTCGGTCTCCCCACTGAACGGATCCTTCGTCCAGGGCCGCGCGCCGAGCGCCACCACGTCCAGGTGCCCGGTCAAACAAAGGGGGTCGGAGCCGGATTTCCCGCCCGCGCGCGCGATCACGCTGGTACGGGCGTCTTCGTATTCGTGATATTCAACCTTGTAACCCCATTCTTCCAACAGTCGCCCTGCGGCCTTCGCGCAATCGCGTTCCTGGCCAGGAGGATTGATGGTGTTGAAGCCCAGCAACTCGCGCGTGAGGCCGACCGCGTCCATGCCGGAATGATACCCGCCGAGTTATCCTTCACACACCATGAAAATCATCGCCATCGACGCCTTCGTCCTCACCGTACCCACGCCGAAGCCCATGGCTCTGGAGTTCCCGCACCACAAGCTCGTCGTGGCCGAGATCGCGACCGACGAGGGGCTGCAGGGGCTGGGCTACAGCCTGGTCTTCGGCGGCGGTGGCGCCGAGAGCGTGCTCGCCTACCTCGAGGCGCGGCTGAAGCCGCTGCTGCTGGGCGAAGACCCCCTCGCCGTGGAGCGCCTCTGGGAGAAGATGTACCGCGGCGACCGCGGCGTGCGCCGCGTCGGCATCGCCGGCATGGCGCTCTCGGCGCTCGACATTGGCCTGTGGGACCTCGCGGGCAAGGCGGCGCAGCTGCCGCTCTACCGTCTCTGGGGCGCGGTCACCGACCGCGTGGCCTGCTACGGCTCGGGCGGCTGGAGCAGGTACACCGATCAGGACCTCGTCGGCGAGGCCGAGCGCTACGCCGCGATGGGCTGCCGCTACTACAAGATGAAGATCCACGACCCGGACCCGCTCGCCAACCGCAAACGCGTCGCGATGGTGAAGAAGGCGCTCGGCGACGGCGTGCGCATGATGGTGGACGTCAACCAGAAGCTCGACGTGCCCGGCAACCTGCGCCAGGCCGCGCTGCTGGAGGAGCTCGATCTCGTCTGGTACGAGGAGCCGGTCAGCTCGGACGACAACTTTTCCTGTGCCCTGGTCGCTTCACGGATCAGGATTCCTGTCGCCACCGGCGAGAACCACTACAACCGGTACGAGTTCAGGGACCTGCTCGAAAAGCAGGCGGCGACCTACCTGATGCCGGACGTCTGCCGCGCCAACGGCTTCAGCGAGACGCTGAAAATCGCGCACCTCGCGGCCGCGCACCCGGTGCGCGTGTCGCCGCACGTCGTCTACGAGCTCTCGATCCAGGTGAGCGGCGCGATCGCCAACGGCTTCCTCGTGGAGCTCATGGACTGGATGCCGCCGGACCTCTTCGAGGAGCTGCCCGTGTGCAAAGGCGGCGTGATCCGCATCCCCGAGCGCCCGGGGCACGGCCTGGCGCTCGCCAGGGGCGCAGTCGCTAGGTATCGGACTGCCTAAGCCGGGCAGTCCTTGCTTTTGTCTTTCGACCAGTCCGGCTTGGTGCCTATTGATGCCTTGATCTTCTTCAGGTCGTCGGCAGTCTTGGCCTGCACCGCGGCAACCTCGCCGGCGGAGAAAGTCTTCAGGCGGTCGACGGCGGATTTTTCGCAGGCGGCGACATTGGCCTGAGCATTCTTCACCACCAATGCCTTCTTGACGACCTCCGCGCGCCTGTCTACCTCGGTCTGCTGATCGGAAACAACCTTCAAATTGAGCGTGGATGTATCAATGACGTACTTACTTTGTGCATCGAGGTAGGCCTTCAGATCCTTGGCGATGCTGCCGTTGGCTGGATCGCCTGGTTTCTTCGCGCCCATCATTTCCTTGCGAAAGTCGGAAGCGAACCTAGCTGCCGCGTCGCCCACATCCTGCACGTACTCTGGCGTCAGCGCCTTCTTGTCGCCGGCGGCCTTCTTGACCGCATCCGCAACCGCTTCGGCCTCAGCCTTGACCTTCGCGTCGGCGGCGACCAACGTGGCGAGTGGGTTGCCCGGATCCTCGAGCCTCAGGTCGAGCTTGCTCGTGCCCGCGTCGCCGCCGATCGCCGTTCCGCCGACCGCGGGCTTCACCGCCGGCGCGGGGTTCTGCGTAAGCGTCTGGATTTCGTGCTGCACGGTCTGCAGCTGGTCAACCAAGCCCTTCAGCACCGGATCGCCAGTCGAAGCCGTGCCTTTCGCGTCGACCAGCAACCGGCGCGAGGCCTCGTCCATCTTGAGAGCGACGGCGCGCGTATCGATCTGCTGCGCGAGCGAGTTTGCTTCGGTTTTCAGCGACGCGAGCTTGCTCGCCGGGTTGGTGTTCGTACCCTCGGCGAGCGCGATCTGCATGCCCTTGTAGAACGAGCAGGCGTCATGGTAGATGACGACGTCCTGGATCGCGTCGCCGATGCGGTAGTCCTTGTATGACTGTGTCTTGCGCGCAATGAGCGCCTTGCCGAGCGTCTCGCGCGATTGCTCGATCTTTGTCCCGATCGCCGTGGTGAGCAGGTTCTTGTACACCGATTCGTTGACAAGCGAGCGCTCGGCACTCGCGAAGGTCGACAGCGCCGCCAGTGTCTTCGCCTGCGTGCCGATCGTGATCGAAGCTAGCCCCGAAGCGAAGGAAGCGATCGAGCCGGTGGCGATGTTGAAGCCGGCCTCCTTCCCGTAGATACCCGACAGGTGCTCCGCGCAGAGCGCCGCCGATTCCGACATCAGGTAGGAGATCACCTCGTTGCGCTGCCCGGCGCAGTACTCGGAGTCCGAGCTGCCCGGCCGGTAAAGATCCGCGAAGCAGTCTCTAGCCGAAGGCGTGCGTTCCTGGACGGCGAGCACGAGCCGCTGGTACACGGTCCCCTGGCTCGCGACGACGCTTCTATCCTTGTCCTTGCTGACATCAAGCGGCTCCGCGGTGTAACCTTTGTAGGCGCCGGCAAACTGGCAGCCGCCGAGGCAAATCACCGCTGCGCCGGCTGCGAGCCGCCGCATCGCAGCACGAAGCGCCACACCGTTGGTTGGATCCATGGATTCCCCTTGTGCACCGCCCCCGCGGCACATCGGGGAAATGCTACATCGCGCCGTCGCACGCTATCAACGGCCGCAGCGCGGCTCGCTCACGGCTCGCTAGGAAATCGGACGAAACGATAAGAAACCGGAAACCGGGAGCAATCGAAATTGTGCTCAGGCCGCCATCTTCGCCGCCGCCGCGAGCGCCTCGCGGCACTCGCGCACCATGCGCTCGATGAGTTCCTTGCAGCTCGGGATGTCCTGGATCAGCCCGACCACCATGCCGGCGCTCAGGATGCCGGCGTCCACCTCGCCCGTCTTCATGGCGTTGCGGCCGCGCGCGCCCGCCACGAGGTGCTTGACGTCCTCGAACGCCGCGCCCTTCTTCTCCATCGTCACCACCTCGTCGGAGACCTTGTTCTTCAGCACGCGCGCGGTGTTGTGCATGGTGCGGAAGATGAGGTTGGTGTCGCGCTCGCCCGCCTTCACGAGCGCCTGCTTGACGTTGTCGTGGATCGGTGCTTCCCTGGTGCACATGAAGCGCGTGCCCATGTTGATGCCCTGCGCGCCCAGCGCCAGGCAGGCCGCCATCTGGTAGCCGTCGGCGATGCCGCCCGAGGCGATCACGGGGATCCCGCAGGCGCGCACCGCGGCCGGGATCAGGATCAGGTTCGGCACGTCGTCCTCGCCCGGGTGCCCCGCGCACTCGAAGCCGTCGATCGAGATCACGTCCACGCCGTGGCGCTCGGCCGAGAGCGCGTGGCGCACGGACGTGCACTTGTGCAGGATCGTGATGCCATGCTCCTTGAACTTCGGCGCGAAGTCGCGCGGGTTGTTGCCGGCGGTCTCTACGATCTTGATCCCGGAATCGAAGATCACCTGCATGTACTCGGCGTACGGCGGCGGCTTGATGGCGGGCAGGATGGTGAGGTTGACGCCGAAGGGCTTGTCGGTCATCTCGCGGCAGCGCGCGATCTCCTTGCGCAGGTCCTCGGGCGTGGGCTGCGTGAGCGCGGTGAGGATGCCGAGGCCGCCCGCGTTCGACACCGCGGCGGCGAGCTCCGCGTAGCCCACCCACTGCATGCCGCCCTGGACGATCGGGTACTGGATGCCCAGCATTTCGGTGACTTTGGTCTTCATGTTGCCCCCGTGACAAGCCTCGAAGTATACGGAGCGGCCGCCCTTGACCGCGCACGGCGCAGTGCGTACCGTGATTCGAAGCGCGCGCGCGGCGCTTATCCGGTCGTCCGCGGCGCGTCCTGCGTCGGAGGCAAGCCGCCATGAACTTCGCGATGCGCAGCGCCGCCATTCTCCTGCTCGCTGCCGCGCCAGTGGCGCATGCGCAGCGCGCCGAGCCGATTCTGCTGCCGCGCGCGGTCGGCGCGAGCCCGGCGCTAGCGCCGCCCGCGCGCGCCGACGCGCTGTCCTTTCCCTTCGTGGTCGCCCTCGTGAACGCGGGCGGCGGCGTCATGTGCTCGGGTACGCTGCTTAACCCGCGCGGCAAGATCCTCACCGCGGCGCGCTGCTTCTGCGATCCCTCGTCACAGCCGACGCACGTGCGCATCGGCCGCTCGGTATACGCGACCGATAAGACGGACCGCGGCGAGCTCACGCTGCAACGCGAGCTGGCGCCTGGCGCCGAATTTCTCGACGAGGGCTACTGCGCGAAGCGCGGCTTCGACCTCGCGATCGCCGCTACGCGCGAGCCGCTCGACCAGGCGCTCGCCGAAATCCTCGGTGGCCTGCACGTCGCCACGCCGAAGGCGCCGTACCCTGACCCAGACTTCAAGCGCTACCCGCTGGGCGCCTACCTGCGCGCCTTCCAGTCGGGAAAGCCGGTCGAGGTCTACACCGTGGGCTTCGGCGAGACGGAGGTGGCCGCGAAAGGCGGCGGCGCAAAGCGCTACGCGAGACTCAAGGTGCTGCCCTGCGCGCCCGGCCAGCCCGGCTGCATGCTGCTCATGGAGTACTTCGCGCCGGAGCAGGACGGCGCCGCGGACACCTGCCGCGGCGATAGCGGCGGGCCGGTGCTGGAGCGCGAGGACGGCACCGGCTGGCTGTTGTTCGCCGTAACCTCGCGCTCGCTGGGCGACCGGCGCGACAAGTACTGCGGCGGCGGCGGCGTCTACGTGTCGGTGCTCTCGCCGCGCGTGCAGGACTGGCTCGGCAGGCACATCGACGCGCACTGAGCGGCGGCGGCGCCGATTCGCGCGGCGCTCAGCGCGCCGCGCGCCCGCGCATCAACAGGATCAAGACGTCTGCGTTGCTGCGGTAGCCGAGGTGCGCGCTGTCTGGCCGCTCGACCAGTCCCAGGTAGGTCGGTTCGTTGCTCACCAGCACGTTGACGACCTTAGTGACGCCCCCACCCCGCCGCTGCAGCGGGCCCGGCAGCAGCCGCCAGCTCAGCAAGTCATTCGGATCGGTGAAGGCGACGATCTCGAGCGGCGCGAGCTTCGGTGCCGGCGCGCGGTCTGCGGGCGCCACCTCGCGCGACACTGGCGGGCGCATGAGCTCCAGCGCGCCGCCCAGCCCGCCCGGCGACGGCGCGCCCGGATCGCGCCCGCCTGCGAGCACATCCCGGTCGGCGAGATCGAGCAGCGGGATCTGGTTGGCGAGCAGGAACATCTGCCGCGTCGGGTACAGCGCGCGTTCCAGCGCGGCGCGTGCGGCGGCGGGGCTGCGCCCCGCGCCGGGCCGCGCGCTCGCGGTCAGCGCGTCGAACAGGATCTTGCTGCCGAGGCTTTCGGTGACGAAGGCGATCGGGCCCGCCCGCGGCACCCAGTCGCTCGGATCGCCGTCGTAGCAGGCGGCAGGCGGCAGCGGATTGCCGCCGCGCGCAGGCTGCGGCGGCAGGCCGGAAAGCGCGGCGCACACCGCGATCGCCACGCGGTCGCGCATCGCCGGGCCGGTGGCGCCGGCGTACAGCAGCGCATCCGACACGCAGGTGTTCATGATCATCGACTTCAGCCGATCGTTCAGCGTGCCGCGCGCGCGCGCGCTCGGATAGTCCGAGGCGCCGTCGCAGACCTCGGCGACGTCGTCGCGCCTCGAGCTGTCGTAACACAGCGAGCGCTTCGCCTCGCGCGTGAGGTCCGACCAGACCACAAAATGGAACTCATGGCGCATCGCGCCGCCACGGAGGGCGTAGCGGTACACGCGCGCCAGCGGCCCGGCCTGGCCGGGCCGCGCGGGCACGTCGATCGCGCCTTCCAGCGTCGCCGCGACGCCGCCGAGTTTCTCGAGATCGGCGACGCGCTGCAGAACCCAGTCGGTCGAGTGGTGGCACATCCCGTGCACCCAGAGCACGCGCACATCGTCCGCCGGGGGCGCGCCGGCGTTCAGCAATCCGCTGAACACCGCGCTCTCGGGCTCGAAATGCGGCGGACGATAGTGCGAAGCGCAGGACGCAATGATCAAAGCCAGGATGGTGAGCGCGATCGCGCGCGTGAACTTTCGTCTCATGAGATTCCCCTTCCCGAAGGCAAGTGGCTAGACTAATCGCGCGTCCGCGCATCGTGCAACCAAAGGGGGAAACCATGATGGCGCAATCGATTCGTATTCTCGCGCTCGCCTGCGTGCTCGCCGCGACCGGCGCGCGCGCGCATCCCGATCTGGTCAGCGAGTACGCAACCGAGCTCGAGGCCGAGAAGAAGCGCAGCGCGCAGGAGAACGAAGCGCGCGGCCTGATCCAGGCGACAAGCTTCTTCGGCTCGCCGGTGCATGAGGAGCAGACCATCCGCTCGGTCACGCTCTCCAACGTGCTCGGGCGCGCGTTCGACATCAACCAGGCCGGCGACCGCGCGTTCCTGCGCGGCGTGATCTGGAACGACGATCCCGAGGTCGACCTCTGGTCGCGCGACGACGCGAAGGGGCCGGACACCCTGGGCATCGTCTGGGCCGCGAACTTCCTCAAGCTCAAGGGCAAGGCCACCGCGAACCCGCCGACGTTTTTCCGCAGCGGCGATCCGCTGCTCGGGCGCAGCCACTTCGGCGACCTGCAGTTCCTCCACGGCATGGCCGAGGCCGACAACCTGAAGCCCGCCGACACGCAGGCGAAGGCCCTGCTGTGGCTAGAGTTCACCTACCGCGTCGCGCAAGGCAAGATCGCCGGCTCCACGCCAATCGCCCGGGTGCCGATGCCCGGCATCCGCGCGCTGTTCGCGCGCGATCCGGCGATCCTCAAGGGCACGGTTGCCGACCTCTTCCGCCATCGCGTGGTGCGCGAATTCGCCGCCGGCAGCTTCCTGCACCTGATACAGGACTCCTACGCGGGAGGCCACGTGCAGCGCGAGCGCAGGGACCGCAGCAGCGACGGCCTCGCCTACTTCGGCCGCGGCGCGGTGCTGCGCTTTCATTCCTACGCCGGCCAGGACGCCGACCTGCACAAGGCCGACGACCGCCTGCCGCCGACGCTGCGGCTGAACGCGCCGCTGAACCGGCTCGGTGACGACCCGGTGCTGCACGGCGCGATTCTGCTGCGGATGATGTTCGGCGCCGACGGCAAGGGCGCCGTGCCTTGGGAGCAGGCGCGCAAGTACCTGCTCGACCACGTCTTCGTCGTCTCGCCCGCCGCGCAGGCCTCGGGGCCGGGCGACTGCTACCGCAAGGACGCCGCGCCGCCGCCCGCCTGCGGCGCCACGGCGAGCCGCGACGCGGCCGGCAGCCCGCAGAAGCTCGCGCTGCTGATCGGCATCGACGACTACCGCGCCGTCGCCAAGCTGAAGGGCGCGGTCAACGACGCGCTCAACATGAAGAAGCTGCTGCTGCAGAAATTCGGCTTCGCGGAGCAGGACATCATGCTGCTGCTGGACGGCCAGGCGACGCGCGCCGCGATCCTCGACGAAATGCGCAAGCTGACCGAGCGCGTGCAGAATGAAGACGCGATCGTGCTGATCCACTTCAGCGGCCACGGCTCGCAGCAGCCCGACACCGACGGCGACGAGGACGACGGCATGGACGAGACGATCCTCGCCGTCGACAGCCGCCTGAACGGCGTGCGCGACATCAGCGACGACGAGATCAACGGCTGGATCCGCGGGCTCAACGCCAGGACGCGCAACGTGGTGCTGGTGATGGATTCCTGCCATTCCGGCACCGGCGCGCGCCTCGCCGATGTCGCGCTGCGCGCGCGCTACGTGCCGCCCGACCCCGCGCTCCTGAGGCTCCGGGAGGCGGAAGACCGCGCGAGGACCGCGGTGCGGACGATCAGGGCGGACGCGCGCGCCGTCTCGCCGCTGCGCGACCCCAACGCGCAGGACCTGCACTGGGTCGCGATCAGCGGCAGCCGTGCGAACGAGCTCTCCTACGAATACACCGACGGACAGGGCCAGCCGCACGGCGCCATGACTTTCTTCCTCGTGCGCGCGCTGAACGAGGCCGGGCCGCGGACCACCTACCGCGACGTCCACGAGCGCATCGCGCAGGAAGTCGCCACCGCGATGCGCGCGCAGCATCCGCAGATCGACGGCCCCGCCTACGAGGGCCTGATCTTCGCCGCCGGCAGCCTGGCCGCCGCGCCCTTCTTCACCGCGCGCGCCTACGGCGACGGCATCGCGCTCGACGCGGGCCGGGTGCACGGCGTCGGCAAGGACGCCACGTTCAAGCTGTACCCGCCCGGCACCAAGACCTTCGACAGCGGAACGCACACCGGCATCGCCAAGGTCACCCAGGCTCTCGCCTACTCCTCGGTGGCGACGCTGGAGTCCGGCGGCTTCGCGACGATCGGCGTGATGCGCGCGATCGAGCACGAGCGCTCGATCGAGGATTTCGAGCTGCGCGTGCACCTCGCCCCGGCGCTGCCCGCCGGGCCCGCGGCCGCCGCGCGCGCGATTGCGGGCCGCAACCCGGGCATGCGGATCGCCCTCGCCCAGGAAACGCCGCACCTCGCGCTCGCGACCGCCGGCCCGGACCTGGTGCTGCTGCGCCCGGGCGACGAGGCGATCGGCCGGGTCCCGCTCGCGGCGGCCGACCTGGAGGCGCAGCTCGAGAGGCGCCTGAAGGTCTGGCACAAGTGGTTTCGCGTCCTGGATCTCGCCAACGCGCGCGGCGTCGCGGGCCTGACGCTGGATCTCGTCAGGCCGGACGGCACGCCGGTGCAGGAGATCTGCCCGGGCGGTACGCTGGTTGCGCGCGTCTCGAACGCAAGCTCGCGCCCGATGTACGTCCAGCTGCTGAATCTCGACTACGACGGCTCGATCCCGCCGCCGCTCGCCGTGGCGGACGGCAACGTGACCTCCGCGCTGCTGCGCCCGGGGGACCCGCCCCTCGCGATCACCCTGGACGCGGCGAAGGACCCGCCGCTGCCTCGCACCGAATACCTGAAGCTGTTCGCCACCGACCAGCCCGTCGATCTCGCGCCGCTGAAACAGGACGGCGCCCGCAGCGCGCGCGCCGACCCGCTCTCGCGCATGCTCGAGGACCTGGTGTCCGGCAACGCGCGCGTGACCGTCGTTCCGCCCGACAACTGGACGACGGTAAACCGGATGCTGGTGACGCGCCGCGGCCTGCCGGGCTGCTAGGAGGACGGCTCCGGCGGCGGCGCGGCGACGGTCGGCAGCGGCAGCATGTCCATCACCGCGCGGTACACGGCCTCGGGGAACTTGTCGTCTGCCTCGCTGACCTGCCGTGTCCTGGCCGTCGGCCAGTCGGCGTGCTCCAGGGCGATCTGTCCTGAAACCCTGCCATCGGCTGCCACCCTGTAGCTGCCGGAGATGCGGTAGGCGTCGGGCGGGTCGTCCTTGGCGAAGTAGGCGTAGCGCTCGGCCCCGATCTCATTCTGGAGCAGGATTTCCTCCAGCTTCGCGCCGAACCTGTTTACGTCGGAGCCCGCGCTCTCGCGGATCAGGCTCTCGCGGCGCAGCGCCGGCAGGCCCGGCAGCGACGGAAAGCCGATCCAGGCCTTCGGCTCGAAGCGGCCCAGCAGAAAGTCGGTGGAAGGCTCGTAGCGTGCCGCCTGCAGCCGCCCGATCCTCTCCGCCAGCGCCTTCACTTGCAGCTCGGCGTAGTTCAGCACGCGCACCACGCCCTGATCGTTGCGGTCTTCGCGCGCGTAGCCGCGCAGGGCCCTGAGCAGCGAATAGGTCAGCACGCCGTGGCCGTAGCGCGAGGACTCGTAGGCGAGCGGCGTGTTCCAGGCGCCCATCAGCACGTGCGAGCCCACGACCTCGCGCAGCATGTTCCGCGCGCGCTCGCGCGCCGCGTCCAGCGGGTCGCCCGGCACGGCCTGGGCCGGACGCGCCGGGTTCAGGAACGCGCTCGAATTGCAGGTATCCAGCACCACCACCTGGTTCAGCGGCAGCTTGCGCAGCGCGTCCTTCAACTCCTCGGCCGAGAGCGTGACGGCCTTGCGCTCCTGGTCGCTGCCGAACGCGACCGTGTTGGTCGCGACGTCGAGAAAGTAGTAGTAGCCGTCGTTGTCGGTCATGCCGTGGCCCGCGAGGAACACCACGACGATGTCGGTGCGCCCGTCGCGCTGGCGCGTGTCGCGCTCGAACTGGTTCAGCGCGGCGAGGATGTTGGCCTTGGTCGCGGCGCCCTGGTTCGGGTCGCCGGGCTCCGGGGCGCTGGTGAGCAGCCGGTAGACGAACTTCTTCTCGTCGTAGCCGAGCAGCGGCAGGACGGCGCGGCGCAGCGCGTCGGTGAAGCGGCGCGCGTCCTGGTCGGCCCACTTCAGCTTCAGCCTGTCCGCCGAGTACCGCGATACGCCGGCCACCAACGCGAACACGCGCACTTCCGGCGGCTTCGCGGGCGTGTGCGCGAAGCGCGAGGTGACGCCGCGCGAGGCGACCTGTCCGGTGCTGTCGTAGGCGACGACCTCCACGGTGTTCTCGCCGGGCCGGATCAGGCCCGGATCGACGAAGTAGTCGGTGACGCCGCCGGCCGGCATGGTCTCGGGAGGGTTCACCTCGCGGCCGTTGACGCGGATCGCGTACTTGCCGGGCGGACCGAGCGACGGCGGGCTGAACTCGATGCGCAGGCGGCGCTCGCCCTCGCCCGGATCGCCCGACACGCGCGGCTCGCGCGGCAGCCGCAGGTCTTGCAGCGCGTCGACGCGCGCGAGCGGCTGCGGGTTGAGGCCGAG
This sequence comes from Burkholderiales bacterium, assembly GCA_049651845.1. GTDB lineage: Bacteria > Pseudomonadota > Gammaproteobacteria > Burkholderiales > SG8-39 > RBG-16-66-20. The sequence goes on along the minus strand of JBASCW010000176.1, from coordinate 1,096 downwards.
GCGCTTGCCGAGCAGCGCCGGCTCGCGGTACTTGCCGCGCAGCTGCGCCAGCTCCAGGGCCGTCAGTCCGAGCGCCCAGTGCAGCCCGGCGGCGCCTTCGGCGTCGGAGGCGTGAAAGCGCGCCTCCGGATCGGCCACGGCCCAGCCGAATCTCGTCGCGCCCGGGTCGGACGTGAGCGGCGGCTGCAAGTAGCCGAGAAAGACGAAGGCCGGCTTCGCGTCCTCGAGCGACCAGCCGCGCACCGCGCCGTCGGCGCCGGTGGTGAGCGCCATTCCGGCGTCGCCGACCCGGCTGCCCGGCCCCGCGAAGGTGACTTCGCCGCGGTGCTCGCCGATGAGTTGCGTGCGGCCGTCCGCGCCCGCGCGCAGCACGCTGCCGTCGGCCAGCCCGATCACGGCCCAGCGGGCCTGTGCAGCGAAGGCCGCAGCCGTGGCGCGCGGCGCCGGGCCCGGCAGCTTGATCGTCTGGAGGGCAAGGGAGTCCGCCAGCGTGATCAGCAGCGGCTGGTCGGCGTCGACCAGGCCCAGCACGCCGTCGGCAGAGAGCGCGACGCCGCGCGCCCGCCGCGCCCCGAGCCGTTCGTGCAGCGTGAAACTCTGCGCCCGCAGGTCCCAGAACAGCACCGTCTGGTCGCCGGCCGCTTCGGTCAGGAGCAGGATTCCGTACAGGTCGCCGCGCGCGTCGAACGCGACCACGTTGCCTACGCCCTCGGGCAGCTGGAGCTCGATGTGGCCCAGCTGCACGGGTCCCGCGCGGCTCACGCGCACGCTGCGCGCGGTCGCACCGCGCTGCAGCCGCGTCTCGCCCGAACGCGAAAGCAGCGCCGGCTCCGTATCGACTGCGAGCCCGGGCGCCGGGATCACCTCGCCAGAGGGCTTGATGATCGCGCGCGTATCGCCCGCGAAGCGGAAGTAGCCGGAGGCGACGTCCTCCTCGTAGGCATTCGCGACATCGCCGCCTGATGCGTTGATGAGCAGCCCGATGCGCTTCGCGCGGCCGCCCGGGGCGTACGTCACCAGCAGCCGGCGCCCGTCGGGACCGGGCACCGCGGCGACCGCTGCACCGAGCACGCGCGGCTGGTAGGCCGGCTCGGGC
>JBASCW010000175.1:0-3556 GCA_049651845.1 Burkholderiales bacterium | reverse complement strand
CGTTTGGGTCTGAAGCTACCGGAGCGACTTCGACTACCCCAAACCGTGCAAATGTAGTGCCGACCTTGGACCTCAAGTCTTTGATCTACTACGATTCACACCCTCGAACTGTGGAAGTTGGGCTAGCCGCGCTCGCGCCTCTCGATGGTAGGCGATCAGCGCGGCCAGTTCTTCCGCCCCGAATGAAATGGCCCGCGCGGTGAGGGCGTCGCCCCGGACGCCCGTGTAAAGGCGCGCGGCGAACTCCGTAGCCGGCATGCTGCGTGCCCAGGCGAAGAGGTCATCGTGGTGGCAGCCGGCGCAGGTGCTCTCGTGGATCGCCACGCCCACGCGCAGCCGCTCGGGCGTGGCCTCGGCAGGCAGAATTCCGGCGTCGTCGAACGGATAGATTCTCGCAAGAGTCGATAACGCCGCTGCAAGGCGCGACGGATTCTCTCCATCGAGCGCCGCGCGCACCGCGGGAAGAGCCTGCGGCGGCAGTGCGGGATTGCTCTCGCGCGCCCGACGGACGAGGAGCAGCAGGCCCTCGAGGCCGCCGCTGATCCGCGCGACGAGCCTCGAGCGCTGCGCATCGGGAAGCGGCTCACTCAGCCGCCGCGCATCACCGAGGAGCGCCGCCACCTCGGCGCCGAGGCGCCGCTCGTGCTCCCCAGTGGCCGGTGTTGCAGAAGTTGATCGCCTCGCCGCCCTCGGCACTCCGGCAGCGGCGTACAGCTTCTCGAGCGTCGCCTCGCCGCGGAACTTGCCGCCGTCGTTCTCGGTGATCCAGCTCTCGGGCAGGTGCTTCGATCCCGGAATGGTCCCCGGACTCTTATTTGTCACAAGGCCGGTTGTATACCGCCCTTGGCGGCCGCAAGCATGAATCATTGTGACGAGAAGCACCGCTCAGCGAACCGAAATATGCCGGAACCACCCACTTTCCGCGGCACGGACACGAAGGAATTTCCTATCCTTGCGTCATGGATACATAGATAGGGTTGCGCGAAAACCGGTACGGGCCATCCGCGATCAGCGCCGTGGCCGGCTTGCAAACATCAACGGGCGTGCGCGCCCGGCGAAAGCGCATCAGGACGGAAGGTATGACCGAAACGCTCGCCGCCTCACTCGCGCGGTTTGACGCGGGCGCAATTACTATATAGTATTGTGGACACCGCTGACGCACGCACCGCGGCTTCGTGCTGCGGCGGCGCGTTCTCAACTTGAGAAAGGGGCAGCCCATGAACCGGATCGTGCGCAGCTTGTTTCTGGCCGCCGCCACGGCGGCAGTTTTCATCAACGGCACCGCCTTGGCGCAGTACCCAGCCAAGCCGGTGCGCGTGGTGGTGCCCTACCCGCCGGGCGGCGGCACCGACATCCTCGGCCGCCCGCTCGCGCAGAAGCTGAGCGAAAAATGGGGCCAGCCGGTGCTGATCGAAAACCGCGGCGGCGCGACCGGCATGATCGGCGCCGAGGTGGTGGCGAAGGCTCCGCCCGACGGTTACACGGTGCTCTTGTCCTCGTCGCCGGAAATCGTCATGAACCTGTCGCTGTACCCGAAGATGGCCTACGATCCGGTGAACGATCTGGTGCCGGTGACGCTGGTGGCGGTCACGCCGCTCGCGCTGACCGTGCACCCGGCGGTGGCGGCGCGCTCGCTCGAGGAATACCTCGCGCTCGCCCGCACGAAGCCAGGCCAGCTCGCTTACTCCTCCTCCGGCAACGGCGGCCCGCATCACGTCGCTGGCGGCCTGCTCGGTCTGCTCGGCAAGGTGGCGCTGCTGCACGTGCCCTACAAGGGTGGCGGACCGCAGATCGCCGATCTGCTCGCCGGGCACACGGCGAGCGCGTTTCTCGCCATGCCGGTCGCCGCGCCGCACATCCGCTCCGGGAAGATCCGCGCGCTGGCGGTGACCACCGCGGAGCGCTCCACCGCGTTTCCCGAGGTGCCGACGATGGCCGAGTCCGGCCTGGCCGGTTTCGATGTCGCGCAGTGGTACGGGATGTTCGTTCCGCGCGGCACGCCCGCCGCCGCGGTCGAAAAACTGAACGCCGACGCGGTCGCGGCGATCAACCTGCCCGACATACGCCCGCGCATGCTGGAGCAGGGCTACGAGCCGGTCGGCAACTCGAGCGCGCAGTTCTCCGCGTTCGTGAAATCGGAGGTGGCCAAGTACCGCAAGATCATCCAGGACGCCGGGATCAGGCTTGAATAACACGGGCGCAGCGGCGAGCCGCCGCGACTACGATGTGGTGGTGGCGGGCGGCGGCTCGGCCGGCGCGATGGCGGCGGTGGCGGCGGCGCGCCTGGGCGCGCGCACCTGCCTGGTTGAAGCTTCCGGTTACCTCGGCGGCACCTGCCTCGCGCTCGCCAACATCACCCCGTTCCACAACAATCGCGGCGAGCAGGTGGTGCGCGGCCTACCGCAGGAACTGGTCGATCGCATCGCCGCCCGCGGCGGCACGCGCGAGGTGCCGCACCGTCCCAATCCGACCGGAGTCGGCGGTTCCTGCACGCCGGTCGATCCGGATCTGATGAAGCTGGAGCTGTTCGACATGGCCGCCCAGGCCGGGGTCGATCTGTGGCTGCACAGCCGTATGATCGACGCGCTGGTCGAAGGCAATCGCGTCGCCGGAGTGCGGGTGCACAACAAGTCCGGCGTTCACGAGCTGCACAGCATCGCCGCGGTGGATGCCACCGGCGACGCCGACCTCGCGGTTGGCGCCGGCGCCGCGTACGTGCAGGACGTTCCGGAAGCCGCGCTCAACGCGACACTGGTGTTTCGCGCCGCCGGCGTGGACACCGGCGCTTTCATCGCCGACGCGCGGCGCGAGCCGCACAAGCTGATGCTGCTCGCCGATCCTTACCTGCGCGAAGTGCGCGGCCTGGAGGCCGGGAAGGTGATGCGCGAGCAGGTGCGCGATATCTTCGACTGTCCCTACATCTACCTCGCCAACCTGGTGCGCGACTACGTGCCGCGCGAGGACTGGGCCGAATGGGAGATCGCCGGCGAGGACCGCGGCCAGTGGGGGCGCCTCAAGGTCTTCGGCAGCCGCTTCAGCATCATCCCGGTGCCGCAGCGGCGCGACATCGTCACGCTAAACGCCACCAGCATCACCTTCGATGCCACCGATGGCGCGGCAGCGAGCCGCGCCGAGGCCGAGGGGCAGCGGCAGATGCGCCTCGCGCTGGAAGTGCTGCGGCGCTATATCCCGGGTTTCCGGGATTGCTATCTGCATACCGCGATGCCCTCGGTGTCGGTGCGCGCCTCGCGGCGGCTGGTGGGCGAATACGAATTGACGCGCGCCGACGTCGAGAGCCAGACGCGCTTCGCCGACGCGATCGCGCGCGGCGCCTACCCGATGAGCGTGCAGGCGCCCGGCCAGCCGAACGTGCGCCAGCACCTGTTCGTGCGCGACGGCGGCGACTACGACATCCCCTACCGCTCGCTCGTTCCGCGCGAGCTGGACGGCTTGCTGGTCGCCGGGCGCTGTCTTTCGGCGACGCGCGAGGCGGTCGGCTCGGCGCGCATGGGCGCGCAGTGCATGGCCTACGGCCACGCCGCCGGGGTGGCCGCCG
>JBASCW010000174.1:0-16137 GCA_049651845.1 Burkholderiales bacterium | reverse complement strand
GGGCGGCGACCGGCCGCGCGCGGCGCCGGCCCTCTACGAGCGCGTCTCTTACCAGCCGAGCCTCGACGGCAATACGGTGGACGCCGACGCCGAGCGCGCGCACTTCGCCGACAACGCGCTGCGCTACGAGGCCGCGCTGCGCAGCCTCAACATGCAGATCAAGACGCTGCTTTCGGCGATCCAGGGGTAATCCGACATGTCGCTGTTCAGGATCTTCTCCATCGCCGGCAGCGGAATGGCGGCGCAGAGCCAACGGCTCAACACCGTGGCGAGCAATCTCGCCAACGCCGACAGCGCCGCCGGGCCCGACGGCAAGGTGTACAGCTCGCGCCAGGTGGTGTTCCAGTCGGCGCCGGTCGATGCCGCGGACGCGCGCGGATCCGGGGACGGCGCCCGCGCCCTGGGCGTGCGCGTCGCCTCGGTCGTCGAAAGTTCCGTGCCGGCGCGGCGCGTGCACGACCCCAGGCACCCGATGGCCGACAAGGAAGGCTACCTGTCCCTGCCGAACGTCAGCGTGGTCGACGAGATGGTGAACATGATCGCCGCCTCGCGCGCCTACCAGAACAACGTCGAAGTGATGAACACGGCGAAGGCCATGCTCGCCAAGACCCTGACCCTCGGATCCTAGGAGCAGGCATGAACGCCGCGAACCTCACCCCGGTCAACGATCCGCTCGCCGCGCTGTCTCTGGCCAGCCAGCCCGCCGCGGCGGCGAAGGCCGGCGACACCGGCCAGGACCGCTTTCTCACCCTGCTCATCACGCAGCTGAAGAACCAGGATCCGCTCAGCCCGCTCGACAACGCGCAGCTCACCTCGCAGCTCGCGCAGATCAGCACCGTGCAGGGCATCGAGAAGCTGAACGCCACGCTGGCGACGCTCTCGGGCAGCTTCGACGCCGGCCAGTCGCTGCAGGCTGCGAATCTGGTCGGCCGGCAGGTGATCGTCGCCGGCAATGCGCTCCAGCTCGATGCCTCCGGGGCCAAGGGCGCGTTTTCGCTGCCGCAGGCCGTGGACCGGATGACCGTCACCGTGACCGACGCCTCCGGAACCGTCGTGCACCGCGTCGAATTCGGCGCGCAGCCCGCGGGCCTGCAGGTCTTCGGCTGGGACGGCATGAGCGATTCCGGCGCGCGCGCGGTCGACGGCCCGTATCAATTCAGCATCGCCGCATCGGCCAACGGCAAGCCGGTCAGCGCGGTACCGCTCTCGGTCGGCCGCGTCGACGGCGTCACCCGCGGTACCGAGGGCACCACCATCAATATCGGCGGCCTGGGCGCGAAGGCGCTCGCCGACATCAAGCGCATCATGTAAAGGAGAACCATTCATGAGCTTCCAACAGGGCCTGTCCGGGCTCGACGCAGCGGCCAAGAACCTCGACGTCATCGGCAACAACGTCGCCAACTCGAACACCGCGGGCTTCAAGGGCTCGCGGGCGAGCTTCTCCGACGTGTTCGCCAACTCGCTGTCGGGCGGCGGCGGCAGCACCGTCGGCATCGGCACCGCCCTCTCGGCGGTGCTGCCCCAGTTCGGCCAGGGAAACATCAACGTGACCTCGAGCCCGCTGGACATCGCCATCAACGGCCAGGGCTTCTTCCGCATGTCCACCAGCGGCACTGCGTCCTATACGCGCAACGGCCAGTTCCAGCTCGACAAGGACGGCTACATCGTCAACACGGGCGGCGCACGGCTTTCCGGCTACCCGGCCGGGCCGGGCGGGACCATCGTCACCTCGACGCCGACCGACCTACAGGTGTCGCGTACCGACCTGCCTCCGGTCGCGACCACCGAGGCGAGCGCCGTCCTCAACCTGGACGCGCGCTCGACCGCCATCGCGGCCGCGTTCAACCTCGCGGATCCGACCACTTATCAGAGCGCGACATCGATGGGCGTGTACGACAGCCTGGGCAACGCGCATACGCTGTCGCTGTATTTCAGGAAGACCGCGAGCAACGTCTGGCAGGTCTACGGCGCGAACGACGGCGTGCAGATCGGCGCCGGCGCGCTCGGCACCCTGAATTTCACCGCCGCGGGCGCGATCAACACCGCGACGACCACGCTGCCGTTCAACGTGTCGACCGCGGTCGCGACTGGCGCCACGACGCCGCTCGCCTTCACTCTCGATCTGACCGGCAGCACGCAGTTCGGGGCGGGCTTCGGCGTGAACGAGCTCACGCAGGACGGCTCGACCTCGGGGCGCCTCACCAGCTTCTCGGTCGGGCCCGACGGCGTCGTGCTCGGGCGCTACTCCAACGGGCAGTCGCTCGCGCAGGGGCAGATCGTGCTCGCCAACTTCACCAACCCGCAGGGCCTGCAGCCGCTGGGGACCAACCAGTGGGGCGAGACGCCGCAGTCGGGGCAGGCGCTGGTGGGCGCCCCGAACAGCGGTTCGCTCGGGGTACTGCAGGCGAGCGCGCTGGAGGACTCGAACATCGACCTGACCGCGGAACTGGTTTCGATGATCACCGCGCAGCGCATCTACCAGGCCAACGCGCAGACCATCAAGACGCAGGATTCGGTGCTGCAGACCCTGGTCAACCTGCGATAGGGCGTAGATGGACAAGCTGATCTATACCGCGATGACCGGCGCCAAGATGGCGCTGGCGCGCCAGGACACGCTCGCGCAGAACCTCGCCAACGCGTCGACGCCGGGCTACCGCGCCGAAACGGTGGCGTTCCGCGCGGTGCCGCTCGGCGGCAGCCCGACGCGGGTGTTCGCGCTCGAATCCACCACCGGCGCCGACTTCTCCTCCGGACCGATCACGCAGACCGGGCGCAACCTCGACATCGCGCTGAGCGGCGCAGGCTGGATCGCGGTGGAGGGGCGCGACGGGAAGGAAGCCTACACGCGCAACGGCGGCTTCCAGGTGAGCGCCGAGGGCATCCTGCAGACGGCCGGCGGGCTGAACGTGCTGTCCGACGGCGGCCCGATGGCGATCCCGGCCAACGCCGCGATCCGCATCGAGACCGACGGATCGGTGTCCGCGCTGCCGGCCGCGCAGCCCAACGCGGTCATCAGCGTCGGGCGCATCAAGCTCGTCAATCCGCCCGCCGCCGACCTCGTCCGCTCGGCCGACGGCCTGTTCCGCGTGAAGAACGGCGGCGTCGCCCCGCTCGACGAGACGCTGCGCGTTGCGCCCGGCGCCATCGAAGGCAGCAACGTGAACGCGGTCGACGCGCTGGTCGGGATGATCGCGGTGGCGCGCCAGTTCGAGATTCAGATGAAGCTGCTGCAGAACGCGGAAGGCAACGCGCAGCAGGCCTCGCGCCTGCTCTCCATCCAATAGGAAAACGGCATGATTCGCTCGCTCTGGATATCCAAGACCGGCCTCGACGCGCAGCAGTTCCAGCTCGACGTCATCGCCAACAACCTCGCCAACGTCGGCACCAACGGCTTCAAGCGCTCGCGCGCGGTGTTCGAGGACCTGCTCTACCAGACGCTGCGCGAGCCCGGCGCGCAGTCCTCGCAGCTCACGCAGGTGCCCTCCGGTCTGCAGGTCGGCACCGGCGTACGCCCGGTGTCCACGGTGCGCGTCTTCACGCAGGGTAACCTGCAGAAGACCGACAACGCGCTCGACCTGGCGGTCAACGGGCAGGGCTTCTTCCAGGTGCTGATGCCCGACGGCACGACCGCGTATACGCGCGACGGCTCGTTCCACGTCGATTCCCAGGGCGCGCTGGTCACCTCCAACGGCTTCCAGGTGCAGCCGCAGATCACGATCCCCTCCAACGTCACCTCGATCACGGTCGCACAGGACGGCGTGGTGAGCGTGATCCGCAGCGGCACCGCGACGCCGCAGCAGATCGGCCAGATCCAGCTCGCCAACTTCGTCAATCCGGCGGGCCTGAAGCCGCTCGGTCAGAACCTGTTCCACGAATCGGCGGCCTCGGGAACGCCGCAGGCCAATACGCCGGGCAGCAACGGCCTGGGGCTGCTCAACCAGGGGTACGTCGAGACCTCCAACGTCAACGTGGTCGAGGAGCTGGTGTCGATGATCCAGACGCAGCGCGCCTACGAGATCAACTCGAAGGCGATCCAGACCTCCGACCAGATGCTGGCGCGCCTGGCGCAGCTGTGATGGGATCCCCGAGATACCGCGGACCGCAGCGTCTCGCCGCCGGCCTGGCGCTGGCCGCCCTGACCGCCTTGGGCGCCTGCAACCTCAATCCGGTGAAGGTCGTAGAGCCGACCACCGCGCGCCCTGCGTTGGCGCCGCAGGCGGCTTACGTGAACGGCGCGATCTTCAACGAGAGGAGCGCCTTCCGTCCGCTGTTCGAGGACCGGCGCGCCCGCTACGTCGGCGACATGCTCGTCATCCAGCTCAACGAGAAACTGCAGGCGAGCAACAACTCCTCGACCAACGCGAGCCGCAAGGGCGATACCTCGTTCGACGTCCCGACCTTTACCAACGGTCTGCCCGGCAAGGGCTATCTGGGCACCAGCGTGGCGGCCTCGAGTTCCAACACCTTCGAGGGCAAGGGCGCTACCGCCGCGGACAACGTGTTCACCGGCGCCATCACCGTCACGGTGCTCGAGGTGCTGCCCAACGGCAACCTCGTGGTGTCGGGTGAAAAGCAGATCGGCATCACGCACAACAGCGAGACGCTGCGCTTCTCAGGCGTGGTCAATCCGGCCACGATTCTCGCCGGCAACACGGTGACCTCGACCCAGGTCGCCGATGCGCGCATCGACTACCAGGGCTCTGGCTACATCAACGAAGCGCAGATCATGGGCTTCCTCGCGCGCTTCTTCCTCACCATCCTCCCCTTCTGATGCGCGCGCGACTCGCCAAACTGCTGTTCGCCGCGCTGCTCGCGCTGGCCGGGCTCGCGATCGGCGCGGGCGCCGAGCGCGGGCAGGGATACGCGCAACGGGTGAAGGACATCGCCAGCGTGCATGGCGTGCGGCCCAACCAGCTGATCGGCTACGGGCTGGTGGTCGGCCTGGACGGCAGCGGCGACCAGACCACGCAAACGCCGTTCACGGTGCAGAGCATCACCACCATGCTGGGGCAGCTCGGCGTGAACCTGCCGCCGGGAACCAGCCTGCAGCTCAAAAACGTGGCGGCGGTGATGGTGACCTCCGTGCTGCCCGCGTTTGCCAAGCCCGGGCAACTGCTGGACGTCACCGTGTCCTCGATGGGGAACGCGAAATCCCTGCGCGGCGGCACGCTGCTCTTCACTCCGCTCAAGGGCGCCGACGGCCAGGTGTACGCGATGGCGCAGGGCAACGTGGTGGTCGGCGGCGCCGGCGCCGCGCAGGGCGGTTCCTCGGCGCAGGTCAACCATCTCGCCGCGGGGCGGGTGCCCGGCGGCGCGACGGTCGAGCGCAACGTGCCCACGCCGTTCCTCGACGGCGATTACGTCCATCTGGAATTGCATACCACCGACTTCACTACCGCGCGCCGCCTTGCCGAGGCGGTCAATACGGGGGTCGGCGCCGGCATGGCGCAGGCGCTCGATGGGCGTGTGGTGCGGGTCGCCGCGCCGCGCGGCTCGAACGAACGCGTCGGCTTCCTCGCGCAGCTCGAGGACCTCAGCGTCGATGTGGCCGCCGCGCCGGCCAGGGTCATCATCAACGCGCGCACCGGATCGGTGGTCATGAACCAGTCGGTGCGCCTCGAGCCCTCGGCGGTCGCTCATGGCAACCTGTCCATCTCCATCAGTTCCACCCCCGTGATCAGCCAGCCGTTGCCGTTCTCGACCGGCGGCTCGACGGTGGTCACGGAAAAATCCGACATTCAGATCCGGCAGGACGCCGGCCAGCTGAACCTGCTCGAATCCGGGGCACGGCTCGCCGATGTGGTCAAGGCGCTCAACGCGATCGGCGCCACGCCGCAGGACCTGCTGTCAATCCTGCAGGCGCTGCGCGCCGCCGGCGCGCTGCGCGCCGAGCTGGAGATCATCTGAATGGCCGCAAGCCCCGACGCTGCCGGCGCGGCGAACTTCGCGTTCGACGCTCGCTCGCTCGACGCCCTGCGCGTGCAGGCAAAGCGCGACCCGGATGCGGCGCTCAGGAAGGCGGCGACGCAGTTCGAGGCGGTGTTCGTGCGCGCGCTGCTGAAAAGCATGCGCGAAGCGCTGCCGCAGGGAGATGCGCTCTCCAGCGATGCGGGCAAGATGTACACCAGCATGTACGACGAGCAGATCGCCCAGAAGCTGTCCGAACGCGGCCTGGGCATCGCCGAGCTCATGGTGAAGCAGCTCTCCAGGGCGGCGCCGGGCCGGCTGGAGCGCGCCGCGCGCGCAGGTGAGGCGCCTGCGGCAGGCGGCGGCACCGCGGCGCAGCGCTTCATCGAGCAGATGGCGCCGCACGCGCGCGCCGCCGCGAGCGAGAGCGGCGTGCCGGCGCGCTTCGTGCTCGGCCAGGCCGCGCTCGAATCGGGCTGGGGCGCGCGCGAGATCCGCAATGCGGACGGCAGCAACAGCTTCAACCTGTTCGGCATCAAGGCCGGACGCAACTGGGCGGGCGCCGTGTCCGAGACGGCCACGACCGAATACGCGAACGGCGTGGCGCGCCGCAGCGTCGAGCGGTTCCGCGCCTACGGGTCCTACGCCGAGGCCTTCGCCGATTACGCGCGGCTGCTGAAGGGCAGCCCGCGCTACTCGGCCGTGCTCGCGGGGGCGCGCGATGCCGGGTCGTTCGCCGCCGGCATGCAGCGCGCCGGCTATGCCACCGATCCGCGCTATGCGGAGAAGCTCACCCAGGTCATCAATTCGGCGAGCCTGCGGGGGATCGCGGCATGAGCGGATCGCTCCTTGGCATCGCGCTGACCGGGCTGAACAGCGCGCAGGGCGGCCTGGTCACCACCGGCAACAACATCGCCAACGTCAACACGCCGGGCTACTCGCGCCAGCGGACGGTGCAGGCGCAGAACGTTCCGCAGGCGACCGGATCGGGGTTCTTCGGCACCGGCTCGAACATCCAGGCCGTGCGGCGCGCCTACGACGAATTCCTCGCCGCGCAGGGCCTGTCGATGCAGGCGGGCGCGAGCCAGTGGGAGACGGCGCTGTCGCAGCTCCAGCATGTGGACCGGCTGCTGTCGGACCCGAGCGCCGGCGTCACGCCCGCGCTCAACGAGCTGTTTGCCGCGGTGAACGCGGTGGCCGCCAATCCCGCCGACGCGGCATCGCGCCAGAGCCTGCTTTCCGCATTGCAGGCGATGGCGGGGCGCGTGCGGGACCTCGACGCGCAGCTGCAGCGCCTGGGCGACGCGAACGAGCAGCGCATCGCCAGCACCGTGAATTCGATCAACACGCTCGGCGCGCAGATCGCGCAGCTGAACGACCGCATCGCGCTTGCAGCCGGAACGGCGGGCCAGCCGCCGAACGACCTGCTCGACCATCGCGACGCGCTGGTGACGGACCTGAACAAGCTGGTGCGCGCAAGCGTGGTCGCGCAAAGCGACGGCAGCCTCAACGCATTCCTCGGCAACGGGCAGGCGCTGGTCGTCGGCACGCGCGCCTACACGCTCGGCACCGCTGCGGATGCGCTCGACCCGTCGCGCCTGTCGATCGGGCTGCAAAGCGGCGGCGCGCTGCTCGGGTTCCGCCCCCAGGACCTGGACGGCGGCGAGCTGGGCGGCCTGCTCGCGTACCGCGAAAATACCCTGAACCCGGCCCGCAACGCGCTCGGCCGCATCGCCATGGTGCTCGCCGCGCGTTTCAACGAGCAGCACAGGCTGGGGCTGGACCGCAGCGGACAGTACGGGACGGACGTGTTCGCCCCCGGAACCCCGCAGGCGAACGCGGCCTCGACCAACACCGGCACCGCGCAGCTGGCGGCGGTGGTGACGAACTACGCCGCGCTCACCGACAGCGACTACCGCCTGAAATGGGACGGCACGAACTGGAACGTGACCCGGCTCGCGGACAACAGCGTGCAGAGCTTTGCCAGCCTGCCGCAAACCGTGGACGGCGTCGCGATTGCGGTCGCCTCTGGCGCCGCGGCCGCCGGTGACAGCTTTCTCGTCATGCCCGCGCGCGGGGGTGCGGCCGGCTTTGCCGCGCTGCTCACGCGCGCCGACCAGATCGCCGCCGCGGCGCCCATGCGCACCTCGGCGGCGGGCGGCAACGCCGGCACGGGCTCGGTTTCCGCGGGGCAGGTCAACGGTCCCACGGCGAACGCCAACCTGCAGCAGACGGTGACCATCACCTTCACCGCGGCAGGGACCTTCAACGTGAACGGCACCGGCACTGGCAACCCGGCCGGCGTGGCGTATACGTCCGGTGCGCCGATCAGCTACAACGGCTGGACCATCCAGATCAGCGGTGCGCCCGCGGCCGGCGACACGTTCACGGTCGCGGCGAACACCAGCGCCAGCGGCGACAACCGCAATGCGGTGCTGCTCGCGGGTCTGCAGACGGGCGCGCTGGTCGGCGGCAGCGCGACGCTGGGCGATGCCTACGGGCAGCTGCTCGCGCGCGTCGGCAACGCCGCGCACGAGGCGAACCTGTCGGCTTCGGCGCAGGCGCGCCTGCTGCAGGAAACGCAGGCGCGGCAGGCGAGCGTGTCCGGGGTCAACCTCGACGAGGAAGCGGCCAACCTGCTGCGCTACCAGCAGGCCTACCAGGCGGCGGGCAAGCTGGTCGCGATCGCGAGCCAGCTGTTCGACACGCTGCTGCAAATGAGGAGGTGATCATGCGCATCAGCACCGGTTTGATGTTCGAGGTCTCCACGCGCGGCATGCTCAACGACCAGGCCGAGTTGCTGCGCACGCAACAGCAGATGGCGAGCGGCCGGCGCATGCTGGCGGCGAGCGACGATCCGGTGGCGGCGAGCCAGGCGCTAGGGGTGCGCGCCGCCGAGGCGCTGTCGGCGCAGCAGGCCGCCAACCAGTCCGCGGTGCGCAGCGGGCTGGAGATCGCCGAGGCGAAGCTGGCGCTGGTGGGCGAGCTGCTGACCGATGCGCGCTCGCTGATCGTCGCCGCAGGCGATGGCGTGCTGGCGAACAGCGACCGGCAGTCGATCGCCGCCGAATTGCGCGGCCTGTACGCCGAACTGCTGGGCATGGCCAACGCGCAGGACGGGCAGGGGCGATACCTGTTCGCGGGCTACCGGGACGGCAGCCAACCGTTCACCCAGACTGCCGCGGGCGTGGTCTACAACGGCGACCAGGGCAATCGCGCGCTCGCCGTCAGCGGCACGCGCCAGATCGCCGTCTCCGACAACGGCTACTCGATCTTCGAGATGGGCCGCAGCGGCAACGGCGTGTTCAAGACCGCGCTGCCGGGCAGCAACACCGGCACCGTTGCGGCTGGCGTGGGCAGTGTCTACGACGCGACGTTGCTCACCGGGCGCAGCTATCGCATCGTGTTCAACAGCGCCTCGACCTACGACGTGCTCGACGTCACCGCCGGCAGCACCCTGTCCTCCGGCAACGCCTATGCGAGCGGCACGGCGATCCGCTTCGCCGGCATGGAGATCGCCGTGGAAGGCACGCCGGCGGGCGGCGACCGGATCGACGTGACGCCGAGCGCGAACCAGAGCCTGTTCCAGACGCTGGCGGATGCGATCAACGCCGTGTCCGGGACGGCCGCCGCGGCGCTGCGCGCCGCCGGCCTCGGGACCGCGCTCGCCGAACTCGATTCCGGCGCCGACAGGGTCCTCTCGGTGCGCGCCGATTTCGGCTCGCGCCTGCGCGAACTGGACGATCTGGGGGCGCTCGGCGAGAGCGAGCGCGCGCTGCTCGCCGGGCAGCGCTCGAAGCTCGAGGATGTCGACTATGCGAAGGCGGCGAGCGATTTCCAGCGCCAGCAGCTGGCGCTGCAGGCCGCCCAGCAGACGCACGTCAGGATGAGCGCCATGTCGCTGTTCAACTTCATCGGCTGAGGTCCTCTGGACATGCCGCCCGCGCTGAACGCGGCCTCCGCGCCGTCCGAGATCGCGCGCGAAACGATCCGCCAGCTCGCACTGCGCAAGCTCGCGCCTTCGCCGGACAACTACACCCGGCTCTACGACGAGCTGCGCGGCGTGCGGCCGGAGCGCCGGCGCGACGCCGGCTGGGGCGAGCTGATCCGCGAAACGCTGCAGCAGTGGGACCGGCGCCAGGCCGGCCTCACCACCGCGAAGAAGCGCGAGTCGCTCGAGCGCGTGCTCGGCTCCTTCGGCAAGGACGGCGAGCGGCTGCACGACAAGCTGTCGGGCCTGGTGAAAGGGTGGCGCGAGCGGGGCGAGGATGGCGCCCACATCGAGGCGCCAGCGGCCGAAGCGGCCGCAGCGAAGCCGGGGGAGAAGCAGCACGAGGCGCGTGCGGCAAAGCATGCGGAGAAGCGGGCGGGCGCGGACGGCGAACAGGTGCGAGCGATGCGCGAAGCGCTGGCGCGGACCCTCGAATACGCGGTGCTCGAGCGGCTCGGGCACGCCCCCGCGCTGCAGGAGGAGGCGCGCGAACTGGCGGCGCTTGCGCGCGGCACGCTGCAGGGCCCCGACCTCACCGCGAAGCTGAAACGCTTCTTCATGCGCGTCGAGCTGGCGGGCGAGGACATCAACGAATTGCTGCGCGGCCTGCTCGGGCTGCTGCGGCTGCTCACGGACAACGTGGCCGAACTGGTCGGCGACGACCGCTGGATGAAGGGGCAGGTGAGCGCGGTGCAGGCGCTGCTCGCCGAGCCGCTCGGCAAGGACATGCTGCGTGAAGCCGAGCGCGGCTTCCGCGACCTGGTGATCCGGCAGGGCAGCCGCAAGGCGAGCCTCGACCAGACCAAGAGCGCGCTAAAGGACATGGTGGCGGTGTTCGTCGACCGGCTCGCCGCGGTCAGTTCCTCGACCGGATTTTTTCACGAGCGCATGGCCGGCTACGCGCAGCGCATCGCCGAGACCGACGACATCGCCCAGCTCGGCGGCCTGGTTGAGGAGCTGGTCCGGCAGACGCGAGGCATGCAGGCCGACGTGGCGCGCGCGCACGAGGAGCTGCTCGCGGCGCGCCGGCTGGTCAGCGAGCACGAAAACCGCATCCGCCAGCTCGAGCAGGAGCTCGAGGCGATGAGCGGGCAGGTGCGCGAGGACCAGCTCACCCGGACGCTCAACCGCCGCGGGCTCGACGAGGCCTGGGGCGCCGAGGCCGCGCGGTCCGAGCGCCAGCAGACGCCGCTGTGCCTGTCGGTGCTCGATCTGGACAACTTCAAGCAGTTGAACGACCGTCTCGGCCACCAGGCGGGCGACCGCGCGCTGATACATCTTGCCGACGTCGTGCGCCAGGCGCTGCGCCCCTCCGACATCATCGCGCGCTACGGCGGGGAAGAGTTCGTGGTGCTGCTGCCGCATACGCCGGCCGACGAGGCGGTAAGCGTGATGGTGCGCCTGCAGCGCGAGCTGACGCGCCACTACTTCATGCACAACCAGGAACGGATACTGATCACGTTCAGCGCCGGCGTGGCCGAGCGCAAGGCGAACGAGACGCGCGACGACCTGCTCGAGCGCGCCGACGCGGCGCTGTACGAGGCCAAGCGCACCGGCAAGAACCGCGTGGTGCCGGCGAGCTGAGGAACGGTTATTCGATCAGCCGGTTGCGGATCGCGTAGCGCGCGAGATCGGCGTTGTTGCGCAGCTGCATCTTCTCGAGCAGGCGCGCGCGGTAGACGCTGACCGTCTTGGGCGAGAGCGACATTTCCGCGGCGATCTCGGCGAGTTTCTTGCCGGCCGCGATGCAGCGCAGCGTCTGGAACTCGCGGTCCGACAGGGTCTCGTGGGCGAGTCGCCCGTCGGCCAGGTCCTCGGAAATGCGCGCGGCGAGGGTCTGCGCGAGTTCGGGCGAGATGTACTTGCGGCCGCGCGCGGCGCTACGGATGGCCTCGATGATCTTCTGCGGCGGCGTGTTCTTGTTGAGGTAGCCGGCGGCTCCCGCCTTGAGCGCCCGCACCGCGTACTGCTCTTCGGGGTACATGCTGAACATCAGCACCTGCAGCTTCGGGTGGCTACGCCGCACCGCCTTGAGGATGTCCAGCCCGTTCTTGCCCGGAATCTCGAGGTCGAGCAGCAGCACGTCCACCGGCTTCTGGCGCAGGATGCGCGACACCGACACCGAATTCTCGGCCTCGCCCGCGCATTCCAGGTCTCCGCTCTCGGCGACCATCTGCGCGAGGCCCTTGCGCACCATCGGGTGGTCGTCGGCGATCAGCACGCGGATCATCGGTCGCCCTTTGCGGGCTTCGGCCTGCGCCGCGGAACCGAGATCATCACCGTGGCGCCCTCGCCTGGGCGTCCGGAGACGTCCAGCCAGCCGCCCAGGCCGCGCACTCGCTCCATCATGCCCCGGATGCCGAACGATTCCTGCTTGCGCAGGGCGCCGTCCACAAGCCCGGCGCCGTCGTCGCGCACTTCGAGCGTCACGGTGGAGGCGTTGATGAACAGCTCGGCGTCGACGCGCGAGGCGCGGGCGTGCTTGGTGACGTTGGTGAGCGCCTCCTGGAAGACGCGATACAGGGCCGTCGACTGTTCGATGTCGAGCGCCGCCTCCTCGTCGTTGCAGGCGACGCGGCAGATCGTGCCGGTGCGCTCCTCGAATTCGCGCGCTTGCCACTCGAGCGCCGGGAACACGCCATGGTCGAGCATGCTCGGATGGAGCGCCCTCGACATCGAGATGCTGGCATTCATCGCCGTCTCGATCAGGGTGTCCATGCTCTGCACGCGTTTCGCGAGCACCGGATCCGCATCCACGCGCTTGCGCAGGCCGTCGAGCTCGCTGCGCAGCGCGGTGAGCGTTCCCCCGACCTGATCGTGCAACTCGCGCGCGAATCCGGCGCGCTCCGCCTCGATCGCCTTGTCCATGTGCACCGAGAGCGCCCTCAACTGCTCGAGGCTGTCGCGCAGGGCGCTTTCCGCGCGCCGGCGCTCGCGCCGCGCTTCCGCGGCCGCGAGGCTCCGGTCCACCGCGTGCGCGAGGCGCGACAGGCTTGCCTTGTTGATGCAGTCGTCGGCGCCCGCATGCAGCGCCGCGACCGCAGCGTCCTCGCCGATCGACCCGGACATGAGAATGAACGGCGCCTCGACGCCCGACTCCTTGGCGAGCTGCAGCGCCTCCGCGCCCGAGAACTGAGGCAGGCTGTGATCGGCGATCACCACGTCCCAGGGGCGCGAAGCGAGCGCAAGGCGCATCGCGGGGCGGCTGTCGACGCGCTCGGCTTCGACCGCCCAGCCGGCGCGCGCCAGAAGCCCCATGACCAGCTCGAAGTCGGCGACTTCATCCTCGACGATCAGCGCGCGCAGCGGCCGCCACGCGTACGGCGGGGCCTCCGCGCTTTGCAGCACGGCCGGTGAAGGGCTACTGGCGATCGACATGGAAAGGCGGCCGCGCCCGCCCGGGCAGCAGCCTGCAACGGCAGTGTCCCTCGGTGCCGCGCCGCGCCATGCGGCGAGCTGGCGCCGAAATACTCCTTTGTTCCGGGGAATTCACGCCGATATGCTTCCAGATAATCGCTGCATCGGACGCCGGCACAAGAGCGGAATGAAAGTGGTGTCGAAGAGCGACGCAAATGCTAGCACACGGGGGAAGGCCCTGTCGGTCGAGATCGACGCCGCGCGCGCGGACCTGGCGCGGCTGGATGCGCTGCTCGCGGACGCGGTCGCCACGCTGGTCGAGAGCTTCGGCGAAGTGGCCGCTCGGTGCGCCGGGCAGGGGGAACTTGCGGTCCCCCTGGAGCGGGCCGCGACCGCGCTGCAGTTCCAGGACCTCGCCTCCCAGTTGATCGCACACATCAGGGACAGGCTGACCGGCTGCGCGGAGGCCGCACCCGCCAGAAATCTGCGCCAACCCGTTCGGCAGCACGATCTCGACGAAGGCAGCATCGAACTGTTCCAGGGAGACCAGCCGTGACCAAGACCATCCTGACCGTAGATGATTCCGCTTCCATCCGCCAGATGGTCGCCTACACCCTCAAGAGCGCCGGTTTCGCGGTGGTCGAGGCGGTGGATGGGGCGGACGGGCTGGAAAAGGCCAGGGCGCGGCCGGTCAACCTTGTGCTCACCGACCAGAACATGCCGCGCATGGACGGCATCTCGCTCGTGAAGGCGCTGCGCGGGCTGCCGCAGTACCGGGCCACCCCGATCCTGGTGCTCACCACCGAATCCGGCGACGCGATGAAGGCGCAAGGCAAGGCGGCCGGGGCGACCGGCTGGCTGGTCAAGCCCTTCAATCCCCAGAGGCTGCTCGAAGTCGTTAACAAGGTTCTCGGATAAGCGGGACTGTGAAACAATCCGCAGGAATTCGTCCGGTCGGACAATGAATGATTGTCGGCTCGCCGGTCCGGACTTGGCCTGAAGCTGCCCGAACGCTCGAACCGAACATGAGCCACTCGAAACCTCGTTTGAAACCGCAGCCGGTGCCGCAGCGCGAGCTGCCCGCCCCTTTCATCGGCGCGCTCAGCAAACAGGCGATCAGCAGGCGCGACGCGCTGATCGGAGAACAGCCGTTTCGCCCGAGGAAGCCGGGCCGCCGCAGGCGCGCCGAGGGGCTGCCGGGGCAGAGCGACAGCGCTTTCCGGCAGTTGTTCGACATCTCCCCGACCCCGCAGCTGCTCTGGCGGCGGTCGGACTCCATCGCCATCATGTTCAACGTGGCTGCGGCCCGGCTGTTCGGGCCCCTCGGGCCGGACGGGCTGGTGCCGCAAACGCTGGAGTCCATCTGCGGCGTCGGCAGGGCGCCGGATTCCCGGTATGCCTTCATCCCGGACACCGGCGCCGGGGACGCGCCGATGCGGCTGAGGAATGCCGCCGGCGATCCGGTCTGGGCGCTGGTCGCCAGCCGAAGCGTGAGCTTCGGCGGCGAAGCCTGCGTGCTGACCAGCGTGACCGACATCACCGGGCGCATGCGCGCGCAATCGGCGCTGGCCAGGCTCAACGCGGAACTCGAAGCGCGCATCGCCGAGCACGGCTCGAAGTTCGAGCGCGCGAACCGGGAACTGGAGTCGTTTTCCTACGCCGTGGCGCACGACCTGCGGGCGCCCCTGCGCGCGATCCAGGGCTTCGGGAAGATGCTGCTCGCGGATCACGGTGGCCGGCTGCCCGCGGACGGACTGGAAAACCTGCAGCGCGTACTCGCCGCGGCCACGCGCATGGGGGAGATGATCGACGGCCTGCTGCAGCTGTCGCGTCTCACCCGCCAACCGCTGACGCCGGCGGATGTGGACATCGCGGCGCTCTCGCACGAACTGATGGCCGAGCTCGCCGGCGCGGACCCCGCCCGTTCGGCCGAGGTGGTCGTGCCCGATGCGCTGCCGGCGCAAGGGGATGCCGGCCTGCTGAAGATCGCTCTGCGGAACCTGCTCGGCAATGCATGGAAGTTCACCTCCGGCGTCGGGCGGGCGCGCATCGAGGTCGGCGAGGCGCAGACCGGCCGGGGGCGCGCGTTCTTCGTCCGCGACAACGGCACCGGTTTCGACATGAGCTACGCCGGCAAGCTGTTCAAGGTGTTCCAGCGCCTGCACTCGGCGAGCGAATTCGAGGGCGCCGGCGTCGGCCTCGCCACCGTCGAGCGGATCATCCACCGGCACGGCGGCGCGGTCTGGGCCGAGGCGTCGCCCGGCCTGGGCGCCGCTTTCTACTTCACCCTGCCGGCCCAGGCCGGCACCCCCGCCACGCGCTGAGCGGCGCTCGCGCGCCGCCCTGGCGCGCGGCGAAACTGCACCGGATTTACCCCCGTATTCGGGGCCTGGAACGGGCGCCGCCGCGGCTAGAGTGCCATGCATGATGGCGCGCGCGCAGGGGTGAATCGTGACCGTGGACATGACCCAGTTCTACCAGGTGTTCTTCGAGGAGAGCGCGGAACTGCTGGCGGAAATGGAGACGCTGCTGCTCAAGGTGGACCTGGCGGCGCCGGACATCGAGGAGCTGAACGCGATCTTCCGCGTCGCGCATTCCATCAAGGGCGGCGCCAGCACCTTCGGCTTCACCGACATGACCGAGGTGACCCATGTGCTGGAGTCGCTGCTCGATCGCCTGCGCAAGAGCGAGCTTGCGCTGACCTCGGAGATGGTGGACGTGTTCCTGAAGGCGCGCGACGTGATCACCGGTCAGCTGGCCGGGCATCGCGGCGACGGCAAGGCCGATCCCGCGCTCGCGGAAACGGTGTGCGCCGCCCTCAAGCGCCTCGCGAGCGGGACAGCCGCGCCGCAGTCCGCCGCATCGGCGCCCGTGCCCGCCGC
>JBASCW010000173.1:0-24782 GCA_049651845.1 Burkholderiales bacterium | reverse complement strand
GCGCCGGCGCCGCCGCGCCGGGGCCGCCGCGCACCAGTCCGGCGAGCGAGCCGACCAGCTCCTGCGCCACCACGTTGTCGCCCTGCAGCGCCGCCTCGAGCGCGGGCAGCAGATCCTCCGGCTCCATGTCCTTGAGCAGGTAGCCGCGCGCACCGGCACGCAGCGCGGCGCTCAGGTCGGCGTCCTCGCGGCTCATGGTGAGCATCACCACCGGCGCGCTGACGCCGCTCGCGCGTAGCTGCTTCAGCGTCTCGATGCCGTTCATGCCCGGCATCTTGACGTCGAGCAGGATCAGGTCGGCCTGCAGCTCGCGCGCGCGGCGCACGCCCTCCTCGCCAGAGCCGACCGAGGCCACCACCTGCAGGCCGCGGCTGCGCAGCAGCTCCTCGATGCCCTTGCGCACCAGCGCGTGATCGTCGATGAGCAGCACCCGCATGTCAGCGCCCCGCCGCCGCGGCCGGCGCGACCGCGGGCGGCGGCGCGGTGAACAGCAGCACGATGCGCGTGCCCTCGCCCGGCTCGCTCTCGATCACGATCTGGCCCTGCAGCCGCTCGGTGCGCTCGCGCATGATCGCCAGGCCCGCGTGCTCGCCCGGCGCGCCCTCGGCGCTCTCGGTCATGCCCAGGCCGTCGTCCTCGATCAGCACGGTGTACAGGTCGTCTTCGTTGTTGAGCATGATGCGCACGTTGCGCGCGCCGCTGTGCCTGCGGATGTTGGCGAGCGCCTCCTGGATGATGAAGAACACCTGGATCTCCTGCGCCGGCGTGAGCGCGAGCGCGCGGCACTCGTTCTGGAAGAACACCTCGATGCCGGTGTCGCGGCCGAAGCGCTCGACCAGGCCGGTCAGCGTCGGCACCAGCCCGGCGTCGTCGAGCTTGAGCCGGTAGTTGGTGAGCAGCTCGCGCAGGTCGTCGTTCGCCTGCGCCATGGCGCGGCGCAGGCGGCTCACCTCGTACTGGGCGCCGCCGAAATCCTTGCGCTCGAGCGACTCGCCGAGCAGCTTGAGCTGCAGGCGCATGCCGATCAGCGACTGCGCGAGCGAATCGTGCAGCTCGTTGCCGATGATGTTGCGCTCCTCCAGGATCGCGACGCGGCGCGCCTCGTTCTCCAGGCGCGCCTTCTCGATGGCCAGGCCCAGGTGCCGGCCCACGCTGATCAGGAGATCGGGCATGTCCTCGCCCATCGCCGCGATCGGCCGCTCGAGGAACAGGTTGTACACGCCGAGGACGCGGTCCTGGTACTTCACCGGGACTTCCACGAACGCCGGGCTGTCGCGATCGACCGCCTCTGGCGCGAGCCCGCGGCTCGCGATGAGCCGCGTCTGGCCGTCGCCGGTGGCAAGCCGCACGCTCGCCGCGCGCGCGTCCACCAGCTCGATGAAGGTGTCGAGGAAGCCCTCGAGCAGCTGCTCCAGGCTGCCGGGCTGGCTCAGGCTGGTGGCGATCGCGTACAAGATGTCGAGCGACTGCGTCTTGCGCGCAAGGCGCACCGACGGCGCCTGCGGGGGGGTCGCCTTCGGGGTGGTCTTCTGAGCCATGCCGCGGTCAGCCTAGCGCCGCGCCCAGGCGGCGTCCAGCGTCTGAGCGCGCCGGCAGCGCCATCACTGCCCGATCGGCGTGGCGCGCGCCTCGGCGATCAGCTTTTCGATCTCGCTGCCGGTGAGGGCCTTCAGGAACGCCACGAGGGCCTGGCGTTCGTCGGCGCGCAGCCCGAGCAGCGCGAGGAGGGGACTTTTTCCGGGGTTGTCGACTCCGCCACGGTCGTAGAACTCGACCACCGCCTCGAGCGTCGCGAGCGAGCCGTCGTGCATGTAGGGCGCGGTAAGCGCGACATTGCGAAGCGACGGCGTCTTGTAGGTCCAGCGATCCTTGGGATCGAGCGTGATCTCGTAGCGCCCGACGTCTGTCTGCGGCGCTTCGGAGAAGGTCTCGATCGTGCCGCGCGAGAGCTCCGCGTGCCGCCCGGGTGCGATCTCGACGCGCGTGCGCTCGGGAGTCCCGAAGCTGCGGCGCCAGCCGACCCCGGTGTTGTGAAAGCCGTGGTCGGTGAAGAGCGCGTGCTTTTCGCCGATCGGGTGGCAGGCCGCGCAGCGCCCCTTGCCGACGAAGATCTTGAAGCCCGATTGCTCGAGGTCGCTGAGCGCGGACGCATCGCCTGCGTACTTCCAGCGGTCGAAGCGCGAGTTGCCGGCGACGAGGGCGCGCTCGTAGGTCGCGATCGCCTGCCCGATGCGCTCCGCGGATATCCCCTTGCCGTCGAACGCCGCTTCGAACAGCCCCTTGTAGTCCTTGAGCGAGCGCAGGCGCTCGATGACGTAGCCGATCGACGGGTTGCCCATTTCGTTCGCGGCGAGCAGCGGCCCCCAGACCTGGTTTTCGAGCGAATGCTCACGCCCGTCGTGAAACAGGCGCTTCTGCCAGCCGGCGTTGAGCGCGGTCGGGGCGTTCCTGCGCACGCTGCGGCCCTCGATGCCCACCGAGGTCGCGAGCTCGTGCGCTGCGAAGCCTTGCTCGGGCACATGGCACATCGCGCAGGACATCGTGTTGTTGGGCGAGAGCCGCCGGTCGAAGAAGAGCTTGCGTCCCAGGGCCACCTTCGAGGCCGTGACCGGATTCTCCGCGGGGACATCCAGAGGCGGAAGCCCGAGCATGCCCGGCGCCGACAGGACAGGTTCCCGTCCGCATCCCGTCACGGCGGCGATCAGAACGATAGCCGTTAGACTCCGCATCAGCGGCGCGCGTCTTCCTCCATCACCAGCGTACGAATGTCATTCAGCATCGCCTTGGGGTGAAGGAAGGCGGTCGAGTAGATCTCGCGCACCCGGCCGTCGCGGTCGATGAGGAAGAGCTTGAGCATGTGGCTGATCGTGCGCGTCGGCCGGCCGCGCGCATCGCGCTCCACCTCGATCTCCTGGCCGAAGCCCTCCAGGATCGGCCTGAGATGCCACATCGAGCGCGTAGTGAGGAAATGCCAGGGCAGCGGCCCGCCCACGGCGGCGCGCTTGCCGCCGTAGGCCTGCATGGACTCGTGCGTGTCGTTGAGCGGATCGAACGAGAGCGACACGAACTGCGCGCGGCCGTGCAGGCGCTTGTCAGCCAGGATCCGCCCTTTGAGTTCGATGCCGGTCTCGTAGGCGAGCGCGCAGCCGGTCGGCTCGATGCAGTAGGTGTAGATGAGCGAAAGTAGCGTCACCCGGCCGCGCGTGTACTCCGCAAGCCGGTGCCGCTTGCCGTCGTGCCCGACCACCTCGCCGTCGGGCGCGCGGTCGATGACCGGCAGCGCATAGCCGCCCGCAGGCGGCGGCGTGTAATCCATGACCGGCCGCGCCGCGACCGGCTTGTGCTCGGCGCGGTGGGCCAGCGCGCCCGCCGCGCCCAGGCACAGCGCGAGCGCGGCGAACGCGAACCTCACCCTTCGGCGGTGACGGGATCGATCATCCTGCGTACCTGACTCACCTCCGTGGCCGGGAAGCCGCTGCGCCGTGCCGATGTCGGGGATGTCCCTTTCGATGACGTATCGCGGCAGAGGGTCCTCGGTCAGGCCAACTCGGTGGTCACCTTGAGCGGCTTGGACAGGATGCAGCCCACCGGCGAGGTCTTGAGCACATGGTCGTGCAGCGCCTGGATTGCCGCCGGTCCCGCATCGGAGTCGAGGTGAACCTTCGCGCGCACGCCCGCGAACCCCGGCGGGACCTCCGCCGAAAGGCCGAGGAATCCGGCCAGATCCAGGTCGCCTTCCACCTCCACCTTCAGCGCTTTGAGGTTGATGCCGCGCAGGGCGGCATTGAGCGCGTATCCCACGGTCAAGCACGAGCCGTACGCGGCGAGCACGTTCTCGACCATGTTGGGAGCCGTGTCGGTGCCGCCGAGGGCGTTCGGCTCATCCATGTGCACCGTGTGATCGCGGATCTTCGACTCGCAATCGAAGCCGCCTTTCCACGTCGTGACCGCGTTCCATTTGGTCTTCCCGTTCTTCGGGTCGCTCTTGACGGCGTTGACCAATCCCTCCAACGCCGCTACCGGAACTCCGTTGACTATTGCGTTGCCCATTGCATCCTCCTCGCTTGCGCCGCGGATAGGGGCGCTCTAGGTTTTCCTGCCTGCCTTGGCACTGAACTTCATGTGGTGCGCGCGGCCCAGTTTCTCCTTGCTGAAGTCGAGCCGCCACTGCTCCTTGAGCTCCTTGCCGTCCCAGTGAAAGAGCGCCAGGAACTGCTCGTTGTCCTCGCCCTTCTTGTCCCAGTTGGCGAGCAGCGAGCTCGTGATGTACACCCGCTTGCCGTCCCAGCTCTGCGAGACCATGTTGACCTGCTTGCCGGTCTTCTTGGTGTAGGTTTCCTTCGGCGCCTCGGGGTTGGAGAGGTCGAAGTAGCGCGTCAGCCCGTCCATGAAGGTGTTGACCCACAGGCCCTTGCCGTCGGCCGAGATCGAAATGTCCACCGGCAGGGGGATCTTGGCGGGATCGCCGATGGTGGCGACGTCCTTCGCTTGCCAGCCGCCCTTGCCGTCGGGCTTGATGAGCCAGATCTTCGAGGTGAGCGCGGTCGCCGTCACCGCCCAGTTGTCCTTCGGGTTGAGCGACCAACGAATCTCGAGCGGCGAGCCCGGCACGCTGAAGATCTGCCTGGGCTTCATCGCCTTCAGATCCCAGGCGGCCATGGTGGTGCCGAAGCGCTTCATCGCCTCGCCATCGTTCACCATCTTGCCCATGTCCATCATGTAGTTGTTCCAGCCGGTGAAGCTGGAGGTGAGCAGCACGTTCTTCGCCGGGTTGATCGCCAGGTCGTAGCCGTAGCCGTCGCCCTTCACGCCGCCCAGCTCGCCAGTGGGCATGTCGTGCTTGGCGACGAATTCGCCCTTGTTGTTGTACACCGCGATGCCGGTGACGCCGCCGTGGTCTTTCGAGTTCGATAGCGCCTGGATCATCATGCGGCCGGGCAGCGCGTAGAAGGTGTGCGGCCCCACATAGCCGGTCTTCTTCGCCAGGTCGTCGATGGTCTTGACGAGCTTCGGCTTGGCCGGGTCGCTGCCGACGTCGAAGACGTGGATCTTCGAATTGTCCAGCCCGCCCGCCCACAGGTGCTTGCGGTCGTCGGTGAAGCCCATGTGGTGCGCTTCGCCGCGGCCGCCGACCGAGAGCGTATGGACCACCTTGCCGTAGCTTTTCGATTTCGGGTTGACGTCGACGGTGACGAGCTTGTCCGAGCCGTCGCCCATGCCCCCGATGCCGAGGGTCCAGACGTGGACGTAATCCTCCTGGCCCTTGATCAGGCGCGTCATGTAGGGCGAATTGCAGGTTTCGTCGGCGATCGCGGCGCCGGAGATCGCCAGTGCGACAGCGCCTGCGACAAGCGATCTGCGAACGGATTCGGGCATCTTGGCCATCTCCTCCTCCCAGGAAACCGTACCGATCGGTAGGGTAAGTCCGCGTCGCGACACAAGTCAACGAGACCTGCCTACGGACCCATCAGGGACTCCACATAGCGACGGAAGTGGGTCAGCCCGCGTTTCATTGCGCCGCGCCTGCCCGTGGTGCGTTCCAGGATCAGCGCGCCTTCGATGGCCACGAGGCAAGCTCGCGCGGGCGGACCGCCGGACGCACGTGCAGCATCGAAAAAATCGCCTTCAACTCGCGGCCTGCGGAATTCACCTACTCCTCGATTGCCGCAGCGCACAAGCGGCGTACCTCGGAACGCGGCTCCGCGTTCTCGTAGGCGAAGATCGCGAACAGGCACCCGTCGCGGAATCGCGGGTCGGCGGCGTACATCGCCTCCAGATGCAGGAGATGGCCTCGCAGCTGGCGGCGCGGGTCGCGCTCTTCGGCGAACTTGCCGGACCGGAGCGCGACGCGGCCGGCGTCCCGAAAGTGCCTCAGCACCTCGGCGCCGAGCTCCTCCTTGCCGCGGAAATAACGGAAGAACGCGCCTTTCGTGGTGCCGGTAGCCAGACAGACGTCCTCCACGGACATTCCGGCGAAGCCGCGCGCCTGCACGAGGCGGCGGGCGGAGTCGAGAAATTCCTGCTTGCGCGATGGCCGTGGTATCGCATCGATGCTGACTAGAAGGAATTCTCCCGGCAATCGCTGTCTTGCAGGCCGCGCCGCCGAGCGGTGTACCGGTATCCGTCCTGGCACAGCAATACAATACTTTCGTGACTCGCTCAAGCGCGGTCATCGTGGTGGCCACCGCCCTCTCAGTCGTGACACTTTCAGTGTTGCCGTTTTACTTCGAGAGGTAGGCACTATCCCTCACGCCGCGGGCTTTACCCGACGGCGGATTTCGCAGCGCGGTGGGCCCTTACGACCTCCATGGTGACCGGCACCGGAGCCCTCAGGTCGTCCAGTACCGGACAGTGCTTTTCGACCATTTGCCGCAGTCTTTCGACATCGGCGTCGCCCGCCGGAGTGTCCAGAGTCACCTCGCCCCGCACCCCGAGAAAGCCCGGCCGGACGCGATCATCGAGCCCGATAAAGCCCCGGCCATCCGAAACGCCGGTAACCGTCACCGACACGCCATCCAGTGGAATTCCGAGCGACTCCGCCACCACCCGATAGGTCACCTCGTGGCAGGTGGCAAGGGCCACCAGCAGGAACTCGGTGGGCTTGGGGCCGCGATCCGTGCCGGCGAAATTCGCGGGCAGGTCCATCGTGACGACGTGATCGCGAACCTTGACCTCGCTGAGCCAGCTTTCTCCATCCACCGCGCGGCTCGCCGCGGTGATCGACACCATGGCCTTTTCCGGTTGGGTATTGAGCCTTTCCTGGATTTCCAGAATGCGCTTTCTCAGCTTTTCGGCCATGTCAATTTTCTCTCCGGCAGAAGGACATTCGCAATCATAACTCCGACGCCGCGCTGAATCAGAAGGCGCACTCAGACATACCGCGCCTGCCGTATGAGCGGACGTTTATCCGCCTCCCATCGGGCGATACCGCCGGCGAGGCTGTAGACGTCCTTGAAGCCCATCAACTTCAGCGTGGCAGCGGCCATGGCCGAGCGCCCGCCGGTGGCGCAATACAGAACGACCGGCTGCTCGCGCGCATCGACCAGGGCTTGCACCCGTTTCGGGTATGTGAAATCGGAAGCCGCTTCCAGAATGCCGCGCGGAACCAGCATAGCTCCTTCCAAGTGGCCCTGTTCGTGCTCGCCCGCTTCGCGCACATCCAGCAGCAACAGGTTCGGCCTCTCCTTGCGCATCGCTTCCAGTCGCGCGCCGTCGATCTCGGCGATTTCGGCCTTCGCGGCTTTGACGAAATCCATGAGAGTCATTGGTTGGTTTGTCATGTGAGGTTACTCCATACTGCGCTAGTGGACGACAAGGTGTGACTGGAACTTCGGATCAGTCTCCCGGGTTCCGCGGCGCTTCGCCCGCGCGAACGCGGTACGCTTCCGCGAAGTCGGAGACGCCTATGGCGTGCGACGAAAATGCCTTTAGCGCTTCCTCATGGAGCGCATCCAGCGCTGCCTGCTTGAGATCCAGAAAGCGTTTTGTCGCGATGACTTGAATCTTCCGGGGCCGCGGGAGATCGACTTCGATCACCTTTTTGACCCGGGTGGGCCGGTTGGTCAGGACGATGATCCGGTCGGCCAGAAAAACGGCCTCCTCCAGATCGGAGGTCACGAAAAGGTTGGTCCGGCCGCTCTCCTCGAAGAGCCTCAAAAAGTATTCCTGCATCAGTTCCCGAGTCATGGCGTCGAGCCCCCGAAACGGCTCGTCCATGAGCATGACTTTCGGCTCATTGATCATGGCCCTGGCCAGCTCGGCGCGCCGCTGCATCCCGCCGGAAAGCTGGATCGGGTATTTGTCGGCGAAATCGCTGAGGCCCACTTTCTCAAGGAGCCGCAGGGTCTCTCGCCGGAGCTCGCTTCTGCTCATGCTCCCCCGTACTCCCGGGCCGAAGGTCACGTTTTCCAGCACCGTCATCCACGGGAAAAGCGCAGACTCCTGGAAAACGACGAGGCGGCTCCAGTCAGGAGCTCCGGCGATCTTGCCGTCCAAGAGGACGACGCCCGCGGTGGGGCGCTCATAGCCGGCCAGGAGATTGACTATCGTGGTCTTGCCGCAGCCGGAAGGACCGACCAGAACGTTGAGCCGCCCCCGCGTCACGGTGAACGAGCAATCGTCGAGGACCACATCGCGGTTCGAATCGCTCCCGAACGCCATGCCGACCCCGCGAACCTCGATCTCGCCGTACAGATTTGCGCCCATAGCGAGTTCCGGTCTTTCAGGCGGACCGTGAATGCGAGCTCTGCACGAGTCCCGCTCAGCGATCCACGGGCACGTACGCGTACCCCTGCAACTCATAGTCAACGATTGAAACGAAACTGTTCTGGATGACCTTCACCAGGGGAAGCAGATCGTCCTGACGTACTCCTTGGCGACCTAGCGCGATTCCGCACTGCTCGATCAACATCCCGCGCGCGGCGAGCTCCTTGAGAAGCGGGGCGATCCGCCCCGCCGCGTTCTGTAGCGTCGGGGTGGGTTGCGCGGGCGCGCTCTGCGTTACCAGCTTTGAGGCCGGCCCCCTCACAATCATGGCGAAACGCGTTTTGAGCCCGCGCGCCTCGAATGCATCCATGGTCGCCCGGATGTCTTCCAGACGCACCACGAACTTGTCGGGCTCGCCCAGCGTGCAGTCCCAAATCACCCTCGCGTCCTTTACCTGCGGCGCATCCTCGTTTCTCGAAAGCGTCATGTTATTGCGTCCTCTCTTGGCGCAAAGGTGCTCAGTCCTTGAACGGATTCACCGGCAGCGCCTTTATCGTGAGAAGCGGCGCGGTGATTCCCATCTCCCGCATTATTTCATTGATGAGTTCATCGTAGAGCGTTCCGTCCGGAAGGGTATCAATATTTACGACCTTGCGCGCATGAAGGAACTTGACGCCATCATTCATTACCCGCCTGACTTCGTCGTCGATGGCCAGCTTGGCGATGAAATTCACATCCGTGGCTCCCGCGGTCGCAGGCATGCGCGCGTATAACGCGTTCCACAGTTCGCGCTTGGTGAAACCGGGCACTTCTTCGGCAACGATCCCGATCGTCTCCTCCGGCTGCGCGGCCATGAAACGGAGGGCCTCTATCTCGGCCTTGAGGAACCCCTTGGCCGCGGCGCGCTGGCTGTCGATGAATTGCTTCCGCATCACGATAAAGGCGCCATCGGGGAGGTTCCATGCCGTTCCGGTGACGGCCACGCGGGCGATTCCCCGGGTGGCAACCTGGGCAATATGGGCCTGAAAGAGGAGCCCGGCATCCACCTTTTTTGCCCTGAGGTTAGTGGCAATTACCTCCGGCGACTGGTAGACGATCTCGGCCTTGATACCTTCCTTCTCCTCGAGGAACGACCAGAACCGGTCCATGCAGGTTCCCTTCGTTAACGCCACGGTCTTGCCATTGAGCCACTTGAGAGCGTCTCTCGGAGAATCGAATTGCGGGGCGTCGCTCCTCACCAGAATCACCCTGCAGAGCTGGCCGGCCGACCAGGAGTTGGTGGCGACGACCCGGATGTCCTGGATGTCCCGTTTTGTGGATGCCACGATCGCGGGAAAATCGGCGAAGTACCCGATATCCGTCTTCCCCGCCAGCATGTTGTTCACGATGGGGGGGCCCACCACCTGAAGGTCCCAGTTAACCGTGGTGCCGGCCGGGAGGTGCTTGCCGTAGAGACCCTTCTTCTTGGCGACGATCACGGGCCAGGCGCCAACCCAGGTCGGGAAGTACCCTACCGTGAAACTTTTTCCCTGGCCCAGCGCGACGGGAATCATGGCCAGCCAGCTTGCCGCTGCAACGCCGAACGCGGCCATCCATGCGAGGGGCCGGGCCCAGCGGCTTGCGTTTCGCGTACTCATGGCAATATCTCCTATGAAGTCGAAAAAAAATGCGCCTATCAAGCCATCGTTTTCAACCAGGGGGTCGCCCGCCGACCCACCAGCCAGATCAGTCCGCAGGACAAGAATCCGGCTACGCCTATGCTCACCATGGCGACCAGAATCGATACCAGCGAGCCGTTCACGAACCCCTCCCATGCAAGGTAACCGAGTCCGGCCTTGCCCGCGATCATCTCGGCGGCGATTACGATCTCCCAGGTGAGCCCCATCCCGAGCGCCATGCCGGTGACGATCGCCGGGATCGTCGCCGGCAAAACAATCCTCCAAAAGATGTGCCGCGGCCGCGCGCCCATCGACAGGGCCGCGCGCAGCAACGAGGGATCGATCGCCGCCACTCCGCCGAGAACATTCAGCACGACGGAGAAAAACGCCCCCAGAAAGATAACAAAAGTGATGGACATCTCGATCGTAGGCCAGAACAGAATCGACAGCGGCACCCACGCGAGCGGTGGCACGGGCCGCAGCATTTCCACTACCGGAAACACGATCCCGCGCAACGTTTTGTTCATGCCGAGCGCGAGCGCGAACGGAACGCCGATGAGCGTACCCGCCAAGAAACCGTACGCGACCCGCTCGCCGCTGACCGCCCAGCTCAACCAATACCGGCTGGTTCCGGCGGCTGCAACGAAGGCCCGGCCGACTTCTACTGGAGTCGGAATATCACCGAGGCCCCCGACATGGAGGTCCCCGGCGGCTTGCCAGAGCCCGAACAGGGCGATCAGCGAGAGCGCTCCCTGCCACAGCCCGGGATTTCCCAAATTCCGAAGCAAGCGCAGTGCGCGCCTCATTCGCCGCCTCCCAATTGCCGCGCGCGCCATATCATCATGCGGCGTCCAATGATCCTCACGCCGGTGCTCGATGCGTATCCCAGGATTCCCAGCGTCACCATGCCGATGATGATGTTCGGGTACTGGGCGAGGGTATAGCCCTCGAAGATCATGAAACCCAGCCCGTAGCGGCCCGCGATCATCTCCCCGGCCACCAGGGCGAACCAGGACAATCCCATCGCGAGCTGAAGGCCGGTGAATACGAAGGGCAGCGATCCGGGAACGACCACGTTTACAAAAACATCCCAGGGGCGGAAGCCGAGGCATTGCGCCGCCCTAAAGTGGACCGCGTCTATGGAGCGCGCCCCCAGGAGCGCGTTCAGGACCGTGGCAAAGAACGCGGCGATGAAGGTCACGAAAATTACCGCCTGCTCAGTGCCGGGAAGAAGTAGGATCGCAAAGGGCACCCACGCCAAGGGCGGGATGGGTCGCAGCAACTCGATCAGCGGAAAGCTGAATCCACGGAACAGCCGGCTCCACCCCATGAGCAGCCCCAGCGGCACTCCAAGAGCCACAGCCAGAAAAAACGCCGCGTATGCGCGGTAGATGCTGTACCCGATGTTCCGGTAGTAGTCCGGCGTGAAGATCGACAGGCCATAGACGGGGTTCCGACTCGTCCACTCCAGAAGTACGCTGAGTGGATCGGGAATCTTTTCGAATCGAGGAAGACCCAGGACCGCCGTCGCCAGGTACCAGAATCCAACGAACAGCCCAAAGCCGATCGCCATCTGCCAGGTCTGCGCCGCCGAGAGCGCAGCGAACCATCTTCGCCGGCGGGCGTCCGGGCGCCTCGCTTCGCCGGGAACGCCGGCTGCAACTCCTCGATCCGGCGGCGGCCCGGCCCACGACTGGTTGGCCGCTGACGGCGGCGGCGCGTCTGGAATCGTCGACACGGCTACGCGAACTCCCTTTCCCCTGCTTCGAAGGCCTTTCGTGCCTCTTCGTGGATCGCGTCAATCGCTTCCCGCTTCAACCGGCCAAATTGGGCGGACGAGACGACTCGGTGACTGCGTGGCCGGGGGAGATCCACCACGATCACTTTCTTGATGCGCCCGGGGCGGGTCGTCATCACCACCACGCGGTCGGCCAGAAAAATCGCCTCCTCCAAATCGTGGGTAATGAAGAAAACCGTCTTCTTCACCAAATCGTAAATCTCAAGCAGGCACTCGTGCATGACACTCTTCGTCAGCGTATCCATCGCGCGGAAAGGTTCGTCCAAAAGCAGCACCTTGGGTTCGTTCAACAACGCGCGGACGATCTCCACCCGTCGCTTCATTCCGCCGGAGAGCTCGTTCGGATACCGGTCCTCGACGCCGTTCAGCCCGACCCTGGAAAGAAGTTCGCGCGCGCGCGCCTCGGCGCGCGCGCGCGGCAATCGTCCCTGCAATACCGGGCCGCAGGTTACGTTCCAGAGGACGGTCCTCCAGGGGAAAAGGGCGTCTTGCTGAAATACCACCATCCGGTCGGATCCGGGCACCAACTGCTTCCTGACGCCGGCGAGAACTTCGCCGTCCATGACGACCTCCCCTGAACTGGGGTTTTCGAAACCCGCCAGGATGTTCAACAGCGTCGTCTTCCCGCACCCGGACGGCCCCACGATCGCACAGAACTGCCCGGACGGAATTTCCAGGGCGAAACGGTCAAGGGCCACCACGCCCCCTCCATCAGGACCGTATACCTTGCGCAGATTCCTGATGCTCAGGCTTCCGCCCGTCGCGCCACGCGGCTCGCCATGCAGCGCCTCGTTGGTCGTCACGCCGCGCCCATCCCCGCCATCTCTAATTCGTGAACGCGGAGCGCGGTTGCCCGCGGATCTCGCCCAGTGGCGCCTTTACCCCCATCTCCTGCATCGCCTTCTTAAGCGGCGCGTCATTGACCGCGGTTTTCGGCATTTCCGCAGATTCGATCACCTTGATTGAATGCAGGAACGCGTATCCCCGTTTCATTGCCGCCACCACGTCGTCATCGAAGGTCAGCTTGGCGACATAGTTGACCGGGTCGCCGCCGATGGACGGCGGATTGGCCTCGTACAGCGCGGCCCAGACCGTCTTCTCGTCGTAGCCGGTAAGCTCGCCGGCAATGATCTTGACGGACTCGCGCGGGTTGCTTATGAGGAACCTCAGCGCCTCGATCTCGGCCTTTAGCCAACCCACCGCAGCCTCGGGATTGCGCTCGATGAAGTCCTGGCGCATGGAAGTGAAATTCGCATCCTGTTCGCTCCAGGGTGCGCCCGTGGCGGCATAGCGCGCGTTACCGAGTTCGACCTGACGACGCGCGTGCGGCTCCCACATGATTGCCGCGCCGAGCTTGCCAGCCTCGAAATTGGACGCGATCACCTCGATCGGCATGATCAGGATCTCGGAGGGCTTGAAGCCGCCCTTGGCGATGATCGATTCCGTGGACCGGTTGGAGCACGTCCCCTTGTGGTAGGCGAACGGCTTGCCGCTCATCCACTTCATCGCGTCCCTGTAATCCGTGAATCGCGGGGCGCTCTTGCCGACCAGCAACTTGTTGCAATTCTGCCCGTTGCTGAACATCGTCACCGATACCAGCCGCAAGTCCGCGATTTTACCCTTGGTGGTGAGCACCAGCGAGGGCATGTCGCCCATCGTGCCGATTTGCATCTTGTCCGCGAGCATCGCGTTGATCATCGGCGGACCCGTGAGGTGGGGTTCAAATTTCACGGTGCTGCCGGCCGGAAGGTGCTTCTTCCACAGTTCCTTTGTCTTCAGGATCACGCCGTACCAGGCACCCGTCCAGTATGGATGGTAGCCATAGGTGATTTCCACCGGCTTGGCTGCGAGTGCCGTACCGATGAACGCGGCTCCGGCAACGATTGCCCCGACAAGCATGCTCACTACCGTTCTGGTCTTCATATGTCCCCCTCCGCGTGATTTGTCTACCGTCTGCCCTGGCCACTGTCCCCGTCGTTTCCAGACGGTACGATCGCTTCGACGCTGCCATGGCCGTACAGCGTCTCCATGAGCGACTTCTTGATTTCAATATAGCGCTCGCTGATCAGCACTTCGAATTTCCGGGGATGAGGCAGGTCCACTTCCTCGGTTTTCACTATCCTGGCCGGAGACCCGGACATGACCAGAACCCGGTCCGCGAGAAAGATCGCCTCCTCCAGCTCCGAGGTGATGAACAGCGTCGTCAGGCGCGTCTCCTCGAACAGCTTCAGGTAGTACTCCTGCATCAGCTCGCGCGTCATCACGTCGAGGCCCCTGAACGGCTCGTCGAGGATCATCAGCCTGGGATTGTTGATCAGCGCCTGCGCGAGCTCGACGCGCCGCTTCATGCCGCCGGAAAGCTGTCCCGGATACTTGTCCTTGAAATCGAGCACGCCGAACTTCGCCAGCAGCATGATGGCCTTGGCCTTCGCC
Source organism: Burkholderiales bacterium (assembly GCA_049651845.1). Taxonomy (GTDB): domain Bacteria; phylum Pseudomonadota; class Gammaproteobacteria; order Burkholderiales; family SG8-39; genus RBG-16-66-20. Next base: position 10,688 of record JBASCW010000173.1, on the reverse strand, counting down.
TCCGCCTCCGTCATGGACGAAGATGCCAGTGGTCCGAACAGCACGTTGTCGAGCACCGTCATCCAGTGCCACAGCGCGGTTTCCTGAAACACCAGGATCCGGTCCGGGCCGGCGGCTTCGATCGGCCGGTCGTCGATGGTCAAGGTCCCCGCGTCCGGTTGCACGTGTCCCGCCAGCAGGTAGGCGAGCGTGCTTTTGCCGCAACCGGAGACTCCCATGAGCACGGTGAGTTTTCCCGGCTCGATGTCTATCGAGCAGTCCTCCAGGACGCGCACCGGCGGTTGCGATGGGCGGTGATACCACTTGCGCAACCCGACCGCCCTCGTTTTGCCCGACAGTTTCGTGCCGGGCGCGGCGGCGCCCTGGTGCCCGGTCACTTTTGCCATGGCATCATTTTCCTTTCCGCATAGCTCACGACGAGGGTGGACAGATACCCGGCCACGCCGATGCTGATCATTCCGATGATCACGGTGGTGCCCGTATGGCTCACGTACCCCTCCCAGGTGAGCCGCCCCAGGCCGGCGCTGCTGGCGATCATTTCCGCCGCGATCACCACGTTCCAGGCCACCGCAATCCCGAGGGTCATGCCGACCGCGATGCAGGGGATCACGGACGGCAGGATGATCCGCCGGAAGATGTCCCCGGGCTTGGCGCCCAGGGAGCGCGCGAGCCACAGGTGCTCTTTCCTGATGTCGCGGACGCCGTCGTGCACGTTGATGACGATGATGAAGAAGGGGCCGATAAACGTGATGAACACGATCGAGAGCTCGGCGGTCGGCCAGAACAGGATCGACAGCGGCACCCATGCAAGCGGTGGAATGGGCCGCAGCAACTCAACGAGCGGGTAGACGATCTCGCGAAACATCCTGCGGGTACCCAGCAGCAAGCCAAGTGGTATGCCGAGCAGCTGCGATACGATGAAACCATACCCGACGCGCTCGCAGCTCACGAGCCAAGACTGCCAGTAGTTCGGACTTGCGACATACTTGTCCCAGAAACTTCTCGATACCTCGGCAAGCGCCGGGATCCCCCCGAAGCCCGGCACCCCGAGGCGCACCAGCAACTCCCACAGCAAAAGAAATCCGGCCACGGATATCGCTCCGCGCCAGTTGACGCGCCCGGCCCACCGCGACAGGGGCGAGGGCCTGCGCCGCGAAGGCGCCTGGCTCAGGAGCGAACTGAGCTCGTCCTTCACGCCTGTTCCCGCTCCCCTCGCTCAAACGCTTTTCTCGCCTCTTCGTGAACGCTCTCGGCCGCATCCCGCTTCAAGCGCATGTACTCGTCGGAATACAGCATCTTCAGAACGCGGGGCCGCGGCAACCCCACATCGATGACCTGTTTGACCATTCCCGGCCGCGTGGTCATGACGATCACCGTGTCCGCGAGGTAGATCGCTTCTTCCAGGTCATGGGTAATGAAAATGACGGTCTTTCGGTACAAGCGATACATGTCCAGCAGATGCTGGTGCATGATGGCCTTCGAGACGGTATCCATGGCCCGGAACGGCTCATCGAGGAGGAGCACTTTGGGCTCGTTCATGAGCGCGCGCACGATCTCCACCCGGCGTTGCATGCCCGACGAAAGCTGAGCCGGATAGGAACCGGCGACCGCATCGAGGCCGCCGCAATTGTGAAGCAGGCCAATGGCTTTTTTTTCGGCCTGCGCACGCGAAAGAACCTTCTGGCGCACCGGCCCGTAGATCACATTTTCCAGCACGGTCTTCCAGGGAAACAGGGCCCCGTGCTGAAACACCACAACCCGATCCGGTCCGGGCAACGGCGGTCGCTCGGCGCTCGCCAGCACGCGCCCGTCCAGATCGATCCGGCCGGAACTGACGGTGTCGAAGCCGGCGATCATGTTGAGCAGGGTGCTTTTGCCGCACCCCGACGGCCCCACTATGGCGACGAACTCCCCCGACCTTATTTCCGCGCTGCAATTTCTGAGCGCCTCCACGCAAGCGCCATCAGGGTCGTAGGTCTTGCCCACTTCGCGAATGGAGAGCGATCCGACGGCAGGTGGCTCCGGGACCTCCTCCACAGGACGATCAAAAGGCGTAACGGGAGCGGACGCGTTCACGCGCCGAATCCGATGCTCTGTTCCCGCCAGCGCATCAGCCGATTGCCCAGAGCCCGGATCAGCGCGCTGCTCAGATATCCTAGGAATCCGAGCGTGGCCATGGCGATCACGATGGTGGGAAATTGCACGAGGTTGTAGGACTCCATGATCAGGAACCCCAATCCGTACTGCGCGGCGATCATCTCCCCCGCGGCCAGCGAGAACCACGCGGCCCCCATGGCGATCTGCAGCCCGGTAAAAATGTTGGGCAGCGCACCGGGAACGATCACGTCGAGCAGGACGTCCTTGCGGCTCGCGCCCAGGCAGGCGGCGGCCCGGAAGTAATCCGGGTCGATCGATTTCACGCCCACAAGGGTGTTGAGCGCGGTTGCAAAGAAAGCAACCAGGAAAGTGACGAAGATCACGGCGCTCTCGGCGCCCGCAAAAATCAGGATCGCGAGCGGTACCCACGCAAGCGGCGGCACCGGCCGCAGCAGACCCAGCAGCGCAGATGCGAAGCTGTTGAAATTCTTGCTCCACCCCATGCATATTCCCAGCGCCACGCCCAACAGCGTGGCGAGGAGAAACGCCGCCGTAGCCCGATAGACGCTGTACAGGACGTGCTTGTAATATGTCGTCGTGAAGATCGAGATGCCGAAGGTCGGGTCGCGGCTGAGCCACTCGGTCGCCACCGCAACAGGGTCGGGCAAGCGCCGGAACGATTCGAATGGCAGCCATTTGACGCTGGCGTACCACAGCACTGCGGCGCCGATGTAACCAACCCACATCATCCAGAATCTGCGGTTTCGCACGTTACGGGCCGTTGTACCCGTGAATTACATTGATAGTAAGCACCCTCGCGATGGCCGGAGGGCGCAGCGGGCTCTCGTCGCCCCCCGGCAACGAGCGCGGTTCAGATGACACGGAACCCGAGGTGGGCGTGAATGAATTCACCAAAGACGTACCCCATCCCTATATAGATCAGAATCAAGGTTAGCGCCGAGCGCAGCCACAGGCCTTTCATGAACGTCGAAAGGTACGGACCCGCGAGGGAACCCAGCGCCACGCCGGCAACCTCGATCGCCATCAAAGGCCAGTCGATCCGGCTTCCCAGATTGAGGTAGTTCCCGACGCTGGCCGTGGAGGAGAGGAGAACGGAGAAGACCGCGGTCCCGGCAACGATGAAAACCGGGAACTTAAATATGGAAACCAGGAATGGCACGAGCAGAAAACCGCCGCCGACACCGAACGAAGAGGAAACGACGCCCACCGCAAGGCCGGCGATCACGGCGACCGACGGGTTGAACGAGAACGTTTCGCCGAAAAACTGGAACCGGACCACTGAGACGCTTCGCTCGAGCATGCGCACGCCGAGCCTTTTCATCTCGCCGAGCCGCCCCTCGTCCCGACACCGCGCCATCGCGAATTCGAACGCCGCAACAGATCGCTCCAGCACGCCCTGCGACGCGCGATATCGCGGCGCAAGCTCGTACAGGAGCCGCCCGGCAACGGCAAGGGTGAGCAGGCCGAACACCTGTCGATATGCGCGCAGATCGGGGAGATATCGTGTCGACGCCCAAGAGCCGACAAGCGCGCCGGCGATTCCTCCGGCCCCGAACAACAGACCCAGGAAAAAAATGACCCGGCGCTGCCGATGATAGAGCGGAACCGAACAAAGCGGACTAACGATCGTGACCACCTGGCTCATGGTCTTGACCATGTTGGCGTCGGCAAGCCCGAGTACGGAGATGTGACCGACGACCGCCAAGATCCCCCCTGCCGCGCCCACGACCGAGAACACGACGCCGACGAAAATCGCCCACCCGAAGGGTACGAGGGGGGACACCGTGACTCCCGCCACTGGAAAATCCATGTCGCTCGCGCCCGGCCCGGGTGCAAGCCGGCGCCCTCCCTCCTTGAGGCCGCGGACAGCCGCGAACGGCAGGCCACGGATCAACTCGTTCGCTCTCTCTCATATGCTAAAGTGGAAATTGAAAGACAGCGGACTAACAGGTACCTTGGACCAAGTTAGTGAAGCGCTGGCGGCCGGTCAATTAGGGATGTTGTCCCAGTGCTAGAGGATATTCCCCTAATCGCCTCCGGAGCGCTCCCATCGTCCGCTTGGATGCAGTGCCGGTGGATGTCTCGTGAGGAGGGGCCATGGAATCCAAACCATTGCGCGATTCATGGACGATCGCGGCGGTTCCGGTCGCGATCGCCGGCGCCTGGGCGCTCGCCGCGCCGGCGACGGGGATTTACGGGCTCGCGCTGGGCACCTCGATTCTTGCCGTTTGGGCGCTTCTGCGCAGCGGCGACGTCTCGAGACGGCTGCGCAAGGCCGAAGTGGCGATGGCGCGCGAAGTTGCGGAGCGCTGCGAGATCGAGCGGACGCTCGCGGACCAGAAGCAGCGCCTCAAGATGGTCATCGAGTCGGAGCCCGAATGCGTCAAGATCCACACGGCGGACGGAACGATCCTCGACATGAATCCGGCGGGATTGGCGATCATCGAAGCAAAGCGCCGGGAGGACATCGTCGGCAAGTCCGCGTACGGCTACATCGCCCCCGAATGGCGCGCAAAGTACGCCGAGATGACTGAGCGGGTATTTCGCGGCGGGACGGCGACCCTCGAGTTCCGGTTGATCGCGCGGTCCGGGAGGGAGCGCTGGATGAAGACCCATGCCGTGCCCCTGCGCGACCGCGACGGCTCGATCTGGGCGTTGCTCGGCTTTACGCGCAACATCACCGACCGCAGAAACGCCGAAGAACAAGAGCGCCAGCACCGGATCGCCGTGGCGCGGCTGCTGCGCATGCACTCGATGGGGGAAATGGCAACGACCATCGCGCACGAGCTCAACCAGCCGCTTACCGCAATCATCAATTACTCGCGCGGCGCGATCAGGCGGCTCCGGTCGGCGCAAGGCTCGATCGACGAGGTGATCGACTCGCTGGAGGCGGCCTCGAGCGAGGCCGACCGCGCCGCCCGGATCATCCGCAACATCCGCAACTTCCTGCGCAAGGAGCCGACACCGCGCCAGCGGCACGACCTTAACGAGGTCGTGCGGGGGGTATTCGCCTTCATGCAGGCGGAACTGCGCCGGCAGGCGATCCTCTCGAGCGTCGCGCTCGCCGAAGGCCTGCCGCGTGTCGAGATCGTGCCGATCGAGATGGAGCAGGTGATTCTCAACCTGGTCCGCAACGCGATCGAGGCCATGGCGGCCACCAATGGCCGCGATAGGGAACTCTCGGTCGCCACGCGCAGGAACGGCGCGAACGGCGTCGAAGTGGTGGTAAGCGACTCCGGCCCCGGCCTGCCGCCGAGGGAGTTCGGCGATGTTTTCGATCCGTTCGTCACCACCAAGTCCGACGGCCTGGGGATGGGACTCGCGATTGCGCGCTCCATCGTCGATGCGCACGGCGGCCGGATCGCGGTCGAGCAGACCTCAGCCCATGGAACGACGTTCGTCTTCTCCCTCCCCGCCGCTGCCGCGGACTGACGCGCCCGGCGATCCCACGGTCTTCATCGTGGACGATGAGGTGGCCGTCGCCGAGTCGCTGCGCTGGCTGATCGAGTCGGTGGGGCTGCGGGTGGAGACGTTTTCGGCCGCCAGCGATTTCCTGGCGTGCTACCGGCCAGAGCGCGCGGGCTGCCTGGTGCTCGACGTGCGCATGCCGGAGATGAGCGGGCTGGAACTGCAGGATCGCCTGAAGGGGCAGGGCGTTTCGCTGCCGATCATATTTGTCACCGGGCACGGGGGCGTCCAGACCGCGGTACGGGCGCTCAAGGGGGGTGCCATCGATTTCATCGAGAAACCGTTCGACGACCAGCGGATGCTCGATCTCGTGCACAAGGCGCTCGCGCTCGACGCCGAGACCCGCCGCCACACCGCGGCGCAGGCCGGCGCGGCGGCACGCTACGCCTCGCTCAGCGCGCGCGAGCGCGAGGTGCTCGATTTGCTGATCGAGGGCCAGACCAACAAATCGATCGCCCGCTCGCTCGGGCTTTCGGCCAAGACCGTAGAGACCTATCGCGCCAATGTAATGCAGAAGATGGCCGCGCCCACGGTGCCGCATTTGGTCAAGCAGGTGCTCGACCTGCGCCGCGCGCGCCGCTGACCGGCATCGGCGGCCGGGGTCTCTCAGGTAGTTTCCCGGGTCCGACCGGGTGATTGCCTCAGCGGCGGACGGAATCGCCCCAGTTCCCTTGCCCTGCCTCCCGCTGTAATGTCGCTGCGCGTATCGGCCCGGAGCGCGGCGAACAATACCTTTTGGGGAGGAACTGGATTCAAATGACCACGAAACTGACAGGCGGATTCGACAAGGATCGGCCGCTCGGCCGGGCGGCCCCGGGAAAGCCCGGCGTACCGAACGAAAGGCAGTTCGGCTTCAGTACGCTCGCGGTCCATGCCGGGCAGCGCCCGGATCCGGTCACCGGCGCGCGCGCGGTGCCGATCTACCAGACCAGCGCCTATATTTTCGAGGATTCCGATCAGGCGGCGAATCTGTTTGCGCTGCAGCGTTTCGGCAACATCTACTCGCGCATCATGAATCCCACCGTCGCCGTGTTCGAGGAGCGGATCGCCGCCCTGGAGAACGGCATCGGCGCCGTCGCGACCTCGTCCGGTCAGGCCGCCCAGCACATCGCGTTGTTCTCGCTGATGGACGCAGGGGACGAATTCATCGCATCCAGCACCCTGTACGGCGGTACCGTAAATCAATTCGATGTCACCTTCCGCAAGGTCGGCATCAACGCCGTTTTCGTGAACATCAGCGACCTGGATGCCGTCAAGCGGGCGATCACGCCCAAGACCAAGTGCATCTTCGCCGAAACGCTCGGCAACCCCAAGATCGATGTCCTCGATATCGAGGCGCTCGCCGGAATCGCCCACGACAACGGCATCCCGCTCGTGGTCGACAACACCTTTCCCAGCCCCTATTGCTGCCGGCCGCTGGATTGGGGCGCCGACATCGTGGTGCATTCGGCCACCAAGTGGATCTGCGGCCACGGCACGACCATGGGCGGCGTGATCGTCGATGCCGGCCGCTTCCCCTGGAACAACGGCAAGTTCCCCGGCATGACCGAGCCCTCCAAGGGCTATCACAATCTGCGCTTCTTCGAATACTTCGGCGACTTCGGCTGGCTGATGAAGGCCCGCACGGAAATGCTCAGGGACTACGGCCCTTGCCAGAGCGCGTTCAACGCCTTTCTCATGCTGCAGGGACTGGAGACGCTCCACGTGCGCATGGAGCGGCACGTGGCGAACGCTCGCCGGGTGGCCGAGTTTCTCCATGCACACAAGGCGGTCCAGTGGGTGAACTACCCCGGCCTGCCGCACAGCCCGTATCACAAGCTGTCCCTGAAGTATCTGCCGAAGGGGCCGGGAGCGATCTTCACCTTCGGCATCAAGGGAGGCCGGGACGCAGGCAAAAAGCTGATCGAAAACGTTCAGCTGTTCTCGCACCTTGCCAATGTGGGCGACTGCAAGAGCCTCATCATTCATCCCGCCTCGACGACGCATCAGCAGCTCACCGACGCGGAGTTGGCCGCATGCGGGATCGGTCCGGAGATGATCCGGATCTCCGTGGGCATCGAGGAGGTCGACGACATCCTCTGGGATCTGGGACAGGCGCTCGAAAAGTCCCAGCAGGCGGCGCCGCGGACAGAAACTCTCGCGATGGCCGGCCATGAGGAGGACGAGCCAAGCGGGCACAGCCTGCTCAGCAAGGCCTTCGGCGCTCCATACCAAAGATAGAGGGAGGGGAGACAAATGGCTGTAGGAGATCGCACCCAGCTCGGCGGAACGGCCTACGACCGGCTCCGGATTCTGACGACCTACCGCAATATCGCGATGGTCGGATTGTCGTCAAACCCGTATCAGCCCAGTTCGTTCGCGGGTATTTATCTTGGCGCCAACGGGTACAACATCATTCCGGTCAACCCTTCGCAGGCGGGCAAGACCATCCTCGACCAGAGGGTCTACGGGCGCGTGGATGAAATCGACCGCCCGGTGGACATCGTCGATGTCTTTCGTCCGGCGTCCGAGACGCCGGAAATCGCGCGGCAAGCGGTAAAGATCAAGGCCAAGGTGCTCTGGTTGCAGCTCGGCGTGATTAGCGAGGAAGCGGCGAAGATCGCCCGCGATGCCGGCCTGGAAGTGGTCATGGACCGTTGCTGCAAGATCGAGCATGCGCGTTTCTTCGGCGGCCTTCGCACGATCGGGCTCAGCACCGGTGTTCTCACCTCCCGGCTGGCCTTGAAGATTCCCGTTTGACGCTGCGGGCCGAGAATGCAGCGATCCCTCGCTAGACGGTGAATCGACCGTGCTAGCCAAGATCATTGACGGCGTCGCCCTATCGAGGGAGACCAGGGCGCGGTGCGGCAAACGCCTGGCCGAACTGCGCCGCGCCCGCGGCATCACGCCGGGACTCGCCGTGATCGCGGTCGGAGACGATCCGGCCTCTCACGTCTACGTCCGCAATAAGCGACGCAGCTGCGCCGAAGTCGGCCTGCACGCCGAAGTGCACGAGATGCGCGATTCATCGAGCGAAGCTGAGTTGCTCGAGAGAATTCGCAAGCTCAATACCAACCCGCGGATCCACGGCATTCTCGTTCAGCTGCCGCTGCCAGCACATATTGCGAGCGCGCGCGCGATGCAAGCGATCGCGCCGGAGAAAGACGTGGACGGATTCCATCCGGTCAACGTCGGACTGCTCGCGACCGGGACTCCGCGGTTTTCGCCCTGCACCCCAGCCGGCGTGATGACCATGCTCGAGAGCGAGGCGATTCGCCCGGAAGGCCGCCATGCGGTGATCCTCGGCCGCAGCAACATCGTCGGCAAGCCTATGGCGATGCTGCTCTTGCGGCGCGACGCCACGGTCAGCGTGTGTCATTCGAAGACACCGGACGTTGCTGCGCTGACGCGCCAGGCGGACATCCTGGTGGTTGCCGCGGGCCGCCCGGCGATGGTGACGGGCGACATGGTGAAAGAAGGGTCCGTGGTGATCGACGTAGGCATCAATCGCCGGCCCGATGGATCAATTGTCGGCGATGTCGAATTCGCGAGCGCGGTGAACCGCGCTTCGCACATTACGCCGGTTCCGGGCGGAGTGGGCCCGATGACCATAGCCATGCTGTTGCAAAACACGATTTCCGCGGCGGAATTCGCCGCAGCAGGCCGATAGCGAGCGCAAGTTGCGCGCCAGGCAGCCCGGCCGGGCTTGCTAACGACGGCGAATGCGCAGGAGCGGCGATGGGAACGACAAACAACGCAAAGGCGGTCGCCGAGAGAATCAAGGTTGGCGCGGAGCGCGCGCCGCGCGAAAGCGCGCCGAACGACCGCAATTTCCGCTTCTACGACAACAGGCAGAAATATCTCCTGTTCGTGAACACCTGCGCGGAGAAGTCGGCGGTCGCCGACCGAATTGCAGCGGAACTGCCAGGCGTTCGTCCCACGCCACCGGCCTTGAGGCTGTTCGATGCTGGCGTCGGAGACGGCACCGTGCTCACCCGCGTCATGCGCTGGATGCACCAGCGTTTCCCGACGCTGCCGTTCTACATTGTCGGCAAGGAGATCAGCCTAGAGGACGTCCGCCTGACCCTGGAGAGGATGCCGGACAGGTTTTTCGAGCACCCTTCGACCGTGCTCGTCCTGACGAATCTGTACTACAAGGAGGCGCCTTGGCTCACGCCCCACGCCATGGCAGCGGCGTCCTCGCTCGTCTGGCGCGAAGTGCCGCTGACAGGAGCGACGTCGCGCGACTTCGAGGCGCAGATCGCCGCGCTTCAGCCGTTCTTGGCGGAGAACTGGCGTGTTTCCGTGAGCAAGGGGACCGGCAATCCGGTCTACGTGCGCCCCACGGTTCTCGTGCTCTACCGCGAGGACCACAGGTTCCAGCTGACCCCCGTGATTCCGCGCCGCGCAGCGCCGCAAGCCGACTACGATCTGGTGATCGCCTCGCAGCCCTACCGCCTGCGGGCGCCGCTCGAATTCAAGGCGGCGAAGGTCATTGCGCCGCTCGCCAACAGTCTCGCGCCTGGCGGACGGCTGATCGCAGTGCACTCCCATGGTGGCGATCCGGGGCACGAGATTGTCCAGGGAATATGGCCCGGAGAGAATCCGTTCGTCCACGATCGCCACCAGATGCTCAAGGCTACTCGCGAGGCGCTTGGACAGGGCGCCCGGGGCATGAAGTTCAACGGGCAGCCGGACGAGCGCGCGCTGTTCCGCTACGCCATGCACACGCTCCCATCGGAGGTCGACGAGACCATCGGCACCTCGACGCTTTTCGCCGCCTGGAACGCCGCGATTTATGTTGGCCAAATCGAGGACGCCCGCCTCGACGAGGTGCTCGGCAGCCGGAAGTATCTCGACGTGACGCGCGACGTGCTGAGGAAGCACGGCGGGCTGTGGTTCTGGGACGAAACCTTTTCGATCACGCGGCGCCGGGACTGACCGGGCCAGCAACCGGCGCGAATCGCCCATTGACGGGGAGCAACGCATGGCAGACTTTCTCTTCACTTCCGAGTCGGTTTCCGAGGGCCATCCGGACAAGGTCGCCGACCAGATTTCCGACGCGGTGCTCGATGCGATTCTAAAGCAGGACAAGACCTCGCGCGTCGCCGCCGAGACGCTGG
>JBASCW010000172.1:0-28103 GCA_049651845.1 Burkholderiales bacterium | reverse complement strand
GCGCGCGACGTGCCGGCGGGCGGCGGCCCGGCGCACTTCGTGGGCCACAGCCTGGGCGGCCTGGTGATCCTGGAAGCCCTGCTGCGCGAGCCGCGGATGCCGGCGGGCCGCGTGGTGCTGCTCGGCTCGCCGGTCAACGGCTGCTATGCGGGCCGGCGCCTCGCGCGCTACCCGGGCGGGCGCTGGCTGCTCGGCGAAAGCGAGGGTCTCTGGCGCGAACGGGGCACGGCGCGCTGGACCCGGCCCGAGGCGCTCGGCGTCATCGCGGGCACTCTGCCGCTCGGCCTCGGGCGCCTGTTCGGGCCGCTGCCCGGCGTGAACGACGGCGTGGTCGCGCTCGGGGAAACGACCGTGGAGGGCATGACCGAGCGCGTAGCGCTGCCGGTCGGGCACAGCGCGATGCTGGTGTCGGCGCGCGTGGCCGGGCAGGTCGCGGCGTTCCTCACCGACGGGAGGTTTTCTGCGCCAGCTCATTAGCCTGCTGGCCGCTGTTCTGCTCTCGGGCTGCGAGACGCTCGCCTACTACGCGCAGGCGGTGAGCGGGCAGGTTTCGCTGATGGCGAGCACGCGCCCGGTCGAGGCCCTGCTCGCGGACCAGGCGGCGTCGCCCGCCCTGCGCGAGCGACTCGTTCTCGCGCGCTCGATCCGCGACTACGCGAGCCGCGAGCTGAAGCTCCCGGACAACGGCAGCTACCGCAGCTACGCCGACATCGGCCGGCCTTACGCGGTGTGGAACGTGGTGGCGGCGCCGGAGTTCGCGCTCGCGCCGCTGCAGTCCTGCTTCCCGGTGGCGGGCTGCGTGTCCTACCGAGGCTTCTTCGCGCAAGCCGACACCGAGCGCCACGCCGCGGAGCTGCGCGCGGGCGGCTACGACGTGCACGTCTACGGCGTGCCCGCCTACTCCACGCTCGGCCGCCTCGACGACCCGCTGCTCTCGAGCTTCATCCGCTTCCCGGACGCGGAGCTCGCGCGCCTGATCTTCCACGAGCTCGCGCACCAGGTGGCCTACGTCCAGGACGACTCGACCTTCAACGAGTCCTTCGCGGTGGCGGTCGAGCGCGAGGGCCTGCGGCGCTGGCTGCTCGCCACCGGCCGCGGCCTCGCCGACTGGCTCGCGGCCGAGGAGCGCCAGCGGCAGCTGGTGGCCGAGATCCAGCAGGCGCGCGCGCGCCTGGAGAAGCTCTACCGCTCGAGGATCGCGGTCGAAGCGATGCGCGAGCGCAAGCAGCAGGAGCTCGCGGCCCTCAGGCAGAAGCTCTCGGGGCGGCTCAAGGACGTCGTTCCCAACAACGCCTTCCTCGCCTCGTTCGCGACCTACACCGAGCTCGTGAACGAGTTCGAGCACATCCTCAAGGAGAACGACGGTGACCTGGAGCGCTTCTACGCGCAGGTGAAGCGCTACGCGGCTAGCGCGCCGTCCAACCGAGGTCCATTGTCAAAGCCGAGCCCGTGATGGTGCCGGCGGCGTCGCTGCACAGGTAGGCGGCGAAGCCGGCCACCTCGGCCGGCTCGATCAGGCGCTTCACCGCCGCGGGCGCGAGCATGATCTTCTCGATCACTTCCTGTTCCGACAGGTTGTTCGCTTTCGCCTGGTCGGCGATCTGGTTGTCCACGAGCGGCGTGCGCACGTAGGCCGGGCAGATGGCGTTCACCGTGATGCCGTATTCGCCGCCTTCGAGCGCCGCGGTGCGCGTGAGGCCCACCAGGCCGTGCTTGGCGGCGATGTAGCCGACCTTGAACGGCGAGGCGATCACCGCGTGAATCGAGCCGATGTTCACCACGCGGCCCCACTTCTGCCGCTTCATCGCGGGCCAGCAATAGCGCGTGAGCAGGAACGGCGCGGTGAGCATCAGCGCGATCATGCGCTCCCACTGGTCCTCGGGGAAATCCTCGATCGGCGAGACGTGCTGGTAGCCCGCGTTGTTGACGAGCACGTGCACGGTGCCGTGCTTCCTGAGCGTTGCGTCGACCAATTGCCTGCAACCGGATCTTTTCGTCAGATCGCAGAGAACAAAATCGCCGGCCAGTCGTTTCGCGTGCTCGGTGCCCGCCTTTTCGTTCGTGTCCGCGAGCACGACTTTCATACCGTCGGCGGCGAGGCGCTCGGCGCAGGCCAGGCCGATGCCGCTCGCCGCGCCCGTGACGATGGCGATTTTCTGCGCCGGCTTTGCCATCACGTGAGAGGAATATCCACGTTCTTTTTGAACGCCGGGCGCGCGCACAGGCGCTCGAACCAGGCCTCGAGGCTCGGCAGCTTCGGTCGCTCCATGGGCAGCCGCATCCAGCGCTGCACCTCGGCGCCGATCGGGATGTCGCCCATGGAGAAGGCCCCGGCGACGTACATGCGGTCGGCGAGCGCCGCATCGAGGATCTTCGCCATCTCGCCCGATTTCACGCGCGAGGCCTCGATCGCTTTCGCGTCGCGCTTCTCCGCGGGCGTGCGGATCAGGTTCCAGAACGCGTCGCGCACGCTGCCCTGGAACGAGAACGCCCAGTCCATCCACTGGTGGGCGACCGAGCGCGGCTCCAGCTCCATCGGCCGCAGCACGCCCTTGCCGTACTTATCGGCCAGGTAGCGCACGATGGTATGCGACTCCCATAGGATGAAGCCGTCCTCGTCCAGCGTCGGCACCAGGCCGTTCGGGTTCATCCTGCGGTACTCGGGCGTGTTCACCACGCCGTACTGCATCCCGGCGTCGATGCGCTCGTACTGCAGGCTCAGCTCGTCCAGGCACCAGAGCACCTTCTTCACGTTGACCGAGTTCACCCGGCCCCAGATCGTCAGCATCCTTGCTCCAAGAAAAGGGGGTCAGAGCAACATTTCAAGAAGCTGAAATGTTGCTCTGACCCCATTTAGAACCCGGCGGCCTGGCCGTCGCGCCGGGGGTCGCTCGCCGCCAGCCAGCCGCCGTCCATCTGCCAGATCATCTGGCCGCTGCCGAACTGGTTGTAGTCGTCCACGGTGACGATGCGGTGGCCGCGCGCGCGCAGTTCCTCGACCACCTTGGGCGGGAAGTTGTCCTCCACGCTCACGTCCATGCCCTGCACCCAGCGGAAGCGCGGGCCGTCGCAGGCCGCCTGCGGGTTCTGCCCGTAGTCGGCGATGCGCACCATCACCTGCGCGTGGCCCTGCGGCTGCATGGTGCCGCCCATCACGCCGAAGCTCATCACCGGCTTGCCGTCCTTGGTCACGAAGCCCGGGATGATGGTCTGGTAGGGCTTCTTCTTCGGCCCCACGCGGTTCGGGTGGCCCTCGGTCATCACGAAAGTCGCCGCGCGGTTCTGCAGCGACACCCCCGTGCCCGGCACCACGACGCCGGAGCCGAAGCCCATATAGTTCGACTGGATCATCGACACCATCATCCCCGAGGCATCGGCCGCGGTGAGGTACACCGTGCCGCCCTGCGGCGGCTCGCCGGCGGAAAAGGGTTGCGCTTTTTTTCTATCGATCAATTTTGCCCTGGACGCCAGATAATTCCTGTCCAGCAATTTCTCCGGCTTGAAAGGCATGCAATCGATATCCGCCACGTAGGCAAGCGCGTCGGCGAAGGCGAGCTTCACCGCCTCGATCTGCAGGTGGAAGCTCTCGGTGGAGTCCACCGGGATCGAGGCCATGTCGAAGTGCTCGAGGATGCCGAGCGCGATCAGCGCGACGATGCCCTGGCCGTTGGGCGGGATCTCGTGGATGGTGTAGCCGCGGTAGTCGTGCTGTAGCGTGTCGACCCATTCGGACTTGTGCGCGGCGAGGTCCGAGACCCGCATCTCGCCGCCGTGCTGCTTCGCGTGCGCCTCGATCTTCTCGGCCACGTCGCCGCTGTAGAACGCCTTGCCGCGCGTCGCGGCGATCTTCTCCAGCGTCGCCGCGTGATCCATCCACTTGAAGACTTCGCCGATGGCCGGCGGCCGCCCGCCCGGTATGAACGCCTCGGCGAAGCCCGGCTGCACCTTCAGCTCGGGCACCTGCGCGGCCCACTGCCTGGCGATGGTCGGCGACACCATGAAGCCCTCGCGCCCGTAGCGGATCGCCGCCTCGAAGAGCTTCTCGAAGGGCAGCTTGCCGAACTTGGCGTGCAGGTCCACCCAGGCCTGCACGCAGCCCGGCACGCTCACCGAGTTCCAGCCGCGCACCGGTACTTTGCCTTCCTTGGCGAAGTATTCCGGCGACCACGCGGCCGGCGAGCGCCCAGAGGCGTTGAGGCCGTGCAGCTGCTTGCCGTCCCAGACGATTGCGTAGGCGTCCGAGCCGATGCCGTTGGAGACGGGCTCCACCAGCGTCAGCGTGATCGCCGTGGCGAGGATCGCGTCCACCGCGCTGCCGCCCGCGGCGAGCATCTGCAGGCCCGCCTGCGCGGCGAGCGGCTGCGACGTGCACACCACGTTCCTCGCGAACAGGGGCTTGCGCGACCAGGTATAGGGGAACTGCCAGGAGAAGGGAACGCTCATGGCGTAATTGTAAGCGGGGCGCCGTCCCGCTCTTGTCGTCGCGTCCGGCATTTCGCCAAAGGAAGCCGATGCGCCGTCGCTTCGGGGCCTCGGCGGGCTGCGTAAGTTGTCTTATCGCCTGAAGGATCTGTCCGATGGCGCGATCGTGCGTGCCGACCTTGCTTTCCAGTTCGTCCAGCCGCATTGCCAATGCTTTGTGGCCCCTGAGCGATTCGCGCATCCGCACGAACGCGCGGACGACGTAGATGCTCACGTCCACTGCGCGGGACGTATTCAGAACGGCCGAAGCCATCAGCGCACCATGTTCCGTGAACGCAAAGGGAGTAGCCGGGGAAAAGCGCAGCCGGGCAAGGTGGTCGCAATTTGCGACCACCTCGGCTGTCTCCGATGCTGTCAGCCGGAAGACGAAATCCCCGGGAAATCGGGCCCGGTTGCGCTTCACCTGCTCGTTCAGCCGTTTGGTGGTGACGCCGTACAGCGCCGCCAGGTCGGCATCGAGTATCACGCGCTGCCCCCGCACCATGAGAATCCGTGACGCGATACGTTCAACCGGCCGCATCGTCATCCCAACTTGAGGTCGCAATTTGCGGCCTCAGGATCGCAAGTTCATGATTTTCAGCCTCGAACATGGCGATCCAGCGGGCCCGCCACGCCACGCTCGCCCTTGTTGAGCACGTGCGTGTAGATCATCGTCGTGCCGACTTCGCTGTGACCGAGCAGCTCCTGCACCGTGCGGATGTCGTGGCCGGCTTCGAGCAAGTGCGTCGCGAACGAGTGGCGCAGCGTGTGGCAACTCACCGGTTTGACGATGCGGGCCGCTCGGGCAGCTTCCTTGGCTGCGCGTTGCAGGGTGTCGGGAAAGATGTGATGACGCCGAACCACGCCCGACTCGGGATCTGCCGACAAATTCTGGGATGGGAAGACGAACTGCCACGCCCATTGCCGCGCGGCGCTCGGATACTTCCTCGCGAGCGCGTCCGGCAGGCTCACTGCGCCGTGACCGTCGGCAAGGTCGCGCTGGTGCAGCGCGCGCACGCGGCCGAGGTGCTCCTGCAACGGCTGCACCGCCTGCTCGCGCGCATCGCCCACGGTGGCGACGATCGCCAGCGCCGTGGTGGCCCCGATCCCGCGGATCTTCATCAGTCGCTGCGCGGGCTCCGATAGCCGCGCCTGGTCGCGAACGTTGACGTGACCACCCGCCACTTGGCGGCCTGATGACAAAAGGCACACGTCCGAGTACACTTCCTGCGTGAAGCCGTTCCGGTGGGACCCGGCTAAGAACGAGCGCCTGAAGTCGGCGCGCGGCATCTCTTTCGAGGAGATCGTTCTCGCAGTGGAGGAGGGTGGGCTCAAGGACATCCTGGTCCATCCGAATCGAAGGCGTTATCCGGGTCAGGTAGTGCTGGTTGTGGTCTATCGGGAGTATGTGTTCCTCGTTCCATCGGTCGAGGAAGAAGAACACTACTTCCTAAAGACCGTCATTCCGAGCCGGAAGGCAACGCGCGACTATTTGGAAATGGAAGATCCAGATGAAAAGTCTTGACCGTTACGAACGAGAAATACTGGCTGCCTACGAAAAGGGCACATTGGTTTCGGTGCGTCCCACAAAGGCACAGCTCGCCGCGTTCCGCGAGGCTGCACGTGCGACGTTTGTAAAGAGTCGACGCGTGAACATTCGTCTGTCTGCGGCCGATCTCATGGACATTCAGGCCCGGGCGTATGAAGAAGGTGTTCCTTATCAAACGCTGATTGCCAGCGTGCTTCACAAATACGTGTCGGGGCGCCTGCACGAGAAAAGGTCACGTCTAACCATCGGCTCAACAGCGACCGCCCGCAAGCGGGCGGCGCGTTAGCCAGGACGTTATGCCGACCGGGCGAGACATCCCGATCGCAGGTGGGCGAAGCCGTTCGCGTCGCGGAGTCAGCCATCGGAGCGGAGTCGAAAATGAATGCTGAGACAATCTCCTCCGACCTCGACCCGAGACGGGTTCTCCTGGTCCGGTGGAAGGCCGATCTAAACGCGACCTACCAAACGTGGTTCCTGTGGGAAGAGCGGCTCAAGAACTTCCGGTCAATCCGGCGCGGCATCGGCCAGGTTATCGCGGAAATCGACGCGGGCGCATTCGGGAACGTGTACAAGGGTTCGTCGCTCGAAACTGTGGTCGGGTCCATCGCCGAGCAACGGCAAATGTTTAAGGGCGCCGATCACGCGTTTCTCTGGAAGCCTAAGCTGCGTATCCCAGACATCTACGAGAACCGCGACAATCAGCTGGCGTTCGCGCGGTTTCTGAACGCGTGCGTCTGCTGCAATGAGGAGGAGGGGGTGATCTCGGCAATCCGGGACATTGACAGCCGCAAGATCAAGGGTTTGGGCCCGGCCGCTGCGAATCTGATTTACTTCATGCACCCGACAATCGCCCCGCCGTTCAACACCGCGATCGTCAAGGGGTACAACGCGCTGACTGGTGCAAACGTGAAGCTCGGCCGTTGGGATGAGTACCTGGCCATGCGTTCAGGAATTGTCGCGATGAACTTGCGCTATCGGGATCTCTTGTCGAACGATCTCGGAGCCATCGCGAGCCTGCTCTTCGATCTCGGTTCGGGTAGGTATGCTGCGCCGCCGAGCGCCGACGACGTGGCGGCGCGCGCCGCGTGGATGGCGGACCTTGCCCGTGTCCGCGAAGAAGGCGCTAAGGCCGAGAAGCTGCTGGCTGCGGCACGCGATGGAGACCAGACACACACGGAGGTGCAGGGCTGGCTTCGTGACCTGGGGAGCGGGTTGGGCTTTGAGATTTGGGTTGCGTCCAACGACCGCGGACGGACATATGCTGGGGGACGGCTGGGTGATAGGTGTCTGGAGACGTTGCCGGAGGCGCTCACGGCTGGAACGGGCGTCGATGCGGTGCGGCTCATTGACGTGCTGTGGCTCGAAAAAGGCACGGGGCGTGTAGCCGCGGCGTTCGAGGTGGAACACACCACATCGATCTACTCGGGCATTGTCCGCTTGCTCGATCTGGCGCTGGGACCGGCAGCCGAGTCTGCGAAAGGGCTATTCCTCGTCGCCCCCGACGATCGCGAGGAGCAGGTACGTGCCCAACTGGCTCGGCCTGCGTTCGGCCGGATCAGTGATCTGTGCGTGCGGTTCCTGCCATACAGTGAACTTGAGGCGAACCGTCACTCAATGGCGCGGTTCGGACAAGGAATGAAGGCGGTGGAGGCAGTGGCGCGTGCGCTGTCGTGAAACCACCGCGATCGTAGGCGGCATAACTCATGGCGGTGGTGCCGGACGCGGAACCTCACTCGATAAAGTGGACACCTCGACCTAACGAGGGGTGTTCCATGGCAGCAACTGTTGGGCCGAAGAAGGTTCACCGTTACCCGCTGGAATTCAAGATTCAGGCGCTGCGGGTATCGGTGGCGGACCCCGAGAAGCGGGCGCTCAAGCCCCAGGTGAAGCAGCTGGAGGCGAGGGTCGAGGCGCGCCGGGAAGTACGGGCGCTTTGGCGACGGCGCCGCTCGCCGATGTGGAGTGGTGGATGGGCCTCATCGTCGGGTTCGCGGTCGGCCATTTCTTCCTGTTCTGCAACGTGTTCCGCGTAGGCAAGCCCCTCGAGCTGACATGGTCCGCGATCTTCGTCGCCCTATCGGGAAGCACGATCGTGACCGGGCGACCCGGGTGGCTGGTGACGGTCGCCGTGACGCTCGCGGCCACGCCGGTCGTCATCGTGGCGCAGGTGCGCAGTCCCTCGTACCACGGCATCGCCTGGCAGCGCCTCAATCCGAAATTGCGTGAGTGGTGGGAGACCCGGGGCGCGGGGCGCGGGGCGCGATGCGCGATGAGCCTGCATTCGATCATGGCCTTCTCAGGCAGGCCATGTTGATCCGTCTCGACGATCTGACCGGCCCCGAGATCCGCGCGCTGCTGGAAGAGCACCTGCGCCACATGCACGAGCTCTCGCCGGCCGAGAGCGTGCATGCGCTCGACCTCACGGGCCTGCGCAAGCCCGAGATCGCGTTCTGGACGGTGTGGTCCGGAAGCGAGCTGCTCGGCTGCGGCGCGCTCAAGGAGCTCGATCCGGCGCACGGCGAGATCAAATCCATGCGCACCGCCAGCGCGCATCGCAGGAAGGGCGTGGGCCGCGCGATGCTGGAGCGCATCCTTGCCGAGGCGCGCGCGCGCCGCTATGCGCGCCTCAGCCTGGAGACCGGCGCGCCGGACGCTTTCGCACCGGCGCGGCGCCTGTACGAGAGCTTCGGCTTTGCCTATTGCGGGCCGTTCGCGGACTACCCTGTCGACGACCCGAACAGCGTATTCATGACGCGCACGCTCGGGCCCTGAGCCGCTGAATCCGCATGCCGGCGACCCTCCATGCGCTGCAGGCCGACATCACCACGCTCGCGGTGGACGCGATCGCCAACGCGGCCAACTCGACGCTGCTGGGCGGGGAACCCGAGCTGCTCGCCTCCTGCTACTGGCGCTCGATCGAGGTCGCCGCCGCGGCGGGCGCGCGCACCATCGCGTTCCCGGCGATCGGCACCGGCGTCTACGGCTATCCGCTCGAGCCCGCGGCGCGCATTGCCGTGGCGACGGTGCGCCGCGCGGCCGGCGACGTGAAGGCCGTGACCTTCTGCTGCTTCTCGGCCTCGGACCTGGCGGTCTACGAAGCGCTGCTGCGCTAGCAGGCGAGCACTAGCAGGATAGAACCACCCGCCCGAGCACCTTGCCGGCCTTGAGGTCTTCGAGAATCTCGTTGACTTCGGCGAGCGGGCGCGTCTGCACGGGCGTGGGCTTGAGCTTGTTTTTCTTCGCCAGCGCCACCACTTCCTTGAGCTCCTTCAGGTTGCCGACGTAGGAGCCTATGAGGCCGATCGCGCGCTGCGCGAAGGACGGCAGCGGGTGCGTGATCTCGCCGCCGAACAGGCCGCAGAGCACGTAGCGCCCGCCCTTGCGCAGGGCGCCCAGGCCGAGCGCCGCGGTCGCGGGCATGCCGACGAGGTCGATCGCGCCGGCGAGCTGGCCCATCGCGAGGCCCTGCAGCTTCTGCGCGGCGTCGGGCGAACGCGTGTCGAGCGTGAGCTTCGCGCCCAGCTTCCTTGCTGCGGCGAGCTTCGCCTCGTCCACGTCGCAGCCGATGATGTTCTTCACGCCCTTGGCGCGCAGCACCGAGACGCACACCAGGCCCAGGCCGCCGCAGCCGATCACCGCCACCCAGTCGGGCGGCCCGAGCTCGGGCAGCTTGGCGGTGGCGCTGTAGGTGGTGAGGCCCGAGCAGGCGAGCGTGGCGGCGAACGAATCGTCGATGCCGGCCGAATCGACGAGGTATTTCGGGTGCGGGATCAGCACGTGGCTCGCGTAGGCGCCGGCGCGGTTGACGCCGAGGAAGCGCGAGCCCGACACGCAGTAGTTGTCGAGGCCTTCCTTGCACACCGGGCACTTGCCGCAGCCGATCCAGGGATAGACGATGCGCTTTTGCCCGACTCTTACGCCTTTCGCTTTCGGGCCGACGGCTTCAACCACGCCGAAAGGCTCGTGTCCCAGCGTGAACGGCGGCACGCAGCCGCGGTCCTTCACGTAGAAGCGCTTGCCGCCGCCCAGGTCGAAGTAGCCGTCCCAGATGTGCAGGTCCGAATGGCACACGCCGGAGCGCGTGATGCGCACCAGCACCTCGGTGCCCTGCGGCCTGGGCGTGTCCTGCAGCACCTTCTGCAGCGGCTTGCCGTGCTCCATCACCTGGTAGCTGATCATGCTTTCCCCGCCTGATTGAGTGATTGGTCGATGTCCCACAGGATGTCGTCGATGGATTCGATGCCCACCGACATGCGGACCATGTCGGGCGTGACGCCCGCGTTGAGCTGGTCCTCGTCGCTCATCTGCCGGTGCGTGGTCGAGGCCGGATGGATGACCAGCGTCTTGGCGTCGCCGATGTTGGCGAGATGGCTCATGAATTGCGCCGCTTCGATGAAGCGCTCGCCGGCCTTCGCGCCGCCCTTCACTCCGAAGTTGAGCAGCCCGGAGGCACCCTTCGGGAAATACCTCTTCGCGAGAGCGTGATATTTGCTGTCCGGCAACCCGGGGTAATTCACCCAGGCCACCCTCGGGTGATCCTTCAGGAAACGGGCGACGGCCAGGGCGTTGGCGCAATGGCGATCCATGCGCACGGGCAGCGACTCCAGTCCCTGCAGCAGCAGCCAGGCGTTCATCGGCGAGAGCGTGGGGCCGAAAGTGCGCATGATCTCCATGCGCGCCTTCATGGTGTAGCCGAAGTCGCCGAAGGTCTCGTGGAAGATCACGCCGTGGTAGCCGGGCGAGGGCGTGGTGAATTCCGGGAACTTGCCGTTGCCCCAGTCGAACCTGCCCGACTCGACGATCACGCCGCCCATGGTGGTGCCGTGCCCGCCGATGTACTTGGTGGCCGAGTGCACGACGATGTCCGCGCCCCAGTCCATCGGCCGGCACAGGTACGGCGAGGGCACCGTGTTGTCGACGACCAGGGGGACGTTGCTGGCGCGCGCCAGCCGTGCAAGAGCTTCGATGTCGACGACGTTGATGAGGGGATTGCCGAGCGTTTCCGCGTAGATGAGCTTCGTGTTCGGCCTGATGCTTGTTTCAAAGGCCCGCAGGTCATCCGGGTCGACAAATGTGGTCTCGATCCCCAGCTTCTTCAGGTTGACCCCGAGCAGCGTGTGCGTGCCGCCGTACAGCGTCGAGGCGGAGACGATGTGGTCGCCGCCCTTGCACAGGGTAAGGATCGCGGTCGCTTCGGCGGCCTGGCCGGTGGCGCAGGCGAGCGCAGCGCGCCCGCCCTCGATCGCCGCCATGCGCTCCTCGAACACCGCCACCGTGGGGTTGGAGATGCGCGAGTAGACGTTGCCGAAGGTCTGCAGGTTGAACAGGCTCGCCGCGTGGTCCGCGGAGTCGAAGACGAAGGACGTCGTCTGGTAGATCGGCGCCGCGCGCGCGCCGGTGGCAGGGTCGGGAATCTGCCCGGCGTGCAGGCAAAGCGTCTCGAAGCCGTACGTCCGGTCAGCCATGCGGGAATTCTAACCGCCGGATCGCGGCGATCGCAGGTAGATCACCCAGTACACCAGCGCGACCAGCACATTGCACAGCACGCCGCGGAAGAAGGCCTCGACTCAGGGCATCGCCGACTTGGCGGTGGAGATCTTGCGCTCGGCCCCGGCCATCGCCAGCAGGTTGTTGCCTGTGAACAGCTCGGCGCCGGCGACCACCGCCAGCAGCAATCCCAGGCTGAACACCACGCCGCCCGCCACGCGCGAGGCGGCGAAGCCCAGGGACGCGTCCGAGACCACCAGCGCGTAGTACAGGGAGCCCAGGCCGATGAAGGCGCCCACGAGCACGCCGAGCAGCGCAGTCTGCAGCAGCGGCAACCGCGCCTTCTGGACGCCGACGCTTTCGACCTTCTGCGCGATTTCCTTCGGCGAGAACGCGTGCGAACCGTACAGTTCCACCATCGCCTGTCTCCTTGGGCTCAGGTCTGCAGCGGCGTCACGGTGACGCGGACCGCGAGCTCCTGGTCGCCGCCGCCGAGGATCACGCCCCGCATCGGCGTGACGTCGCTGAAGTCGCGGCCCCAGCCGAGCGCGATGTGCTGCTCGCCGACGCGCATGTTGTTGGTCGGATCGAGGTCAATCCAGGAAGATGTCTCGTCGGCGCCTCCGGTCCACAGCGAGATCCAGGCGTGCGAAGCGTCGGCGCCCACCAGGCGCGGCTTGCCGGGCGGCGGCGTGGTGAGGATGTAGCCGCTCACGTAGCGCGCGGGCAGCCCGAGCATGCGCAGGCAGCCGGCCATGAAGTGGGCGAAGTCCTGGCAGACGCCGCGCCGCTTGGCGAGCACCTCGCGCAACGGCGTCGACACGCTGGTCGCCTTGGGATCGAACTTGAACTCGGCGTGGATGCGGCGCATGAGATCGAGCGCCGCCTCGACGAGCTCGCGCCCCGGCCTGAAGCTCGGCTCGGCGTAGGCGGCGAGGTCGCGGAAGAACTCGACGTGGGGCGATGCGTAGAGAAACTGCGTCGGCTCGAGCGGTGCGCCGGCGCCATCGGCGCGCAGCCGATCGCGCAGCGCCTCCCAGGGCCCCGCCGCGGGCGGCGCCGCGCGCGCGAGCACTTCGACCGTCGATCGGGCGCGCACCGTGAGCTCGGAATGGGGCGCGGCGAGCGTGAACTGGCGCACCGGATTGCCGAAATAGTCGTCGCGCGTCGCGGTCTCCGAGGGCGCCGGCCGTACCTCGATGGCGTGCGCTTCGAGCCGCTGGAAGTCCACCACGCGCGGCGTCAGGTGCAGCAGCTGCTGCGAGAGCACCACCGGGCTCTCGTAGCTGTAGTGCGTCTCGTGGAGGATGTCGTATCGCACGGCGCTACATCGCGAAGGTCTGGCGGTTGACTTCGCCCACGTGCGAGAAGAAGCGCAGGCCGAGCTGCTCGGACAGGCGCGCCGAGGCGCCGTGCCAGTCGCGCAGCAGCTGCGCGAGGCGCGCGCCGCCGTGGCGCAGGTCGGCGCCCGGGTCGATCGACTCCAGCGACAGCACCGCGCCGTCGAGCCGCTCCTCGACGCCCTCGCCGAAGCTGTCCTCGATGCGGCCGACAAAATCGCTCAGGCCCTTGAGCTGGAAGTAGACCGAGCGCGGGTTGTGCACGTCGCGCACCAGCAGGTCCAGCACCGGCAGCCACTCGGGCCGCGCCATGTAGCGCGAGCGGTAGGTGACGCTCGAATCCGCGAGCTCCAGCACCCAGCCCAGGTCGGCGTCGGCGGGCCCCGCGAGCGCCTGCAGCAGCAGGCTGCAGAGGAACTGCAGCCGCTCGATGCGCCGGCCGATCGACAGGAAGCGCCAGCCGGTATCGCGCGTCATGCCGTCGAGCGCGAAGCCGGCGAGCGTCATGAACGCGGCGATGTCGCGGTCGAGCTCGGCGAGCGTCTCGGAAAGCGGCACCTGGCGGCTGCGCCCGACCTGCAGGCGCCGCGCCATGTGGTTCAGCGTGCGCCAGTTGTCGAGCGACAGGCGCTCGCGCAGCTGCGCAGCGACGCGCAGCAGCTCCTTCAGCCCCTGCGCGAGGCCGGGCTTCGCGTCGTCGAGCACCGCGCCGCGCAGCGCGCGCGCGATCGCGACCTCCTCGGCAGGCGCGTCGGCCTCGCCGAAGATGCCGGTGTGCCTGAGCATCGCGGCGATGCCGCCCCAGGCGCGGTCGCGCTCGGCCGGGCCTTCCTCGATCACGCGCGTGAGCGCCACGCGCAGCAGGCGCGCCATGCTGTCGCAGCGCTCGCTGTGGCGGCCGAACCAGTAAAGGTTCTCGACCACGCGGCTCGACAGGTTGAGCCCGGTGCGCACCAGGTCCTGCGGGCGCGTCTCGCGCTTGAGCAGGCTGAAGCTGCCGACCGGGCCGGTCGAGAGCACCCAGGTGTCCTTGCTGGACCCGCCGCGCTGCATCGAGATCACGCGCGCGTCGGTGCCGGTGGCGGCGCGCGTGAGGCCGCCCGGCATCACCACGTAGCCGTTCGGGCTCGCGCAGGCGAACACGCGCAGGCCGATCGAGCTCGCGCGCAGCTGCCGGCCTGGCGACTTCGGGTCGCAGACCGGCGCCTGCGACAGCCGCACCAGCTCCTGCGCAACGTACATCTGCGGCCGCGCGTTCAGCATCGCGACCACCCGCGCGCGGCCGCGTTCGTCGAGGTCCTCGCCGAACATCGGCTCGACGCGCATCTGCGGGTAGGCGCCCTTGATCACCACGCCGTCGAGCTTGGCGAGCACGTCCGCCAGCGCGGCCGTCTCGCCGCACCACCAGGTGGCGACCGAGGGCATCTTCAACGGCTCGCCCAGCACGCTCTCGCACAGGCGCGGCAGGTAGCCGAACAGCGCGCCGGTCTCCAGGAGGTTCGCGCCCAGGCCGTTGGCCACCAGCACGTTGCCGCGCCGCACCGCCTGCACCAGGCCCGGGATGCCGAGCGCCGAGTCGCTGCGCAGCTCGAGCGGGTCGCAGAAGTCGTCGTCGAGGCGCCGCAGGATCGCGTGCACGCGCTGCAGGCCCGAGAGCGTCTTCAGGAATACCTTGTCCTCGCGCACCGTGAGGTCGTTACCCTCGACCAGCGGAAGGCCGAGGTAGCGCGCGAGGTAGGTGTGCTCGAAATAGGTCTCGTTGAGCGGGCCGGGCGTGAGCAGCACGGTAAACGGCGCTGCGCCATCGGTCGGCGCCCAAAGCGCGAGGCTGTCGCGCAGCGTCGCGAAGAATCCCGCGAGGCGCTGCACGCGCAAGTCGCGGAACAGGTCCGCGTACAGGCGCGAGATCACGAGGCGGTTCTCGAGCGCGTAGCCCGCGCCCGTGGGCGCCTGAGTGCGGTCGCCAACAACCCACCAGCGGCCGTCGGGCGAGCGTGCCAGGTCCGCCGCGTACAGGTGCAGCATCACGCCGCCGGGCGGCCGGCTGCCGCGGCAGGGGCGCAGGAAGCCCGCGTGGCCGTAGACCAGCGCCGGCGGCAGCAAGCCCTCGGCGAGCAGCTGCTGCTCGCCGTACACGTCCAGGAGCATGCGGTTGAGCAGCGTCGCGCGCTGGCGGATCGCCGCCTCGATGCTGGCCCATTCCTCGGCGGGCAGGACCAGCGGCAGCGTGTCCAGTTCCCAGGGGCGGTCGGCGCCCTCCGGATCGGCGTGGACGTTGTGGGTGACGCCGTTCTCGCGCACCTGCCGTTGCACCCACTGCACGCGCTCGCGCAGCGCGTCGGGCGAGGTCGCGCTCAGCTGCTCGAAGAGGCGCTGCCAGTGCGGTCGCGGCGCGCCGGGCGCCGCGAGCATCTCGTCGTAGCGCGCCGAGGCGGGCGGGTAGTCGGCGAGCAGTTCGCGCATCATGCGCGCCGGATTATGCCTTGCCCGGCACCGCGGCCGCGCTCTGCGTGAGCGTCAGCAGGATGTCGGCGTACCACGCGAAGTTCAGGTCCAGGCTCTCGTCCTGGCTGCTGTCGCGGTTGACGAGGTCGAGCTTCGCCGAGTGCACGCCCAGCAGCATCCAGGGAAAGTCGCCGCGGCCGTCCTTGCCGGCCGCCTTGCGGGCGACCACCGGCGCGCCGCTGGTGCCTCGGTGCAGGCGTGCGTCGGTGAGGAAGCAGCCCTTGCCCTGGAAGCGGATGCCGAACGCCGAGGCAATCACCGACTGGCGCGCGACCGGCAGGCGGTGCAGCGTGTCGTGCACGCCGAGCGGAAAGCCGACGATCAGCACCGGCGCGCCCATCTCGACCAGGTCCAGGCTGCGGTAGAGGTTGCCCGGCTTGAACGCGTGCGCCAGCATCTTCGCCGGCAGCGCCGCGCGCTCCAGCAGGATCGCGACCACGTCGATGGCGCCGGCGGAGTCCAGCCCTTCGCGCCACACCGACTTGCCGTTCCGGTACAGCGGAATCGAGAACTGCACCGTCTCGCCGAGATTGCGCTCGTTGACGTGCAGCTCGATCTCGATGCGATCCGGGCGGTGCTCGCTCGGTTCGTCGAGCACCACGTGCCGGCTGGTCACCAGGTACAGCGCCGCGTCCCGCTCGAAGAAAAACCCGGTGGCATGGGTCAGGATCCGCTCCCCGAGCAGCGTCGTGACGCGCGTCACGGCGAGCGGCAACGATTCGATCACGTATCGCTTTTCTGCGGGCGCGCGAGCAGCCAGACGCCGATGACGATCAGGATCAGCGGCCACCACTGGGCGAGCAGCCGGCGCAGTTCGGCGATCGGCAGCACGCCCAGGTTGACGAGCAGGAAGATCGCCCCGACCAGGATCAGGACGTAGGCGCCGGTCTTCGGACGGGAAGGCACGCTCAGATCTCCGACAGGCCAAGGTATACCGCCAGCACGAGGCCCGCCGCGCCC
This sequence comes from Burkholderiales bacterium, assembly GCA_049651845.1. Lineage (GTDB taxonomy): Bacteria > Pseudomonadota > Gammaproteobacteria > Burkholderiales > SG8-39 > RBG-16-66-20. Next base: position 11,801 of record JBASCW010000172.1, on the reverse strand, counting down.
ATGAAGAGGCCGAACGCGACTCCGAATGCGCCCGAATACGAGGACGGCCGGTCGGCCAATGGCAACGTGGCTACGAAACGCCGGTGCTGCATGATTGCCGCGAGGCTCGCGGCCGCGCCCGCGAGCACGAAGGCGATGCCGATCGCCGCCGAGACCGCGCTGGAGGGCTGCGAGCGGGCGCTCGGCGCCTGCAGTGCGAGCAGTTGCAGGAACAGGCCGAAGCGCGCGATCACGAAGCCGAGCGCCATGACCGTGAGGCTGGTGCGCAGCCAGGCGAGCAGCGTGCGCTCGGCGGCGAAGAAGACTCTGGGGTCGTTGTCGGCGATCGGCATCGGGGTCCTTTGCGGCGCGAGCCCGCGAACCGGGCTCCGGCCCGATTATTTCATCGTCGCAGGTCGAGCGTGAAGGGGAAATTCGGGTTGCGCTCTTCCGGCCGCACTTCGACGTGGCCGGGCGTATGGCCCATGCGCACGAAGCGCGCGAGGCGCCGGCCCTCGGCAGCGTAGGCGTTCACCGGGAAGTCCTCGTGCGCGCGCCCGCCCGGGTGGGCGACGTGGTACTGGCAGCCGCCCATCGAGCGGTTCATCCAGGTGTCCACGAGGTCGAACACGAGCGGCGCGTGCACGCCGATGGTCGGGTGCAGCGAGGAGGGCGGGTTCCAGGCTTTGTAGCGCACGCCGGCGACGAATTCGCCCGCATTGCCGGTGGGCGCGAGCGGTACTGGCCGGCCGTTGCAGGCGAGCGCGTGCCGCCCGCCGACCAGGCCCGTGGCGCGCAGTTGCAGGCGCTCGACCGAGGAGTCCACGTAGCGCACCGTGCCACCGGGCGCGCCCTCCTCGCCCATCACGTTCCAGGGCTCGAGCGCGCTGCGCAGCTCGATGCGCGTGCCGCGCGCGGCGAATTCACCCACCAGCGGGAAGCGGAACTCGAAGTGCGGCGCGAACCACGCCGGATCGAGGTCGTAGCCTTCGCCGCGGGTCTCCTCGATCACGTCCTCGAAGTCCTGCCAGACGAAGTGCGGCAGCATGAAACGGTCGTGGATCCCGGTGCCCCAGCGCGCAAGGCGCGCCGGCACGTAGGGCCGCTGCCAGAAGCGCGCGATGAGCGCGCGCATCAGCAGCTGCTGCGTGAGTGACATGCGCGCGTGCGGCGGCATCTCGAAGGCGCGCAGCTCGAGCAGGCCCATGCGCCCGGCCGGTCCGTCGGGCGAGTAGAGCTTGTCGATGCAGAACTCGGCGCGGTGCGTGTTGCCGGTGGCGTCGATGAGCAGGTTGCGCAGCACGCGATCCACCCACCAAGGGGGAGGCGATGCTCCTGTCGATTTCCTCAATTCATTGAACGCAATTTCAAGTTCGTAGACGGAATCGTTTCTTGCCTCGTCGACACGCGGGTGCTGGCTGGTCGGGCCGATGAACATGCCCGAGAACAGGTACGAGAGCGACGGATGGTTGTGCCAGTACGCGATCAGGCTCGCGAGCAGGTCGGGCCGGCGCAGGAACGGCGAGTCGGCGGGCGTGGCGCCGCCCAGCACGAAATGGTTGCCGCCGCCGGTGCCGGTGTGGCGGCCGTCGATCATGAACTTCTCTGTCGCGAGGCGCGTTTCGCGCGCCTTCTCGTAGAGGAAGCTCGTGTTCTCGACCAGCTCGGTCCAGCTGTGCGCCGGGTGGATGTTCGCCTCCAGCACGCCCGGGTCCGGCGTGATGCGGATCAGCTCCAGGCGCGGGTCGCGCGGCGGCTCGTAGCCTTCCAGCACTACCGGCGCGGCAAGCTCGGCGGCGGTCGCTTCCACGGCGACCACGAGCTCGAGGTAGTCCTCGAGCCGTTCGGCGGGTGGCATGAAGACGTAGAGCGTGCCCTGGCGCGGCTCCGCGCAGATCGCTGTGCGCGTGATCCCGGAGGCGGATTCGAACAGGGCGGGTCTGATTTGAGATTTTGATTCTTCCTTTGAAGGAAATCGCCTTTCAATACGTTGATGAGGCGGCAAAGCCGGAAATTGCTGCATGGGGTCAGGCGCGTGCACCCAGGGAAAGTCGGTTTTCGAGACCCAGGGCAGGGAATCGAGCGGCAGGCGCAGGCCGAGCGGCGAGTCGCCCGGAATCAGGTAGCAGCGTTCCTCGCGCAGGAACCAGGCGCCCGTCTGCCAGGCGGCGCCGGCTTTCGCGATCGGCAGGACGAACCCCGTCACCTGGTCCAGGCCCTGGTGGAAGATGCGGCGCAGCCGCTCGCGCTCGAGCGGATCCTCGAGGCGCGCATCGAGCGGATCGACGTTGGCGGGCAGCCGGCGCTCGCGCCACAGGTAGTACCAGGTGTCCTCGTGCGCGGGGAAGACGTGCTTCGGGTCGAGCGCAAGGCGCGTGGCGAGCGCGCGCAGGAAGCGGCCCGCGAGCGCTGCGTCCGCGCGGTTGTCCTTCGTTTCATCGGCGAACAGCGCTGCGTCTTCCCATACCGGCTCGCCGTCCTTGCGCCAGAAGCACGACAGCGACCAGCGCGGCAGCTGCTCGCCCGGGTACCACTTGCCCTGGCCGAAGTGGAGCAGCCCCGTTGTTGCATATTTTTCCTGCAATTTTTTCAACAAGACCGTACCCAATCGGCGCTTGTTCGGGCCCATCGCCTCGGTGTTCCACTCCGCGCCTTCGCGGTCGTCCACCGAAACGAAGGTGGGCTCGCCGCCCATGGTGAGGCGCACGTCGCGCGCCTGGAGATCCGCGTCGACGCGCAGGCCGAGCGCTTCGATCGCCGTCCACTGCTCGTCGGTATAGGGCTTGGTGACGCGCGGCGCTTCCCAGATCCGGTCCACGCGCATGTGGTGGCTGAACTCCACCTCTGCCTTCTCGGTGAGGCCGGTGATCGGCGCCGCGCTGCCGGGCTCGGCCGAGCAGGCGAGCGGAATGTGGCCTTCGCCCGCGAACAGGCCCGAGGTCGGATCGAGGCCCACCCAGCCCGCGCCGGGCAGGTAGGCCTCGCACCAGGCGTGCAGGTCGGTGAAGTCCGCATCGGTGCCCGAGGGCCCGTCGAGCGACTTCACGTCGGGCTTCAACTGGATCAGGTAGCCCGAGACGAAGCGCGCGGCGATGCCCAGGTGCCGCAGCAGCTGCACCAGCAGCCAGCCCGAATCGCGGCAGGAGCCGCTCGCGAGCGCGAGGGTTTCCTCCGGCGTCTGGATGCCGGGCTCCATGCGGATGAGGTAGCGGATGTCCTTCGACATCCGCAGGTTGAGGTCGACGAGGAAATCCACCGTCGGCGTTGGCGTGCGCGCAACGGCGTCGAGGTAGCGCTTGAAGCGCGGCGTGAGGGCGCCGCGCTGCAGGTAGGGCGCGAGCTGGTGCAGCAGCGCCTCGTCGTAGCGGAACGGAAACTTCTCGGCGCTCGGCTCGAGGAAGAAGTCGAACGGGTTGATGACCGACATCGCGGCCACCAGGTCGATCTCGATCCGCAGCTCGCGCACCGGCTCCGGGAACACCAGGCACGCGAGCCAGTTGGACTGAGGGTCCTGCTGCCAGTTGATGAAGTGCTTGGCCGGCGCGACGCGCTGCGAATACGCGAGCACGGGCGTGCGCGCGTGCGGCGCGGGCCGCAGGCGAACGACCTGCGGCCCGAGCGCGATCGGCCGCTCGTAGCGGTAGTGCGTGATGTGGTTGAGCGCGACGTGGATCGACATGGCTAGGCTGTGCCGAGGTAGGCCTTCTGGATGCGCGTGCCGAGCTCGTGCATGTCGGCGATGCACTCGGTCAGGTACTCGTGCAGCCCGTCCTGGAAGATCTCCTCGATGTCGGCGTGGGTCAGGCGCGCGTGCAGCTCGCTCGCGAGGCGCTTGGCGGCGCGGTCCTGGCCCTCGATGCGGTCCATCGCCTGCGTGATCTGGTCGAAGCAGGCGGCGAGCGAGCGCGGCATGCGCGGCTCGAGGATCAGCAGCTGGGCCACCTTGATCGGGTAGATCTGGTCGCGGTAGAGCATGCGGTAGGTCTCGAAGGCAGAGACCGAGCGCAGCAGCGCGGTCCACTGGTAGTAGTCGAGCGCGCCGCCCACGTCCTTCACGGTGGGCAGCAGCACGTGGTACTTCACGTCGAGGATGCGCGCGGTGTTGTCGGCGCGCTCGAGGAAGGTGCCCAGGCGCGAGAAGTTGAACGCCTCGCCGCGCAGGATCGTGCCGTAGGTGACGCCGCGGAAAAGGTGGCTGCGGTCCTTCACCCAGTCGAAGAACTTGCTCGCGCCCGCGCCCGCGAGGTCGGCGCGGCGCACGCGCTTCATCTCGAGCCAGGTGGTGTTCAGCGTCTCCCACATCTCCGAGGTGATCTGCCAGCGCACCGCGTGCGCGTTCTCGCGCGCCCACTTCAGGCAGCTGTAGATCGAGGAGGGGTTGTCCGGGTCGAGCGCGAGGAAATCCACCAGCGCCTCGAAGCCCACCGGCTTCTTCCTCTCGAAGTAGCGCTCGGCGCTGTCGGTGATGGTGAGCGGCGCGAGCAGGTTTTGCTCGCGCGTCTCCCGGGTGCCGAACAGCACCACGTTCGAGGCGACGCCGAGGATGCGCGCCATGTTCTCGGCGCGCTCCATCTGGCGGCTCATCCAGTAGATCCGGTCGGCGACCCTGGAAAGCATGAGAAAAAAGGGGGTCAGAGCAACATTTCCGCTACGACCGCCGCTCGCCTCCCTTCGCCATGGAAATGTTGCTCTGGCCCCCTTTTTTCATTCGACCACCCAGGTGTCCTTGGTGCCGCCGCCCTGCGAGGAGTTCACCACGAGCGAGCCTTCCTTGAGCGCGACGCGCGTCAGGCCGCCGGGCACGAGCTTCACCTCCTTGCCCGAGAGCACGTAGGGTCGCAGATCGACGTGGCGCGGCGCGACGCCGCGCTTGACGAAGGTGGGGCAGGTGGAAAGCGACAGCGTGGGCTGCGCGATGTAATTGTCCGGTTTCGCCTTCAGCCGCTTGCGGAAGGCCGCGAGCTCGGCTCTCGACGCCGTAGGCCCGACCAGCATGCCGTAGCCGCCCGAGCCCCGGACTTCCTTGACCACCAGCTCGGGCAGGTTCTCCAGCACATGCGCGAGGTCCTTCGCGTTCCGGCACTGCCAGGTCGGCACGTTGGCGAGGATCGGCTCTTCCTTGAGGTAGAACTCGATCATCGCCGGCACGAACGGGTAGATGGACTTGTCGTCGGCGACGCCGGTGCCCACGGCGTTGGCGAGCGAAACGTTGCCGGCGCGGGAGGCGGCGAACAGGTCCGGCACGCCGAGCATCGAGTCCCTGCGGAAGGCCTTCGGATCGAGGAAGGCGTCGTCGAGGCGCCGGTAGATCACGTCCACGCGCTGGCGGCCGCTGGTGGTGCGCATGTAGACGAAGTTGTCGCGCACGAAGAGGTCGGCGCCCTCGACCAGTTCCACGCCCATCTGCTGCGCGAGGAAGGCGTGCTCGAAGTAGGCGCTGTTGTACTGGCCGGGCGTGAGCACGACCACCACCGGGTCGCGCACGCGCGGCGGCGCCGCGGCGCGCAGCGTCTCCAGCAGCATCGCCGGGTAGTGCTCGACCGGCAGGACGGTCTGCCGCTCGAACAGCTCGGGGAACAGCCGCATCATCATCTTGCGGTTCTCGATCATGTACGACACGCCCGAGGGCGTGCGCAGGTTGTCCTCGAGCACGTAGTACTTGCCGTCGGAATGGCGCACCAGGTCGATGCCCGCGACGTTCGAATACACGGCGTTCGGCAGGTCGACGCCGCGCATTTCCTTCTGGAAGCCCGGGTTCTTCAGCACCTGCTCGGGCGGGATCGCCCCCGACTTGAGGATCTCCTGCGCGTGATAGATGTCGTGCAGGAAGCGATTGAGCGCCGCGACGCGCTGCTTCAGGCCCTGCGCGAGCTCGTCCCACTCCGCCTTCGGGATGATGCGCGGGATGGTGTCAAAGGGGATCAGGCGCTCGGCGCCCGCCGCGTCGCCGTAGACGGCGAAGGTGATGCCTACGCGGTGAAACAGCAGATCGGCTTCGCGGCGCTTCTCGGCCACCCGCTTGGCGGGGGTCTGCTTGAGCCATTCGGCGATCTGGCGGAAGTGCGGGCGCACCGCTCCCGCGGCAGTGCGCATTTCATCGAACTGTGGACGTCGTTCCAAGCGGATTCCCCTCCCAGGAACGAGCAAGACACGTGCCAGAAAACGTCAGTCAGCCCTGCGGCTCGTCCTGCGGATCGGTGTTCGGTTTGCCGGCCGCGCGCCGGTACTCGGAGGGCGGGATGCCGACCTGCTGCTGGAAGAAGCGCGTGAAGTTGGACTGCGCCGAGAAGCCCAGCTCGGCCGAGACCTCCGCGATCTTGGCGCTGCCCGAGGCGAGCTTGGCGATCGCCGACTCGACGCACAGCAGGTCGAGGTAGGAGCGCGGCGAGCGCCCGGTGCTGGTCTGGAACAGGTCGTAGAAGCGCGAGCGCGACAGGCCGACCTGGTTCGCCAGGTCGTTCATGTTGAGTTCCTTGTTCGGGTGCGCGCGCAGCAGCGCGAGCGCCTTGCGGATGCGGTTGTCGGCGAACGGCGAGCCGCGCCACAGGCGCGCGCCCGCCTGGCGCCGCGCGAGGTAGGTTTCGACGATCGACAGCATCAGCTCCTGCAGCATGAATTCCAGCCGCTCGTGCGACAGGAACTGGTCGTTCAGCACCTCGACCACCAGCGTGTCGGCGAGCTGGCGGATGCGCGCGGTGATCACCTCGCGCGCCGAGCCGAAAGCGCGGCTGCCCGCGTCGAACACCGCCGGGAAGCTGCCGCGCAGCCAGTCGGCCGAGGCCTGGAAGCACAGTAGCTGCGCCGAGCCGCCCGCGCCCGGCTCGAACACCGCCTCGCTGGCCGCGCCCGGGGACAGGAACAGCAGGCTTTCGCGCGTCAGGCGCAGCAGCTCGCCCTCCACCCGCAGGTCGAAGTCGGCGCCTTCCTGCTTGACCACGATCTGCGGGACGGCGCTCGTTTGCGGCGAGTCGCCCGCCGCAACCTCGATGAGCTGGAGGCGGCCGAAACTGCCATCGAAAACGCGGATGGGACGGGCCATGCAGAACAGCTTAGCCGTAGTAGGCGCAATTGCCTAGTGGCGGAGGAATCTGCCCCATGGGCCCCGGCAGGAGCCGGAAGACGGCACTAATAGGCCAGAAAGCGGGGCCGTTTGGCCGAGATCACCCGGGTATTGACCCCCACCCAGTTCAGGCCCCCGAACAGGCGCGCGTGCTCGATCTTCACACAGTGGTCCATGACCGCGTCCAGGCCGGCGGCGCGGGCCAGGGCGGCCGCCTCCTCGTTCTTCACGCCGAGCTGCTGCCAGAGCACTTTCGCGCCGATGGCGATCGCGTCGCGCGCCACGGGCAGCACGTCGGCGGTCTTGCGGAACACGTCCACGAGGTCCACCTTTTCCGGGATGTCGCGCAAGCTTGCGTAGCACTTCTGGCCGAGGACCTCCTTGTACTGGGGGTTCACCGGGATCACGCGGTAGCCGTGCTCGATCATGTATTTCGCCGCGAAGTAGCTCGGCCGGTGCCACTGCGCCGAGAGCCCCACCACCGCGAGCACGCGGTTCTCTTTCAATATGCGGCGCAGGGTGTTGATGTCGTCATGCATGCCGCCACTATAATCGAACTCCATTCCGGGAGGAGCGAACGATGGTCGTCGAAGAGCGCATGTACACGCTGCAGGTCGGCACCGCGCCGCAGTACTTCAAGAACTACGAGGAATTCGGCATGAAGGTGCAGCTGCGCCACCTGCCGCACATGGTCGGCTACTACGTCACCGAGTCCGGCCCGCTCAACCTGGTGGTGCACCTGTGGGCCTACGACGACCTGAACCAGCGCGACAAGTGCCGCGCGGCGATGCAGGCCGACCCGGACTGGGCGGTTTACCTCGCCAAGAACCGGCCGTTCATGGTCTCGCAGGAAACGCGCATCATGAAGTGCGCGCCGTTCTTCGTCGAGCGCCTGAAGAAGATGCTCGCGGCGGTGAAATGAGCGCGGTGCACCCGCAGGTCGCCGCGGTCCTGGAGCGGGTGGCCAAATCCGCGCTGCCGCCGTACTACGAGGTGCCGGCCGCGGTGGCGCGGCGGCTGTACCGCGACACGCGCGGCGCGCTCAGCCCGGACCCGCCCGCGGTCGAGTCGGTGCAACTGCTCATGGCGCCGGGCCCCGCCGGCTCGTCCGGCGGACCTTCGTTGGGTCCCGTGCCGGTGCGCGCCTACCGGCCCAAGGGCGCCGGCAGGGACCAGATTCTGCCCGCGCTCCTCTACATCCACGGCGGCGGCTGGGTGATCGGCGACCTGGACACGCACGACGTCGTCTGCCGCACGCTGTGCAACGGCGCGCGCTGCGCGGTGTTCTCCGTCGAGTATCGCAAGGCGCCCGAGGCGCCGTTTCCCGCGGCGGTGGAGGATTGTTTCTCCGCTCTTTCCTTTGTTTCTTCGAATTCGAAATCTTTCAACATCAATGCGAAACAGATCGCCGTCGGCGGCGACAGCGCGGGCGGCAACCTCGCCACCGTGATCTCGCTCATGGCGCGCGATGCGGGCGGACCGGCGATCGCGTTCCAGCTGCTGATCTACCCGGGCGCCGACCAGCGCATGGCGCACGCCTCGGTCAAGCGCAACGGCGAGGGCTACCTGCTGACCGAGAAGGTCATGCACTACTTCCGCGGCCATTACCTGCCGTGCCGGGAAGACTGGCTGGACTGGCGCGCCTCGCCCTTGCTCGCCGGCAGCCTGAAAGGCCTGCCGCCCGCCTACGTGCTCACCGCGGGGTTCGATCCGCTGGTGGACGAGGGCAAGGAGTACGCCGAGCGCATGCAGAAGGAAGGCGTGCCGGTGGAATACAGGAACTATCCGGACATGGTGCACGGCTTCATCACCATGGGCCGCGTGCTCGACACGGCGAACGCCGCGCTCGCCGACTGCGCAGCGGCGCTCAAGAGGGCCTGGGGAAATTGAAGGCGGAGCTGAAAGCACGTCACGGCGGCAGGATCCTCGCCGACGCGCTCGCCGGCCACGGCGTGCGCGCCGCGTTCGGCGTGCCCGGCGAGAGCTTCCTGCCGGTGCTGGACGGCCTGCACGATCACAAGGACCGGCTGAGATTCGTGATCTGCCGCCAGGAAGGCGGCGCGTCGTACATGGCCGACGCCTGGGCGAAGCTCACAGGGGAACCCGGCGTGCTCTTTGTCACGCGCGGGCCCGGCGCGACCAACGGCTCGGTCGGCGTGCATACCGCGTTCCAGGATTCCTCGCCGATGCTCGTGTTCGTGGGCCAGGTCGGCAACGACTTCGTCGAGCGCGAAGCCTTCCAGGAGGTGGATTACCGGCGCATGTACGGCCCGCTCACCAAGTGGGTGGCGCAGATCGACCGCGCCGAGCGCATCCCCGAGTACGTCAGCCACGCCTTTCACGTCGCCACGTCCGGCCGGCCGGGCCCGGTGCTGCTCGCGCTGCCCGAGGACATGCTGTTCTCGGAAGCCGCGGTCGCCGATGCGCCGCGCTACCGCACGCCGAGGGCCGCGCCCGCGCCCGCCGACATGCAGGAACTCGAGCGCCTGCTCGGCGCCGCGAAGAGTCCCTTGGTGATCGTGGGCGGCGGCGGCTGGAGCGAGCGCGCCGTCACGGCGCTGCGCGCATGGGCCGAGCGCGCCGGCATCCCGGTGGGCGCCTCGTTCCGCTGCCAGGACTACTTCGACAACCGCCATCCGAACTACGCGGGCGACGTCGGCATCGGCCTCAATCCGAAGCTCGCGCAGCGCGTGAAGGACGCGGACCTGCTGCTCGTGATCGGCGCGCGCCTGGGCGAGATGACCACCAGCGGCTACACGCTGCTCGAGGTGCCGGTGCCGAAGCAGAAGCTGGTGCACGTGCACGCGGGCGCCGAGGAACTGGGCCGCGTCTACCAGGCGACTTTGCCGATCAATTCGAATTACGAGGAATTCGTTCTTGCCTTGCAGTCATTGAAGTTGAATGCCAATTGGAAGGAAAACACCAGGGAAATCCATTCAAATTACCTGGAGTGGAACAAACCCGTTCCGATGCCGGGCGCGCTGCACTACGGCGAAGTCGTTGCCTGGCTGTCGCAGAACCTGCCCGCGGATGCCATCGTCACCAACGGCGCCGGCAACTTCGCGAGCTGGCTGCACCGGCACTTCCAGTATCGCGGCTGGCAGGGCGGCTCGCGCACGCAGCTCGCGCCCACCAGCGGCTCGATGGGCTACAGCGTGCCCGCGGCGGTGGCGGCGAAGATCCTGCACCCGCAGCGCATGGTGGTCGCGGTCGCGGGCGACGGCGAATTCCTCATGAACGGGCAGGAGCTCGCCACCGCCGCGCAGTACGGCGCGCCGGTGGTGGTCCTGGTGGTGAACAACGGCATGTACGGCACCATCCGCATGCACCAGGAGCGCGAGTACCCGGCGCGCGTGAGCGGCACGGAGCTGAAGAACCCGGATTTCGCCGCTTACGCGCGCGCCTTCGGCGGCCACGGCGAGACGGTGGAGCGCACCGCGGATTTCGCGCCCGCCTTCCAGCGTGCGGTCGCCTCGAACCAGCCCGCCGTCGTCGAGCTCAGGATCGATCCCGAAGCGATCACGCCCTCGGCGACGCTTTCGGGGCTGCGGGAACAGGCTCTGAAAAAAACTACTCGAACTTGACGACCGTGCCGTTGCAGCCGAGCGAGTCGTCGCCGTACCTGCGGTAGCAGCCGAAGTTCAGCACGCCGTTGCCGCCCTGGTCGGCGGCCTTCTGGCGCAGCCGGCCAGCAGCAGGGCGAGGCAAGCGGGCTTCCAGCGGCGCATCGGCAGTCCCCCTATCGCGTCATCGCGACGAACGTCTCGTCGTCCTGCAGTGAACGTTCGAACTTGAGAAACTGGTAGTAGCCGCAGCTCTTCGCGTAGGGGTAGTCGCGGCAGGCCTCGGGGCGCGCCTCGTACACCGTGCAGCGGCGCTCCTTGGGGTCGAAGAAGCGGCACACGCTGCCGAAGTACTCGTCCTTGCGCTTGCGCAGGCCGCGCACCTTCTCGTCCTTGTCGTACAGCGTGAAGCGCTCCTCCGCGGCCTCCTGGGCAAGGCCGTGGTGCCTGGCCAGGCGCGCGATGTCGGCGCGGGTAACTTCGATCAGGGGATAGCTGCAGCAGTAGCCGGGGCACTTGCTGCAATCGTAGCCGTTGCTTTTCATGGATTCCGGTGCGGAAAAAGTCGCGCATTCTACGCGATGCGGATAGCAACCCTTTCATCTGTCTTTTCCGTTTAACCGCCTGTAGCCCCAATTACGGAGAAAACGTCATGAAAACGTCGCAATGGGCCATGGCGGCCATGCTTGCCACGCTCGCAGGGCCTGCCGCCGCGGTCGGCGGCCTCGCCGACCTCAGCATCTACGACCGCAGCGAGGGCCGCACGCTTGCGGTGCACTGGCACGAGGGCCGCGCCTACGTCATCGGCAGGCCGGGCAACGAGTATCAGCTGAACGTGCGCAACCGCCAGGGCGAGGACCTGCTCGCGGTCCTCTCGGTGGACGGGGTAAACGTGATCACCGGCCAGACTGCAACCGTGCAGCAGAGCGGCTATGTGCTCGCGCCCGGGCGAGGACTGGAGGTGAAGGGCTGGCGCAAGGATCTTGCGCGCACCGCGGCCTTCTATTTCACGTCGCTCGCGGATTCGTACGCGGCACGCACCGGCCGGCCCGACAACGTCGGCGCGATCGGCGTGGCGCTGTTCCGGCGCAAGCCGCCCGAGCCGGCTCCCTACAGCCAGATCGCGCCGGCGCAGCCGCAGGCCGAGCTCTCGCGCAAGCACGCGAGCGGCGCGGGCGCCGCCGCGGACGAGGCCGCGC
>JBASCW010000171.1:0-27577 GCA_049651845.1 Burkholderiales bacterium | reverse complement strand
AGCCGGCTTCGGCTTGCGCGCCGCAGCGGCGCGCTATGCGCTCGAATTCGTCCCGCTGGCGACCGAGCGCTATTACCTCGCACTGCCGCGGCGCAGCTTCCGCGACGCGCCGCTGCAGCTGCTGCTTGCCGCGATGCGCAGCCGCGAATTCACGCAAGGCGCCGCGCAGCTCCCGGGCTACGACGCCTCGAGCGCGGGCAACCGCGAGGCGCTCACGGCGGCACTCGCCTGGCTCAAGCAACCGCGCCCGCGCAAGCGGGCGGCTTGACATCGGGGTGTCCTTGCGCGCATTCTTCGCCGCGCGGGGAAAGCAGACTCCCCGTTCCGTTCGCTCAAGACGCCGGTGCGTCCAAGCTCTGCAGGACTCTTAAGGAGAGAGCCATGGACGCGCCCGCCATCACCGCAGCATCCCTTCGCCAGTCCCTCGCCTCGACGCGCCCGCCGCTGGTCGTCGACGTGCGCAAGGGCCCGACGTTCTTGGGCGCGCCGGATCTCATTCGCGGTGCGCTGCGGCGCGACCCGCTGCGCGTGGAAGAATGGAAGAAGACGCTGCCGCAGGACGCCGAGATCGTCGTGTACTGCGTGCACGGGCATGAAGTCAGTCAAGGCGCTGCCAAGGCGCTCGGTGCGCGCTTTCTCGAGGGCGGCATCGAAGGCTGGCGCGCAGCGGGCGGCGAACTGTTCGGCAAGCCCAAAGGCACGAGTTCGCTCTGGGTGACGCGCGAGCGGCCCAAGATCGACCGCATCGCCTGCCCCTGGCTCGTGCGCCGTTTCATCGACCCGGAGGCCGAATTCCTCTACGTACCGACGCCGGAGGTAAAGCGCGTCGCTGCCGAGCGCCAAGCCGTCCCCTACGACATTCCCGACGTCGAGTTTTCGCACGACGGCGAGCTATGCAGCTTCGACGCCTTCATCCGGCATTTCCGCCTGCGGGACCCGGCGCTGGACGAGCTCGCGCTGATCGTGCGCGGCGCCGACACCAACCGCATGGATCTCGCGCCGCAGGCGGCTGGACTCGCAGCAGTTTCCTTTGGTTTATCCCTGAACTACAAGAACGATCTTGAAATGCTCGAGCAAGGCATGATCGTTTACGACGCCCTCTACAGCTGGTGCAGGAAAGGCAAGGCCGAGGTCCATACGTGGAACCCAGACCTCTACAGGTAGATTTCGGCGAGGCGCTGCGCGTCTGGCTGAAGATCGGCTGCATCGGCTTCGGCGGCCCGGCGGGCCAGATCGCGCTGATGCACCGCATCCTCGTCGACGAGAAGAAATGGGTCGAGGAATCGCGCTACCTGCACGCGCTCAATTTCTGCATGCTCCTGCCCGGCCCCGAGGCGCAGAAGCTCGCCACCTACGTAGGCTGGCTGCTGCACGGCATGCGCGGCGGGCTCGCGGCGGGCATCCTGTTCGTGCTGCCCGGCGCGCTCGTGATGCTGGCCGTCAGCCTGGTCTACGTGCTCGGGCGCGGCGTGCCGGTCATCGACGGCGCGCTCTACGGCATCAAGGCGGCGGTGCTGGTGATCGTGGTCGAGGCGCTGATCCGCATCGGCCGCCGCGCGCTCAAGACGCGGCTGCTGGTCGGCCTCGCGGGCGCCGCCTACGTCGGCATCTTCTTCCTCGACCTGTCCTTCCCTCTCATCGTCGCTGCCGCCGCTTTTGTCGGGTACTTCGCGCCGCCCGCGCTGCTCGGGCTGAAACCCGGGGAGCACCCCGTGATTCCCGCCGCGCCGGGCCGCTGGCGCCACGCTGCAACGGTGTCGGTGGTCGGGCTGATGCTGTGGTGGGCGCCGGTCGCGCTCGCCGTCCTGCTGCTGGGCGCCGGCCACGTGCTCGCCGACATCGGCCTGTTCTTCTCCAAGCTCGCCGTGGTGAGCTTCGGCGGTGCCTACGCGCTGCTGTCCTACATGGCGCAGGAAGCGGTCGAGACCTACCGCTGGATGACCGCGCCCGAGATGGTGGACGGGCTGGGACTCGCCGAAACCCTGCCCGGACCGCTCATCAAGGTGACGCAATTCGTCGGCTTCCTCGGCGCCTACCGCGCCGCTGAGCCGTTCTCGCCCGTCGTTGCAGGCGTGATCGGCTCGGCACTGACGACCTGGGTGACCTTCTTGCCGCCGATGCTGCTGATCTTCGCCGGCGCGCCGTTCATCGAGCAGCTGCGCGCCAACCATCGCCTGTCGGGCGCGCTGGCGGCGATCACGGCCGCCGTGGTCGGCGTGATCCTCAATCTCACGATCTGGTTCGTGCTGCACGTGCTGTTCGCGCAGATCGAGGAAATGCGCGCCGGGCCGCTGCGCTGGTATGCCTTCGACCCCGGGTCGATCGATCTCAGGGCGGCGGCGCTCGCGTTGGTGGCGGCGGCGCTCGCATTCCGCTTCCATCGCGGGCTGGTCGAGCTGGTGGCGATCATGGCCGCGCTCGGGATCGCGGTACGATTCCTGCTCGGCACTAACTGAATGGGGAGAGTTCCGTGGCTGCCTACCTGATCGCAGAAGTCGACGTGCACGACGCCTCATTGTTCGAGGAATACCGCAAGCTGGTTCCCGCGACCATCGCCAAGCACGGCGGGAAATACGTGGTGCGCGGCGGCGCCACGGCAACGCTGGAGGGTGGCTGGACGCCGAAGCGCATCGTGGTGCTCGAGTTCCCGAGCATGGATCAGGCGCGCAAGTGGCACAGCTCGAGCGACTACGCGCCCGCGCTCGCAATGCGGCTCAAAGCCGCGAATACGAAGGCGATCCTGGTCGAGGGAACCTAGCGGCTACTTCTTCTTGCCGGAGGTCGTCGCGGGCGACGGCTTCGGATCGGCGATGCCCTTGTTCTTCTTGTAGTTGGCGACAGCCTTGTCCTGGTACTTCGCGTTGAGCTCGGCTTCCTTCGCCTTGGCGGCAGCGGCTTTGTCAGCCTCGGCGGCCTTCTCCGCGTCGGTCTTGGCGGGCGGCTTGGGCAGCGCGGCGTGAACGCCCGCGAGCGAGCCGAACGCGAGCCCGGCCGCGACGAGCGCAGCGATGTGCAGATTCCTCATGATCCCGATCCTCCTCAGTGCTGCGCCTGCGCCGACGCCTGCGGCGCGGTCGTGGTGGCCTTCGCGGCGATCTTGCCGGACTTCACGTGGTTGTACCAGAGCTCGTGGTGCTCCTTGGCCCAGGTCTCGTCGGTGACGCCGTCGCGCATGTTGCGGTAGGCGCCTTCGACGCCGATCGTGCCGACGTAGATGTGGCCGAACGCGAACAGCATCATGATGATCGCTGAGATCGCGTGGATCACGTTGACCTGCTGCATCGTGGTGCGCAGCTGCTCGAAGTTCGGGAACAGCATGATGATGCCGGTCACGCTGAGCGTGATGCACAGGATCACCACGCCGACCCAGAAGTAGACCTTCTCGCCCGCGTTGAAGCGTCCGGAAGGCACGTGCTTGCCGGACCAGAACATCGCGAACGCACCGCCGAACCAGGCGAGATCGCCCTTCTCCGGGAAGTTGTCCTTGATGTAGACCACGATCATGAACAGCAGGCTGACGATGAACAGCGGTGAGACGAAGTTGTGCAGGTTCTTGGAGAGCGCGGTGAGCCAGGCGAACAGCGTGTAGCCGATCACGGGCAGCAGCACGTATTTGCCGAACAGGATGATCAGCCCGGTCACCGCCATCACCACGAAGGTGATCGCCGTGCTCCAGTGCGCCCAGCGCTCGACCAGCGAGAAGCGCTCGACCACCCGGCCGGTGGGCTTGTCGTGCAGCATCAGCGGCCCGCGCGCGAAGTAGAACGCGGCGATCGCCGCGAGCACCAGCACGAGGATCCAGCCGCCGTAGAAGGTGATCGGGCCGTTGCGGAACTTGCGCCAGGCCTCGCCGGCGGTGGACATCACGTCCTGCCCCGGAAAGCGCGCCTGCTGCTGGATCAGCACGCCGGTCTCGCGACCGGGGAGGCTCGTGTAGTTGGGCTGCCCGGAACGTACCTCGCGCCAGACTTCCGAGTTGTTGCCCGGCTGGTTGATCGAGCGCTGCTGCTGCTCCTTCGCCAGATCCTGCTGCGCCTGGGTCTGCTGCGCGCTGGCAGGAAGCGCAAACGCAAGAGCCAGGACGAGCAAACCCGTCAAGCGGGAAAGCGTGTGCATGGCGTCCGGCTCCTTACTGGTAGATGCGGCGGTCTTCGTGCTGGGCGAGCTGGCGCTTCTTGATCTGCTCCTCCCAGCTGTTGCGGTCTCCCTTGCTCCACTTCGGACCGTTCGCGAGCGGCTCGTTGCTCCATGCGGCCGTGTCGCGCTTGACGGTCTGGCCTATCTGCTTGTCGGTCGGGACCGTCTGCTCGACTTCCATGCATGCAGTAAGAACCAGGGCTCCACCCAGCACTGCGGCTGCGACGAGGGGGCGGCGCATCACGATTTCCCCTTCGCCGGTGCTGCCGGCGCAGCGCCGCCCGCGCCCTTGGGCGGCTGGCCATAGGCGCTGCCCCAGCCCCAGGCCTCGGCGCCCTTGTTGCCGCGGCGCGCGACGCGCTCGCGGTAGATGTCGGCGATCACGTCGCCGTCGCCGCCCAGCAGCGCCTTGGTCGAGCACATCTCGGCGCAGGCCGGCAGCTTGCCTTCCGCCAGCCGGTTGCGGCCGTACTTCTTGAATTCCGCCTCGCTCTTGTCGGCCTCTGGGCCGCCCGCGCAGAACGTGCACTTGTCCATCTTGCCGCGCAGGCCGAAAGCGCCCGCCTGCGGGAACTGCGGCGCGCCGAACGGGCAGGCGTAGAAGCAGTAGCCGCAGCCGATGCACAGGTCCTTGTCGTGCAGCACCACGCCGTCGGCCGTGCGGTAGAAGCAATCCACCGGGCAGACCGCCATGCAGGGCGCGTCCGAGCAGTGCATGCAGGCCACCGAGATCGACTTCTCGGCGCCGATCACGCCGTCGTTGATGGTGACGACGCGGCGGCGGTTCACGCCCCAGGGCACTTCGTTCTCGTTCTTGCAGGCAGTCACGCAGCCGTTGCACTCGATGCAGCGCTCGGCGTCGCAGAGAAATTTCATTCTGGCCATGGTGTTCTCCTTATGCCTTCGCGACCTGGCAAAGCGTCGTCTTGGTTTCCTGCATCATGGTCACGCGGTCGTAGCCGTAGGTGGTCGCCGTGTTCACCGCCTCGCCGCGTACGATCGGCGCGGCGCCGTCCGGGTACCAGGCCAGCATGTCCTGCCCCTGCCACCAGCCCGAGAAGTGGAACGGGATGAAGCAGGTGTCCGGGCCGACCCGCTCGGTGACGAGCGCTTTCACCTTGAGCTTGGCGCCCGAGGGCGAGCTCACCCATACGAACTCGCCGTTGCGGATGCTGCGGTCGGCCGCAGCTTTCGGGTTGATCTCGACGAAGTTGTCCTGCATCAGCTCGGCGAGCCAGGGGTTGGAGCGCGTCTCCTCGCCGCCGCCCTCGTACTCGACCAGCCGGCCGCTCGTGAGAATCAGCGGGAACTTCTTGTGCGCCTCGGTCTTCACCGCCTCCTGCTGCTCGGACTTGAACTTGGTCGGCAGGCGCCAGAGCACCTTGACGTCGTCGTGGGTCGGATACTTCTCGACCATGTCCGGCCGCGGGCTGTACAGCGGCTCGCGGTGCTGCGGGATGCCGTCGGGGAAGTTCCACACCACCGCGCGCGCCTTGGCGTTGCCGAACGCGCTGCAGCCGTGCTTCATCGCCACGCGGATGATGCCGCCCGAGAGATCGTTCGCCCAGGTCTTGCCCTCGGCCTGTTTCTTCTCGTCCTCGGTGAGCTCGTCCCACCAGCCGAGCTTCTTCAGCAGCACGTGGTCGAACTGCGGGTAGCCAGTGGTGATGTCGCTTCCCTTGGCGTGCACGCCGTCCTCGGCGAGCAGGTTGACGCCATCCCTCTCGACGCCGAACAGCGCGCGGAAGGTATGGCCGCCCTCCATCGGGTGCAGCGACGTGTTGTAGAGATTCGGCGTGCCCGGGTGCTTGATCGCCGCCGTGCCGTAGCAGGGCCAGGGCAGCCCGAAGTAGTCGCCGGTCATGTCGTAGCCGGTCTTGGCGTCCTTGCCGCCCTTGCAGCGCAGCGTCTTGACGTCGAACAGGTGCATGTTGCGCATGTGCGCCTGGATGCGCTCGGGCGACTGGCCGGTGTAGCCGATGGTCCAGGCACCGCGGTTCACCTCGCGCAGCGTGTCCTCCATCGACGGCTCCTCGCCGCCCTTGCCCTTGACCAGGCGGATGTTCTGCTTGCCGTCCTTCTTGCCGACCAGCTGGTCGGCGAAGCCGAGCTTTTGTGCGAGCTGGTACATGATCATGTGGTCGGTGCGCGACTCGAACACCGGGTCGATCACCTTCTCGCGCCACTGGATCGAGCGGTTCGATGCCGTCGCCGAGCCTTCGCACTCGAGCTGCGTCGCCACCGGCAGCAGGTAGGCGCCGTCCTTGCGCACCATCGCGAACATCGCCGCGGAGGCCGACGGATACGGGTCGACCACGACCATCAGGTCGAGCTTCTCCATCGCCTTGAGCATCTCCAGGCCGCGCGTCTGGCTGTTGGGCGCATGGCCCCAGTAGATGATCGCGCGCAGGTTCGCCTGCTGGTCGATGGTGTCGTCCTTGAGCAGTACGCCGTCGATCCAGCGTGACACCGTCATGCCAGGCTTGCCCATCATCGCTTCCGACGCGTACTGCTTCTTCATCCAGTCGAGGTCGACGTTCCACACCTTCGACCAGTGCGCCCAGGAGCCGGGCACCGCGACCGGGTAGTAGCCGGGCAGCGTGTCGGGGTTCGGGCCGACGTCGGTCGCGCCCTGCACGTTGTCGTGGCCGCGGTAGATGTTGCAGCCGCCGCCCGAGCGGCCGACGTTGCCGAGCGCGAGCATCAGGATGTTCGAGGCGCGCACCACGCCGTTGGCGTTGTTGTGCTGGGTCTGGCCCATCGCCCAGATGATGAAGCCGGGGCGGTTCTCCGCGAGCGTCTTGGCGATGTTGTGCACCTCGGCCTCGCTGCAGCCGGTAGCCTCGGTGACCTTGTCCGGCGTCCACTTGGCCATCACTTCCTTCTTCACGTCCTCCATGCCGTAGACGCGGTCATGGATGTACTGCTTGTCCTCCCAGCCGTTCTTGAAGATGTGATGCAGGATGCCGAACAGCAGCGGCACGTCGGTGCCGGAGCGGAAGCGCACGTAGATATCGGCCTTCGCGGCGGTACGCGTGTAGCGCGGGTCGGCAACGATCACCTTGCAGCCATTTTCCTTGGCGTGCAGCGTGTGCAGCATCGACACCGGATGCGCTTCGGCGGCGTTCGAGCCGAGGAAGAACAGCGACTTCGAGTTCTGCTCGTCGTTGTACGAGTTGGTCATCGCGCCGTAGCCCCAGGTCTGGGCCACGCCGGCGACGGTGGTCGAATGGCAGATGCGCGCCTGGTGGTCGCAGTTGTTGGTGCCCCAGAGCGACACCCACTTGCGCAGCAGGTAGGCCTGCTCGTTGTTGTGCTTCGAAGAGCCGACCACGAACAGCGAGTCCGGTCCGCCCTTCTCCTTGTCGTTGCGGATCGCGAGCAGCTTCTTCGAGATCTCGTCGTAGGCGGTGTCCCAGGAAATGCGCTTCCACTTGCCACCCTCGAGCTTCATCGGGTACTTGAGGCGGTGCGAGTCGTGGGTGATGCCGTGCTCGCGGATCGAGGCGCCTTTCGCGCAGTGCGCGCCGAGGTTGATCGGCGAGTCGAACACCGGCTCCTGGCGGACCCACACGCCATCCTGCACGTGCGCGTCGATCGCGCAGCCGACCGAGCAGTGCGTGCAGATCGTCCGCTTGACTTCGGTCTTGCCGGCGGCGGCATCCTTCGCCTGCGCCTCGCCGATCATGTTGAACGGCAGCTGGCTGGCGACGCCCGCAGCGCCAGCCGTGATGCCCGAGCGCTTGAGGAAGGTGCGGCGGTCGATCGTCTTCGCGAGAACGCCATTCAGTCCCAGCGCGAGGCGCGATTGCGCGGTTGCGCTTCCATTCGCTTTCCTGGTGAGCAGCATGGCGCGCCTCCTATACCTTGGTGGTGCGGTAGTAGTTTTCGATGTGCGCGCTGACCTTGTAGCCGCTGGTCGCGCGCTTGTCGCGTGCATCGGGCGCTGTGCCCGTTCCCGCGTTCTTGGCGACGATCGCCGCTGCGCCCGCGGCACCGCCGGCGCTTACGGTCAACAGGAAACTTCTGCGGGAAAGGACCGGTTTTTTCTGGCTCATGCTGCCTCCTTTTTTTGCGTCGCCCGAACGACAATTGCGGTCGCACCAATTCGGGGCTGCTTGTGGAATCCAGTGCAAGTTACTCGTGTCTTACCCATTGATCAAGAGTGGAAAACTGCCCAACCGAAAATAACTCTTGGCTGGAACAGAACAGTTAATAGCCATTCTCAGTAGCGGTTATTCACAGCATCCGGAACGCCTCGTTCTCGAGCTCGAGAAATGCGCGCGTGAAGCGAGCCACGAGGCGGTAAAAACTCGCTTTCGGCGAAGCGCTTACCGCATCGCAAAATGCAATCGCACCCCGATACAGGAAGCGATCAAAGAACGCCTTCTGCTCATCTTCGGCGCGTTGTTGCACCGCAATAGCAAAGCGCATCGCTTCGCATAGCCCGGAGATGTGGTCTTCAGGTTCGCTCGCCGATTCGCGCCGCGCGATGCCCCAGCGGCGCAGCTGCTGCCGTATCTCCACGAGCGGATTGTCGGTGGCGTACTGGATCGTGTAGTGCGTGAGATACGGCGTGATCTCCGCCTTGCCCGTGCCGACGAACAGCTCCGTGTGCTCGTTCTCCAGCACCACCGGAAAGGCCGTCTTCGCCGCCGCCGCGAGCTCGCGCCAGGCGCGCGCGATCGGCGCATCGCTGCCTTCGAACGCGTTGGCGTGCAGCATCTGCGCGAGCACGGCCTCGTCCGGCGCCGCGTAAAACAGGCGCGCGATCAAGCCGTAGTACGCCGCGCGCGCCTCGTCTTCGGGCTGCAGCCCGGTCGCCGCCGCCTCGTTCACTTGCGGCCCGTGACGTCGAAAATCGACGGGTGGTCGGTGGCGCTCGCCATGTCGATGACGCGGCAGTCGCCGCACATCTGCAGGCGCTTCAGCGCGTCCCCGGCGAACATCGCGTGCGTGCCGAGCTTGCCGGTCATCGCCTCCACCATGCGCCGCGTGCCGAAGGGCTTGCCGCAGCGTACGCAGTTGAACGGCTCGGCTTCATGGAGCGTGACCGGTTGTTTGGCCCCGCCATCCAGGGACAACCTTGGAACGAGCGCGATCGCGTTCTCCGGGCAGGTCTTCTCGCACAGGCCGCATTGCACGCAATTGCGCTCGATGAAACGCAGCAGCGGCGCCTCCGGCGAATCGAGCAGCGCGCTCTCGGGACAGGCGCCGATGCAGGCCTTGCACAGCGTGCAGGTGTCCTTGTTGACCGTGATCGCGCCGAAGGGAGCACCGGAAGGAAGGCCGATTTCCCGTGGTCTTGTCTTCGATTCCTTGAGCAGGAAATCAAGACAGAAATCGAGCGAAGTCCGTTTCTCCGCCGAGAGATTGAAGGCCGCGGCTTTTGCGACCGTCGCGGCCGGCTGGAGCGCCCACAGCCGGTTCTCCAGGTCGGCGCCCTCCAGCACCGTGAAATGCGTGCCGGCGTAGCCGAGCCCGCGCAGGATCGCCTCGGCGAACGACATCTGCTTCTTGAGGGCGGCGACGTAGCCCTCGGGCTCGCGCCCGGTCGCGAGCACCGCCACCTGGCTCGCGCCGTAGCACACGGCGCCGAGCAGCAGCTCGATGCCGATGGAGGCGATGTGAAAGCATTCGAGCGGAATCGCGCGCGCCGGCAGCCCGCGCCCCGCGCCCTTTTGCCCGAGCCCGCGCGTGCCATGGCCGGCGTGCCTGCCGATGGCGCGTAGCGCGCCGCGGCCGGCCTCGACATCGTGCACCAGTACGCAGGCGTCCGTGCCGCCCGCGTCGCGGTAGACCTGCAGTAGCGCCTTCAGGCGCATGCCCAGATCCGGGACCTGCGGATACGCATAGGTCATCGCGCCCGACGGACAGACCGTCGCGCAACCGCCGCAGCCCGCGCACAGATGCGCCTCGACCTTGACGTGATCGCCGTCGGCGCTGATCGCGCCCGTCGAGCAGACGTCGATGCACTGCGTGCAGCCGGTCTTGCCCGAGCGACCGTGCGCGCAGATGCGTTCGCGGTATTGCGTGAAGCGCGGCTTGCTGAATTCGCCGACCAGCGCGCCGAGGC
The DNA here is from genome assembly GCA_049651845.1 of Burkholderiales bacterium. Taxonomy (GTDB): domain Bacteria; phylum Pseudomonadota; class Gammaproteobacteria; order Burkholderiales; family SG8-39; genus RBG-16-66-20. Next base: position 17,364 of record JBASCW010000171.1, on the reverse strand, counting down.
GCTGCGCCGCGAGCGCCTGTTCGAGCGGATCGGCGCCCGGCGCTGCATAGCCCTGCGGCAGGTCGGGCAGCCGGATCAGCGGCTCGCGCGAAAGGTCCAGCACCAGGTCGAAGCGCTCGCGGCGCGGCGCCGCCGGCCGCGCGAAATCGATCGCGTTCACCGGGCCGCAGGCCTTCACGCACTCGCGGTGCGCCTTGCACTTGTCGAGGTCGATGCGGTAGCTGAGGTCGATCGCGCCTTCCGGACAGGCGCGCAGGCAGGCGTTGCAGCGCGTGCACAAGTCCAGGTCGATCGGATTGTCCTGCACCCACTCGACGTCGAACGCGCCAAGCCAGCCCGAGATCGCCGTGACTCTGCCCGACCACATCGGATAGCGGCGTTCCTCGGGCTGCTCGCCGGCGCCCTTGCCCGTCATGATCACGTTCACTTCGAGCGTGCCAGCGAGGCGCGCGGCCCAGTCGAGCGCCGCGTCCGCGGGCCCGACGATCAGCAGCTGGCCGCCCGACTTGTACTCCACCTCGGGGACCGGCTCGGGCGCGGGCAGCGCGGCCGCGGCGAGCAAGGCGGCGATCTTCGGCCCGGCGCTCTCGCCTTCGACCGACCAGCCGCCGGACTCGCGGATGTTGACGAACGACAGGCGCGCCTGCGACTGCGCGCTCGCCGCCAGCTCGGCGAACAGCGGCGCTTCCTGCGTGCAGGCGACGATCAGGTCGGGATCCGCAAGCGCGGACTGGAATGCGCCGGCCTCCTTGCGGCACAGCTCGCGGTGCACGGCGATCGGCTGCTTCGCCTTGAGCGCCTCGGCGAGGCGTTTCGGGTCGAGCGGAATCGTGCCGTTGCAGGAGCAGAGCTTAAGCGTCTTGCCTGCCAGGGACATCTTCCTGTGCCTGCGTGGGCGCCTCGGCCTTGTCGGCCTGTGCGGCTTGTTCGGCTCGTTTGACTTGCTCGGCCAAGCGTTCCTCCTCCGCCACTTTCTCCTCTCCCTTGACCGCGACGTCGCGCACCCGGTTGATCGCCTTCAGAATCTTCTCCGGGATCGGCTCGCTCTTGGTGTAGTCCTCCGAGTAGGCCTCGAAGGGGTCGGGAACGTTGTAGTGCGCGTCGGCGAACAGCTTCTTCAGCGCCGAGCGGCGCGTCTCGGGGTCCACCCGCGGATCCATGAACGGCGTGAAATCGGAATCGGGCTTGAGCTTGTCGACCGGCGGCAGCGGCGCGGGCGGTTCCTGCTTGGCCTGCGGAACGAAGGGCTTTTCTTCCTCGGGTTGTTCCCGCTTGAGCCGCGACCAGCGGTCGAGAAAGGCTTCCTTTTCCTCACTCATCGGCCGACCCGGTCCTTGGGGTGGATGAACGAGCGCGGCTTGATGCGCTTCTTGGGCTCCGGGCGGTAGTTCTTCTCCACGTAGTCGCCGACCCAGGCGAAGATCGCGTCGGGCATCGCCACGCTGTCCACCGAATGGCCGCCGTCCAGCCAGCGGCCGCCCTCGTCGTAGCTGGCCGTGACCTGTAGCGGCAGCCCGCGTGCGTTCGCGTCATCGCCGTCCATGCGCCAGAGCACGAACACGCGCGGCGAGCCGGAGGACACGTTCATGTAGTAGCCCTCGATCTCGTCACGGTGGATTTCGAGCGCGAAGCCCGGATGCAGCCACTGTTCGTAGTCGTCGTGCTTCACCAGCAGGCGGGCGGCGCCCGGCGGCTCCTCGGACTCCAGCACCGAGACCGGCTGCCAGACCACATCGGCCCAGCGGCTGCGCGCATTGCGCCGCTCCATGACGACAGCGAGTGTTCGGGCAGCGTTTTCCATGCGTTGCAGGGCGATTCCTATTCCGGACGAACTATACTGCTATATCATCGTCATAGCTCCGCGATGCGCCAATAAACCCATGCTGAACAAGGTGATTTCCATCCGGCCGCAGTCCCGCGTTGCGGGGGCGGCGCGCTACGACGGCAAGCCGCTCGCCGATACGCGCGGCCGGCCGATGCGCGACCTGCGCATCTCGGTCACCGACCGCTGCAACTTCCGCTGCACCTACTGCATGCCGCGCGAGGTGTTCGACGCGGACTACCAGTTCCTGCCGCACGCGGCGCTGCTCAGCTTCGAGGAGATCGCGCGCCTCGCCGGCATCTTCGTAGGGCTGGGCGTCAGGAAAATCCGGCTCACCGGCGGCGAGCCGCTGCTGCGCAAGGACCTGCCCGGACTGGTGGCGATGCTCGCGCCGCTCGGCGCCGATCTCACGCTGACCACCAACGGCTCCACGCTGGTCAAGCATGCCGCGGCGCTGAAGGAAGCCGGCCTCAACCGCCTCACCGTGAGCCTGGATTCGCTCGACGAGGCCACCTTCCGCGCGATGAACGACGCCGATTTCCCGGTCGAGAAGGTGCTCGACGGCATCGCCGCGGCCGAGGACGCCGGCTTCGCGCCGATCAAGATCAACATGGTCGTCAAGCGCGGCGTGAACGACCACCAGATCGTCGAGGCGGCGCGCCACTGGCGCGATTCCGGTCATATCCTGCGCTTCATCGAGTTCATGGACGTCGGCAGCACCAACGGCTGGCGCATGGACGACGTGATCCCCTCTGCCGAAGTGCTACGCCGGATTTCGGCGGCGTTCCCGCTCGAGCCGGTCGATGCCAACTACGCGGGCGAGGTCGCCGAGCGCTGGCGCTACCAGGACGGCGCGGGCGAGATCGGCGTGATCTCGTCGGTCACGCAGGCCTTCTGCGCGAGCTGCAACCGCATGCGCCTGTCGACCGAAGGTTCGCTCTACACCTGCCTGTTCGCCCACCAGGGCCACGACCTGCGGGCGCTGCTGCGCGGCGGCGCGGACGACGACGCGCTGCGCGACGCGATCGCCGCGGTCTGGCGCGCGCGCGAGGACCGCTACTCCGAAATCCGCACCGCCGACACTGCGAAGAACCGCAAGGTGGAGATGTCCTACATAGGAGGTTGACGCGGTGCCCCAGGCACGCCGTCCCCTGTTGACGAACGCCGCGCGGCCCGCGACCTTCGAGGTCGAGGCCTACAACGAGCGCGGCGAGATGACCCCCACGGCGATCGCGGGCGAGCATGCGCTCACGCTCTACCTCGACAAGCGCGAGCTGGTCACGCTGATGACGCTCGGCCACGCGCCCGAGGCGCTGACGATCGGCTACCTGCGCAACCAGCGCATCGTCGGCTCGCTCGCCGACATCGCCGCCGTGCAGGTCGACTGGGAGACCGAATCGGTCGCGGTGAAGACGAACAGGAAAGTCGACCTGAAGAAGAAGACCTCGAAGCGCACCGTCACCACCGGCTGCGGCCAGGGCACGGTGTATGGCGACCTCATGGAGGAAATCGAGAAGGTCAAGCTGCGCGACGACGTCGCGCTCGCCGATGCGGACCTCTACGTGCTGATCGAGAAGGTGCGCCGGCACGAGACCATCTACAAGCAGGCGGGCGCGGTGCACGGCTGCGCGCTCGCCACGCGCGCGGGCGAGATCCTGATGTTCGTGGAAGACGTCGGCCGGCACAACGCGGTGGACGCGATCGCCGGCTTCATGTGGCTCGAGGGCATCGACGGCTCGGACAAGGTGTTCTACACCACCGGCCGGCTCACCTCCGAGATGGTGATCAAGTGCGCGCAGATGCGCATCCCGTTCCTGGTGTCGCGCTCCGGACTCACCAAGATGGGCCACGACATCGCCGAACGCGTCGGCCTGACCATGATCGGCCGCGCGAGCGGCCGGCACTACCTCGCCTTTACCGGCCGGCACCGCCTCAAGCACACGGCACCGCGGGCGACCGAAATCGCCTGACCGATTTCCCTCGTTTTCTCGATAGGAGAATCCAAAATGGACCGACGCAGCTTCCTGCAGTCCGGCACGGCCGCCGCCGTGCTCGCCACGCTGCCTTCCCGGCCGTTTGCGCAACAGCTGCCCTTCGCGCCCAGGCCCGGCGCCTGGCGCAGCTTCGAGACCACCACGCGCGTGGAGCTCGCCAAGCCGGCAGGCGTGAGCCGCGCCTGGGTGCCGGTGCCCGCGGTCGAGAGCGACTACCAGAAGGTGATCGACAACGTCTGGTCGAGCAACGGCAGCGTGCGCATCCAGCGCGACGGCAAGTACGGCGCCGCGCTGCTGAGCGCGGAATGGCCGGCCTCGGAGCCGGCGCCGGGGCTGACCGTGATCAGCAGCTTCACCACGCGCAACCGCGCGACCGACTTCGGCAAGCCCGATCCGCAGCTCAGGCTGGACGCGGCGAGCGCGCGGTTCTTCACCGCGCCGACCGAGCTGATCCCGACCGACGGCATCGTGCGCGACACCGCGCGCGAGATCGTCAAGGGCAAGAAGTCCGACCTCGAGCGCGCGCGCGCGCTCTACGAGTGGATCGTCGAGAACACCTTCCGCGACCCGAAAACGCGCGGCTGCGGCGTGGGCGACATCAAGGCGATGCTCGAGACGCGCGACCTCGGCGGCAAATGCGCGGATCTGAACGCGCTCTACGTCGGCCTCGCGCGCTCGGTCGGGCTGCCCGCGCGCGACGTCTATGGCCTGCGCGTGGCGAAGAGCGAGTTCGGCTACCGCAGCCTGGGCGCGGGCTCGCCCAACGTGACGCGCGCGCAGCACTGCCGCGCCGAGGTGTTCCTCGCCGGCTACGGCTGGGTGCCGGTGGACCCGGCCGACGTGCGCAAGGTGGTGCTCGAGGAAAAGGACAAGCCGACCACGCTCGCCGACCCGCTGGTGCCGCCGGTGCGCGCGCGCCTGTTCGGCGCCTGGGAGATGAACTGGCTCGCCTACAACGAGGCGCACGATGTGGCGTTGCCCGGCTCGAGCGGCCCGAAGCTCGGCTTCCTCATGTACCCGCAGGCCGAGACCGGCGGCCAGCGCCTGGATAGCCTCGACCCGGACAACTTCAAGTACACGATCACCGCGCGGGAGTTGAAGGCCTAGCGGCCTTCGGCTCAAGGCCCCGGGGCGCGCGATGCTGCCGCAGCTCTCGCCGGCGCAGGCCACCGCGAAGCCCTGCGAGAGCGTGGCCGAGTGGTGGCCGCGGCACCGCGCGATAGCGGCCGAACACGCCGGCACCATCGAGCAGGCGATCGTCGGCGGCTTCGTCGCCGACCGCGTCGGCTGGGCCTTCGCCTCGGGCTACCAGGCGGCCTTGCATGCGCTCTTTGCGGATGAGCCGGCCGACCGGCTGTGCGCGCTGTGCGTGACCGAAGCCGACGGCAACAGCCCGAAAGCCATCAAGAGCGCGATCGCGCGGAACGGCAGTGGCTGGCTGCTCAACGGCTCGAAGCGCTGGACCACGCTGGGACCCGAAGGCGCGCTTTTCTTCGTCGCTGCACGCGACGAAGCCGCGTCGGCGGGCGGGCGGGCCGCGATTCGCATCGTCAAGATCGCTTCGGGCTCTCCGGGCCTGAAAATCGAAAGCATGCCGGCGACGAAATTCGTGCCCGAAGTGCCGCACGCGCGCCTGCGTTTCGAGAATCTTCGGATCGGCGAAGGCGACCTGCTGCCCGGCGACGGCTACGAGCTGTACGTGAAGCCGTTCCGCACCGTGGAGGACATCCACGTGCAGGCGGCGATCCTCGCCTACCTCATGCGCGAGGCGCAGCGCCTGCAATGGCCCGAGGCCTGGATCGAGCGCCTGGCGGCGCTGCTGGCCGCGCTCTCCACGCTATCCAACATGCCGGCCTCCCACGCCGAGACGCACGTCGGCCTGGCGGGCGCGCTGGCGATCTCGGCAGGATTGATCGAAGAGTCGGAAGCCTTCTGGCTCAAGTCGGCCGCCGATCCGGCCGCGCTACGCTGGCGGCGCGACCGCGAGCTGCTGCAGGTGGCCGGCAAAGCGCGCGAACTCAGGACCGCTCGCGCCTGGGAGCGCCTGCGCGGCTGACTACGCCGCGCGAGCGGGCTGGTACCTCAAGACCATCAGCTGCCGTGCGCCGAGCGGAACGAGCGCATACGCGCGACCATCCTCGCCACTGAATTCGACCTCGTACGCGCCGCCCGGGTGGATTTCCACGACCGTCCCGACCTGCCCGCGCACCAGCCCGCGACCGGGCACGTTCTCGGTCAGCGCAACCACGTCCAGCATCCTGATGTCGTCATTCATCGCCGCAATCCTAGACTACGTAGCAGGTGACCAGCCGGGGAGCGTCCTCGCCTTTGCGTACGATCCAGTGAGACCGCACGACCGCCGACTTGACGCCTCGACGCATCCTGCAGTCGAGAGTGTAGCGCGTTCCGTGCTTATCGCTTTGTCCGACCTCCGCATCGTCGGTCCTGGCCGCAAGCAGCAGGTCGGCACGCAGAGTTTCCGCATCCTGCGCCGCAACACCGAGGGATGCCGCGAAGACCCGCGCTTTGTGTCGCCCACGCGGATGGCCCGAATTGAGGCAATAGCGCCGCAGCTTCTCGATTTCGACGATGGCACGATCGCCGTTGGGCAGCTTCACGCTACGCCGTCATTGGGATAAGTTAAAACCTGAAAATAAAAAGCCCGAGGGGTTGCCCCCTCGGGCGGTTGCGATCTTTCGATCTTATTGTAGCAACGGCTCTCACCCCGGATAGCCACAACGACCGGGATTATGGGGGAACAAATGGGCCAGGACAAGACGTCTTCGTTGCCGCTCACGTTCGGCTTTGACATTGGTATGGCCTCCGTGGGCTGGGCCGTGCTGAATCCGGCGCGAATTGTGGCTCTCGGCGTCCGCGGGTTCGATCGCGCAGAAGACGAAAAAGGCCGCCCGCTCAACGAGCAGCGCAGGCTGATGCGAACCGCGCGCAATCGGCTGAAGCGCCGGGCTCTGCGCCTCGAGAAACTTCGCAGGGCCATGCGCGACGCCGGACTCATTTCAGGTGCGGACATTTCCCTACTCTTCACGCGGACGGCAAATGGAACCCAAGTGTTGACGCCCTGGGAAGCGCGGGCACGTGGGCTCGACCAAAGACTCGAACCCGGAGACTGGGCGCGCGCGCTATATCACATCGTCAAGCACCGGGGCTTCTACGCTGCCCGAAAGTCCGAAACGCTCGACGACGAGAAAGAAGGAGGCAAGCTGGCGAAGGGCGTGCGCCGCACGGAACAACTGATGAAAGGACGCTGGCGGACAATTGGTGAAATGGCAGCGAAGGATGAGCAATTCGCAGAGCACAAGAGAAACAAAGCTGGCAGCTACGAGAACAGTTTCGCTAGAAAGCTGCTTGGCGAAGAGCTGAGGACGCTGTTCGAGCGCCAACGCGCGCTCGGGAATCCACATTCAAGCTCCGCCCTCGAGGAACAGGTTTTCGAACTGTTCAGCTGGCAGAAGCCTGCCCTGACGGGGGCGGCGATGCTGGAACTGATCGGACGATGCACTTTCGAGCCGGACGAGTACCGCGCCCCCAAACGGGGATGGAGCGCGGAGCGTTTCGTGTGGCTGTCGAAGCTCAACACCGTCACCGTCGTTCAGAGCGGAGAACGGCGCAGCCTGACCGACGGCGAGCGCCAGGCGGCAATCGACCTCCCGTACCGCCGCGCCAAAGTCACCTATCGGCAACTCCGTAAGGCGATCGGCCTAGAGGATGCGAGCGACGCCGGGTTTGCCGGACTTTCGTATGGCAGCAAACGGAACAAGAAAGGCGAGATCGTCGATCCAGAGGAAGCGACGCTAATCGAGCTGAAAGGCTGGCATGCCCTGCGGATTGCCCTGGAAAAGGCGTCGCTCGCCTCGACCTGGCAGCGCGTCAGCGCGGAGCCGAAAACGATGGACGCCATCGCGCTCGCGCTCTCCACCTACAAAGACGACGAAGAATTGCGTCCGGAACTCTCGAAGCTCGGCCTCGAAACCGCCGAGATCGAAGCCATTCTCACACTCGATTTCAAGGACTTCATCCGGCTGTCCGCCAAGGCCATCGAAAAGCTCCTGCCGCACCTCGAGGCGGGCAAAAGGTACGACGACGCTTGCGCGCTTGCAGGTTACAACCATGCGAAGCCGGCTTCCGACAAGAATCGCGTCCGGATATTGCCGCCGCTGGACTACCGAGATATCCGCAATCCAGTCGTATTCCGAGCACTGAATCAGGCACGGAAAGTCCTGAACGCCCTCGTGCGCACATATGGCTCGCCCTGTGCGGTGCACGTGGAGCTTGCCCGCGATCTGTCGAAGCCGTGGGAAGAGCGGATGGAGATTCGCAAAGGACAGAACGCATACCGGGAACAACGCGATAAAGCGCTGGACCTGTTCAAGGAAACCTTCGGCCGCACGCCCGTCGCACGCGACCGGCGTGACCTGGAGAAGTTCCGTCTCTACAACGACCAGGGAGGCAAGTGCGCCTACTCCCTTCAAGCGCTGGACATCGAGCGCGTCGTCAACGACCCGAGCTACGCCCAGATCGATCACGCGCTGCCCTATTCCCGTTCCTTCGATGACAGCCAGAACAACAAGGTCCTCGTTCTGGCAAGCGAAAACCAGAACAAGGGCAACCGGACCCCGTTTGAATATCTCGACGGCGCGAACGAAAGTCCGCGTTGGCGCGCGTTCGAGGCATGGGTGCGCGGGCTCCGGACCTTCCGGAAAGCGAAGCGCGACCGCTTGCTGCGCAGGCACTTCGACGAGAAGGAGGCAGCGGGATTCAAGGAACGCAACCTGAACGATACGCGCTACATTACCCGTTACTTCGCCGAGCTGGTCCGCAACAACCTCGTCTTTGCACCCGACGAGACCGGCGAAGTCAAGAAGATCCCCGTTCTCGCGCCTGCCGGCAGATTCACGAGCTTTCTGCGCGCGCGATGGGGACTGCTGAAGAACCGCGAGTCCAGCGACCTGCACCACGCGCTTGACGCATGCGTCATTGCAGCCGCAAGCCCCTCGCTGATCAAAAGGGTCAGCGATTTTGCACGGCGAAACGAACTCGTTCAACTGCCCGACGGAACGTTTGCCGATAGGGAAACCGGCGAAATTTTATCGCCTCAGAAAGCAGCGGAGCTGGGAGACCGTTTCCCGCAACCATGGCCGATGTTCCGGGATGAGGTTCTCGCGCGCCTGTCCGACAATCCTCGCGAGAACGTCGGCGATCGATTCAATAGTTACGACGAAGCGGTTCTCGCTTCGTTGAAGCCGATCCTCGTATCCCGCGCGGTCAAACGCAGGGCCCGCGGAGCCGCGCACGAAGAGACGATCCGGTCGGTCGCCAGTCACCTCGGGCCGAACACAAGCAGCGGACGTGTCCGACTCGAGGCGCTGAAGCTGTCTGATCTGGAAGACATCGTCGGAGCCGCCGACGGAAGGAACGCCGGCCTAATCGCGGCGATACGACAGCGACTTGAAGCGCATAAGGGGGACGGCAAAAAGGCCTTCGGCCCAACGACCGAGCCACTGCGCAAGCCGCGTCGCGACGGTACGCCCGGCCCGGTAGTCAGAGCGGTCAAGCTGAAATCCGTTCAGAAGGGTGGCGTATCCGTACGGGGCGGCGTCGCCGATCAGGCGAACATGTGGCGGGTAGATGTATTTCGCAAAGCAGGCAGGTACCACCTCGTACCGATTTACCAGTCTGATCGGGGGAAGGGGTCGACTCCTCCAAACCGTGCGGTGGTGGCATATGCACCGAGGAGTGAATGGACGCCGATCGATGCCTCCTATGACTTCCAATTCTCGCTTCACCCAAATGATCTCGTTCAACTGAAGACGAAGAAAGCCGACTATTTCGGCTACTACATCGGTATGAACGTATCCACTGCGGCGATCACCATCATGAGCTCCAACCGAGACGCAAATCTCGGCAAGGCCGGCGTGTGGGAAAGTCTAGGGGTGAAATCCAGCGTAGAAACATTCAGAAAGTTTTACGTGGATTCGCTGGGCAATTTTTACCCCGCAAAGCCTCAGCCTCGCTATGGCTTGGCGTAGCGTCGTCATCTCCCAGCCGGCGAAGCTTCGCCGGGAGCATTTCTCGCTGATCGTGGAGCAGGAACAATCGGCGCGAGTTCCGTTCGAGGATATCGCCGTGATCGTGCTCAACCACCGAGAGATCACGGTCACGCACCCGGTACTGTCAGCCTGCGGCGAGTACGGCATCGGCATCTATTCCACGGGAGACAACCACCAGCCCAACGGCGTCTTTCTCCCCTTCCTGACGCATACGCGCGCCACTCGGATGCTGCGGCTGCAACTTGCGATCGACAAACCGGCGGCAAAACGGGCCTGGGCGGAGATTGTCAAAGTCAAGATTTCCAACCAAGGGCGAAGCCTCAAGCTCAGCGGGCGCTGCGACAACCCTGACGAATGGAAGCGCCTCGACCTGATCGGGAAACGCGTCCGCTCCGGCGACAGCGACAACATGGAAGCACAGGCGAGCGCCTACTACTTTCCCGCGCTGTTCGGCAAACCCTTCCGCCGGGGCCCGGACGGCTGGATCAACGCCGCGCTCAACTATGGTTATGCCGTCATGCGGGGCGCGATCGCGCGCGGACTGGTCGCGCACGGATTGTTTCCGAGCGTTGGCTTGTATCACGCCAGCGAACAGAACGCGTTCAATCTCGCCGACGACCTGATCGAACCCTTCCGCCCCCTCGTGGATCTTCACGTCGCGAAGCAGGCGCCGATCGGCCAGGCGGAGCGTACGGAACTGACACCGAGCGACAAGATCGACTTGGTCGCGCTGCTCAATGTCGACGTGCGCATGCCGCGTGGCGACATGACCGTCCTCGCGGCAGTGGAACAGGCAACCGAATCCTTGGTCAGAATCTTCGACGGCGAGCCCGAAAGTGCCCTGGAATTGCCTCAATTGACTGGACTGAGGCAGCACCGTCCCGAAGCTTGATCATGGCCGAGGATACGAGACGATATATGCGGCTCCTCGTATTCTTCGATCTCCCGGTGGGAACGCGCGCCGAAAGGCGCGCTTACACTCAATTCCGGAAGTTCCTGCTTAACGACGGCTTCGACATGATCCAGTTCTCCGTCTATGGCCGAATCCTGAACGGGCGAGACGCGGAGAAGAAGCACACGGAACGACTGGTGTCAAACCTGCCACCGGACGGATCCGTGCGGTGCTTGACAGTCACCGAAAAGCAGTACGCAAGCATGATCCTGCTGGTTGGGTTGCCCCTCTTCCAGGAAAAGGCAGTCAAAGCCAATCAATTGCTGCTCTTTTAGGCAGGATTTTAAAAAGAAACCCCCGCCAAACCTAAGTCTGACGGGGGCTTACGAGAGGGCGATTGTAGCTATCCGGGGTGAGAGAGGGAGCTACAACGCTAGTCAGCGCCGAGAAGCGCGTCGACAGATTGTAGCTATCCGGGGTGAGAGAGGGAGCTACAACGACCGTGATGACCGGGACGATCTTCGAGATATTGTAGCTATCCGGGGTGAGAGAGGGAGCTACAACCAGGACGCGCGTCACGTCAATCAGCATCTCATTGTAGCTATCCGGGGTGAGAGAGGGAGCTACAACGCGAGGAGACCGTCATGTTGTCGAACATTGATTGTAGCTATCCGGGGTGAGAGAGGGAGCTACAACCGATGAGTGAATCGTGCCGCCGTGCTTCACATTGTAGCTATCCGGGGTGAGAGAGGGAGCTACAACATAGCGCACACGGTCAACGAAGAAGCGGCGATTGTAGCTATCCGGGGTGAGAGAGGGAGCTACAACCCTCCCACGGGCGGCCAGCATCTCCGCCTTATTGTAGCTATCCGGGGTGAGAGAGGGAGCTACAACGCGATGGCCGCCGGATCCATGTTCGCCTTCATTGTAGCTATCCGGGGTGAGAGAGGGAGCTACAACCACGACCTCGCCGCCCCACTTGAGCGGCAAATTGTAGCTATCCGGGGTGAGAGAGGGAGCTACAACGTTCAAGCCGGTGGCCAGCACTACGCCGAGATTGTAGCTATCCGGGGTGAGAGAGGGAGCTACAACCATGCCGTCGCGCATCAGGCGCGCGCCGCCATTGTAGCTATCCGGGGTGAGAGAGGGAGCTACAACCGAAGGGCGAGTTGGTGACCACGTCCTGGTATTGTAGCTATCCGGGGTGAGAGAGGGAGCACCGACTCGTGAGCGCCGGGCAAGCCCGACCCTCACGAGTCGGTGCGCTCTCGCGCGCGCTCGGCAAGGGCACTTCAAACCGGCTGGCTGGCGAGCTTTTCCTTGTGCGCGGTGAGCTCGGCGCGCGAGGGGAAGAACCACGAGGCGATGAACACACCGCTCGCCATCGCCGCGAGCACCAGGAACACGTTGCTGAAGCCGCCGGCGGTCTTGTGCAGGGCGGCGATCATCGGCACCGCCACCGCCGCCACGCCCAGCGACACCACGTAGCGCACGCCCAGCACGCGCGCGCGGTACTCGTCGGCGACGTAGCGGCCGACGATCGCGTCGTTCAGCGGGATCTGGCCGAAGATCGCCAGCATCATCAGCAGCGCCGCGGCGAGCATCGCCCAGCCTTCGAGGTTGGCCGCGAACCAGAGCATCGGGATCTGCACCAGGCCGACGCCGATCATCAGGCGGCGCAGCTCGGTGCGGTCGATGAGCGCGCCCATCACCACCTGCGCGAACGCGGCCATGGCGTAGACCGCGGCCACCAGCGCGCCGATGCCCAGGTTGGTCTGCGTGAGCGCCTGCAGGCGCTCGTCGAACACCTTCGGCATGGCGATCGTCGTCGAGTTGAAGATGATGCCGCCGCAGGCGGTGGCCACCAGCATGATCGAGAAGATGCGCGCCATCATGCGCGCGTCCACGTGCAAGCCGAGGGATTTCGAGGTTTTCTTCGTTTTCCCTGGATCTTTCACTAGAGACAAAAACAAAAATCCTGCGACCACACAGATCACTCCTGGCACGAAGAACGCGGTGCGCCAGCCGAAGGCGTCCACGAGGGCGCCCGTGAGCAGCGCGGCGAACGCGAGGCCGAGGTTGCCCCACAGGCCGTTCCAGCCGAGCGCGCGCCCCATCTTCTCGGGCGCGGCGACCAGCATCGCGATGCCGACCGGGTGGTAGATGGCGGCGAAGGCGCCGGTCAGCGTGAGGCCGGCGGCGATCTGCCAGGGCGCCTGCGCGAAGCCGGTGAGAAAGAGCGACGCGCCGATGCCGAAGAAGAACAGCGCCAGCACCTTGTAGCGGCTCCAGTGGTCGGCGAGCCAGCCCGCGGGGATCGCGAAGGCGCCGAAGGCGATGAAGCTGCCGAGCGCGAGCGGCAGCAGCTCCGAATAGGGGCGCCCCCACTCGCGCCCGATCGCCACCACCGCGGTCGGGAACACCAGCATCGCGAGGTGATCGAGCAGGTGCCCGAGGTTCAGGAACGGCGCCAGCCAGCGGTTCGGCATGGGCGCACGATACCCGAAATCGCCACGCCGAGCCGCACCGGTTCGCCGGACGCTTCCCCGCGTAAAATCAGAGGCATGCTTGAGACTTCGGGGCTCGCCTGCGAGCGCGGCGGGCTGCGCCTGTTCTCCCAGCTCGGATTCGTGCTGACCGCCGGCGAGCTGCTGCGCGTGCGCGGCGCCAACGGCGCGGGCAAGACGACGCTGCTACGCACGCTCGCGGGCCTCACGCGCGCGGCGGCGGGAACTATCCGCTGGCGCGGCGATCCGATCGGCGATGAATACCGCAGCGAGATGCTGTTCCTCGGCCACGCGCCCGCGGTGAAGGATGAACTGACGGTCCTGGAGAATTTGCAGTTTGCTGCGCGACTTTCAGGACTTGAGGAAGGAAATCTTGATCGAGCCCTTCAACAGCTTGGAATCGCCCGCCTTGCCGGCCTGCCCGCGCGCTTCCTGTCGCAGGGCCAGCGCAAGCGCGTGGCGCTCGCGCGGCTGGCGCTGTCGGCCGACAAGCCGCTCTGGCTGCTCGACGAGCCCTACTCCGCGCTCGACGCCGGCGGCATCGACTGCGTCAGCGAGCTGTGCGCGGCGCATCTCGCCGGCGGCGGCATGGTGGTGCTCACCTCGCACCAGGACGTGGACATTTCCGGCGCACTCGAGCGCGCGCTGGAGCTCGGGAGCTAGCGCGTGGCGCAGGCCTTCTTCCTGGTCCTCGGCCGCGAGCTGCGCATCGTCGTGCGGCGCAAGGGCGACGCGCTCAACGTGCTGGTGTTCTTCGTGGTGGTGGCGAGCCTGTTCCCGTTCGGCGTCGGCCCCGAGCCCGACCAGCTGCGCGCCATGGCCGCGGGCGTGGTCTGGATCGCCGCGCTGCTCGCCGCCGTGCTCTCGCTGCCGCGCCTGTTCGCCGCCGACCACGCCGACGGGACGCTGGAACAGATGCTGGTCGCGCCGCAGCCGCTGCTGGTGATCGTGCTCGCGAAGACCCTGGCGCACTGGCTGCTCACCGGGCTGCCGCTCGCGCTCGTCTCGCCCGTCATCGGCCTGCAATACGGCGTGCCTGGCGACGCGCTCGCCATCCTGCTCGCCTCGCTCCTGATCGGCACGCCGGTGCTGAGCCTGATCGGCGCCGCGGGCGCCGCGCTCACGCTCGGCGTGCGCGGCGGCGGCGCGCTGCTGGGGCTCCTCGTGCTGCCCCTGTTCGTGCCGGTGCTGGTGTTCGGCGCGGGCGCGGTCACGGCAACTTTGACCGGGATCAATCCGTCCGCGCACCTATCGCTGCTGGGCGCGTTCCTTGCGGTATCCTCGCTGGTCGGCCCTTGGGCTGCTTGCGCGGCCCTGCGGGTCGCCCTCGATTGATGCCATCCGAACTGTTCCGCTTCGCCTCGCCGCAGGCGTTTTTTCCGGTCGCCGGGAAGATGATTCCCTGGTTCGCCGCGCTGGCGGCCGTGCTCGCGGCGGCGGGCCTGTACGTGGGCTTCTTCGTCGCGCCCACGGACGCGACGCAGGGCGAGGCCTACCGCATCATTTTCCTGCACGTGCCCGCGGCCTGGATGTCGATGTTCCTCTATCTGGTGATGGCCGGCTGGGCCGCGGTCGGCTTCGCCTTCCACACGCGCCTGTCGGGCATGATGGCCTCGGCGATCGCGCCCACGGGCGCGATGTTCACCTTCGTCGCGTTGTGGTCGGGCGCACTCTGGGGCAAGCCGACCTGGGGCACGTACTGGGTTTGGGACGCGCGGCTCACCTCGGAGCTGGTGCTGCTGTTCCTCTACCTCGGCTTCATCGCCCTGAAGGGCGCGATCGCCGACCCGGTGCGCGCCGACCGCGCCGGCGCGATCCTCGCGCTGGTTGGCGTGGTCAACGTGCCGATCATCTACTTCTCCGTGCAGTGGTGGAACACGCTGCACCAGGGCGCGTCGGTGAGCCTCACGCGCGCGCCCTCGATGGCCATGACGATGCTCACCGGCATGCTGCTGATGGCGCTCGCGGCCTGGATGTACAGCATCGCCACCGCGCTCGCGCGGCTGCGCGGCATCATCCTGGAGCGCGAGCGCGACGCCGAGTGGCTGCGCATGTCGCAGGATGGAAGGCGGGCCGCGGCGTGAGCGAGTTCCTAGCCATGGGTGGATATGGTTTGTATGTTTGGGGTTCGTACGGCGTTGCGGCCTTGTGCATCGCCATTGAAATCTGGACGCTGAAAAAATGAAGCCCCGTCACCAACGCATGATCGCCATCGCCGCCGGCGTCGCGCTGATCGCCATCGCCGCGGCGCTGGTGCTGAACGCGTTCCAGGGCAACGTGGTGTTCTTCTTCAGCCCGAGCCAGATCGCCGCCAAGGAGGCGCCGCTGGAGAAGACCTTCCGCGTCGGCGGCATGGTCGAGCAAGGCAGCCTCAAGCGCCAGGCCGACGGCCTCACGGTGCATTTCGTGGTCACCGACACGGCGCAGACCATCCTGGTGAGCTACACGGGCATCCTTCCCGACCTGTTCAAGGAGGGCAAGGGCGTGGTGGCGCAGGGGCGGCTCGGGCCCGACGGCGTGTTTCGCGCCACCGAGGTGCTCGCCAAGCACGACGAGAACTACATGCCGCCCGAGGCGGCGCACGCGCTCTCCAAGGCCGAAGCGGAAAAAGCGGCGAAGAGCGTGGTTCCTTCCGGAGGCGGCCGATGATTCCAGAGCTCGGGCAGTTCGCATTGGTGATCGCGGCGGTGATCGCGCTGGTGCAGGGCACGCTGCCGTTGGTGGGCGCGGCCAAGCGCATCCCGGCCTTCATGGCGCTCGCGCGCCCCGCCGCGCAGGGCCAGCTGGTGTTCGTGGCGTTCGCCTTCGGCTGCCTCGCCTGGTCGTTCTACAGCAACGACTTCTCGGTGCTCAACGTCGCGACCAATTCCAACTCGCGCCTGCCCACGGCCTACCGCATCGCCGCGACCTGGGGCAGCCACGAAGGGTCGCTCCTGCTCTGGGTGCTGATGCTTTCGGTGTGGATGCTGGCCGTGTCGGTGTTCAGCCGCGCGCTGCCCGAGGACATGCTGGCGCGCATCCTGGGCGTGATGGGGCTGGTGAGCCTGGGTTTCCTGTGCTTCATGCTGTTCACCTCCAGCCCGTTCGAGCGCCTGCTGCCGGCCGCGCAGGACGGGCGCGACCTCAACCCGCTGCTGCAGGACCCCGGCATGGTGTTCCACCCGCCGATGCTCTACATGGGCTACGTGGGCTTCTCGGTGGCGTTCGCGTTCGCGATCGCCGCGCTGCTCGACGGGCGCCTGGACGCGAGCTGGGCGCGCTGGTCGCGGCCCTGGACCACGGCGGCCTGGATGTTCCTCACGCTCGGCATCGCGCTCGGCAGCTTCTGGGCCTACTACGAGCTCGGCTGGGGCGGCTGGTGGTTCTGGGACCCGGTCGAGAACGCTTCGCTGATGCCCTGGCTGCTGGGCACGGCGCTGTTGCATTCGGCGCTCGTGCTTGAGCGGCGAGGAGCTCTGGTCAGCTGGACCATCCTGCTGGCGATCCTCACGTTCTCGCTCAGCCTTGTGGGCACCTTCCTGGTCCGCTCGGGCATCCTGACCAGCGTGCACGCCTTCGCCGTCGACCCGCAGCGCGGCGTCTTCATCCTGGGCATCCTGACGGTGACCACCGGGGCGTCGCTCGCGCTGTACGCCTGGCGGGCGCCTTCTATTCGGGCCGGAGCCCTGTTCCAGCCGCTGTCGCGGGAAGGGGGCGTAACGCTCAACAACCTTTTCCTCGCGGTGCTCACCGCCACCGTGTTCCTGGGCACCTTCAGCCCGGTGTTCATCGAGATGATCAACGGCGACAAGATTTCGGTCGGCCCGCCGTACTACGCCCTCACCTTCGCGCCGCTGGCGATCCCGCTGCTGTTCCTGGTCGTCTTCGGCCCGATGCTGAACTGGAAGCGTGATGAGCTCCGCAAGACCGCCGCCCGACTGAAGGTCCCGGCCATCATCGCGGGCGTGGTGCTGGTCGCGGCGCTGCCGTTCGGTGGGCTCAAGGGCGTGATGACGGCAGGCGCACTGGCGCTGTCGGCCTGGCTGCTGGTGGGATCGGCGACGATCCTGGGCCGCCGCTGGTGGGCCGGCCGGGCTTACCT
>JBASCW010000170.1:0-15778 GCA_049651845.1 Burkholderiales bacterium | reverse complement strand
CTGCTGCCCGCGCTCGACGCGGCGCGCGCGGCGCCCGCGCAGGCGCTCAAGGCGGGCGACGAGCAGCGCATGTTCGCGCGCGCGGTCAAGGCCTGGCCTGGATTGATGTGCCTCTTGCTTTCCCTCGCATTTATTCCCCTGAAGCCGGTGGACGGCATCCCGGTCGCGGGCTATCTCTCGATCGCGTGTCTTCTGCTAGGTGGCGTGTTTCTCATGCCTTTCCTTTCCGGACTGGTTTTCAGAAAGCTAGAGGCAAGAAGCCCCTCGTCCATGCTCGCTTTGGCGCAGCTGCGCGGCGCGCCGGGGCAGGCGATGGTGAGCCTCGCGGCGATCGTCGCCAGCTTCTCGCTGATGGCGGCGATGGCGATCATGGTGGCCTCGTTCCGCAGCTCGGTGGACGACTGGCTGGGCGCGGTGCTGCCCGCGGAGCTCTATTTCCGCACCACGCAGGCGGGCGAGACCGCGTGGATCGCACCGGAGCTGGAGGCGCGCGTGCGGCAGCTGCCGCAGGTCGAGCGCGCGGTGTTCGTGCGCAGCCAGCGCATCCTGCTCGATGCCGCGCGCCCGCCGGTGGCGCTGCTCGCGCGCGACAGCTACGCCATCCGCTTTCCGCCTGTGGGGAAGGAGTACGAGAGGCGACCGGACGAGCCGCCGCCCGCGTGGATTTCCGAGGCCGTTGCCGATCTGTATGGCTTTTCGCCCGGAAACGAGATTGAAATTCCCATTGCCGGCAAACAGCTGGCGTTCGTCGTGGCAGGCGTCTGGCGCGATTACGCGCGCCAGCACGGCGCGATCGTGGTCGAGCGCGAGACCTACGTTGCGCTCACGGGCGACCGGCGCGCGAACGACGCGGCACTTTGGCTCAAGCCGGGTGCCGACCCGGCCGCGCTGGAGCGGGCGCTGCGCGCGCTGCCGGGCGGGCAGCTGCTCGAGATCGCGGGCGCGGCGGAGATCCGGCAGGTGTCGCTCGCCATTTTCGATCGGAGCTTCGCAGTGACCTATGCGCTGGAGGCGGTCGCGGTGCTGGTCGGGCTGTTCGGCCTCTCGTCCAGCGTGGGCGCGATCGTGCTCGCGCGCCGGCGCGAGTTCGGCATGCTGCGCCACCTCGGCATGACGCGCCGGCAGATCGGCGCGATGCTCGCCGCCGAGGGCGGCCTGCTCGCGGTGCTGGGCGTCGCCGTGGGCCTGGCGCTCGGCGGCGCGATCAGCCTGGTGCTGATCCACGTGGTCAACCGGCAGTCGTTCAACTGGAGCATGGACGTGCAGCCGCCGTACGGATTGCTGTCGGTCCTGTCGTTGACACTCGTTTTCCTGTCTGTGGCGACTGCATGGTGGTCCGGCCGCGAGGCAACGGGCATCGGGCCGGTGCGCGCGGTCAAGGAGGACTGGTGAACCGCAGGGAGTTCCTCGCCGCGGGACTTGCTTACCCGCTGGTTCTTCCCGAGACCCGCCTGGAGTTTCCACGCGATCACGGAGCCCACCCGGCATACCGTCAGGAGTGGTGGTACGTGACGGGCTGGCTGAAGACGGACAAGGCAGAGGACCAGGGCTTCCAGATCACGTTCTTCCGTGCCCGCCCCGACATCGACACGCCCAATCCGAGCGCGTTCACGCCCCGGCAGATCGTCCTGGCGCACGCGGCGCTCGCCGACCCGAAGCATGGCCGGCTGCGGCACGACGAGCGCGCGGCGCGCACGGCGCTGGATCTGGCCGGGAGCAAGGAGGGCAGCACCGAGGTCTGGGTGGACGACTGGAAGCTCGAGCTTGGCGCGGATGGCTACCGGGCACGGATCCTTGCCCGAGAGTTTTCTCTGGAATTGCAGTTCCGCGCGGTCAAGCCCATTGTGCTCCAGGGCGCGTCGGGTTTCAGCCGCAAGGGCAACCGCCCTGAGGAAGCTTCGTACTACTACAGCCGTCCTCACCTGGCGGTAGGTGGAAGCGTCAACGGGCGGCCGGTCACCGGCACGGCGTGGCTCGACCACGAATGGTCGAGCCAGTACATGGCGTCCGACGCTTCCGGCTGGGACTGGTGCGGCCTCAACCTGGACGACGGCAGCTCGCTGATGGCGTTCCGCATGCGCGGCAAGGACGGCGGCGTCGCCTTCGCGCCCGAGGGCGTCGCTTTCGAGCCGCTGCGAGTCTGGAAATCTCCCAGGACGGGCGCTTCCTATCCCGTAGAAATGCTCGTCACTTCGAAGGGCGACAAGCTTCGCCTGCAGCCGCTGATGGACGACCAGGAGCTCGATGCGCGCGCGAGCACGGGTACCGTGTACTGGGAAGGCGCGGTGCGCGCGCTCCGCGACGGCCGCGAGGCGGGCCGCGGCTACCTCGAGCTCACCGGCTACTGGAGACCGATGAAGCTCTGAGCGCGAGCTTCGGGCGCGGTCGATCCCTCAGGCCCGCTCGTCGTCCTTGTAGTACTTGGTGCCCTTCGCCGTCAGCTCGAGCGCCACGCCGGTATCGGTGAGCTGGTAGACCCAGACTCCCGGCGAGACCTGGATCGCGCCTTGGTAGGCGTCGCCCTTGCCGCTGCCCGAGCCCGCGACCAGGAGCGTCATGCCGAAGTTGCTGAAGGTCGCGTAGCCGGCCCCACGCCCTCCACGACCTTGCGCGAGGCGGGCACCGCCTTGTAGGGCGCGTTCAGCGTGGCGGTGGAGTTCTTGCGGATCTCCGCGCGCGCCTCGTCCTTCTCCTTTTCCTGTTCTCCAAAAAAAGCCCGTCACCCTTGAGAGGAGGCGGGCTCCAGCGGGGATCCCCGGCCGAGTCTTTTCGGCGTCAGGCCGGTCTGAGCGTCGTCCCCGTCCTGTGCCGGCTGCCTGGCAGCCGGACCCGTGCAGGTCGCTCACTTTTCGCGCCCACCCATGGCATCTCCAATTGGGCCAAACGCAGGCAAAAGCGTACTCCGATCGTGACCGGCGGTGTTGCGCCAGATCAAGCCCGCGCGTGCTGGCGG
The DNA here is from genome assembly GCA_049651845.1 of Burkholderiales bacterium. Classification (GTDB taxonomy): domain Bacteria; phylum Pseudomonadota; class Gammaproteobacteria; order Burkholderiales; family SG8-39; genus RBG-16-66-20. The sequence continues at coordinate 12,825 of JBASCW010000170.1, read as the reverse complement.
CGAATCTATCCGTGCTGCGCGCGCCAGGAGGAGAGCGCGACGCCGGCGAGGATCAGCGCGATGCCGGCGCCGTGGTACCAGCTCGGAAACTCGCCCAGGAAAATCATCGACAAAACAACGGCGATGCCGGGCATCAGGTGCATGGTCACGCCGGCGCGCGCGGCGCCGATGCGCTTGACGACGTAGGTCCAGCCCCAGCCCGCGAGCAGCAGCGAGCCCACGGCGGAGTAGATCACCGCGGCGCTGCCGCTCGGGCTCAACTTGAATGGCGTTCCCTGAAAAAGCTCGAGCGCAACCCACGGCAACATCGTCACCAGTCCCATCCCGCACAGGACGCTGAGAAATTCCGGCGTGTCCAGCGCGTCGCGCCGCAGGCGCAGCAGCACGGTGTAGGCGCCCCAGAACACCATGGAGGCGAGCGCGAGCGCGTCGCCCACGTTGAACGTCAGCCGCGACAGTCCGGAAAGAAGTTGCCCCTGCGTGCCGATCAGCGCCACGCCGCAGAACGAGACCGCGACGCCGGCCCACTGCCGGCCGACGATCCGTTCACCAAGCAGCGGCCGCGCGAGCAGCAGGATGAAGATCGGCGCGGTGGAGAGGTACAGCGTGGCGCTGGTGGCGGTGGTGTAGTGCAGGCCCAGCCACTGGAACGCGAGATGAAGTCCGCCGCCGAAGAAGCCGAGGGCGAGCAGAACTGTTGTGCCTTGCAGCTTGCCGAGTTTGCTTTTCAGTCCGGAAAAGGTGAAAGGCAGCAGTATCAGCAAGACGACCACCAGCCGGCCCGCGGTCGCGATGCCCGGCGCGATGTCGTCGCGCACCGCGCGCGCGACGATCCAGTTGCCCGACCACAGCAGCAGGGTCGCGGCGAGAACCAGCCATGCTATCGAGGGAAAACCGCGGCGCATGCCGCATGCTAATCTCGATTCATGCCGCAGGTCGCCGCCGCCGGGCACCATCTCGAGTACGCCTGGATCGACGAGGGGCGAGCCGGCGCCGCATCTCCCACCCTCGTGTTCCTGCACGAAGGCCTGGGCTCGATCCGCCAGTGGCGCGACTTTCCGCAGAAGGTCGCGGCGGCGACCGGCTGCCGCGCGCTCGTCTACGACCGCTACGGCTACGGCAATTCGGATGTGCTGCAGGAGAGCCGGGCGAGCGTCGACTTCATGCATCGCGAGGCCCTGTCGGTTTTGCCTGAATTGCTTTCCCGGTTGGGAGTTCAAGATCCCTTGCTCATCGGGCACTCGGACGGCGCATCGATCGCGCTGATCTACGCCGGCACGCACCCGGTGCGCGGCCTGGCGTTGATGGCGCCGCACGCGTTCGTAGAGGAGTTCAACCTGAAGAGCATCCGCAAGATCGCCGCCGAATTCGAGGCGAGCGGCCTGAAGGAGGGCCTGGCCAAGTACCACCGGGACGCCGCGAAGACGTTCCATCTGTGGTCCGGCGCCTGGCTCGACCCGGAGTTTCCCCAGTGGAACATCGAGGCATACCTACCCGGGATCCGCTGCCCGGTGCTGGCGATCCAGGGCGAGGATGACGAATACGGCACCATGGCGCAGCTGGATGCGATCGCGCGGCAGGTGAAAGGGCCCTGCGAACTGGTGAAGCTCGCCGACTGCGGCCATTCGCCGTTCAAAGACCAGCCGGAGAAGGTTTTGACGTCGCTGTCGAATTTCGTCAGGAAGATTCTTGAAGCCAACGGCAAGAACTGATTTCCGCATCATCGCCCTCGTGTCGCTGGCGCACGGGGTTTCGCATTTCTTCCAGATCGCGACGGCGGTGCTGTTTCCGCTGATCAAGGATGACCTTGGCGTTTCCTACACGGCGCTCGGTGCGACCGTGGCGCTTTACTACGTGGTGAGCGGCATCTGCCAGACGCTGGCGGGCTTCGCGGTGGACCGCTTCGGCGCGCGCCGCGTGCTGTTCCTCGGCCTCGCGCTCGCCACCGCGGGCGCGGCGCTCGCCGGGCTCGCGCAGAGCTACGCGATGCTGGTCGCGGCAGCGGTGATCGGCGGGCTCGGCAACAGCGTGTTCCATCCCTGCGACTTCTCGATCCTGAATGCACGTGTGCGCAAGGAGCGGCTCGGCTACGCGTTCTCCGGCCACGGCATCGCCGGCTATCTCGGCTACGCGGCGGCGCCCGTCTATTCGGTCGCGGTCGCAGCCGCGGCGAGCTGGCGCGAGGCGCTGCTCGGGGCGGCGCTCATCGGCGCGGCGGCGATCGCCGTGCTCGCCCTCCAGCGCGACGCGATCCACGTGGAGCCCGCCGACCACAAGCGCGACGCGCGCGACGGCGGCTTTGCGGCCGACCTGCGCATCCTGACGTCGCTGCCGGTCCTGATGTGCTTCGGCTACTTCATCCTGGTGTCGGTGGGCTTCATCGCCATGCAGAATTTCGGCGTCGCCACCACCATGGCGCTGTACGGCGCGAGCGCCGGGCTGGCGTCGGCCATGCTGACCTCGTACCTGCTGGGCGGCGCGGTGGGCATCCTCGCCGGCGGTTTCGTCGCCACGCGCACCACGCGCCACGACCTGGTCGCGGTGAGCGGCATGGCGGTGAGCGCGGTGTTCATGTTCGTCATCGCCTCGGCCTGGCTGCCGGCCGCGCTGCTGCCGATGCTGGCGGCGGCGACCGGATTTGCCGGCGGGCTCACTAATCCGTCGCGCGACCTCATCGTGCGCGCGACCACGCCGCCCGGCGCGACCGGCAAGGTCTACGGCTTCGTGTATTCGGGCCTGGACGTGGGCTCGATGGTGACGCCAGTGTTCTTCGGCTGGCTGCTCGACGGCGGCCGGCCGTCGGTCGTGTTCTATACCGTGGTAGTGAGCGCGATCCTGACCATCGCCACCGTGCTCAACCTGCCGGGCACCCGGCAGGCCGCCGCCAAAGCCTAGCTCGCGTAGTTGCTCCCGCGCCGGTCGAGCAGGCGCAGCAGCGCCGGCCAGTCCTTGTGCACCGACGGGCGCCCGGGGCGCTCGAACTGCTTGGCGGCCGCGTTGCCCGCCTGCTTGCTCATCTCGATCACGTTGTCCAGGCCGCCCGCGCAGGCGTCCACCTGGATCTGGCAGGCGCAGTCGAGGTAGTACATGAGCTCGAAGGCCTCGCGCACCGATTCGCCCAGCGTGAGCAGGCCGTGGTTGCGCAGGATCATGGCCTTGGACTTCCTGCCGAGGTCGGCCGCCATGCGCTTGCGCTCGTCCATGTCCAGGGCGATGCCCTCGTAGTCGTGGTAGGTGACCGAGCGCTGCACGCGCATCGCGTGCTGGCTGATCGGCAACAGGCCGCATTTCATCGCCGACACCGCCACGCCGGCGCGCGTGTGGGTGTGGATCACGCAGGCCGCCTCGGGGCGCGCCTCGTGGATGCAGCCGTGGATCACGAAACCGGCCTCGTTGTAGCCCAGACCGAGCGGGTCGTCGATCACCTTGCCGTCATGGTCGATCCTGATCAGGTTCGAGGCGGTGATCTCCTCGAACATCAGGCCGTAGGGGTTGATCAGGAACTCGCCGTCGCCGGCGAGGCGCGCCGAGAAGTGGGTGTAGATGAGGTCGGTCCACTTGAAAATCGACGCGAGCTGGTAGGCCGCGGCGAGATCGACGCGCAGATCCCACTCTTCCTTGCTGACGCGTTCCTTAACTGACCTGGACTTCCTGGGCTTGAGGACGGCGCTCATCGGGGGTCTCCGGAAACTGCGCGGATTCTACCGCCTCCATGGCTTCGAGCAGCAGGCCTGGATCGTTCTGCGAAAGCCGCGCCGCGTCCGACAGCATCCTGCGCCACAAGCGTGCACGGCGATGGCCGTGATACAGACCCAGCATGTGCCTGGAAATATGTCGAAGCTGGATTTCTCTTGCAAGAGCTTTCTTTGAATAATCGAACATCGAAAGCACGACATCGGATCTGGTTTTGCCCGGATCCGCCATCACCCATGGATCGTGGTACGCCGCCCGGCCCAGCATGACGCCGTCCACATGCGACAAATGCGTTTCAATGGAAGGCAATGAGGCGATGCCGCCATTGATCACGATCTCCAGCGAAGGGAAATCCTGCTTCAGGCGGTAAACCCAGTCGTGCCTGAGCGGCGGAACTTCGCGATTTTCCCTGGGCGACAGGCCTTTCAGGACTGCATTGCGCGCATGAACCAGAAAGGTCCTGCAGCCTGCTTCAGAGATCTTCCGGACAAACGTGGAAACGAACGCATAGGACTCCTCTTTGTTCAGTCCCAACCGGTGCTTCACCGTGACCGGGACCCGGACCGCATCGCGGATCGCGCGCACGCAGTCGGCGACGAGCTCGGGCTCGGCCATCAAGCAGGCGCCGAAGGCGCCGCGCTGCACGCGCTCGCTCGGGCAGCCGATATTGAGGTTGACCTCGTCGTAGCCGTACTGCTCGACCAGTTTCGCGCACTTCGCGAGGTCCTCCGGCTCGCTGCCGCCCAATTGCGCCGCGACCGGGTGCTCTTCCGCGCTGAACCCGAGGTGCCGCTCTACGTTGCCATGGAGCAGGGCGCCCGTGGTGATCATCTCGGTGTAGAGGAACGCGCTCGAGGACACCTGCCGCAGGAAGTAGCGGCAATGGCGGTCGGTCCAGTCCATCATGGGGGCCGTGCAAAGACGGTGAGCGCTGAATTCGCTGGGATTTTTCTGAGTGTCGGTCACTTGTTACGGACCATAGAGTCGTCGTTTCCCGTTATTTCTCGCTATTTTCCTCGATTGCCCACCGTCACCGGCGTCGGAAGTGTACCTGTGCGTGCCCAACCAGAACGAATCCATGGGCGGGACATGTGCGCTCGAGGGGCGAACGGGAAGAACAACGATTCATTGACTCCGGATCCCATGGTGGGATAATCCCACCATGATTCTGACCCTCGATGCCAAGCGTCGTCTGACCGTCCCGACCGCTCTTGCCCCGGCTTCACCAGGGGATGCATTCGACGCGCGCTTCGACGCCGAAGAGAACGAGATCGTGTTCCGCCGAATCGGGGGCGCAGGCGATTGGCTTGCGGTGCTGAGCAAGTGCCCGGTGAGCATGGACGACTTGCCGCGTCGCCGGAGGGCGCCCGCGAGGCGCCGCAGGATTTGAGCTGGCTACTCGATACCGATGTCATCTGCCAACCGGCCAAGCGCCATGGGGACGCCCGCGTGGTCGCTTGGCTGCACCAGGAGCGTGAGCGGTGCTTTGCCAGCGCAGTCGTCATCGCTCAACTTGCGTACTGGGTGCGGTCGAAGGAGGGTCGTCAGCGCCGCGATTTGCAGGATTGGCTGAGAAGGCTGGTGGACGCACTCGGCGGCCGCATTCTCGGCTTCAGCGTCTCGGTCGCCCATGTCTGGGCCGATCAGGAGCACCTGCTGGAAAAGCACGGGCAGCGCATGCCCGTGGAGGACGGCTACATCGCCGCAACCGCACGGCGCCACGGTCTGACGATCGCGACGGGAAACGACAAGGATTTCCGGCGGCCCGGCCTGAAGGTCTTCAACCCGTTCAAGGAACTGCCTCCGGTCTGAATTCAGGCACCGCGGACTGAAATCATTCAGGAAATGCCCAAGGCGAACTACAGCACGCCGGACGAAGTACTTGCTGAGGCTCGATCGTTGGCCGCGCTCCCTGAGGGTGCGGTCGAATCGAGGCTGGAGATGCTCCGGTTGCGTTACCGCGAGGCGCCGTTGCTTTTCACGCAGGAGGCCCTTCTCCTTTTGCGGCAGGCCGCAGAGCGGGCGAATCAGGCTCGGGCCAGCGCCCATGACGACTGCGCGCTGGCAACGCTGAACGAAGTGCTCGGGTACCCGACGTTCCGGGCAGGGCAGCTGGAAATCATCCGGGCGGTGATGGCGGGGCGGGATTGCCTCGGGGTGATGCCGACGGGAGCCGGAAAGTCGGTGACGTACCAGATCCCGGCGCGCCTGATGGGCGGAGTGACGCTGGTCGTGTCGCCGCTGATTTCGCTCATGAAGGATCAGGTCGATGCGATGGGCGAAATCGGGATCCGCGCGACGTTCTTGAATTCGTCGCTCGATGCGGCGGAACGATCGCGGCGCGTAGCGCGGCTGCGCGCGGGCGAGTTCGAGATGCTCTACGCCGCGCCGGAAGGAATCGACGCGTCGGTCGGGCGGCTGCTGGACTCGCTCGACCTGAAACTCGTCGCGGTCGACGAGGCGCACTGCATCAGCGAGTGGGGACACGACTTCCGCTCGTCCTACCGCAACCTCGCCGGCCTGAAACAGCGCTTCAAGGGAGTCCCCGTCCTCGCCCTGACCGCCACCGCGACGCCGCGTGTGAAGAACGACATCATCGAGCAGCTCGCGCTGGAGGATCCGCTCGAGGTCCGCGGCTCGTTCTTCCGGCCCAATCTCCACCTGTTCGCCGTGAAAAAGGGAAAGGGCGACGGCGTGCGCGAGATGATCCTCCGCCTCGTGCGCGCGCGCCGCGGCGAGTCCGGGATCGTCTACTGCCTGTCGCGCAAGGCGGCCGAGGCGACGGCGGAGTTCCTCGAGGGGAAGGGCGTGCGCGCGGCGGCGTACCACGCGGGGATGACGCCGGAGGAGCGCACGAATACCCAGGACAAGTTCAGCCGGGATGACCTCGACGTTGTCTGCGCGACGATCGCCTTCGGCATGGGGATCGACAAATCCAACATCCGCTTCGTCCTCCACCGCGACATGCCCCGCTCGATCGAGGGGTACTACCAGGAGATCGGCCGCGCCGGGCGCGACGGCGCTCCCGCCGACTGCGTGCTTTTCTACTCGTGGGCCGACGTCATGTCGCTCGACCGCCTGCTCGAAAACTCCGAGGTCGAGGACCCCGAGGTCGCGGACCAGCAGCGCCGCGCCGTGCGCCGCATGTTCGATCTCGCCGACGGCCCCGCCTGCCTCTGGCGCCGCCTCGCCGGCCATTTCGCGGAACGCATCGCGGCCTGCGGCGAGTCCTGCGGGCGCTGTCTGAAGCGCGACATCGCCCGGGACCCGCGCCCGGCGGCCGGGGCGCCGGGGAAGAAGGACTCGAAGAAGAATCGCCCAGCGCTCGATCCTTGCGAGTCGGGCCGCGAAGCGCCGGAGCCGGCCGAGGCGATCCCGGGCCCGGCGCTGTACGAGCGGCTGCGCGCGTTGCGCAAGAAGCTGGCGGACGAGCGGAAAGTGCCGGCGTTCGTGGTCTTCAGCGACCGGGCGCTACAGGATATGGCCGCGCGGAAGCCGCGGACGCGCCACGAGTTCCTCGAAGTACACGGGGTGGGGCAGAAGAAGCTCGAGGAATACGGGGATTCCTTCATCGCGGAAATCCTCGGCGCGCGTTGAGTGTTGATTGTCACGCCGGCGAGCCTCTTCTGACGCGGCGGATTGCGTGCAACTCGATCTCTTCCTCGACTCGCGGGCGGTGATGCTCGCCAACGACGCGGCCGGTGCGCTCGCGGTACGCGACGCGGAGCGCGCCAGCGCGGTGCTCGCCCGACTGCGAGCTGAAGCGCCCGACTACCCGGGTATCGACACGCTCGAGACATTGGCCACGGCGCTCGCGGCATGGTCCCCGCGGGGCGCGGACGCGGCGGCCATCGTGCGCGCCGTGGATGAGCTCGATCGAGACATCGCACCGGCGGCGGGCCAGGCGCTCGCAGAGGACGCGGCACGATTCATGGCGAGCTTGTTCCACGATCTCGCCGAGGCGGCGCGCGATCTCGCCTATGAGCCCGCGCGGCCGCGTGCCCATCGCGCGTGGCTCTGCTTGCGATGCGGCGAGTGGGAGGAGGCCGAGACGGCGGCGAACGCCATCCCGCAGCCGGAGGCGAAACCGGATGCGCTTCATTGGCGTGCGGTGGCCCGCTACCGGCGCGAGGGGCTCGATGCCGCGCGCTCAGGACTCTTCGCGCTCGCCTGGCGGGCGCCGCAGCGGTTCGCGGCGGTGCTCTCCGACCTGGCGGACGAGCTGCTGCAACGCGACTGGGATCGATTCGAGAGCGCGAGCGAATGGCAGAGCATCGACGAATCCGAGCTGCCTGCCTGGTTCCCGGCGTGGTACCTGCTCGAGCATCCGTCCGCGGGGGCCGCGTTCGAGGGCGCGCAGTTCCCGGATGCGCCTCCGGCCGAGGCGGCACGCTTGATCCTCGAGTTGCTCGATCTGGAAAAGCAGGGCGGCGCGAAGCGGCTCGTCGGCAGGCGCGCCCGGCTGCGGGAGATCAACCGCGAACTGTTCGCGCTCTACATGGCGAATCGCACGACCCAATATCTCTGATCGATTCCGTCGTGCCGTCGGCATGCGGGCATCGAAGGCCCAAACTTGGCGCGGATTCGATTGTCCAGTCTGGACCGAAGATGAGGACTTCTTCGGTTTCGGAGTCGAGTCAGCGTGCACTACGGTGTACCACGTCGCGAGCGCGCTCTATGAAATCGGTCCAGTCCATCATGGGGGCAACGCAAAGCCGATGAGCCCAGAATTTTCCTGTACTTAGCTTATTATCAGTCACTTATGCTCTAACCCGTGCCAGCCCGTTTCCCGCTAAGACCCCCTCATTTTCCCCCTTATTAGACGGTCTCGGTGTTGCGACAGCCGAACTGCTGACGAGCCAGCTTCCCGAGGTACGCGTCGTCTCAACCCTCGTCTCGCCGTCGGTGTCCGATACCAACGACCCGACCGAATTCGCCGACTTCGCCAGCCGCAACGAGGACCGGATCACGACGGAAAGCGCTCAGATGCTCTCGCCGAGCGATCTGGTCCAGCTCCCCAAGGGGCAGGCCTTCGCGCTTATCCATGGCGGGCAGCCGGTGCTGATCTCGATCGAGCGCATGTCGCTCGATACTGCGCTGAAGGCGGCGCGCGCGGCGATCGACGCATGCCGTAAGGAGGGCGTGCAGGTGGCGGTGACGGTCCTCGACCGCGGCGGCCATGCGCAGGCGGTGCTGCGCGACTTGCTCGCGCCGGATCTGGCTCTCGCGGTGAGCCGCGCCAAGGCCTATGCCGCGGTGTCGTTCGTGCTGCCGACCTCGCAGCTCGAGGGCCGCTCCACCACGCCCTTCGGCGCTCCCGCGGTCGGCGGGCTGGTGACGGGCCCGGGCGCGGTGCCGATCCAGGCCAGCGGCGAGTTCGTCGGCGCGATCGGCGTGAGCGGCGCGCCTTCAGGGCAGACCGACGAGCGCTGCGCCCGCAAGGGGTTGGAGGCGATCGTCGAGGATCTCGAGCTCGGCGGTCGAAACGCCTTGGCGCGCGTCCCGGGCACGCCCGCGGGACGCACGCCGAGAGCGGCTACGCCGCCGCAGCGCTCTCGCGCCGGTGTGCGGCGAGCAGCTCGCCGATCCGCTCGGCCGCTTGCGGCCGGCAAAACAGGTAGCCCTGGAAAGCGTCGCAGCCGTGGGCGCGCAGGTAGTCCCGTTGCTCGGCGGTTTCCACGCCCTCGGCCACGGTAGTCAGGTCGAGCAGCTTCGCCAGATGGATCACCGCGTTCACGATCGGGGCCCTGTCGGCGCCTCCGCGGATGGCCTGCACGAACGTCTGGTCGATCTTCAGCGCGTGCACCGGAAAGCGCTGCAGGTAGGCGAGGGAGGAATACCCGGTGCCGAAGTCGTCGATCGCGATTCGCACGCCGAGCTCGTTCAGCGCGGTCAGGGTCGCGATCGCCTTCTCGACGTGCTTGATGACGATCCCCTCGGTGATCTCTATCTCCAGACAGACGGCGGGCAGGCCGGTTTCGGCGAGGATCTCGCCGATCCGCCGCGCCAGGTCCTTCTGGCGGAACTGCCGCAGCGACAGGTTGACCGCCACGCGCAGCGGCGCGAAGCCCGCGGCCAGCCACAGCCTGCACTGGCTGCAGGCTTCGCGCAGCGCCCACTCGCCTAGCGGCACGACGAGACCCGTTTCCTCGGCGACCGGGATGAACTTGCCCGGCGAGACCGTGCCGAGCTCCGCGTCGTTCCAGCGCATCAGCGCCTCGACGCCGGCGATGATGCCGTCGGCAAAGCCGACCTGCGGCTGGTAGTGCAGCGCGAATTCGCCGCGCTCCAACGCGCGATGCAGCCGCTGGCGCAGACCGGCCCGGCGCTCCGCGCGCGAGCCCATGTTCGCCGCATACAGCTGGAAGTTGTTGCGGCCTTCCCGCTTGGCCTGGTACATCGCGATGTCGGCGTTCTTGAGCAGGCTCTCGGCGTCCAGGTCGTCGAGCGGATAGATCGTGATCCCGATGCTCGTGGAAAGAGGCAGCTCGCGTCCCGCCACCTCGGCGGGCTCGGCGAAGGCCTCGACGATCTTGCGCGCCACGGCGGAGACCTCGTCGATATGCCGGACGTCCTCGAGCAGGACGGTGAACTCGTCGCCGCCCAGGCGTCCCACGGTATCGGTCGAGCGCAGGCAGGCACACAGCCGGCGCGCCGCCTCCTTCAGCACCTCGTCCCCCGCGGCGTGGCCGAGAGTGTCGTTGATCTCCTTGAAGCGGTCGAGATCGAGAAACATCACGGCGAGCAGCGTCTGCGTCCGGTCGGTTCGCGCCATTGCCTCGCGCAGGCGATCGTGGACCTGCACCCGGTTCGGCAGGCCGGTGAGCGCGTCGAAGTACGCCATCCGGTCCAGCCGCGCCTCGGCCGCCTTCCGCTCGGTGATTTCGCGCCCGACGCCCCGGTACCCGGCGAACGCTCCGGCGGCGTCGAACACCGGCTCGCCGCTCAGTGTGAAATGGCGGACGTTGCCGTCGGCCCCGGCGCGCGCGTGCTCGAAATCATGGAACGGCAGGCGCGCGTCGAGCACCGCGCGGTGCGTGCGCCAGCCTTCCTCGTCCGGATGGACAGACGGTATCTCCCAGCGCCTGCGGCCGAGCAGCTCGCTCACCGGCACCACGGTCTGCATCTTCGCGCCGTGAACGAACCGGGTGATCCGGTGATCCGCGTCGGTTTCCCAATAGAAGTCCGACGACAGCTCGGTGAGGGACCGGAACCGCGCCTCGCTCTCCCGCAGCGCCTGCTCGGTTTGCTTCAGCCCGGTGATGTCGCCGACCGAGCCGACGACCCGTACCGCGCGCCCCTTCGCGTCGCGAATCGCCATGCCGCGCTGGCGCGCCCAGCGCCAGCTCCCGTCGCGGGCTCGGTATCGGTAGTCGAGCGAGAACCGCTCGGTCTCCCCCCGCATGTGCGCCAGGTACGCCGCAAGGTAGCCGGGCAGATCGTCCGGATGGATGAGCCGCCGCCAGTCCGACGCCGTGCGCAGCGAGTCGCGCGAGGCTTCCAGCACCTCATGGACCCGCTCGGAGTAGTAAATGGCGTCGCTCGCGACGTCATAGTCGTACACGCCCTCGTTGATCGCGCGCATCGCGGCGTCGTAGCGCTGCTCGCTCGCCTTGAGAGCGCGCTCGGATCGCGCGCGCTCGGTCACGTCGGTATAGAGGGTGACGAAACCGCCGCCGGGGATCGGCATGCCGCGAACCTCGAGCATCGTGCCGTCGGGCCGCTCGCGCTCGAAGCGGTGCGGTTCGAAGCGCCGCGCGCGCACCTGCTCCTCCACGTCGCCCCGTCCGTACTCGCCGCGCTCGGCGTTGCGGCGAAACAGCGTTTCGAGCGGCGTGCCCGGCGGACAGACCGATTCCGGGATGTCGAGCAGCTCGCAGGCGCGCCGGTTGAAGGCGACGATCCTGAGATCGGCGTCGAAGACGCTCACGCCTTGATCCATGTATGCAACGGCGTTCGCGAGCGCCGAGACCCATTTCGCCCTGGGACCGCCGCGGCGAGCGCCGTCCGCGGCCCTCCGGCGCGGAGAGCGCGGCGGCATAGTGCGGCGAGAAGGTCCGCGCGATTTCACGCGACGCCGCCCCGCGCATACGCCGCACGCGCCCAGTCCGGAGGCCATGCGACCGCGGGTCGCGCTTGAAGGGCCGGGGCTCGCATTTGCGCCTCCTTTCGTCTGTCCGACTACGGTAGTTTATAGGCGAGCGTCCGAGCATTTGCAAGCGGGGCAGCGTCGGTTACCGGCCGGTGGCGCTCGAGGCGCAGGTGGTTGCCGCGGAGTCGGCGGGTTCGCCCCCAGGAAAGCAAACGTCAGATTGCCGGGTGGCCACATGAAAATGCGCTCGATCAACCTGCAATGCTGGCTTTCACTCCAGCTCCTGCGAGCGCGGTAGAGCGAAAGCGCGAGGCACCCAGCCGGTTTCGCCGGCAGCTGAGATCAGTGCCTGTAGGGCGTGGAGGATCGACGCTGCTCCCCGGAATATCGCCCGGCGATTGACGCCGACCACCTTGTACGTTGCTGCAAGCACCGCCGCAGAAATGCGACCCCAACGAACCACTTGAGCATGGCGATCACGTTGAGGTTCCGGAGATGCTGGACCGCGCCCTCCGGGCTTTCGAAGCCCGCTCGAGAAGGCCGAACGCGTCGTAGGCGCAGGGCATCACGTGGGTAACGAAGCGGGTGCCCGGATACATTGTCTCGAAGCACTCCCGGAAGCCTGCATCGACGAGGTTGGTGTCGACGTACGACACGCCCTCGAAGAGCTCCGGGGCGGCGCTGAGTCCGCCGCCGCTCGCGTGCTCGGGAGAAGGAAACAGGATGACAATGCGGCCGGCGATCCCCCGGGCCAGTCACACGCGCGAGAAATCGAGCGTTGACCCGGAAACAAGCAGCGACCGCGCTTGTACCACCTGGCATCACCCCGGTTTCCCGGATACTTTCGATAGATGGGATGATGGCATCGGAAGGTGTGCAATGGAAAGGAAGCGATACGGCGCTGAGTTCAAGCGTGAGGCGGTGAAGCTGGCGAGCCAGCCCGGGATGGTGAAGGTGCAGGTGGCCAAGGAATTGGGGATACACGAGAACCTGCTCAGGGCCTGGGTGAGGCAGTTTGCGGCGGGCAAATGGGAAGCGGC
>JBASCW010000169.1:0-11930 GCA_049651845.1 Burkholderiales bacterium | reverse complement strand
CGCTTCAGGTCCGCGCGCTTGTGGCGCTTGAGCGGCGCCACATCCGCGACCGCGTCCCTGAAATCGCCGTCGTCAGGCGGCGAGGCCATCGAGGAACTTTTCGGCATCCAGCGCGGCCATGCAGCCGCTGCCCGCGCTGGTGACCGCCTGCCGGTAGACGTGGTCCTGCACGTCGCCGGCGGCGAACACGCCGGGCACGCTGGTCGCCGTCGAGCCGCCTTCCCGCCCGCCGCGCGTGACGATGTAGCCGTTCTCCATCTCGAGCTGGCCCTCGAACACCTGCGTGTTCGGCGTGTGGCCGATGGCGATGAACAGGCCCTTGAGCGCCAGGTTCCTGGTCTGGTTGGTCTTCAGGTTCAGGATGCGGATTCCGGTGACGCCGGTCTTGTCGCCCAGCACCTCGTCCAGCGCCGAATCGAGCTCGAGCGCGATCTTGCCTTCGCCGACGCGCTTCATGAGCTTGTCGACCATGATCTTCTCGGCGCGGAACTTGTCGCGGCGGTGGATCAGCGTCACCTTGCTGCAGAGGTTGGCAAGGAACAAAGCCTCTTCAACGGCCGTATTTCCCCCGCCGACCACCGCGGCTTCCTGGCCCTTATAGAAAAAGCCGTCGCAGGTGGCGCAGGCCGAGACGCCCCGGCCCATGAAATTCTGCTCGCTCGGTATGCCGAGGTATTTCGCCGAGGCGCCGGTCGCGATCACCAGCGCGTCGCAGCTGTAGGTGCCGGCGTCGCCCTCGAGCAGGAAAGGGCGAGCGCCAAGGTGCACCTTGTGGATGTGATCGAAGACGATCTCGGTGTCGAAGCGCTCGGCGTGCTTCTGGAAGCGCGTCATCAGGTCCGGGCCCTGCACGCCGTCGGCGTCGGCGGGCCAGTTGTCCACGTCGGTGGTCGTCGTGAGCTGGCCGCCCTGCACGAGGCCGGTGAGCAGCAGCGGCTTGAGGTTGGCGCGCGCTGCGTAGACCGCGGCGGTGTAGCCCGCGGGTCCCGAGCCGAGAATCAGCAGGCGAGCATGGCGCTTGTTGTCGTTCATGGCGAGAGTATAAGCGAGTGATTCTGCTAACATAGTAGGGTCAAACACGCTCGGCGGAAGCGGACGGAACGCATGCAGGCGATGGCGACCACGGTGTCGACGACGGTGCTCAAATCGGTTCCGTTGTTCGCCACGTTTCCGGACGAGCAGCTGCGCACGCTGGTCACCGTGGTCACGCGCCGCAGCGCGCCGCGCGCCTCGGTGATCATGGCCGCGGGCGACCAGATCGATTCCCTATATATAGTCATTTCCGGCCGTCTCAAGGTCATGATGAGCGACGCCGACGGCAAGGAAGTGATCCTCAGCCTGATCGGCCCGGGCGAGTTCTTCGGCGAGATGGGCCTCATCGACGACAGTCCGCGCTCGGCGAGCGTGGTGACGATCGAGCCCTGCGAGCTGCTGTCGATCACCAAGCGCGACTTCAAGAGATGCCTGGCCGAGAATTTCGACATGGCGATGGCGGTGATGCGCGGCCTGGTGCGGCGCCTGCGCGAGGCCGACCGCAAGATCGGCAGCCTCGCGCTGCTGGACGTCTACGGCCGCGTCGCGCGCCTGCTGCTCGACATGTCCGAGGACGTGAACGGCCAGAAGATCGTCGCCAAGCGCCTGCCCAAGCAGGACATCGCCAAGATGATCGGCGCCTCGCGCGAGATGGTGAGCCGCGTGATGAAGGACCTGCAGATGGGTGGCTACATCGAGATGCGGGGCTCGACGATCGTGCTGCGCGACACCATCACGCTGCGGGACTGATTCCCCGGCACGGGCGAGACTTTCCGGCACGATGGCAATGGCGGCGGCAAGAAAGAACCAGGGCGCGACGCCCTTGCCGGCGCGCTTCGCCGGCCTGCTGCGCGAGGCCAAGTGGCTCGCGCTGGTGGCTGCGGCGGGCTACCTGCTGCTGATCCTGCTCACGCACCATGCGAGCGACCCGGGCTGGTCGCGCAGCGCCACCGCGGCGGTGGTGCAGAACGCGGGCGGCCGCGTCGGCGCGTGGTTCTCCGATGTGCTGCTTTCGCTCTTCGGCTGGTCGGCCTTCTGGTGGGCGGTCCTTTGCTTGCATATCGTCGTCCGCGGGTACCGGCGCATTGAAAGCAGCGAGAAAACCGAAGCGCGCACGCTGTTGCTTTCCATGGCTGGTTTCGGTCTGCTGCTGGTTGCGAGCGCGGCCCTGGAACACCTGCGCATGCACAGCTATGGGCAGGGGCTGCCGCAGGCGGCGGGCGGCATCATCGGCGCCGTGCTGGGCGGACTGACGGGCAATCTGCTTGGGCCGACCGGCGCGACGCTGCTCGCGCTTGCCGCGCTGGCCGTCGGCTGGAGCCTGTTCAGCGGCATCTCCTGGCTGCGCATCGCCGAGGCGACCGGATTCCTGCTCGAATCGGCCTGGGCGCTCGCGCTCGGCGCCTGGGAGAAGCGCCGCGACCAGAAGATCGGCGAGCACGCGCGCGAAGAGCGCGAGACCGCGCTGAAGGCCGACCGCAAGCGCGAGGAGGACCACCCGCCGCTGGTCATCGCGCCGCCGCCGCCCGAAATCCGCAAGTCCGAGCGCGCGAAGAAGGAGATCCAGGCCGAGAAGCAGCAGCGCCTGTTCGAGCACCTGCCCGACACGCCGCTGCCGCCGCTCAAGCTGCTCGACACTCCCGAGGGCGAGAAGGAGTCGGTCAGCGCCGAGACGCTGGAGTTCACCTCGCGCCTGATCGAGAAGAAGCTCTCGGATTTCGGCGTGGCGGTGAAGGTGCTCGCCGCCTACCCGGGCCCGGTGATCACGCGCTACGAAATCGAGCCCTCGGTCGGGGTCAAGGGCAGCCAGATCGTCAACCTCATCAAGGACCTCGCGCGCGCGCTGTCGGTGGTGGCGATCCGCGTGGTCGAGACCATCCCGGGCAAGTCCTGCATGGGCCTGGAGATCCCGAACCCGGTGCGGCATACGGTGCGCCTGACCGAAATCCTCGGCTCGGAGGCCTACCACGGCGTGCACTCGCCGCTCGCGCTGGCGCTGGGCAAGGACATCGCCGGCAACCCGGTGGTGGTGGACCTCGCCAAGATGCCGCACCTGCTGGTCGCGGGCACCACGGGCTCGGGCAAATCGGTGGCGATCAACGCGATGATCCTGTCGCTGCTCTACAAGTCCGAGCCGAAGAACGTGCGCTTCATCCTGATCGACCCGAAGATGCTCGAGCTCTCGGCCTACCAGGACATCCCGCACCTGCTCGCGCCGGTGGTCACCGACATGAAGCAGGCGGCCAACGCGCTGCAGTGGTGCACGGCCGAGATGGACCGGCGCTACAAGCTCATGAGCTGGCTCGGCGTGCGCAACCTCTCGGGCTACAACCACAAGATCGCCGACGCCGAGAAGCACGGCCGCCGGTTCGAGGACCCGGCGACCATCGATTCCGGCAGCCCGCAGGCGCTCGAGCAGCTGCCGCTGATCGTGGTGGTGATCGACGAGCTCGCCGACCTGATGATGGTCGCGGGCAAGAAGGTCGAGGAGCTGATCGCGCGCCTCGCGCAAAAGGCGCGCGCCGCGGGCATCCACCTGGTGCTCGCCACGCAGCGCCCGTCGGTGGACGTGATCACGGGCCTCATCAAGGCCAACATCCCCACGCGCATCGCCTTCCAGGTGGCCTCGAAGGTGGATTCGCGCACCATCCTCGACCAGTCGGGCGCCGACTCGCTGCTGGGCGCGGGCGACATGCTCTACCTGCCCGCGGGCTCCGGCCTGCCGCAGCGCGTGCACGGCGCCTTCGTCGCCGACCAGGAGGTGCACAAGGTGGTCGAGCACCTGAAGGCGCTCGCCAGGCCCGAGTACCTCCACGACGTGCTCGAGCCGGCCGCGGCCGAGGAGGGCGGCGCGGGCGCCAACGGCGAGCCCTCGGGCGAGAAGGACCCGCTTTACGACCAGGCCGTCGAGATCGTGGTGCGCACGCGGCGCCCGAGCATCTCGCTGGTGCAGCGGCACCTGCGCATCGGCTACAACCGCGCGGCGCGCCTGATCGAGGACATGGAGCGCGCGGGCCTCGTGTCGCAGATGCAGTCCAACGGCAACCGGGAGGTTCTTGTTCCGGCCAAAGTGGAATAGCAGGATGAGAAGTCTGTTTCTCGTCCTGTCGTCACTCCTGGTTCTTGGAAATTCACAAGCGGCCAGCCTGGAGCGCTTCCAGAGCTACGTGCGCACCACGCAGGCGGCGCAGGGCGAGTTCGCGCAGAAGGTCTACGACAAGACGGGCAAGCTGGTGCAGGATTCGCGCGGCAGCTTCTCGTTCCTGCGGCCCGGGCGCTTCCGCTGGACCTACGTGAAGCCGCAGCAGGTGATCGTCGGCGACGGCGAGCGCGTCTGGATCCACGACGCCGACCTCAACCAGGTGACGGTGCGCCGCGTCTCGCGCGTGCTCGGCGCCACGCCCGCGGCGCTGCTCGCGGGCGCTTCCGACATCGCCAACGCCTTCGAGCTGAAGGAGACCGGCACGCGCGACGGCCTTGAATGGCTGGAGGCGAAGCCGCGCGAGAAGGAGGCCGGCTTCGAGAGCGTGCGCCTGGGGCTGTCGACCGGCGGCGTCGAGGCGATGGAGCTCGTCGACCACTTCGGGCAGACCACGGTGCTGCGCTTCACGGGCGTGGTGCGCAATCCGCAGATCGACCCGGCGACGTTCCGCTTCTCCCCGCCCAGAGGCGCGGACGTCCTTGGGGACTGACCTTTTCGGCAAGCCGGTCCCCGCGGCCCCTCTCGCCGAAAGGCTGCGGCCGCGCACGCTGGACGAGGTCGTAGGCCAGAAGCACCTGCTGGGGCCCGGCAAGCCACTGCGCGTCGCCTTCGAGTCGGGCAAGCCGCATTCGATGATCCTGTGGGGGCCGCCGGGCTCGGGCAAGACCACGCTCGCGCGCCTGATGGCGCAGGCCTTCGACGCGGAATTCATCGCGCTCTCGGCGGTGCTCTCGGGCGTCAAGGACATCCGCGACGCGGTGCAGGTGGCCGAGCAGACGCTGGCTTCGAGCGGCCGCCGCACCATCCTGTTTGTCGACGAGGTGCACCGCTTCAACAAGGCGCAGCAGGACGCGTTCCTGCCGTACGTGGAGAAGGGCCTGTTCACCTTCGTCGGCGCGACCACCGAGAATCCCTCGTTCGAAGTGAACTCGGCCTTGCTGTCCAGGGCGACGGTCTACGTGCTCGAGAGCCTTGCCGGCGAAGATCTGTCGCTGCTGCTCGACAGGACGGGAATGTCGTTCGATGAGAGTGCACGATCCCGCCTGATCGGTTTCGCCGACGGCGACGCCCGGCGGCTCCTGAATGCCGTTGAAATTCTGGAAACCGCTTCAAAAAACCTGCCAGAAAAGATTCTCGATGGTGTCTTTGTCGAAGAAACGCTTGCCAAGAACCTGCGTCGCTTCGACAAGGGCGGGGAGCAGTTCTATGACCAGATCTCGGCGCTGCACAAGGCGGTGCGCGGCTCGGACCCGGATGCCGCGCTCTATTGGCTCGTGCGCATGCTGGACGGCGGCGCGGACCCGCTCTACCTCGCGCGGCGCATTGTGCGCATGGCGACCGAGGACGTCGGCCTGGCCGACCCACGCGCGCTGCGCATCGCGCTGGATGCGGCCGAGACCTACGAGCGCCTCGGCTCGCCCGAGGGCGAGCTCGCGCTCGCCGAGGCGCTGATCTACATGGCGGTGGCGGCGAAGTCGAACGCAACCTATCTTGCCTATAATGCGGCGCGGGCATTCGTGCGCGAGGACGGCACGAGGCCGGTGCCGCCGCACATCCGCAACGCGCCGACGCGGCTCATGAAGGACCTCGGCTACGGCAAGGACTACCGCTACGCGCACGACGAGGCCGATGCCTTTGCCGCGGGCGAGAACTACTTTCCCGAGGGCATGCCCGAAGTGAGCTGGTACCGCCCGACGGAGCGCGGGCTGGAAGGCAGGATCAGGGAGAAGCTCGACGAGCTGCGCCGCCGCAACGCGGAAGCCGCGAGGAAACGGAAATGATCGACATTCAGCTGCTCAGGAACTCCATCGACACGGTGGCCGCGCGCCTGCGCGCGCGCGGCTACGAGCTCGACGTGCGCGCCTTCGAGAAGCTCGAGAAGCACCGCAAGGACATCCAGACGACGACCGAGCAGCTGCAGGCGCAGCGCAATTCGCTGTCGAAGCAGATCGGCCAGGCGAAGGCGAAGAAAGACGAAGCGCTGGCCACGGCGCTGCTCGCGCAGGCAGCCGAGTTCGGCGACCGGCTCAAGCAGATCGAGGTGCAGAACGACCTGGTGCAGGCGCGGTTGCGCGAGTTCGTCGCGCTGATCCCCAACCTGCCGCACGAAAGCGTCCCGGCCGGCGATTCGCCGGAGCAGAACGTCGAGGTGCGCCGCTGGTCGCCGGACAAAAGCGGGCCGAAGCAGTTCGACTTCGCGCCCAAAGACCACGTGGATCTCGGCGCGGGCCTGGGCGGCCTCGATTTCGACACCGCGGCGAAGCTCGCGGGCGCGCGCTTCGCGGTGATGAAAGGCGGCGTCGCGCGGCTGCACCGAGCGCTCGCGCAGTTCATGCTCGACGTGCACACCGTGGAGCACGGCTACACCGAGGTCTACACGCCGTACATGGTGAGCGGTGCCTGCGCCGACGGCGTCACCAGCCTCGCCAAGTTCAGCGGCGACCTGTTCAAGCTGGAGGGCCGGGACCTCTACCTGATCCCGACCGCCGAGTACCCGGTGACCAACTTCGTGCGCGACGAGATCGTGCCGTTGGAGAAGCTGCCGCTCAAGTTCGTCTGCCACTCGCCGTGCTTCCGGTCGGAGGCGGGCGCCGCCGGCAAGGACACGCGCGGCATGATCCGCAACCACCAGTTCGACAAGGTGGAGATCGTGCAGATCGTGCACCCGGCGAAGTCCTGGGAGGCGCACGAGCAGCTCACGGGCCACGCCGAGGCGATCCTGCAGAAGCTCGGGCTGCCGTACCGGACCGTGGCGCTATGCACCGGCGACATGGGCTTTTCTTCGGCGAAGACCTACGACCTGGAAGTCTGGCTGCCCGGTCAGAACGCGTACCGCGAGATCTCCTCCTGCTCCAACTTCGAGGCCTTCCAGGCGCGGCGCATGCAGGCGCGCTTCAGGAACGAGAAGGGCAAGCCCGAGCCGCTGCACACGCTCAACGGCTCGGGCCTCGCGGTGGGACGCACGCTGATCGCGATCCTGGAGAACTACCAGAACGCCGACGGCACGGTGACGGTGCCGGCCGCGCTGCGGCCGTGGCTGGGCGGCCTCGAGCGCCTGGAGCGCCACTGACCGAGCCGGGCGAGGGCGCTTTTCGGCGCGCTCTGGAGCATCACCAGGCGGGCAGGCTGGAAGAGGCGGAGCGCAGCTACCGCGAGAGCCTGGCGGAGGAACCGGGACGCCTGGCGGCGCTCAACAACCTGGGCAACGTGCTGCGCTCGGCCGGACGCCTCGCCGAGGCGGAGACCTGCTTTCGCGAGGCGCTCGCGCGCGATCCCGAGTTCATCGAGGCGCTGTTCAATCTCGGCGCGACGCTGCAGTCGCTCGGCCGGCAGTCCGAGGCGAGCGCGTGCTTCGCACAGGTGCTGAAGTTCCTGCTGACCACGGCCTACGCGCTTGCCAAGGAGCACAATTTCGCGGCCGCGGCCGACTGCTACGCGCGCGCGCTCGAGCTGCAGCCCGACAACGCCGAAGTGCTCGTCCAGGCAGGCGTGGTGCTGGACGCGCTGCACCGGCAGGACGAGGCGCTGCAGCATCTGCGCAAGGCGGTCGCGCTGCAGCCTGAGGATGCCGACGCCTGGTTCGATCTGGGCATCGTGCTGCAGGGACGCAACGAATTCGCGGCCGCGATCGAAGCCTTTGACGCGGCGCTGCGCCTTGCGCCCGAGAACGGCGAGGCGGCGCTCGCCAAGGCGCTGTCGCGGCTCTCCGCGGGCGACTATGCGCGCGGCTGGCCCGAGTACGAGGTGCGCCATACCGGCCGCTTCGAGTATCCGCGCGTCGTCCGGCCCGACCTCGCCATGCCGATGTGGCGCGGCGAGCCGCTGCAGGGCAAGCGCATCCTGCTGGTGGGCGAGCAGGGCTTCGGCGACCAGGTGCAGTTCGTGCGCTACGCGGCGGTGCTGGCCGCGCGCGGCGCGACCGTCGACGTGGCCGTCGATCGGCGCCTGCTGCGGCTGCTGCAGAGCGCGCCGGGCGTGCGCAGCGCGCTGGTGGCCATCCAGCGCGATGCATTCGAGTACGACTATTGGAGCCTGCTGATGAGCGTGCCCCTGTACGTGGGGACCCGCGTGGAAAACGTTCCCGCGCCGACTTCCTACCTCAAGGCGCCTGCGGCCGAAACGGACAAATGGCGCGAACGGCTGCGCGCGCTGCCGGCGGGCTGCCTCAAGGTCGGCCTGATCTGGGCCGGCCGCGACCGCCGCAACGTGCGCACCATGCAGTTCTCGGACCTGCTGCCGCTCGCGAAGGTCCAGGGCGTCGGTTTCGTGGGCATGCAATTCGGGGAGACGGCGGCCGAACCGGGCGCGCCGGCCGGATTCCCGCATCTGCAGCTCGGTCCGGAGATCGGCGACTTCGCCGACCACGCGGCGCTGCTCGCGAACCTCGACCTGCTGGTCAGCGCGGACACGGCGGCGGTGCACGTCGCGGCCGCGCTCGGCAAGCCGGTCTGGGTCCTGTCGCCGTCGAACGCCGACTGGCGCTGGATGGCCGAGCGCGAGGACAGCCCGTGGTATCCGACCGTGAAGCTCTACCGCCAGCAGCAGCGCGGCGACTGGGCGCCCGTGGTGGCGCGCGCCGCGCGCGATCTGCAGGCGCTGGCCGCTCGGCCGGCCTGATAAAATTCGCCTCCCGCGGAGAGGTGGCAGAGTGGTCGATTGCGGCAGACTCGAAATCTGTTGAACTCGCAAGAGTTCCGGGGGTTCGAATCCCTCCCTCTCCGCCATCACCTTCCCGTCTAACCCCTGCGTGCGCAAGCTCATCGGAGGCATCGTCGAATTCCGCGAGCGGCAGCTGCCGCACCACGCGAACCGCTTCCGCGCCATCGCGCAGGGGCAGGCGCCCGGCGCGCTGTTTGTGACCGCACGGACAGCCGCGTGGTGCCCAACCTGGTCGTGTCCACGGAGCCCGGCGAGCTGTTCACCATGCGCAGTGTCGGCAACCTGGCGCGCTGGCTGCATCACGCCGACGGCGCGGCCGAGCGGGTCGAGGCAGGGACGTTGCACCTCGCGGGCTGGTGGTTCAACATGGCGACCGACGACATGTTCAGCTACGAGAGCGCGAGCCGGACGTTCGAGCTGATCGAGCGCCGTCGCGCGGCGGATCTCATGGCGCGCTTCCACGACAAATTCGGTTGACGACCCCGCCGGCGCGCCGCGCCGGCCCAAAAAGACGAGATGAACGCACCCGACACGCCTGCCGTCCAGTTCGATCCCGCCTCCGCCCGCTTCGGTTCCTCGCGCTCGCAGAAGCGCCTCGAGGACGATCGCCTGCTCACCGGCCAGGGTTTGTACTCGGATGACCGCAACCTGCCGGGCCAGGCCTGGCTGGTCGTGCTGCGCTCGCCGCATGCGCATGCGCGCATCGTGCGGATCGACACCGCGGAAGCGCGCCGCGCGCCCGGCGTGCTCGCGGTCTACACCGGCGCCGAGCTGCGGTCCGACGGCATCGGCCAGATGCCGTTTCCGCCCGTGTTCAAGCGCCCGGACGGGGCACCGATGGCCGCGCCGCCGCGCACGCCGCTCGCGACCGACACTGCGTACTACGCGGGCCATCCGGTCGCCGCGATCGTCGCCGAGACGCGTGCGCAGGCGCAGGACGCCGCGGAGCTGGTCGTCGTCGAGTACGCCGAGCTGCCGGCCGTGGTCGCTGCGGCGGGCGCGCTCGCGCCGGACGCGCCGCAGCTCTGGGCCGCGGCGCCCGGCAATCTCTCGGCCGAAGCGCGCTACGGCGATGCGGCCGCGGTCGAGCGCGCGTTCGCGAGCGCCGCGCACGTGGTCGAGCTGGAAATCGACAACCAGCGCGTCTCGGCGATGCCGCTCGAGCCGCGCTGCGCGCTCGCCGAGTTCGCCGGCGGGCGCTGGACGCTCTACACGCAGACGCAGCAGCCGACCGGCGCGCGCGAGCTGCTCGCCGCCGCCTTCGGCGCGCCGCAGGACCGCTTTCGCGTGGTCGTCGGCGACCTGGGCGGTGGCTTCGGCATGAAAACGGGCGCCTACCCGGAGGATGCGCTGCTCTGCTACGCCGCGCGCAAGCTCGGCCGTCCGGTGAAGTGGCGCGGCGACCGCAGCGAGGATTTCCTCGCCGCGCACATGGGCCGCGACCAGCAGTTCCGCGCCGGCCTCGCGCTCGACAGGGACGGCAAGGTGCTCGCGCTGCGCGTGGACGTGCTCGCCAATTTCGGCGGCGTGCCCGTGGGCTCGACGCCGCTGGTGCCGATGATGGTCGGGCCGAAGGTGGCGACCTCGGTCTACCGCGTGCCGGCGGTGGACTATCGCGTGCGCGGCGTGCTCACCAACACCATGGCGACCGGCGCCTATCGCGGCGCCGGGCGCCCGGAGGTGAACTTCCTCATCGAGCGGCTGATGGACGCCGCGGCGCGCAAGCTCGGGCTCGACCCGGCCGAAATCCGCCGGCGCAACTACATCGCGCCCGACGCCTTCCCGCACCGCACCTATCTCGGCGATACCTACGACGCAGGGGAGTTCGCGCGGATTCTCGACCGCCTGCTCGCGCTTGCCGACTGGAACGGCTTCGACAAGCGAAAGGCGATCTCGAAGCAGCAGGGCAAACTCCGCGGCCGCGGCCTCGCGTCCTACCTGGAATGGACCGGCGCGCTGCCCACCGAGACGGTGGACATCGAGGTCGGCGCCGACGGCGTGGTCACGGTGTTCTCCGGCACCATGGCCATGGGCCAGGGCCTGGAAACGAGCTATACGCAACTCATTGCCGAAGTGTTGGGTCTGGATTTCTCAAGAATCAGAATTGTTCAGGGTGATACCGATCGAGCCAACGGCGTGGGCAGCGTCGGCTCGCGCTCGGCGTTCGTGGGAGGCTCGGCGGTGGTCGCCGCCGGCCACACGCTGGTCGCGCGCGGCCGCGAGCTCGCCGCGGAGCAGCTCGAAGCGGCGCCGCGCGACATCGAGTTCCGCGACGGGCGCTTCGCCATCGCCGGCACCGACCGCTCGGTCGGCCTCGCCCAGCTCGCGGAGCGGCAGGCGCAGAAGCGCATCCGCGTGTCCGCGACCCAGACGCCCTCGGCGCCCTCCTGGCCGAACGGCGCGCAGGCGATCGAGGTCGAAATCGACCCCGAGACCGGCGTCGTAGTGCTCGCCAAGATCACCAGCGTCGACGACATCGGCCGCATCATCAATCGCACCATCGTGGAAGGCCAGATCCACGGCGGCATCGCGCAGGGCGCCGGCCAGGCGCTCTGGGAGCAGGTGGCCTACGAGGCGGGCAGCGGCCAGCTGCTCACGGGCTCGCTCATGGACTACGCAGTGCCGCGCGCCGACCAGTTTCCGCCGATCGCGAACGATTTCGACGAGAGCGTGCCCTGCAAGACCAACCTGCTCGGCGTGAAGGGCGTGGGCGAGCTGGGCACCATCGGCGCCGCGCCCGCCGCCGTGCTCGCGGTGCTGGACGCGCTCGCCGAAAAGGGCGTGACGCAGCTCGACATGCCATGCACACCGGAGAAGGTCTGGCAGGCATTGCGAGCCTAGGCGCCGCGGAGCGCCGGCTTCGGCCGCTCGGGCTGGCGCTGCTCGTCTCGATAGCGCTGCACGCGCTGATCCTGCTCTGGCTCCCGGCGCTCCGGGAAGCAGTGCCGGCGCGCCTCGCGCCGCCGCCGCTCAAGGCGCAGCTCGCCAAGCCCGTGCCGCCAAAACCCGCGCCGCCCGAGCCCCCGAAGGCGGAGGC
>JBASCW010000168.1:0-8761 GCA_049651845.1 Burkholderiales bacterium | reverse complement strand
CCTCGATGCGGCCGACCTCGCGCTGGCCGCGGCGAGCGCGCGCGCGCAGGCCGCGAGCGCGCGCACCGAGCGCGACCTCGCGGAGGCGGATTTCAAGCGCTACCGCGAGCTGCGCGAGCGCAACTTCATCAGCCAGGCCGAGTTCGACCGGCGCGCGAGCACGCTCGAGGCCGCGCAGGCGCGGCTGGACGCCGCCGAAGCGGCCGCGCGCCAGACCGTCAATCAGGCTTCCTACGCGGTGCTGGTGGCCGACGGCGCGGGCGTGATCACCGCCGTCGAGGCCGAAGCCGGGCAGGTGGTGGCCGCAGGCCAGACGGTGGCGCGCCTCGCGCGCCGCGGCGCAGTCGAGGCTGCGTTCGCGGTGCCCGAGGCGCAGCGCACGCTGGTGGAACAGGCCGCCGAGATCGCGGTCACGCTGAACGCGCTGCCGGGCCGGCAATGGCAGGCGAAGCTGCGCGAGCTGTCGCCCGCCGCGGATCCCGTGACGCGGACCTACACGGTGCGCGCCACGCTCACGCACGCGGGCGACGACGTGGATCTCGGCATGAGCGCGCGCATCGCGGTGCGCGCGATCGGCGCCGCGCCGAAGATCGAGGTCCCGGTGGCCGCGCTGGTGTCGCGCAGCGACCAGCCGCAGGTGTTCCTCGTGGACAAGGACGGCAGCGTGCGGCCGCAGGCGGTGAAGACCGCCGGCATCTCCAACGAGCGCGTGGCGATCGAGTCGGGCCTCAAGGCGGGCGACGTGGTGGTCGCCGCCGGCGCCGCGCTGCTGCGCGCGGGCCAGCGCGTGCGCGTGCTGCAGGGCGGCTAGCCGGGACGCCGTGGTGAGCGCGGGCGTGGGCGAGAGCCGCTTCAACCTGTCGGCCGCGGCGTTGCGCTACCGCGAGCTGACGCTCTTTTTCCTGCTGGCGATCGCGGTCGCGGGCGCGGCGGCCTACTTCCGCCTCGGCCAGCGCGAGGACCCGGATTTTGCGTTCCGCGCGATGGTGGTGCGCACGCTCTGGCCGGGCGCGACCGCCGAGCAGGTGGACCGCCAGGTCACCGACCGCATCGAGAAGAAGCTGCAGGAAGTCCCCTACTACAATTTCACGCGCAGCTACTCCAAGCCCGGCGAGTCGCTGATCGTGCTGGAGCTGCTCGACACCGCGCCGCCAGCGGAAGTTCCGGGCATCTGGTACCAGGTGCGCAAGAAGGTGGGCGACATCCGCCAGACGCTGCCGCCGGAGGCGCTCGGCCCCTTCTACAACGACGAGTTCGGCGACGTCTACGGCTCGATCTACGCCTTCACCGCGGACGGCTTCACGCTGTCGGAGCTGCGCGACTACGTCGAGCGCGTGCGCCAGGAAGTGCTGCGCCTGCCGAACGTCGCCAAGGCCGAACTGGTCGGCGTGCAGGAGGACCGCATCTACGTGGAGATCTCCTCCAAGCGGCTCGCCGCGCTCGGCATCGATCCGCAGGCGATCGGCCAGGCGCTCGCGGTGCAGAACGCGGTGGTGAGCCCGGGCAGCGTGGAAACGCGCGACAACCAGGTCTCGCTGCGCGTCACCGGGCAGCTGGACTCGGTTCAGGCCGTGTCGGACCTCAAGCTGCGCGCGGCGGGCGAGAGCGGCGCGCAGACCTTCCGCCTCGGCGACATCGCGCAGGTGACGCGCGGCTATGCCGACCCGCCGGTGTCGCTGATGCGTTTCGGCGGCAAGGAAGCGCTCGGGCTGTCGGTGTCGATGCTGCGCAACGGCGACGTGCTCAAGCTGGGCGAGGACCTGAAGCGCACCATGGCGCGCATGAAGGCCGAGCTGCCGGTCGGCGTCGAGTTCGTGCAGGTATCGGACCAGCCCGGCGTGGTGCGCGGCGCGGTGGGCGAGTTCATGCGCTCGCTCGGCGAGGCGGTGGTGATCGTGCTCGCGATCTCCTTCCTCACGCTCGGCCTGCGCACCGGGCTGGTGGTCGCGTTGACCATCCCGCTGGTGCTGGCGGCCACCTTCCTGGGCATGTATCTGTTCGGCATCGACCTGCACCGCATCTCGACCGGCGCGCTGATCATCGCGCTCGGCCTGCTCGTGGACGACGCGATGATCGCTGTGGAGATGATGCACCGCAAGCTGGAGGAAGGCCTCGACAGGCTGAGCGCCGCGACCTACGCCTACACCTCGACCGCCTTCCCGATGCTCTCGGGCACGCTGATCACCGCGGCCGGCTTCCTGCCGATCGCCACCGCCAAGTCCACCACGGGCGAGTACACCTTCGGCATCTTCGCCGTGACCACGATGGCGCTCGTGATCTCCTGGTTCGCCGCGGTGATCGCGACGCCGTTCATCGGCAGCCTGCTGCTCAAGGAGCACCGCGTCGCGCCGGGCGAGGCGCCGCGCGAGATGTTCGCCACGCCGTTCTACCGGCGCCTGCGCGCCACCATCGACTGGTGCATCGCGCACCGCAACAAGGTGCTGCTGGCGACCGCGGCGACGCTGCTGCTCGGCGTGCTCGGCATGAAGCTCACGGAGAAGCAGTTCTTCCCGTCCTCGAACCGCGTCGAGCTGATGGTGGATCTCTGGCTGCCCGAGGGCGCGACGATCCGCGCCACCGAGCGCGAGGCCGACCGCGTCGAGCAGCTGCTCAAGGGAAATCCGGACGTGGCGAGCTACGTTAGCTACGTCGGCAACGGCTCGCCGCGCTTCTTCCTGTCGCTCGACCAGCAGCTGTTTCGCACCAACTTCGCGCAGACCATCGTGCTCACCAGGGACGTGGCGGGCCGCGAGCGCGTGATCGAGCAGCTGCGCAAGGCCATCGTCACGGACTTCCCCGGCGTGCGCGGGCGCGTCAACCGCGTGCCGCTCGGGCCGCCCGTGAACTACCCGGTGCAGTTCCGCGTCCAGGGCACCGACCCCGCGGAGCTCAAGCGCATCGCCGAGCTCGTCGCCGCCAGGGTGCGCGACAATCCCTCGACGGTGGACACCAACGTCGACTGGGGCGACCGCGTGCTCGCGCTGCGTGTGGACGTGGACCAGGAGAAGGCGCGCGCGCTGGGCGTGTCCTCGCAGGGCGTGGCGCGCTCGGCCGCGGCGGTGGTGAGCGGGCTGCCGATCGGCCAGTACCGCGAGAACGACCGTCTCATCGACGTGCACATGCGCGCGCCCGCCGCCGAGCGCGCCTCGCTGTCGTCGGTGGGCGAGATCGCGGTGCCGACCGCGGGCGGCCGCAGCGTGCCGCTCGCGCAGGTGGCGACGGTCGCCGAGGTGCTCGAGGAGCCGATCCTGTGGCGCCGCAGCCGCGACCTCACGCTGACGGTGCGCGCCGACATCGTCGACAGCGCGCAGGCGCCCGACGTCACCGTGGCGATCGAGCCGGCGCTCGCGCAGATCCGCGCGGCGCTGCCGGCGGGCTATCGCATCGAGGCGGGCGGCGCCTGGGAGGAGAACACCGAGGCCCAGGCCTCGATCGCCGCGGGCATGCCGATGGTGCTGGTGCTGATCCTCGCGCTGCTGATGCTGCAGCTCAAGAGCTTCTCGCGCAGCTTCATGGTGCTGCTCACCGCGCCGCTCGGCATCGTCGGCGTGGCGCTGGCGCTGCTCGTGTTCGACAAGCCCTTCGGCTTCGTGGCGATGCTGGGCACCATCGCGCTGGGCGGCATGATCATGCGCAACACCGTGATCCTCGTGGACCAGATCGAGCAGGACCGCGCCGAGGGCGCGCCGGCCTGGATCGCGATCCGCGAGGCCGCGGTGCGCCGTTTCCGGCCGATCGTGCTCACCGCGGCGGCCGCGGTGCTGGCGATGATCCCGCTCGCACGCAGCGTGCTCTGGGGCCCGATGGCCTACGCCATCATGGGCGGGCTGATCGTGGCCACCGTGCTGACGCTGCTGTTCGTGCCTGCGCTGTATGCGGCCTGGTTCAGGGTGAGGCGGCCGGCCTAGGCGCTCGTCGCCGAGCGTCTGCGGGGCTGGACAGGCCCGGTTCGAACCGGCACCATGCCCGCAGGAGGAGTGAAACCATGAGACGCACGCTGATCGGCGCCGCCTTGCTGGCGCTCGCGTTTCCGCTTGCCGCACAGGACGTCAAGCTGCCGGCAACCCTGACCATGACCGCCTACGACACCGGCTCATCCGGGTTCAACATCGCCGTCGCGGTGGGCAAGGCCTTCAAGGACAAGCACAACACCGACGTGCGCGTGCTGCCCGCGGGCAACGACGTCGCGCGCCTCGCGCCGCTCAAGGGCGGCCGCGCGCAGGCCTCCGCCATGGGCATCGGCGTCTACTTCGCGCAGGAGGGCGTGTTCGAGTTCGCCGTCAAGGACTGGGGCCCGCAGGGGCTGCGGCTGATCCTCGCCTCGTCGGACTGCAACGCGATCTCACTCGGCGTCGCCAAGGACACGGGCGTCAAGCAGATCAAGGACCTCAAGGGCAAGCGCATCGGCCTGGTGGTGGGCTCGCCGGCGCTCAACCAGAACGCCTTCGCGGTGCTCGCGTTCGCCGGGCTGGGCAAGGGCGACGTCAAGCTGGTCGAGTTCTCCAGCTACGGCGCGATGTGGAAAGGCATCCTCAACAACGAGGTGGACGCGGCGATCGCTTCGACCATCTCCGGGCAGGCGAAGGAGGCCGAGAGCTCGCCGCGCGGCCTGCTCTATCCGCCGGTTCCCGCCGCCGACAAGGCGGGCTGGGCGCGCCTGAACGAGATCGGCCCGTATTACGCGCCCCACAAAGCGACCTGCGGCGTCGGCGTCTCGGCGCAGAACCCGGTCGAGCTGCCGAACTACCCGTACCCGATCTTCACTGCCTACGCCTCGCAGCCGGCCGACGTGGTCTACGGCATTACCAAGTCGATGATCGTCAACTACGCCGCCTACAAGGACGGCGCGCCGGGCGCGGCGGGCCTGGAGCTCAAGCGCCAGAACCTCGCCTGGGTGCTGCCGTACCACGAGGGGGCCGTGAAGGCGTTCAAGGAGGCGGGCGTCTGGAAGCCCGAGCAAGAGGCGCACCAGCAGAAGGCGCTCAAGCGCCAGGACACGCTGGCCGCGGCGTGGAGCGCTTACTTGAAGACCGATCCGCCCGAGGATCGCGATGCCTTCCGCAAGGCGTGGATGACGGTGCGCAACAGCACCCTGCAGAAAGCCGGCTTCGAAACCATCTTCTGATCGGCACGCCGGGCCGGCGGCGATGCAGGTTGCTGATCCGCACGCTGCCGGCAACGGCGCGCTGCTGGCCGCGCCCCAGGAAGCCGAGGTCGTCCGCGTCCGGCGCCTCGCCGGCTTCTGGCGCTGGCTGCTCGCCGCGGCGGCCGCGGCGACCATCTTCCTCTGCATCAACCAGCAGTTCGTCCTGCGGTTCTTCGTAGGCTTCACGCCGCTCAACACCGAGTACTACTACGCGCTGGTGCTGGTGATGCTGCCGTTCGTTTTCGTGATCTTCCCGGGCAGCGAGCGCGCGCGCCTGGACCGCGTCGCCTGGTACGACGCCGTGCTGTTCCTGGTCACTGCCGCAACGGCGGCCTACCTGATGCTGCACATCCGCAGGGCGGCGGAGCTGGGCTGGGAGTTCGGTGGCGCGCCGAACGACGTGGTCTGGGCCGGCTATGTCATGTGGGCGCTGCTCATGGAGGGCCTGCGGCGCACCGGCGGCTGGGGGCTGGTGCTCTCGGTGCTGCCGTTCACGTTCTACCCGCTGTTCGCGGATGCCGACTGGCTCGGGCCGCTCAAGGGCACGCAATCCACGGCCGCGCAGGCGAGCGCCTACCACATGCTGTCGGTGGAGAGCCTGCTCGGCATCCCGGTGCAGGCATTCGCCGAGACGGTGATCGGCTTCCTCGTCTTCGGCACCGCGCTGATGATGACGGGGGCAGGGAAATTCTTCATCGACCTGTCGTTCGCGCTGTGCGGCACCTTCCGCGGCGGCGCCGCCAAGGTGTGCATCTTCGCGAGCGGCCTGCTCGGCATGATGTCGGGCAGCGTGGTCTCCAACGTGCTCACCGCGGGCACCATGACCATCCCGGTGATGAAGAAGACCGGCTTTCGCGCTTCCTACGCCGGCGCCATCGAGGCCTGCGCCTCCACCGGGGCGGTGCTCGCGCCGCCGGTGATGGGCGCGACCGCGTTCGTGATGGCGCAGTTCCTCAACGTAAGCTACGCCGAAGTCGCGCTCGCGGCTGCGATCCCCGCGTTCCTGTACTACTTCGGCCTGTTCATGCAGGTCGATGCCTACGCCGCGCGCCACGGCCTCAAGGGGCTGGAGCGCGCCGAGCTGCCGAAGCTCGGCGACACCTTCCGGCAGGGCTGGTACTTCGTCTTCGTCATCGTGCTGCTCGTCTTCATGATGCTGGTGATGAAGCGCGAGAGCCACGCGCCGTTCTTCGCCACGCTGCTGCTGCTCGCGCTCAACCAGCTGTTCAGCAGCGAGAGATGGGGCTGGGGCACGCTGGCGCGCTTCCTCGAGGTGAACGGCCGGACCTTCGCCGAGCTGATCGGCATCCTCGCCGGCTGCGGACTGCTGATCGGCGCGTTCTCCCTCACCGGCGTGGTCTCGAGCCTCGCCAACGACCTGCTGCGCATCGCCGGCAACAACGCACTGCTGCTGCTCGCCATGACGGCGGTGACGAGCCTGGTGCTCGGGCTGGGGCTGACCACCACGGCGTGCTACATCTTTCTCGCGATCCTGGTGGGGCCGGCACTGGAGAAGATCGGCCTCAACAAGATGGCGGTGCACATGTTCGTGTTCTACTGGGGCATGCTGTCGGCGATCACGCCGCCGGTGGCGATCGCCTCGTTCGCCGCGGCCGGCATCGCCGGCGCGCCGCCGATGAAGACCGGGTGGGAATCGATGCGCGTCGGCAGCATCATCTACTTCCTGCCGTTCTTCTTCGTGCTCAATCCGGCCCTGGTGCTGCAGGGGCCGTGGCTGGAGGCGCTCTACCTGACCGTCACCGCGGGCATCGGCGTGATTTTCATCTGCGGCGGCATCCAGGGCTATCAGCTCGGCATCGGCGACCTGCGCCGCGCCGGCGCCCTGCAGTGGCCGCTGCGCATCCTGTTCATGGTCGGCGGCGTCGTGTTCGCCACCCCGGGCGGGGGGCTCATGCCGCTGTCCAACGCCCAGATGGAGTTGCTCGGCGCGGCGTTCCTCGTGCCCGCCACCGCGCTTGCGCTATGGACGTTGCGGCGCAGCCGGGCCTGACTTGGACGCGCGCGACGCGGCGCGCTAGCCGGCGTCCTGGTCTTCCAGTTCGACCGCAGCCTCCGGCGGCAATTTCGCGATGATCTCCTCGACCATACGAATGTGCTCGGCCTCTTCCTCTCGCAACTCCTCGAAAAGCGCCTTGACGTCCGGCTGTGTGACACCAGGAATGGCCTGGTCGTAGAACGCGAAGGCTTTCTGTTCCGCAGCCAATGCCAACTTGAACGCGTTGAGCGTTGACATGTTCCAGGGCGTCCATCAGCGTGAGGCTGGAGAAATCGATTCTGATGAACATGCAACCTCCTGCGTAGGACTCTCGAATGGACCATTCATTCCCCTAACCCCGTTTGCCCGGCCGCTTTGCGGGGCGGGTTCAAGCGATCGACGATCTAGCCGCCTTTCGGCCGCAGCGCGCTTTTCGGGCGGAACGCCTTCACCAGCGACTCGTCGGTCTCGATATAGGGGCCGCCGATCAGGTCGATGCAGTAGGGCACGGCGGCGAAGACGCCGTCGAGCGTCTCCTTGATCGCCTTGGGCTGACCCGGCAGGTTGATGATCAATGCCCGCTTTCTGATGACAGCGACCTGGCGCGAGAGGATCGCGGTCGGCACGTACTTCAGGCTCACCGCGCGCATCTGCTCGCCGAAGCCCGGCATCTCCTTGTCGGCGACCGCGAGCGTCGCCTCGGGGGTCACGTCGCGCGCCGCGGGGCCGGTGCCGCCCGTGGTGAGCACCAAGTGGCAGCCGTCGTCGTCGACGAGGGCTTTGAGCGTTTCCGAAATTCGATTCTTCTCGTCGGGAATGAGCTTTTCGTGAAAACTCAAGGCAGGAGCGACGACCACCTTCGACAGCCATTCCTTGAGCGCCGGGATGCCCTCGTCCTTGTAGACCCCGCCCGAAGCGCGGTCGCTGATGGACACGATGCCGACTTTGAGCGTGCTCATTTGACCTCGTAGAAATCCAACTTCACCGCCTGTGCGCGGCGCGCGCCGGTGCCCACGCAGACGGTCCGATTGAGCCAGGCATAGGCCGGCGCCGAGGTCTCGAACCAGGGCGTGGTGCGCATGTAGTAGAGCGCGGGATCCACGTCTTCGCCGCGCGCGAGACGGCCGAGGATCCCCTTCGGCCCGTGCCGGTAGCCGAGGTTATTCACGTAGATCAGCGCGCCGTCCGCCGTTTCGAGCGTGTAGCGCGCATCCAGGTGCGCGGTGCCGTCGGCGCGGATCACCTGCCAGTCGGCGCCGCCGGGCAGCACGCGGCCCGAAAGGCGCGCGCCGCTGAAGCTG
Organism: Burkholderiales bacterium; assembly: GCA_049651845.1. Lineage (GTDB taxonomy): Bacteria > Pseudomonadota > Gammaproteobacteria > Burkholderiales > SG8-39 > RBG-16-66-20. The sequence goes on along the minus strand of JBASCW010000168.1, from coordinate 318 downwards.
CCGCCGGTGATGCCGATGATGCGGCGCCGCCCGACCGGCGTGTCGCCGAGATCGCGGATCGGCTCGAGCGTGACGCTCACCTGCATCAGGGGCTCGAGCTCAATCACGCGCGAGATCCCGCAACACCCTGAACAGTTCCCGCTGCGCGCGCGGCGGCTTGCCCCCGGCGATCTCCTTGCGCGCGTTGCGGATCAGCGTGCGCAGGCCCTGCAGGTCGGCGCCGGGGTGCGCGGCGGCAAACTCGGTGAGCGCGCCGTCGTCGTCGAGGAGGCGCGCGCGCCAGTCCTCCAGGCGCTGGTGGCGCGCGCGCGCCGCGGC
>JBASCW010000167.1:0-48900 GCA_049651845.1 Burkholderiales bacterium | reverse complement strand
CCGGACTGCCGCTTCGGCCATCGATTCGAACAGACGCTCTTCCCTGAACTCCGGCCCGGGCTCGTAGTAGCAGGCGGCAATGAACCGGCACAGATCCGCGCGCGCGGCTCCGCTGGCCTGGTCAGGCACGCGCGCTGTACTTGCGGATGTAGTGCACGTTGGGCCGCGTGCCCTTGTCCTCCTGCAGGCGGAACGACTTCTCCGCCTTGAGCACTTTGGCGATCTCGGAATTCGGATCGTCCTGGTCGCCGAAGATGCGTGCCTTGGCCGGGCAGACTTCCACGCATGCCGGCTGCAGTCCGTTGCTGGTGCGGTGGTAGCAGAACGTGCACTTCTCGACGATTCCCGCCTTGCGGATCGGCTGCACGTCGCCCGCGACGAAAGCGTTCATCATCGGCGTGGTCGCTCCTGCGCGCGCCGCGGTCTCCGCGCCGGACGCCGTGCAGCCGGGAATCATCGCCGTCTTGTCGGCCCAGAACGGCTGGGTGTCGGCGTCGCGGTCGTTGAAGCTGATCACGCTGTAGGTCTCGCCATCGAGGCTGCGGGCATCGAGCTCCTTGTGGCTGTAGGGACAGGCCTCCTGGCAGAGCTGGCAGCCGATGCACAGCGCGGGGTCGTGCATGGTGACGCCCTCGGGCGTCTTGAACATCGCCTTCGGCTCGACTGGGCACGCCTTCACGCAGGGGGCATCCGCGCAGTGGTTGCAGAGCACCGGAATCACCGAATGGGTCACATTCGGGAACCGTCCCTCGGTCTTGACCATGAGGTCGGCCCAGTTGTAGCTCTGGCCCGCCGCGCGCGTGCGGGTGTTGTTCTCGGTCTTGCAGGCGAGCGTGCAGCATCCGCAGCCAACGCATTTCTGCAGGTTGATGACCATTCCGAACCTTGCCATGTTCTTCTCCTTGCGCTCGAGTCTGCGGGATCAGGCCTTCTTGATGCGCACGCCGGTGAAGCCGCCATTGCGGGCGGTGGAGCCGCTCAGCCGGTCGTAGTCGTCCACCAGGATTTCGTTGTTGTTGCCGCCCCGGGGCAGCGCCTTGGCGTAGTCGCGCGCGGCGACCCGTCCGTAGGCCCAGTGGCCCTGGCCGAAGCACTTCGTCACCGTGCCGGGCCGCACGCCCTCCCAGAGCTTCAGCTTGGTCACCATCGACCCCGCGGGCGAGGTGATCCTGACCGCATCGCCCGTCTTCAGGCCCAGCTTGGCGCCATCCGCGGGGTGCATCTTCAGCACGTCGTCCCAGGACACGTCGCCCGGGTCCACCTTCTTGAATTCCTGGTACCAGGGCAGGTTCTGCGAGCGGCCCTCGCGGTTGAGGCGCGACTTGTAGTCGATGAACTCGAATGGGTACTCGGCGAGGCTGCCATGGCGCTTGGGCGGCTCATAGTGCGGCACGAAGGCGAGCTCGCCGCGCGCCGCGTAGCCGGACACCGCCATGATGTCGTCCACCGTGGTGTTGAACTTCTTCGCGTGCTCCTCGAGCCCCTTCTTCGCCGTCTCGCTGTAGAACTCGAACTTCTTCGTCGCGGTGCTGAACTTGCCGCCCCAGCCCCGCTTGAGGCTGTATTTCGGCCCGCTGAACATCCCCTTCCTGCGGAACTCGGCCCAGCCCGCGATCGGCGCATCGCCCTTCAACGGCTCCTTCGCCATCCACAGCGGGGCGCTGGAGATCTTCGCCGCAATCTCGGTGAACTCGCGCTCGTTCGCCGGCGTCCTGCCGGTCTCGGGATCCTTGAACTCCTTGGAGAAGTAATCCAACAGGTTCGGAAAGCCCCGCTCCTTCAGCTTCTGCGCGAGCAGCCAGACGACCTCGGTCTCCTCCTGCTTCACGTTCCACAGGCGCTTGGCCACCGGCTGCTGGATCGTCGCGTAGCCATGGCCGTTGCCGCCGTTGGTGACGATCGAGAAGCCTTCGGTCGTGTTGAAGGTCGACGGCAGCACGACGTCGGCGAACTGCGTCATCTCCGAGGCGTTCGTTACCATGTGAGCGAAGAAAGGCACCCTGGACAGCGCCTTGTCCCAGCGCGAGGGATCCGTGCAGGAGAAGTTGAAGTTGGTCCAGGACGAGAGCAGCACCTTGCAGGCGCCCGCGTCCTTCAGCATGCCGTTGGCGATGTTGTTGGTGACCACGCCGCTGCCGGGCCGCGCGTTCATCATCGCCGGCATGTCCTTCTCGCCGCGCCCGTCGAGCTTCTTGCCCTTGGTTGCGGCCCTGGCGACGTCATCGACGTACTTGTCGCTGCTCGGGAACCGGCCGATCGGGACGCTGGAGGCCTGCCAGGTTCCGCCTTCGGCGTCGACCGAGCCCGCCAGTCCGTTGAGGGCATGCACCGCCATCGCGGCATAGGTGCCGCGCGGGTTCATGGCGACGCCCGGCCCCATCCAGACCGCGACCTTCGGCGCCGCCTTGCCGATGGCGCGCGCGACTCGGACGATCTGCGCCGCCGGAATCAGGGTTTCCTTTTCCGCCCTGGCCGGCGTGCGGTCCTTGAGCTCCAGGTTCCACCACTTCACCAGGCCGTGGGTTTCCTTCTCGGCGAAGGCAGCTTCGTCCACCGTCCTGCCGGCGACGAACAGATTGATGCCGCCCTTGAAGTCGCCGACGAATTCGCGGTTCCAGAGGCCCTCGACCAGCATCACGTGGGCGACGGCTCCGGCGAGCGCCCCGTCGGTGCCCGGCTTGACTGGCAGCCATTCCTGCGCCTTCGCGGCCGAATTCGAAAGCCGCGGGTCCACGGCGATCACGGTGCCGCGGGCGAGGATATCGCCGAAGCGGTGGATGGTGTTCGGCACCATGCGGTTCGAGGCGATCGGATCCGTTCCCCAGACCACGAGGCAGTTGGTGTTCGCGAGATCGTAGTCGCGGTAGCCGTAGAAGCCCTGCGTCAGGCCCGGCCCCATCTTCTCGGCTTCAGCGCAGATCGCGCTGTGCGAAAAGTAGTTGCCCGAGCCGAAGATCCTCGGCAGCGCGCCGTAAAGGTGATCGGTCGAGGTCGATGAATAGCGCCCGCGAATGTAAACGAGCTTGTGCGTCTCGTTGTTCCGGCGCAGCTCGATCATCTTGTCGGCGACGAGATTGAGGGCCTCGTCCCAGGTGATCGGCACCCACTTCGGATCGATGCCGCGGCCCTTCTGAGGGTTGGTGCGCTTCATCGGCTCCTTGATGCGGTCCGGGTCGTAGGTCTGCTGCGGGATCAGGTGCGCTCGCGGGCAGACATAACCGTGGTTGGTCTTGGACAAGGGGTTGCCGCGTGCGGCGATCGCGCGGCCGTCCTGCACGAAGATCTGGATCGCGCACCACTGGGTGCAGCCCTGGCAGGCCGTCGATACCCACTCGCCCTTGGCCGGACCCGCGGGTTTCGCCTTGCGCACGACCATCGCGCTGGTGACCGGTTCGGTCGTCGCGCATCCGACGACGAAGAATCCGACGGTGGCGGCGGAAGTCTGGAGAAAGTCCCGTCTGGTGAGTTTCATGGTCTCTTGCCTCGTGCGGTGGCTGTGCGGGATGAAGGGATAGCGCGACGATAAATTCGATTGCTCCAGCGCACTTGACCTCGATCAAGTCATGGCTATTTGCGGAACGACCGCTCCGAATTTTCGTGGGCTGATCTGGCTGATGTAGGTCAACAAATCGAGGTCGCACCCCGCGCGCGGCGACTTGATCCATCGCAAAGGGGCGAATACGCCGCGCTGTATATATGGATTCGCAGATCTTGCGCTCGTGGACAGTCAGCCCATCTTCGATGTCATGGCCGATCCGACGCGACGCCGCATCCTCGCGCTGCTCGTAACGGAAGGCGAGTTGTGCGTCTGCGAGATGACGGTGGCGCTGGACGACATCCAGCCCAAGGTGTCGAGGCACCTGTCGGTGATCCGGGAGGCGGGCTTGATCGGAGCGAAACGCGAGGGAACCTGGATGTTCTACCGGATCGCGCATGACCTGCCGGCTTGGCAGCGGGACATGCTCGATGCCATACGCGATGGCGCGGTCCCCGAGCTGCCTGCCGACCGGGCCCGTCTCCGGCGAATGAGCGGTCGGCCGTCGCGCGTTGATTCACAGTGGGCCCACGTGCCGCCGTGACGGCGCCCGATCCGCGCGCAGGGCCGCCGGGCGCCACCGGCTGGCATCGCCTCCACGCCGGCGAAGTCGCAGAGCGGCTCGGCGTCGATCCGGCCGCGGGCCATTCGTTCGACGAGGCCGCCCGCCGGCTCGCGCTGCACGGTCGCAATGAACTGATCGAGGCGGAGCGCAGAAGCCTTGCGCGCATGATCCTGGACCAGTTCGCCGACGTGATGATCCTGATCCTACTGGCCGCGGCGGTGATCGCCGGTGTCATGGGCGAGGCGGCGGACACGATCGCGATCCTGGTGATCGTGCTGCTCAACGCCACCATCGGCTTCGTGCAGGAATATCGCGCCGAGAAGGCGGTCGCCGCGCTGCGGCAGATGGCTGCGCCGTCGGCGCGGGTGCGGCGGCAGGGCGAGATCCGCGAGCTGCCCGCGCACGAACTCGTCCCCGGCGACGTCGTGCTGCTCGAGGCCGGCAACGTCGTGCCGGCGGACCTGCGGCTGGTCGACGTCGCCCGCCTGCGGGTCGCGGAAGCCGCGCTCACCGGCGAATCGCAGCCGGTGGAAAAGGCGACCGCGGCGATCGCCGGCCTGGACCTGCCCCTCGGCGATCGCCGCAACATGGCGTTCAAGGGAACCGCCGTGACCTACGGCCGCGCCGCGGGAATCGCCGTCGCGACCGGCATGGGTACCGAGCTCGGCCGCATTGCGGCACTGCTCGCTGGCGCCGAAGAGTTGAAGACGCCGCTGCAGCGCCGGCTCACGAAGTTCGGCGCACGCCTGGCGGTCGCGGTGCTGGCCATCTGTGCGCTGGTATTCGCGGCTGGTTTGTTGCGCGGCGAGGCGCCGGCGATCCTGTTCCTGACCGCGGTCAGTCTCGCCGTCGCGGCGATTCCGGAAGCGCTGCCGGCAGTGGTCGCGATTTCGCTGGCGCTCGGCGCCTACAAGATGGTCGGCCAGCGCGCCCTGATCCGCCGCCTGCCGGCGGTCGAAACGCTTGGCTCGGTCACCACCATCTGCTCCGACAAGACCGGCACCCTGACCGAAAACCGGATGCGCGCGGAAGCGTTCGAGCTGGCTGGCGAAGCCACGCCGCCCGCGATGCCGGCGCCGCAATCGCGCGCGTTCTTCGAGGCGCTCGCGCTGTGCAACGACGCGCGCGTCGATCGCGCAGGCCAGACCGTCGGCGACCCGACCGAAACGGCCCTGCTCGACGCCGCGATCGCCTCAGGCATCGATGTCTCCAGGCTCGCGCAGCGGTATCCGCGCATCGCCGAGCTGCCTTTCGAATCGGAGCGCAAGCTGATGGCGACGGCGCACCGCAGCGGCGACGGCGTGCTCGTCTATGTGAAGGGTGCGCCCGAGGCGCTGCTGGACCGTTGCACGCGGCAGGCGGCAGGGGACGACGCTGCGCCGAACGGCGAGCTGCTGGATCGCCGCGCGCTGCTCGACAAGGCGGATCGCCTGGCCGCGGGCGGCATGCGCATCCTGGCGGTTGCGAGCCGGCGTCTGGCTGCGCTTCCGGCCGTCCTGGATGCGGTCGAGGCCGATCTCACGTTTCTCGGCTTCGCCGGCCTGATCGACCCGCCGCGCGCGGAGGCGGCGCAGGCGGTGGCCGAATGCCGGTCGGCCGGGATCGTTCCGGTGATGATCACCGGCGACCATCCGGCGACCGCATTGGCGATCGCGAAGCGGCTCGGCATCGCAACCGACGGCAGAGGACTGATGACCGGCGCAGAGCTGGCATCGCTCGATGACGCCGCGCTGGCCGCGCGCATTCGCGGCACGAGCGTCTACGCCCGCGTCGACCCGGCGCAGAAGATCCGTATCGTCGAGGCGCTGCAGGTCGCCGGCGAGGTGGTCGCCATGACCGGCGACGGCGTGAACGACGCGCCCGCGCTCAAGCGCGCGGACATCGGCGTGGCCATGGGCAAGGGGGGCACCGAGGTGGCACGTGAGTCGGCGCACATGGTGCTGCTTGACGACAATTTCGCCACCATCGTGCGCGCCGTGCGCGAGGGCCGGCGCATCTACGACAATATCCGCAAGTTCATCAAGTACGTGATGACCTGCAACCTGGCCGAGATCCTGACCATCTTCCTCGCGCCGTTCCTCGGCATGCCGATCCCGCTGCTGCCGATCCACATCCTGTGGATCAACCTCGTGACCGACGGGCTGCCGGGGCTGATGCTGGTGAAGGAGCCTGCCGAGGCGGACATCATGCAGCGGCCGCCGCGCGTGCCGCAGGAGAGCGTTTTCGCGCACGGCATGTGGCAGCACATCGTCTGGGTCGGGTTCCTCATGGGTGGCGTGGCGCTGCTGACGCAGGCCTGGGCGATGCACGACGGCTCGGCGCACTGGCAAAGCATGGTCTTCACCGCGCTCACCCTGTCGCAGCTGGGGCACATTCTGGCGATTCGCTCGGAATGCGCGTCGCTGCTGCGCATCGGCCCGCTGTCCAACCGTTACCTCGCGGCCACGGTGGCGCTGACGTTCCTGCTGCAGATGGCGACGCTGTATGTGCCCGCCCTGAACGCCGTGTTCAAGACCCAGCCACTCAGCGCAGGAGAGCTGGCCCTGTGCGTGGCGCTGTCGAGCGTGGTGTTCTTCGGCGTCGAGCTCGAGAAGTGGCTGCGGCGCAGCGGCTGGATCTATCGCCAAGCGGCGGCCTGACATCGATTCGAGGCCCGAGGATTGATCCACGTCAAGAGCGGAATCCGCAGCGGTGTGAGGATCTATCAATTCATTGTCAGGAGTCGATCATGAGCAAATCCGAAGTCGTTCTTTGCAATCCCGTCCGCACCGCGATCGGCACCTACGGCGGCTCGCTGAAGGCGATTCCGGCGATCAAGCTCGGCAGCACCGCGATCGCGGAAACGCTGCGCCGCTCCGGATCGATCGCTTCGGACGTCGAGACCGTGGTGATGGGCCAGGTGATCCAGGCCGGCTCGCGCATGAACCCGGCGCGGCAGGCGGCGATGGGCGCCGAGCTGCCCGTGAGCGTGCCTGCGCTGACCGTCAACCGGGTCTGCGGCTCGGGCGCGCAGGCGGTGGTGGGCGCGGCGCTGGAGATTCTCGCCGGCAACCTGCGCTGCGCCGTCGCGGGCGGCATGGAGAACATGGACATGGCGCCGTACCTGCTGCCGAGCGGCCGTTGGGGTTCGCGCATGGGCGATACCGCGCTCCATGACAGCATGCTGTACGACGGCCTGAACGACGCTTTCTCCGGGCAGCACTCGGGCTGGCACACCGAGGACCTCGTGGCCAAGTACAAGGTCGCGCGCGCCGACCAGGACCGCTGGGCCGCGCGTTCGCAGCAGAGGTTCGCGGCCGCGCAGGCCGCGGGCAAGTTCGACGCCGAGATCGCCGGCGTCGAGGTGAAGGGCCGCAAGGGCCTGGAAATCTTCGGCCGCGACGAGCACGTGCGCCCCGACACCACGGTGGAAAGCCTGGCCAAGCTCAAGCCCGCGTTCCGCAAGGACGGCACGATCACGGCGGGCAACGCGCCCGGCCTCAACAGCGGCGCGTCGGCGATGATCGTCGCCGAGCGCGGCTGGGCCGAGAAGAAGGGGCTCAAGCCCGCGGCGCGGCTCGTGGCGTACGGGGTGGCGGCCGTAGAGCCGGGCATGTTCGGCATCGGCCCGGTGCCGGCGGTGCGCCTCGCGCTGGAGCGCGCCGGTTGGAAGGTCGGCGACGTGGAGCGCATCGAGATCAATGAAGCGTTCGCCGCCATCGCGTTGGCGTGCCTCAGGGAGCTCGGACTGAGCGAAGACGTCGTCAACGTCGAAGGCGGCGCGATCGCGCACGGCCACCCGATCGGCGCGACCGGCGCGGTGCTGACCACGCGGCTGCTGCACTCGATGGCCCGCGACGGGCTCAAACGCGGCGTGGTGACGCTGTGCATCGGCGGCGGGCAGGGGATCGCGCTGGCGCTCGAAGCCGTGTGAAGTTCGCACGCACGCTCGCCGCGCTGATTCTTGCGCTGCTGGCGTTCGCCGCGGCGAGCCAGCCGCAGCAGCGGGTCGAGCTGACTCTTTTCTGGGCGGAAGGCTGCCCGCACTGCGAGCGTGAGATCGAGTTCCTCAAGCGCCTCGAAGCGAGCGAGCCGCGGCTGCGGGTGCACTATCTCGAGGTCTCGCGCGACGCCGCGAACCAGAGCGCGTTCGCTGCGGCGGTCAGGAAGCTGGCGCTGGAGGAGCCGGCGGTGCCGCTGACGCTGGTCGGGGAGGCGGCGCTGGTCGGCTACGCGACCGACGAAACCAGCGGCGCGGAGCTCCGGCGCCTGATCGGCCTTTGCCTGGCGGGCCGCTGCCCGGACGCGTCGCGAACCGCTGCGCCGCAGGCGGTCTCGGTTCCTCTGCTCGGCACGATCCGGACCGCGGATGTTTCGCTCCCGGTGCTCACGGTGATCCTCGCCGCGCTCGACGGCTTCAACCCCTGCGCCATGTGGGTGCTCGTCTTTCTCATCGGTCTCCTGGTGGGCATGCAGGACCGCTTTCGCATGTGGACCCTCGGCACCGCGTTCATCGCCGGCTCGGCGCTGGTTTACTTCCTGTTCATGGCGGCGTGGCTCAACTTCCTGCTGTTCATGGGCGCGGTGGTCTGGGTACGGGCCGGCGTCGCGCTGGTCGCGCTGGGCGGTGGCTACTATTACCTGCGCGAGTACGTCCGCAACCCCGATGCGGCCTGCCCGGTGACCGCGCCGCAGGCGCGCCGGCGCGTGTTCGAGAACCTGCGCAAGCTGGCCAATGAGAGCCGCTTCTGGCTCGCGCTCATCGGCATCATGGCGCTTGCCTTCGCGGTGAATCTCGTAGAGTTGCTCTGCTCGGCGGGCATCCCGGCCGCGTACACGCAGGTCCTCGCGCTGAGCAAGCTGCCCGCGTGGCAGTATTACGGCTACCTCGCGCTCTATATCCTCGTATTCATGCTCGACGACCTGTTCGTGTTCGTGGTGGCGATGAAGACCCTGCAGGTCACGGGCGTCACCGCACGCTATTCGCGCTTCTCGCACCTCGCGGGCGGGATCGTGCTGCTCGCTATTGGCGCGCTGTTGCTGCTGCGGCCGGAATGGCTGATGTTCGGATGAACGCGATACGCGCCCTGTTGTGGACGCTTGCCACGGCCTTCGTGCTGGCCGGAGCCGCGGCGCAGTCGCCGCACACGCACCGGCACGATTTCGGCAATGCCGAGCAGTGGTCGAAGGTCTTCGACGACCCGGAACGCGACGCCTGGCAGAAGCCGCACCAGGTGATCCAGGCCCTGGCGCTCAAGCCCGATGCGGTCGTCGCCGACATCGGCTCGGGAACCGGCTACTTCGCGGTGCGCTTCGCACACATGGTGCCGAAGGGCAGGGTCTACGGCGTCGACACGGAGCCCGACATGGTGAAGTTCCTCGCCGAGCGCGCGAAGCGCGAGGCCCTGGGAAACATTCGCGCGATTGCGGGAACTCCCGGCGACCCGCGCCTTCCAGAGAAAGCGGATGTGATCATTCTGGTGGACGTGTATCACCACGTAGAGAATCGCGAGCGGTACTTCAGCGGGTTGCGCAACTGGATCAAGCCCGGTGGCCGGGTCGCGATCATCGATTTCAGAATGGATTCGCCTCGAGGCCCGCCGAAAGCCGCACGCATCACGCCTGACAAAGTGAAGGCCGAACTCGTGCGCGCCGGCTACCGGCTGGAGCGCGAGCACGCGTTCCTGCCGAACCAGTATTTCCTCGTGTTCCAGCCCGCTTCGCCCTGATCGACGTCGTCACAGCCGAAAGCGTGACCCGCCTGGAGGCCGTGGCGGGCAAGGTCCTCGTCGCGGGATCGCACGGCGGCATCATCGCCGCCTACCTCGGCGCCAGGGCGGGCGCGCACGCACTGGTGCTGAACGACGCCGGTGTCGGCAAGGAGCGCGCCGGGATTGGCGGCCTCGCCTACCTGGAAGCCATTGGCATGGCGGCGGCCGCGGTGGATTGCATGAGCGCGCGCATCGGCGACGGCGCCGACATGCTCGCGCGCGGCATCGTGAGCCACGCGAACATCTTTGCCGCCCTTTGCGGCGTCGCCGCCGGGCGATCCTGCCGCGAAGCGGCCGAGCACATGCGCGCCGCGGCGCCGCCGCGTTCGGCCCCGCCGCCCTACGCCGAAGGGCGCTGGCGCGTCGCCGGCAGGCCGCCGGAAATCTGGGCCCTCGATTCCGTAGGCAAGCTCATCCCGGAGGACGCGGGACGCATCTTGGTCATCGGCTCGCACGGCGCGCTGCAGGGCGGCCGGCCCGAAACAGCGCTCGGCGCAGACGCGGCGGCTGCTGTGTTCAACGACGCGGGCCTGGGCGCCGACCGCATCGGCATCACGCGCCTGCCGGTTCTCTCGGCGCGCGGCATTCCCGCCGCCGCGGTGGACTGCATGAGTGCGCGCATCGGCGACGGGCGCTCGATGTGGGAGACGGGCGTGCTGTCGCACGTGAACGCAACCGCCGCGCAGCGCGGCGCCAGGCCTGGCATGACGGTGAAGGAATTCGCGGCGCTGATCTAGCCTGCGCTACATCGCGGCAACGCGGCCGGCGAACGCCTCGACCGCGCTCCAGTCGGTGAACTCGACCACGGCCTGGGGGTCGGTCGGGCCGCCGGTCAGCAGCATGATGAAGCGGATGACCGTGCGGTCGACGAAGCCGTAGCGGGGATAGTCGATCTTGCCCGCGAACACGCCGACCTCGCGTGGCCGCCACGGAATGCGGCCCAGGAGCCTGCGCACGTAGGGATTGGTGTGCGGCTGGTTCTTCTCGGGCTTGCGCGCGACCACGCTCACCGAAAAGAACGCGCTCGGCTTGCGGTTGAGCGCCTGCTCGTGCCGGCCGATGAAGTCCGCTAGCGCCTGGCTGTGCCGTCCGTAGCGGATGCTCGCGCCGATCACGATCTTGTCGCAAGCCGCGATTTCGCGATCGGCCACCACCGCGAGCGGCGCCACGGTGACCTCGTGCGGCTGCTGCGCGAGGATCTCGCTCAACCGTTGGCAGATCTTGGCGGTGTGGCCGTCAGTGGTCGAGTAGGCGATGAGGATCCGGGCCATGTCGCAAGCTGCCACGCAGGCTATCCCGCGTCGCTTCGAACCGTTTGATCCTCGTCAACCGTGGCGAGGATGCAAGCGCGATGATGCGCCTTTACGCGGTAAGCTTCGAATCGGAGCACATGGAGACGATCGGGGCGGACGTGGCGATCATCGGCGCGGGAGGCGCGGGCCTGCGCGCCGCCATCGCGCTGGCGCAGGCCGATGCCAAGCTGCGCATCGCGCTCGTCTCCAAGGTCTACCCGATGCGCAGCCACACCTGCGCGGCCGAGGGCGGCGCCGCGGGCGTGATCAAGGCCGACGACAGCCTCGAGCACCACTTCAACGACACGGTCGGCGGCGGCGACTGGCTCTCGGACCAGGACGCGGTCGACTACTTCATCCGTGAGGCGCCCAAGGAGCTGGTCCAGCTCGAGCACTGGGGCTGTCCCTGGAGCCGCGAGCAGAACGGCTCGGTGGCGGTGCGTCCCTTCGGCGGCATGAAGAAGCAGCGCACCTGGTTCGCCGCCGACAAGTCGGGCTTCCACATCCTGCACACGCTGTTCCAGACCTCGCTGCAGTTCCCCTCGATCCAGCGCCACGACGAGTTCTACGCCACCGAGCTGCTGCTCGCGGACGGGCGCTGCGCGGGCCTTGTCGCCATCGAGATGCGCAGCGGCCAGATGCGCCGGTTCGACGCGCGCGCGGTGATCATCGCGGGCGGCGGCGCGGGACGCATCTTCCCGTTCACCACCAATGGCGCGATCAAGACCGGCGACGGCATGGCGCTCGCCTACCGCGCCGGCGTGCCGCTCAAGGACATGGAGTTCGTGCAGTACCACCCGACCGGGCTGCCGAGCACCGGCACGCTGCTGACCGAAGCCTGCCGCGGCGAGGGCGGCGTGCTGGTCAACAAGAACGGCCGGCGCTTCCTGCAGGATTACGGCATGGGGCCTGAGACGCCGCTCGGCGAGCCGGTGCTCAAGACCATGGAGCTCGGTCCGCGCGATCGCGTGAGCCAGGCCTTCTGGCAGGAGCAGAAGAAGGGCAACATGATCGCCACGCAGTGGGGCGACGCGATGCTGCTCGACATGCGCCACCTCGGCGAGGCGAAGATCAACGAGCGCCTGCCGCTGGTGCGCGACATGTCGATCAGCTACATGGGCGTGGACCCGGTCACCAACCCGGTGCCGGTGCGGCCCGTGGTGCACTACATGATGGGCGGCATCCATACCGACATCCGCGCCGCGACGCCGGTGCCGGGCCTGTTCGCAGCGGGCGAATGCGCCTGCGTGAGCATCAACGGCGCCAACCGCCTGGGCTCGAACTCGCTCACCGAGCTGCTCGTCTTCGGCCGGCGCGCGGCGCTGTCGGCGATCGAGTACCTGCAGTCGGACGCGCGCCCGGCGGCCGAGGCGGCGCTCGCGGCCGGCGCCGACGCGGCACGGGGGCGCCTGCGCGAGCTCATGCAGCGCACGAGCGGCACCGAGACCGTGGCGGGGCTGCGCAAGGAGATGATGCACACCATGGAGCAGAACGCGGGCATCTACCGCGACCGGCGGGGACTCGCCGAGGCCTGCGCCAAGCTCGCCGACCTGCGCCGCCGCTACCGCGCCATCGAGCTGCACGACAAGACCAACGTCTACAACACCGACCTGCTGCAGGCGCTCGAGCTCGGCTCGATGCTCGACTGCGCCGAGGCGGTGGCGCAGAGCGCGCTCGCGCGCAGGGAGTCGCGCGGCGCGCATCAGCGCCTCGACTTCGTGGAGAGGGACGATCGAAATTTCCTCAGGCATTCAATGGCGTATTTCGATCCCGTTGCGAGCCCGAGAATCGAATATCTGGATGTCACCATTACGAGATCGCAGCCCGGCGTGCGCGACTACTCCGGAGGGCACGAATGAGCGAGCGCCAGGTCGAGATCGAGGTTCTGCGCTACAGCCCCGAGACCGACAGCGAGCCGAATTTTCAGCGCTATTCGGTCAAGTGCCGCGAGGAGTGGGTCGTTCTCGATGCCCTCAACCACATCAAGGAGTCGACCGACCCGACGCTGAGCTACCGCTGGTCCTGCCACATGGCGGTGTGCGGCAGCTGCGGCATGATGGTCAACGGCGAGCCCAAGCTCGCCTGCAAGGCCTTCCTGCGCGACTATCCCGGGCTGATCCGCGTGGAGCCGCTCGCGAACTTCCCGGTCGAGCGCGACCTGGTGACCGTGATCGACGACTTCGTCGCCAAGCTCGCGCGCGTCAAGCCCTACCTGATCCCGAAAGGCGAGCCGGAAGCGGACACCGGCGAGTATCGGCAGACGCCCGCGCAGCTCAAGCGCTACAAGCAGTTCACGCTCTGCATCAACTGCATGCTGTGCTACGCGGCCTGTCCCGAGTACGGGCTGATTCCGAACTACATCGGACCGGCGGCACTGGCGCTGGGACACCGCTGGAACCAGGATTCGCGCGATGGCGGCCGCGTGCAGCGCCAGGAGGAACTCGCGGCCACCGAAGGCGTGTGGGAATGCTCGTTCGTCGGCGCCTGCTCGGAGGTTTGTCCCGAGCATGTCGATCCCGCGGGCGCGATCCAGCAGCTCAAGATCGAGAGCACGATAGACTGGTACACGGAGCATTTGATGCCATGGCGCAACAAGTAGGCCGCAAGCCGTTCGTGCGCGATGCGCGCTGGGAATGGATCACGCGCCACCCGCGCTACCTGCGCTACATGGTGCGCGAGTTCTCCTGCCTGTTCATCGGCGCCTGGACGCTGATGCTGGTGTGCGCGCTGGCGCGCCTGTCGGAGGGGCCGGAGGCCTGGGCTGCGTTCATGGAGGGACTGAAGGCCCCGTGGATCGTGGTGTTCCATGTCGCGGCGCTCGCGTTCGCCGCCTATCACAGCATCACCTGGTTCCAGCTCACGCCGAAAGCGCTGCCCGTGCAGCTGGGCGAGAAGTTCCTTCCCGACGGCGTCATCGCCGGCGCACACTTCGGCGCCTGGGCGGTGCTGTCGCTTGCCATCCTCTACTTCGCCGGAGTCTTCTGAGCATGTCGCGTTCGAACAAACCGATCGTCTGGGGCCCTTTTGCCGCAGGCGGCACACTCACCGCGTTTCTCACGCCGGCGCTGATCCTGATCACGCTGCTGGCGGCGCTCGGCCAGGCGCCGGACCTGCTCGCCTACGAGCGGCTGCACGCGCTCGCCGGCCACTGGATCGGCAAGCTGGCGCTGGCGGGCGTGGTGTTCCTGTCGCTCTGGAGCGCCGCGCACCGGCTGCGCATCACCTGCCATGACCTGGGCGTGCGCGCCGATACCCTCGTCGCGACCGTTGTTTATGCCGTCGCGCTTGCGGGGACCGGGGCGGCGGTGCTTTACTTGACGCGGATCTGAAGGGAGGGAGAGCCCATGACGCCGCCGCCTGTGGCCACCCGCGAGATCGCCCGCGAGGAGCGCTTCAACACCGTCTGGACGCGCGAGCTGAACGACGTCTTCGCCGACGTCGCGCCGTACTACGACCGCGCCAATTACGTCGCCAGCCTGGGCCTGTGGGGCTGGTTCCTGCGCAAGTTCATGGAGACCGTGGACATCAAGCCCGGCGAGCGCGTGCTCGACGTCTGCGCCGGTACCAACGCCATCGGCATCGCGCTGCTCAAGCGCGAGCCGACGCTCGAGGTGCACGCGATCGACCGCAGCGAGGCGATGCAGGACGTCGGCCGCCAGCGCGCCCAGGCGCTCGGCTTCCGCATCAAGAGCGCAATCGACGACGTGCACACGCTGCCGTACCCGGACAATTCGTTCGACATCGTGACGCTGCAGTTCGCCTCGCGCCACCTGCGCATCCGCCGCGTCGCCGAGGAAGTGCGCCGCGTGCTCAAGCCGGGCGGGCGCTTCTACCACAGCGACATGCTGCGGCCGGGCAACCCGGTGGTGGAGAAGCTGTACTACGCCTACCTGCGCTTCTGCCTCTGGTTCACCGGCTTCCTGTTCCGCAGCGGGCCGGCGGCGCTCAACTGCAAGAAGTACTTCATCCAGGCGCTGCAGATGTTCTACTCGCCGCGCGAGTTCACCGACCTGCTCGAGGACGTCGGCTTCCGCGACGTGACGGCCACGACCGTGTTCAGCGGCATGCTCGGGTTTCACCGCGCGGTGAAGCCGCTCGATCGCTGAACCGCGCGCGGGTCCTCGCGGGCCTCAACGGGCGGCTGCTCGGGGAGTTCGACCGCCGCACGCTGCGCCGGCTGCGCGAGTCGCTGCCGCTGCGCCTCGCACTCGCGGCGCTCGAGCCGCTGCTCGAGGCGAACGTCGCCAAGGAAATCCGCAAAGACGCGCAGGTGATCGAGCGCGCGGCGGCGCTGCTCGAGGCGGGGCGCGCGCCGGGCGACGACGATGCGACCGAGCTGCTGGCGCGCGCGCGCGTCATCGACCGCGAGTTCCTCGGCGGCACGCGCGGCCTGCCAGTGCAGCTCGACATTCCGTACGCGCGCATCGAGCCGCTGCGCCGCAAGCGCATCGCGCACGGGCTCGATCTCGCGCTGCGCGTGCTCGCCGGCTGGCGCGATGCGCGGCGGCTTCGCCACGCGCTGCCGGCCGAGGCGCTGGAGCGGCGCCTGCGGGAGCTCCTGCAGCTGTATTGCGAGGAGACCGCCGCGCTCGCGGGCGGCGTACGCGCTTCGGGGGCGCTCGCCGCCGTGCGCGGGGGCGCGGCTCGCGCATTGCGCGAGATCATGACCGCGGAGGCGGAGCGGCTCGCGCGCGAGGCGGTGAAAGCCGTCCATCGGGCGCGTTTTGCGCCGCACAAACACGCCTAGTGCTGTAAAATTGCACGTCTTTTCCGAAAAACCTCAAGACAAACTTGAATGCGCGACCGGCTGGTGGCGGGCAATTGGAAGATGCACGGCAACCGGTCCGCAAACCGGGCGCTGCTCGCCTCGGTGCTCGCCGGCCTGGGCACGCTGCGCGGGGTCGATTGCGCGATATGCGTGCCGTTTCCCTATCTCGCGGAGGTCGGCGCCCAGCTGCAGGACAGCGCGCTTGCGCTGGGGGCGCAGAACTTGAGCGAGCACGAGCAAGGCGCGTACACGGGCGAAGTGTCGGCGGCGATGCTGGCGGACCTGGGCTGCCGCTACGTGATCGTGGGGCATTCGGAGCGGCGCCAGCTCTACGGCGAGAACGATGCGGTGGCGGCGGCAAAGTTCAAGGCCGCGCAGGCCCAGCGCATGACGCCGATCCTGTGCGTCGGCGAGACGCTGGCCGAGCGCGAGGCCGACAGGACGCAAGCGGTCGTCGCGCGGCAGCTGGATGCCGTGATTGCCTTGAATGGAAAGGATTCCCTCAAGCAAGCGGTCGTTGCTTACGAGCCGGTCTGGGCGATCGGCACCGGGCGCACCGCGACACCGCAGCAGGCGCAGGCGGTGCACGCCTTCCTGCGCGCGCGGCTGCCGGGCGAAACGCGCCTGCTGTACGGCGGCAGCGTGAAGAAAGACAACGCGGCGCAGCTGTTCGCGCAGCCGGACGTGGACGGCGGACTGATTGGCGGCGCATCGCTGGTGGCGGCGGAGTTCCTCGCCATCGCAAGCGCGGCGTGCAGGAGGAATTGAGGCAATGGACTGGATGACCGTGGTTATCGTTCTGCACGTGCTGATCGCGCTCGTGATCATCGGCTTGGTGCTTCTGCAGCATGGCAAGGGCGCGGACATGGGCTCGGGCTTCGGCGGCGGCGCTTCGGGCAGCCTGTTCGGCGCCACCGGATCGGCGAATTTCCTGTCGCGCGCCACCGCGATTCTCGCCACGCTGTTCTTCCTCACCAGCCTGGGCCTCGCGTATCTCGCGACGAGCAAGCCGCGCACGAGCGGCGGCGTGCTCGACGCGGTCAAGGCGCAGCAGAGCGCGCCCGCGCAGGACAAGGCCGGCGACAAGCCGCCCGCCGAGGCGCCGAAGGGCGCCGCAGCGGGCGCGCCCGCGGAAGCGCCGCCCTCCGGTTCGAAGCCGAAGGACGTTCCGCAATGATTTTTAGGGGATAATCCGGGGGTTCAGGCAAATGTGCATGCGCCCACGTGGTGAAATTGGTAGACACGCCAGCTTGAGGGGCTGGTGGCCTAAAACGCCGTAGCAGTTCGAGTCTGCTCGTGGGCACCAAATTTAGGCGGTGATCAGGGGATAACGAAGCACATGCTCGCCGAATACTTTCCGATCCTGCTGTTCATCGCGGTCGGCCTCGCCATCGGCGTCGCGCCCCCGTTGCTGGGCGCCATCTTCGGCCCGCACCGACCCGATCCCGAGAAGCTTTCCCCCTACGAGTGCGGCTTCGAGGCCTTCGAGGACGCGCGCATGAAGTTCGACGTGCGCTACTACCTGGTGGCGATCCTGTTCATCCTGTTCGACCTCGAGATCGCCTTCCTCTTCCCCTGGGCGGTGGTGATCAACGAGATCGGCTTCGCGGGCTTCCTGTCGATGATGCTGTTCCTCGGCATCCTCGTGGTCGGTTTCGTCTACGAGTGGACCAAAGGAGCGCTGGAATGGGAATAGAGGGCGTGCTCGAGCAGGGCTTCGTCACCACCACCGCCGACAAGCTCATCAACTGGACCCGTACCGGGTCGCTGTGGCCGGTGACCTTCGGCCTGGCCTGCTGCGCGATCGAGATGATGCACGCGGGCGCCTCGCGCTACGACCTCGACCGCTTCGGCATCGTCTTCCGGCCGAGCCCGCGCCAGGCCGACGTGATGATCATCGCCGGCACGCTCACCAACAAGATGGCGCCGGCGCTGCGCAAGGTCTACGACCAGATGGCCGAGCCGCGCTGGGTGATCTCGATGGGCTCCTGCGCCAACGGCGGCGGCTACTACCACTACGCCTACTCGGTGGTGCGCGGCGCCGACCGCGTGGTGCCGGTGGACATCTACGTGCCGGGCTGCCCGCCGACGGCCGAGGCGCTGCTGTACGGCATCCTGCAGCTGCAGAACAAGATCAAGCGCACCAGCACCATCGCCAGGTAGATGACGCCGAAGCTCAAGAAGCTGCACGACGCCGCGAAGAATGCGCTCGGCCCGTGGATCGAGTCGCTCGAGGAGCGCTTGGGCGAGCTCACGCTGGTGGTGAAGGCGGCGAACTACCGCGAGGCGGCGCGCTCGCTGCGCGACCATCCCGACCTGCGCTTCGAGCAGCTCATCGACCTGTGCGGCGTGGACTACTCGACCTACGGCGACCGGCCCTGGGAGCGCGGCCGCTTCGCCGCGGTGCTGCACCTGCTGTCGGTGACGCACAACTGGCGGCTGCGGCTGCGCGTGTTCTGCCCCGACGACGAGATGCCGATGCTCGACTCGGCGATCGAGGTCTGGCCGAGCGTGAACTGGTTCGAGCGCGAGGCCTTCGATCTGTTCGGCATCGTCTTCGACGGCCATCCGGACCTGCGCCGCATCCTCACCGACTACGGCTTCATCGGCCACCCGTTCCGCAAGGACTTCCCGATCTCGGGCTACGTCGAGATGCGCTACGACCCGGACACCAAGCGCCTGATCTACCAGCCGGTGACCATCGAGCCGCGCGAAGTGACGCCGCGCGTGGTGCGCGAAGAGCACTACGGCGAGGGACGCTAGGCCTTGGCCGAGATCCGCAACTACACCCTGAACTTCGGCCCGCAGCACCCGGCCGCGCACGGCGTGCTGCGGCTGGTGCTGGAGCTCGACGGCGAGGTGGTGCAGCGCGCCGACCCGCACATCGGCCTGCTGCACCGCGCCACCGAGAAACTGGCCGAGAGCCGCACCTACCTGCAGTCGCTGCCGTACATGGACCGGCTCGACTACATCTCGATGATGTGCAGCGAGCACGCCTACTGCATGGCCGTCGAGAAGCTGCTCGGCATCGAGGTGCCGGTGCGCGCGCAGTACATCCGCGTGATGTTCGACGAGATCACGCGCATCCTGAACCACATCTTCGGCGTGGCGACGCTCGGCCTGGACCTGGGCGCGATGACCGTGTTCCTGTACGGTTTCCGCGAGCGCGAGGACCTGCTCGACTGCTACGAGGCGGTGTCGGGCGCGCGCATGCACGCGGCCTATTACCGGCCGGGCGGTGTCTACCGCGACCTGCCCGACGCGATGCCGCAGTACCGCGCGCAGCACTCGCGCAACGAGCGCGCGCTCGCCGAGATGAATGCCGACCGGCAGGGTTCCCTGCTCGACTTCATCGACGCCTTCACCGAGCGCTTCCCGAGGTGCGTGGACGACTACGAGACGCTGCTCACCGAGAACCGCATCTGGAAGCAGCGCACCGTCGGCATCGGCGTGGTGCCGCCGGAGCGCGCGCTCGCGCTCGGCTACACGGGGCCCATGCTGCGCGGCTCGGGCGTCGCCTGGGACCTGCGCAAGAAGCAGCCCTACGAGGTCTACGACAAGCTCGACTTCGATGTCGTGGTCGGCGTCAACGGCGACACCTACGACCGCTACCTGGTGCGCGTCGAGGAGATGCGCCAGTCCAACCGCATCATCAAGCAGTGCGTGGACTGGCTGCGCAAGAACCCGGGCCCGGTGATCGTCGACAACCACAAGGTCGCGCCGCCCGCGCGCGGGCAGATGAAGGCGAACATGGAGGAGCTGATCCACCACTTCAAGCTCTTCACCGAGGGCATGCACGTGCCCGAGGGCGAGGCCTATGCCGGCGTGGAGGGCCCGAAGGGCGAGTTCGGCGTGTACTTCATTTCCGACGGCGCCAACAAGCCCTACCGCATGAAGCTGCGCTCGCCGGCGTTCACGCACCTTTCCTCGATGGGCGAGCTCGCGCGCGGCCACATGCTGGCCGACGCGGTCGCCATCGTCAGCACGCTCGACATCGTTTTCGGGGAGATCGACCGGTGAGCCTGTCGGCCGAGTCCTTGCGCCGCATCGACGAGGAAATCCAGAAATATCCCGCCGACCAGAAGCAGTCGGCGGTGATGAGCGCGCTGATCATCGCGCAGGACGAGAAGGGCTGGCTCTCGACCGAGACCATGGACTTCGTCGCCGGCTACCTGCAGATGGCGCCGGTCGCGGTCTACGAGGTGGCGACCTTCTACAACATGTACAACCTGCAGCCGACGGGCAAGTACAAGCTCACGGTCTGCACCTGCCTGCCGTGCGGGCTGCAGGGCTCGCTCGATGCCGCCGACCACCTGAAGGCGAGGCTCGGCGTCGACTTCGGCGAGACCACCGCCGACGGCCGCTTCACGCTCAAGGAAGGCGAGTGCATGGGCGCCTGCGCGATGGCGCCGGTGGTGCTGGTGAACAACAAGAAGATGCACGATTGCATGTCGCACGAGAAGCTCGACGCGCTGATCAAGGAGCTGAAGTGATGCTCGACTACGGGCCCGACGCGATCCTGATGCAGGGCCTGGACGGCCGCAACTGGCGTCTGAAGGACTATGAACGGCGAGAGGGCTATCAGGCTCTTCGCAGGGTCTTGTCCGAAAAGATTTCCCCTGAAAACGTGATTGCAGAAGTGAAAAAATCTGCACTTCGAGGACGCGGCGGCGCCGGCTTCCCTACCGGCCTGAAGTGGTCGTTCATGCCGCGCCAGTTCCCGGGCGCGAAATACCTGGTGTGCAACTCGGACGAGGGCGAGCCGGGCACCTGCAAGGACCGCGACCTGCTGCGCTACAACCCGCACAGCGTCATCGAGGGCATGATCATCGCCGGCTACGCGATGGGCGCGGGCGTGGGCTACAACTACATCCACGGCGAGATCTGGGAGGTGTACGACCAGTTCGAGCGGGCGCTCGATGAGGCGCGCGCCGCGGGCTACCTCGGCAAGAACATCCTCGGCTCGGAGTTCTCCTTCGAGGTCCACGCGCACGCGGGCTACGGCGCCTACATCTGCGGCGAGGAGACGGCGCTGCTCGATTCGCTCGAGGGCAAGAAGGGCCAGCCGCGCTTCAAGCCGCCGTTCCCGGCGAGCTTCGGCCTGTACGGCAAGCCGACCACGGTCAACAACACCGAGACCTTCGCCGCGGTGCCCTGGATCATGCGCAAGGGCGGCGAGGCCTTCCTCGCGCTCGGGCGGCCGAACAACGGCGGCACCAAGCTGTTCTCGGTGACCGGCCACGTCGCCAAGCCCGGCAATTACGAGGTTAAGCTCGGCACTCCCTTCGCGAAACTGCTGGAATTGGCGGGCGGTGTTCGCGCGGGGCACAAGCTCAAGGCGGTGATCCCGGGCGGCTCCAGCATGCCAGTGCTACCGCCCGACATCATGATGAAGACCGACATGGACTTCGACTCCATCGCCAAGGCGGGCTCGATGCTGGGCTCGGGCGCGGTCATCGTCATGGACGACACCACCTGCATGGTGCGGGCGCTGGAGCGCCTGTCGTACTTCTATTTCGAGGAGTCCTGCGGCCAATGCACGCCCTGCCGCGAGGGCACGGGCTGGCTGTACCGCGTGGTGCACCGCATCGAGACCGGGCAGGGCCGCATGGAGGACCTCGACCTGCTCGACAACGTCGCCGACAACATCGCCGGCCGCACCATCTGCGCGCTCGGCGACGCCGCGGCGCTGCCGGTGAAGAGCTTCCTCAAGCATTTCCGGCACGAATTCGTGCATCACATCGAACATAAGAGCTGTCTTGTTTCGAGAGAAATAGAACCCAAGTGGGGGCGGGCCGGCGCCCACAGCCCGTCGATCGCGAAGGCCGCGTAGATGATCAAGGTCGAAATCGACGGCACCGAAGTGGAAGTCCAGCACGGCTCTACCGTGATGGACGCGGCGCACAAGCTCGGCATCTACGTGCCGCACTTCTGCTACCACAAGAAGCTGTCGATCGCCGCCAACTGCCGCATGTGCCTGGTCGAGATCGAGAAGGCGCCCAAGCCGATGCCCGCCTGCGCGACCCCCGTCACCGACGGCATGAAGGTGAAGACCGCCTCGGCGAACGCCAAGAAGGCGCAGAACTCGGTGATGGAGTTCCTGCTCATCAACCACCCGCTCGACTGCCCGATCTGCGACCAGGGCGGCGAATGCCAGCTGCAGGACCTCGCGGTGGGCTACGGCGGGTCGGCCTCGCGTTTCCAGGAAGAAAAGCGCGTGGTGCTGCACAAGGACATCGGCCCGCTGGTGGCGGCCGAGGAAATGAGCCGCTGCATCCAGTGCACGCGCTGCGTGCGCTTCGGTCAGGAGGTCGCCGGGGTGATGGAGCTCGGCATGATCGGCCGCGGCGAGCACTCCGAGATCGTCGCCTTCGTCGGCAGATCGGTCGATTCCGAGCTCTCGGGCAACATGATCGACCTCTGCCCGGTGGGCGCGCTCACCTCCAAGCCGTTCCGCTACAGCGCGCGCACCTGGGAGCTCGCGCGCCGCAAGAGCGTGTCGCCGCACGACGGCCTGGGCTCGAACCTGGTGGTGCAGGTCAAGCAGAACAAGGTGATGCGCGTGCTGCCGCTGGAGAACGAGGCCATCAACGAGTGCTGGCTCTCGGACAAGGAGCGCTTCTCCTACGAGGCGCTCAACTCCGAGGAGCGCCTCTCGCAGCCGATGGTGAAGCGCAATGGCCGCTGGGAGGAGACGGATTGGCAAGGGGCATTGGATTTTGTCGTTTCTTCCTTGGATAAATCCAATTTCGGCGTCCTCGCGTCCCCGCATTCGACCCTAGAAGAACTTTATCTAGCCGCAAAGCTCGGCGCGCCGGCGGATTTCCGCCTGCGCCACAGCGATTTCTCGGGCGACGGCAAGCGCACGGGCATCCCCTGGCTCGGCATGCCGATCGCGGAGCTCGCCACGCTCGACCGCGTGCTGGTGGTGGGCTCGTTCCTGCGCAAGGACCATCCGCTCATCGCCCAGCGCCTGCGCCAAGCCGCCAAGCGCGGGCTGCAGGTGCACGTGCTGCACTCGGTGGACGACGACTGGCTGATGCCGGTCAAGAGCCGGAAGATCGTTGCGCCATCCGAGATCCCGAATGCGATTGCCACTTTCAGTGAAGTCCTGAAAGGCGGCAAGAACTCCGCGATCCTGCTCGGCAATTTCGCGCAGCAGCATCCGCAGGCCGCGGCGATCCACGCAGCCGCACAGGCCATCGGCGTGAAAGTCGGTTTCCTGGCCGAGGCCGCGAACTCGGTAGGGGGTTACGTCGCCGGCTTGCCTGCGGCGGGCGGTCTGCCCGAGGTTGCGCGCAGGAATTGCCTGGTTCTTGTCGGATTCGATCCTCAGCTCGACCTTGCAGATCCGCGGCTGGTGGAAGGCAAGCGATTCATCGTCAATCTCACTTCCTTCAGGTCGGACGTCGGCGACGTGCTGCTGCCGATCGCGCCGTTCACCGAGACGCCGGGCACTTTCGTGAGCACCGAGGGCCGCGTGCAGAGCTTTCACGCCGCGGTGCGGCCGCTCGGCGAGGCGCGGCCCGCCTGGAAGGTGCTGCGCGTGCTGGGCACCATGCTCGGGCTGCCGGGCTTCGAGTTCGACACCATCGAGCAGGTCAGGGAGGCGTGCCTCGGCGGGCGTGAAGTCTCGAAGCTTCTTTCGAATGAAATTTCTGGAATAAAGGCGGAAGCGAAACCCCTCCAGGGCATCCAGCGCATCGCCGACGTGCCGATCTATTTCGCCGATCCGCTGGCGCGGCGCTCGCCGCCGCTGCAGAAGACACGCGACGCGCAGGCGCCGCGCGCCTGGATGAACGCCAGGCTCATGCAGAAGCTCGGCGTGCAGGCGGGCGGCCTGGTGCTGGTCAAGAAGCAGGGCGGCGAGGCGGGCCTGGCCGCGGCGCTGGACGACAGGCTGCCCGATGAGTGCGTGCGCGTCGCCGCCGGCCACCCGGCCACCGCGGCGCTCGGCGCGATGTTCGGCACCGTGACGCTGGAGAAGATCACCTCGAGGCAGGCCGCCTGAGATGCTCTCGTCGCTGCTCAACTACGCGGAAATGAAGCTCGGGCCGACCTGGGGCCCGGCGGCCTACGAGCTCGTGACCTCGCTGGCGTTCATCGTCGCGATCGTGGTGCCGCTCATGCTGGCGGTGGCGTACACCACGCTGTGGGAGCGCAAGCTGATCGGCTGGATGCAGATCCGCCTGGGCCCCAACCGCGTGACCTTCTTCGGCATTCCCTGGCTAGGCGGGCTCGCGCAGCCCGTGGCCGACGGCCTGAAGCTGCTGTTCAAGGAAATCATCCTGCCGGCCAACGCGAGCAAGTTCCTGTTCGTGTTCGCGCCGATGGTGATGATCATCCCGGCGGTCGCCGCGTGGGCGGTGATTCCGTTCTCGGCCGAGGCGGTGCTCGCCGACATCAACGCGGGGCTGCTGTACGTGATGGCGCTCACCTCGATGGGCGTCTATGGCGTGATCGTCGCCGGCTGGGCCTCGAACTCCAAGTACGCCTTCCTCGGCGCGATGCGCTCGGCGGCGCAGATGGTGTCCTACGAGCTGGCCATGGGCTTCGCGCTGGTGGTGGTGCTGATGGTCTCGGGCAGCCTGAACCTGTCGGACATCGTCTCGGCGCAGGGCAGGGGAACGTTCGCCGGCATGGGTCTGAACTTCCTGTCCTGGAACTGGCTGCCGCTCGCGCCGATGCTGCTGGTGTACTTCGTCTCGGGCATCGCCGAGACCAACCGCGCGCCCTTCGACGTGGTCGAGGGCGAGTCCGAGATCGTCGCCGGCCACATGGTCGAGTACTCGGGCATGACCTTCGCACTGTTCTTCCTCGCCGAGTACATGAACATGCTGCTGATCTCGGCGCTCACGGTGGTGATGTTCTTCGGCGGCTGGCAGCCGCCGATCGCCTCGGCCGTCTTCGAGGCGGTGCCGGGCGTGCTCTGGTTCCTCGGCAAGATCTTCCTCGTGGTGTCGATGTTCCTGTGGATCCGCGCCACGCTGCCGCGCTACCGCTACGACCAGATCATGCGCCTGGGCTGGAAGGTGTTCATCCCGCTCACGCTGGTGTGGATCGCCGTGATCGGCGTCTGGATGCAGACGCCCTGGAACCCGTGGAAGTGACCCGGCCATGACGCGCGTGCTCGAATTCTTCCGCTCGTTCCTGCTGCTGGAGCTGATGCGCGGCCTCGCGCTCACCGGCCGGCATCTGTTCGCGCGCAAGATCACGGTGCAGTTCCCCGAGGAGAAGACGCCGCTCAGCCCGCGCTTCCGCGGCCTGCACGCGCTGCGCCGCTACCCGAACGGCGAAGAGCGCTGCATCGCCTGCAAGCTCTGCGAGGCGGTCTGCCCGGCGCTCGCCATCCACATCGAGTCCGAGTCGCGCGCCGACGGCACGCGCCGCACCACGCGCTACGACATCGACCTCACCAAGTGCATCTTCTGCGGCTTCTGCGAGGAGGCCTGCCCCGTGGACGCGATCGTCGAGACGCGCGTGTTCGAGT
The DNA here is from genome assembly GCA_049651845.1 of Burkholderiales bacterium. GTDB lineage: Bacteria > Pseudomonadota > Gammaproteobacteria > Burkholderiales > SG8-39 > RBG-16-66-20. Next base: position 23,500 of record JBASCW010000167.1, on the reverse strand, counting down.
ACCACGGCGAGAAGCGCGGTGACCTGTACTACACCAAGCCGATGCTGCTCGCGGTGGGCGAGCGCTACGAAGAGCAGATCGCCAGGGACCGCGCGGCCGACGCGGACTACCGCTGATGTTCGAAGCCGCCGTCTTCTACGCCTTCGGCGCGGTGCTGCTCGCCTCGGGCCTCGCCGTGATCACCTCGCGCAACCCGGTGCACGCGGCGCTGTTCCTGGTGCTCGCGTTCTTCACCGCCTCGGCGATCTGGCTGCTGCTGCGCGCCGAGTTCCTCGCCATCGCGCTGGTGCTGGTCTACGTCGGCGCGGTGATGGTGCTGTTCCTGTTCGTGGTGATGATGCTCGACATCAACCTCGAGCGCCTGCGCGAGGGCTTCTGGCAGTACCTGCCGCTCGGCTCGCTGGTCGGCGTGCTGATGGCCGCCGAGATGGCCGCCGTGCTCTACGGCCGCTGGTCCGGCCTCTCGGTGCCGCCCAAGGCGCTGCCGGCGGGCTACAGCAACACCAAGGAGCTCGGGCGGCTGCTCTACACCGACTACGTGCTCGCCTTCCAGATCGCCGCGGTGGTGCTGCTGGTGGCGATCGTCGCGGCGATCGCGCTCACGCTGCGCCAGCGCAAGGACACCAAGGGCCAGGACCCGTCCGCGCAGGTGCGGGTGCGCCGCGCCGACCGCGTGCGCATCGTGCCGATGGCCGCGGAGAAGGACGTCTGATGGCCGCGGCGCCGTACCTCACGCTGTCGCACTACCTGGTGCTCGCCGCGATCCTGTTCGCGATCGCGGTGATCGGCATCTTCCTGAACCGCAAGAACGTGATCGTGCTGCTGATGGCGATCGAGCTGATGCTGCTCGCGGTGAACCTCAATTTCGTCGCCTTCTCCTACTACCTCGGCGACATCGCCGGGCAGGTGTTCGTGTTCTTCATCCTCACCGTGGCGGCCGCGGAATCCGCCATCGGGCTGGCGATTCTCGTGGTGCTGTTCAGGAACCTCAGCACGATCAACGTCGAAGACCTGGATTCGCTCAAGGGCTAGGGCAAGAGGCAAAGGGGAATGCTGAAGACGCTGGGTCTGATCGCCGTGCTTGCGCCTCTCGCGGGCGCAATCGTCGCCGGCCTGGGCGGCCAGGCGATCGGCCGCGCCTGGTCGCACCGCGTCACGATCCTCGGTGTGCTGATTTCATTTGTTGCTTCCTTGTTCATTTTCAAGGAAGTACTCAATGGCAATTCGTGGAACGGAATCGTCTACGCCTGGGCGGTGATCGGCGACACGCCGCTGCAGATCGGCTTCCTGATCGACCGCCTGACCGCGCTGATGATGGTGGTGGTGACCTTCGTGTCGCTGATGGTGCACGTCTACACCATCGGCTACATGGCCGAGGACCCGGGCTACCAGCGCTTCTTCAGCTACATCTCGCTGTTCACCTTCTCGATGCTGATGCTGGTGATGGCGAACAACTTCCTGCAGCTGTTCTTCGGCTGGGAGGCGGTCGGCCTGGTGTCGTACCTGCTGATCGGCTTCTGGTACACGCGGCCGACGGCGATCTACGCCAACCTCAAGGCCTTCCTCGTCAACCGCGTGGGCGATTTCGGCTTCCTGCTGGGCATCGCATTGATCTTGACGGGATTCGGGACTCTCGACTATGCGGCCGTATTTTCAAACGCCTCTTCGAGTACGGAACACGTGACCCTGATCTGCGTCCTGCTTTTCGTCGGCGCGATGGGCAAGAGCGCGCAGTTCCCGCTGCACGTCTGGCTGCCCGACTCGATGGAAGGCCCGACGCCGATCTCGGCGCTGATCCACGCCGCCACCATGGTGACCGCGGGCATCTTCATGGTCGCGCGAATGTCTCCATTGTTTGAATTGAGTGAAACTGCAAGATCTGTAGTCCTGGTGATCGGCGCGATCACGGCGCTCTCCATGGGTCTGGTGGCGCTCACGCAGTTCGACATCAAGCGCGTGGTGGCCTACTCGACGCTGTCGCAGCTCGGCTACATGACCGTGGCGCTCGGCGCCTCGGCCTACTCGGCGGCGATCTTCCACCTCGCCACGCACGCCTTTTTCAAGGCGGTGCTGTTCCTCGCCGCGGGCTCGGTGATCATCGCCATGCACCACGAGCAGGACATGCGGCGCATGGGCGGCCTGAAGAAGTACATGCCCTGGACGTATTGGACCATGCTGATCGGCGCGATCTCGTCGGCCGGCATTCCCGGATTCGCGGGCTTCTACTCGAAGGACGCGATCATCGAGCTCACGCACCTCGCGACGGTTCCGGGCGCGACCTTCGCCTACCTGTGCGTGCTGTCCTGCGTCTTCGTGACCGCGACCTACACCTTCCGCCTGGTGTTCATGGCCTTCCACGGCGCGCCGCGGTTCGACGAGGCGCACCCGCCGCACGAGTCGCCCGCCGTGGTGACCGTGCCGCTGGTGCTGCTGGCTATTCCCTCGATCGGAGCAGGGTGGTTCATCGGCTACTTCGTCTTTGGGGACTACTTCGGCACATCGCTCGTCAACAAGCCCCCGGAGTACCACGGCCTGGTGAGCTACACGCTGCACGGCATGGCGCAGCCGCCGTTCTGGCTGGCGCTCGCGGGCATCGCCACCGCCTGGTATTTGTATCTGAAGCGCACCGACCTGCCGAAGAAGATCGCGATCGCGTTCGGGCCCGTGTACGCGCTGGTGGAGAAGAAGTACGGCTTCGACGAGTTCTATTCCTGGCTGTTCGCGGGCGGCGCGCGCGCGGTGGGCACCGGCCTGTGGAAGGGCGGCGACCAGCGCACGATCGACGGCGTGATGGTGAACGGCTCGGCGCGCCTGGTGGGCTGGTTCTCGGGCGTGATCCGGCTGGTGCAGAGCGGCCTGATCTACTGGTACGCGTTCATGATGATCTTCGGCGTCTGCGCGATCTACGCGGTGGTGAAGTACAAGGTGTTCGGCTGATGCTGCTGAGCCTCGCGATCTGGGTGCCGATCTTCGCCGGCCTGCTGGTTCTTGCCTGCGGCGGCGACGACAAGGCGCCGCTGCAGCGCACGCTCGCCTTCGTCGGCGCGCTGGGCGGCTTCCTGGTGACGCTGCCGCTGTGGATCGGCTTCTCGGCGCCGAGCGCCGGCATGCAGTTCGTCGAGCGCCTGTCCTGGATCCCGCGCTTCAACGTCTACTACCACCTCGGCGTGGACGGCATCTCGATGCTGTTCATTCTTCTCAACTCGTTCATCACGCCGCTGGTGGTGGTCGCCGGCTGGACGGTGATCGAGAAGCGCGTCGGCCAGTACATGGGCGCGTTCCTGATCATGTCGGGGCTGCTGAACGGCGTGTTCGCCGCGCTCGACGGCATGCTGTTCTACGTGTTCTTCGAGGCGACGCTGATCCCGATGTTCATCATCATCGGCGTCTGGGGCGGCGCCAACCGCGTCTACGCCGCGCTCAAGTTCTTCCTCTACACTTTCTTCGGCTCGGTGCTGATGCTGGTGTCGCTGCTGTACCTGTACAACAAGTCGGGCGGCAGCTTCGCGATCATGGACTGGTGGAAGCTGCCGCTGCCGCTCGAGGCGCAGCAAAGGCTGTTCTTCGGCCTGCTGCTCGCGTTCGCGGTCAAGGTGCCGATGTGGCCGGTGCACACCTGGCTGCCCGACGCGCACGTCGAGGCGCCCACCGGCGGCTCGGTGGTGCTCGCGGCGATCATGCTCAAGCTCGGCGCCTACGGCTTCGTGCGCTTCACGCTGCCGATCCTGCCCGACGCCTCGCGCGAGCTCGCCTGGCTGATGATCGCGCTGTCGCTGATCGCGGTGGTCTACATCGGCTTGGTGGCGCTGGTGCAGACCGACATGAAGAAGCTGATCGCCTACTCGTCGATCTCGCACATGGGCTTCGTGACGCTCGGCTTCTTCATCTTCAATGCCTACGGCGTCGAGGGCGCGCTGGTGCAGATGATCTCGCACGGCTTCGTCTCGGCGGCCATGTTCTTCTGCGTCGGCGTGATGTACGACCGCATGCACTCGCGCAACATCGCCGACTACGGCGGCGTGGTGAACACCATGCCCAAGTTCGCATCCCTCATGATGCTGTTCGCGATGGCCAATTGCGGCCTGCCGGCCACCAGCGGCTTCGTCGGCGAGTTCATGGTGATCATGGGCGCGATGCAGGCCAACTTCTGGCTCGCCTTCGCGGCCGCCACCACGCTGATCTTCGGCGCGGCCTACACGCTGTGGATGTACAAGCGCGTGATCTTCGGTGCCGTGGCGAACGACCACGTCGCCGGCCTGAAGGACCTGAATCCGAAGGAATTTCTGGTGCTCGGCCTGCTCGCGGCCGCGGTGCTCTGGATGGGTGTCTACCCGCTGCCGTTCACCGAGGTGATGCACGCCTCGGTCAAGGACCTGCTCGAGCACGTGGCGACGCCGAAACTCTGACATGAACGCGCTCACCTTCATCAACCACATCCCGGCGCTGCCCGAAGTGCTGCTGCTGGCCGGCGCCTGCGCGGTGATGCTCGGCGACCTGTACGTCAAGAGCGAGCGGCGCACCGCGAGCTTCGTGGGGGCGCAGCTGGTGCTGCTCGCCTGCGCGCTCGCGACGCTCGCCATCCAGTGGGTGAGCGGCACCGAGCGCTACTACCTGTTCAACGGGCTGTTCGTCTCGGACGTGATGGCCAACCTGCTCAAGCTCGCGGCCTACTTCGCGGTGGCGGTGGTGCTCGTCTACTCGCGCCAGTACCTGCTCGACCGCGGCCTGATGCGCGGCGAGTTCCTGTCGCTGCTGCTGTTCGCGCTGCTCGGCATGATGCTCATGATCAGCGCCAACAGCTTCCTCACCGTGTACCTGGGCCTGGAGCTGCTGTCGCTGTGCCTGTACGCGATGGTGGCGCTGAACCGCGACTCGGCGGCCTCCACCGAGGCGGCGATGAAGTACTTCGTGCTCGGCGCGCTCGCCTCGGGCCTGCTGCTGTACGGCATGTCGATGATCTACGGCGCCACCGGCAGCCTGGCGATCCCCGACATCGCCCGGCAGCTCGGCGGCCTGGCGCGCGACAGCACGCAGCAGCCGTTCCTCGTCTTCGGCCTGGTGTTCGTGGTCTGCGGCATCGCCTTCAAGCTCGGCGTGGTGCCGTTCCACATGTGGATCCCCGACGTCTACCACGGCGCGCCCACGGCCGTGACGCTGGTGATCGGCAGCGTGCCCAAGCTCGCCGCCTTCGCAATGGCGATCCGCGTGCTCGGCACCGGGCTGGCCGAGCTCGCGCACGACTGGCAGCAGATGCTGGCGATCCTCGCGGTGCTGTCGATGGCGCTCGGCAACATCACCGCCATCGCGCAGACCAACCTCAAGCGCATGCTCGCCTACTCGACCATCGCGCACATGGGCTTCATGCTGCTCGGCCTGCTCGCGGGCTGGGTCGGCGGCAACTTCCTCAACCGGCCCGACGCCTACGCGGCGTCGATGTTCTACACGGTGGTCTACGTGCTGATGTCGGTCGGCTCCTTCGGCATGCTGCTGTTCCTGTCGCGCAAGGGCTTCGAGTGCGAGAATCTCGAGGACCTCAAGGGCCTGAACCGGCGCAATCCCTGGTACGCCTTCGTGATGCTGCTGCTGATGTTCTCGCTCGCCGGCGTGCCGCCCACGGTGGGCTTCTACGCCAAGCTCAGCGTGCTCTCGGCCGCGGTCAACGCGGGCCAGATCTGGCTCGCCGTGGTGGCGGTGGTGTTCTCGCTGATCGGCGCCTACTACTACCTGCGCATCGTCAAGCTCATGTATTTCGACGAGCCGGCCGACGCCACGCCCGTGCAGGGCCATCCCGACATGCGCGTGCTGCTGTCGCTCAACGGCATCGCGCTGCTAGTGCTCGGCGTCCTGCCCGAGCCGCTGATGTCGCTCTGCTTCGTCGCCATCAAGAGCCTGTGAGGGCGTGAGCGGCGGCAAGCTGAAGGAAGAGAGGATCTCGGGCGCGCTGGTCTACGCCGGGGGCTTTCTCGAAGTGCACAAGGATCTGGTGCGCCTGCCCGACGGCAGCCAGAGCAGCCGCGAATACATCCGCCATCCCGGCGCGGTGCTGATCGTGCCGCTGTTCGACGACGGCCGCGTGCTGCTCGAACGCCAGTACCGCTACCCGCAGGGCCGGGAGTTCATCGAGGTGCCGGCGGGCAAGCGCGAGCCGGACGAGGCTCCCCTGGCGACCGCCAAGCGCGAGCTGCTCGAGGAGACCGGCTACGTCGCCTCCGACTGGAAGCACATCGGCGTCGTGCACACGGAGATCGCGTACAGCAACGAGGCCATCGAGATGTACGTTGCGAAGGGCCTGGAGAAGCGCGAGGCGAAGCTCGACGTGGGCGAATTCCTCGAGATCCTTATCGTGCCCTTCGACCAGGCCGTCGCCTGGGTACGTGACGGGCGCATCACTGATTCAAAATCAGTCGCTGCTCTTTTGTGGACACAAGTGTTTATGTTTCGAGCACAACGCGCTGGAATTCAGTCACACTCGGAAAGTGGATGACTCTTGCTGTCGGGCCTAGGGTGGGATTGAGAAGGCGGACAAATTTCTGCCGTACGTCGCTGTTTGGATCTACAAGAACAAGTCGCTTTAGGAATGAATCTCGCGCGACTCTCATTCGCGCCGCCTCGGCAAACAATGCGCGCGCCAATAGGTCGGTCTCTGGAAGAGAGTAACCAACGACAATTAACGTGCTGCATTGCTCAAGACGGAGTCGGGCCTCGCGCCAAAATATCTTATAGGGATTTACATCGATTTTCTTGTTCCAACCCGGGGGAAGCACAGAGACCTTCTCAAATTTTCCGTCTCTCACGCTATAAGGCCGTGCCTTCAGTTTCACAGCCCCACTTCGATAATTGCCCCATCCGAGGCTCCCGTGAAGTTTTAGGAGCTTGACCTGACTCACTACATTGGGCGGACTATTGCGATCGCGAAACCACTTTCGTGTCCAGTCTGAGGTTGTGCCGGGAAATACCATTCCATAACCATCCCGGGGGTTCCAGATTGATGCGTCTGGAAATGCTTCTTCGATTACCAAGTCGTAATTGAAAGTAATGATCGTTGAATGCTTGGGTAGGCGTGCAAGAAGGGATTGATGGAAGGTGCTGATACGTGGCCTTCGACCCGATTTTCCCTCATCTGTCGTTGTCTCTACATAGACCCGGCGGATAAGTTCCTCGAGATCGCGCGTTCGCTTGGACCAATCCTTGGGTTTGTTTGCAGTCTTTGCAAATTTCGAGATTCGAGCTCGTGTCTCAATATCCCGGTAGTACTCTTCGAGCCCAACGCCCTCGACCCGACCGTATAGCGTCCAGACAGATCGTAGAACGCGCTTTGCGATCTCAGGCGTACCGTGCCGAGAGATCTGATTTGCTGCGGCGAAGAATTCGCCATCGATCGGCGGGGGAAGCCGCTCTTGGCTGAAAGCACCGCGAGTTGCGCCAGCGCCCAGCAATACGACAATTGGTTCGTCGAAACCAGTTCGAAGCAAACCTCTAGAAGTTGCCATTCAGCCTACCTAGTGTGTGGCCTTTGCGAATCGCCAGCTATGAGCGGACGAAGTAAGTTGTCAAACCGATATACAGCTTAGTTCGGCTTGCGGCCGAAGCGCCGCTCGTACTCGGCTGCGAGATCGGCGTCGGACTTGTAGCCCGGCACGCGGATCAGCAGGCGCTTTAAGGCCTGCAGTTGCCAGCTGCCGGAATCGCGCACCTCGGATTCCCAGTACTGGTTGGCCATGCGCAGGTTGCGCTCCTGGTCCATCTCGAAGTACAGGCGCGTGCGCGTGCTCTCGAACAGGTACAGCCTGCCGTCGATGATCTTGAAGGTGGCGGCGTCGGTCGCCGCCGGCACCGCGTAGGCCATCGCCTGCGCGCTGAAGCCGCCGAACTGCGGCGCGTAGCGGTCGGGGCTGGTGATGAACTGGCGGCGGTTCTCCTCGCTCAGGAAGCGGTAGGTGACGCCCTGGTGCTCGGTCTTGATGTCGGGCCGGCCGCGCGCGGCGGTCCCGGCCGTTAAGTACGCGACCGGGTCGTTGCCGTTCAGCATCAGGTCGCTGTCGCCGCCCTCGGCGACGACGTTCAGCGTGCCGCAGGCGACGAGCGAGAAAAGCAGAACCAGCGCCGACGCAAAGCGCAGCGTCCCGGCTGAATCAGCTAGCCGCAGGCCCCCGTGTATCCGCATGCCGTACAGTAATCGCAACCGTCTTTGCGGATCAAGGTGTTATTCGAGCATTCGGGGCAGCGCGCGCCCGCCATCACGCGCGCCTGGCCGCGGACCTCGGGCTGCTCGAGGATGCCCATCTGGCGCACCGGCAGCCCGTCCTCGCCGAGGATGCCGAGCATCGCGTAGCGGTGCAGGATCAGCCGCGCGAGGTAGGACACCGTGGAGGGGAAGGTTTCCTGCTTGCGCGCGCCCGGCACGAAGGCCATGAAGTCGCCGAGCGGCTCGGGGAAGTCGAGCAGCTTGCGCAGCTTCATGCCGATCCAGGCCGGGTCGAGCACGCGCATGTCGAGCGACAGGATCTTGCACAGGCCATCCAGCGCCCTGGGGTACTCCCCGGACAGCCACATCGAGTAGGGCCGCGTCACGCCTGCGGGATGGCCTTCCATCGGCGGCAGCGCGATCTCCTTGAGGCCCAGCACGAAGTCGTCGCCGGTGCGCGGGTTGAGCACGTCCACCGTCCAGGACATGGTGCCGTCGGTGCCGGTCTTCGGCTCCTTGAGGCTGAACATCGCATCCAGCACGGGCGTCGGTGCGTCGTCGAATCCTTTCAGTGCTTTTACCCTGTAGAGAATCAACTGGGAGAAAGCCGAAACGATGGACGGCATGCGCTTTTTCTCGCCGTGCGGCGGGAAGGCCATGTCGAAGGGCTCGCCGCCCGCCTTGGCGAGCGTCTCGAGCTTGAGCTTGAGCCAGCCCGGGTCCTTGCCGCGCATGTCCATGGACAGCGTCTTGGCGAGCGCGCCCAGGCCCCTCGGCTGCTCGCTGCCGTTCACCCAGACCTCGAACGCATGCGGTTGGCCGTTCTCGACGTGGCCCACGAACACCGCGAAGTGGTACTGCGGGTGCTCGATCATGTAGGTCCAGGCCGGATTGCCGCCCGAGAGGTCGGGGCGTCCCGGCCAGCGCAGGCTGGCGAGCACCGGTTGCGGCAGCGACTTGATGCGGATGCGCCGGTTGCGGTCGTCTCCGACGAAGTCCTGCGGCGCGCGCAGCGCGTCCTGCGCGGGCACGCCCTCGGCCTTCTTCTCCACCGACAGCACCGCGCCGAGCACCTTGTTCGGCCGGTAGGTGGCGAGGCCCTTCAGGCCCGACTTCCAGGCGTGCAGGTAGAGGTCCTGGAAGTCCTCGTAGGGATAGTCCTCGGGCACGTTGACCGTCTTGGAGATGCTGGTGTCGACGTACGGCGCCACTGCGGCCACCATCTGCTCGTGCGCGCGCGCCGAGATCTCGAGCGCCGTGACGAACCAGGGCGGCAGCTTGCCGGCGTCGTCGCCCTCACGACGGGGAAGGGCCCCCGTCGCCAACATATGGCGGTAGCGGCGCCAGGCATGGTCCTCGACCGGGAACTCCTTGAGCGTGCCGTCGGCCATGCGCTTCTTGCGCGTGTAGACCCAGGAGAACGGCGGCTCGATGCCGTTCGAGGCGTTGTCGGCGAAGGCGAGGCTGATGGTGCCGGTCGGCGCGATCGACAGCAGGTGCGAATTGCGCAGCCCGTGCTTGCGGATCAGCGCCTTGATCTCGTCCGGCAGGCGCGTGGCGAAGCTCGTGCCCGACAGGTACATGTCGGCATTGAACAGCGGGAACGCGCCGCGCTCCCTCGCGAGCTCGGCCGAGGCCTTGTAGGCCTCGTCGCGCATCGCCGCGGAGATCGTCGAGGCCATGGTGCGCGCCTCCTCGCTGTCGTAGCGCAGGCGCAGCATCGCAAGCGCGTCGCCGAGCCCCGTAAAGCCCAGGCCGACGCGCCGCTTGGCCATCGCCTCGTTGCGCTGCTGCTCGAGCGGCCAGGCGGTGACGTCGAGCACGTTGTCGAGCATGCGCACCGAGGTGTGCACGGTCTTCGCGAAGCGCTGGAAGTTGAAGCTCGCCTTCTCCTCGAAGGCGTGCTCGACGTAGCGCGTCAGGTCGATCGAGCCCAGGCAGCAGCAGCCATAGGAGGGCAGCGGCTGCTCGGCGCAGGGGTTGGTCGCCTCGATGGTCTCGCAATAGGACAGGTTGTTGTCCCGGTTCATGCGGTCGAGGAACAGGATGCCCGGCTCGGCGTGGTCGTAGGTCGAGCGCATGATCTGGTCCCACAGCTCGCGCGCGCGGATCTTGCGGTACACCCACAGGCCTTCGGCGCGCCGATAGCCACCGTTGTCCGGCCAGGGCCGCGCCTTGTGGACCAGCTCGAACTCCGCGTCCTGCTCCACGGCCTGCATGAAGTCGTCGGTCACGCCGACCGAGATGTTGAAGTTGGCAAGGTCGCCGCGGTCCTTGGCGTGCACGAACTCCTCGATGTCCGGGTGGTCGCAGCGCAGCACGCCCATCTGCGCGCCGCGGCGCGCGCCGGCCGATTCCACCGTCTCGCAGGAGCGGTCGAACACGCGCATGTAGGACACCGGGCCGCTCGCGCGCGAGTGCGTGCCCTTCACCTCGGCGCCCTTGGGGCGGATCGCCGAGAAGTCGTAGCCGACGCCGCCGCCGCGGCGCATGGTCTCGGCGGCCTCGGCGAGCGCGGTGTAGATGCCGGGCTTGCCGTCCACCACCTCGGTGATCGAGTCGCCCACCGGCTGCACGAAGCAGTTGATCAGCGTCGCCTGCAGCTGCACGCCGGCCGCCGAGTTGATGCGCCCGGCAGGGATGAAGCCGTCCGCCTGCGCCTGGGTGAAGCGCTTTTCCCACTTCGCGCGCTCGGCATCCGGCTCGACCTCGGCGAGCGCGCGCGCCACGCGCCGGCGCACCTGATCGATCGAGGTTTCTTCGCCCTTGGCGTACTTCTCTACGAGCGCCTCGCGGCAGATCTCCTGGTCGGGGAGGGTGGCCGGGGCCTTCAGGGTGGGGGTTTCCGCGTCATTCATATTGTTATTGTGGTCCCACATCAAGTATTAGAGGCAGGGCGTTGATTGAACGCCTGTTTTTTTCCGAGCACAAGCCACTAGATAAAGTCCCCCGATGCGCAAATCCCGCGTCCGGAACTACCGGTTGGGGGGTGGGGAAATATACAGTATCAGCGGGACGCGGAATAGCTGATGCGGTATATCGCACCGGCCGCGTCGTCCGACAGCGCGAGCGACCCGTCGGGCAGGATTTCCAGGTCCACGGGCCGGCCCCAGGCCGACTCGCCCTGCAGCCAGCCTTGCGCGAATGTTTCATAGCTTCTGGTTTTTCCAGAAGAATCCAGGCGAACCAACGACACCCGATAGCCGCTCTTCTTCGAGCGGTTCCATGAGCCGTGCTCGGCGATGAAGATCTGGTTGCGGTACTCGGCCGGGAACATGGTCCCGGTATAGAAGCGCATGCCGAGCGCGGCGACGTGCGGCCCGAGCTTCTGCGCCGGCGGCTCGAACTCGGCGCAGCGGCGCGTGCGGCCGAACTCCGGGTCGGGCAGGTCGCCCTGGTGGCAGTGCGGGAAGCCGAAGTGCATCCCGGCGCGCGGCGCGCGGTTCAGCTCATCGGCGGGCAAGTCGTCGCCCAGCCAGTCGCGGCCGTTGTCGGTGAACCACAGCTCCCGCGTGACGGGGTGCCAGTCGAAGCCCACGCTGTTGCGGACGCCTTTGGCAAAAGTTTCAAATTTTCCGGTGGGAAGATCGAGAAATCCAATCTGTGCATACCCCTCCCGGTCGCAGATGTTGCAAGGCGCGCCGATCGGGATGGCGAGCTTGCCGTCAGGCGAGAAGCGGATGAACTTCCAGCCGTGGTGCACCTCGCGAGGGAGCTTGTCGAAGACGTTCTCAGGTCTCGATCTTGAATCGCTTTCCGCGTTTTCGATCTTCAGAATCCGACTGACCTCAGCGACGTAGAGCGCCCCATCCTTGAAAGCAACACCGTTGGGCATGGACAGTCCGTCGGCGATCCTGCTGACTTTCCCCCCGGGCGCGACCGCGTGCACGGTGCCGCCGGAGCGGCTGCCCACGAAGAGCATGCCTTTCGCGCCGAGCGCGAGCGAGCGCGCGTTCGGGACGGTCGCGTACAGTTCGATGCGGAAGCCGGGCGGGAGCTGGATCTTCTCCAGCTGCACCTGCGCCGACGCCTGGACCGCCGCAGCAAGCAACGCCGCGGCGATGTACCACTTCACGCCGGCGCGGCCTCGGCGGGCGCGCCGCCGCCCTGTATCTGCTGGCGGGCGGTCTTGAGGATGTCGGCGACCTCGGAATGGCCGAGCCGCAGCGCGAGCTCGACCGGCGTGTCGCCTTCCTTGGTGGTGACCGTGGGGTCGGCGCCGTTGCGCAGCAGCAGCTCGACCATGCGGCCGTTGCCCTTCATGGCCGCATAGGCGAGCGCGGTGTAGCCGTTGTCGTGCTGCAGGTTCGGGTCGAAGTTCATCTGCAGCACCTTCTGCGCGTACACGAGGTTGCTCTTCTCGATGGCATAGAACAGGGCGCGCACGCCCTCCGGGCTTTTCTCCTTGGGCTTTTCCTCCAGCCCCGTGGGCATCAGCTTGACCACGTAGTTGATCAGCGAGATGCCGACCATCGCCACCAGCGCGAGCACCAGCGGCACCTTCGAGATGTTGATGTACTCGGAGATCTGCTGGTCGAGGTTGGCGCCGAGGATCAGCAGCACCACCGCGAGGAAGAAGAAGAACTTAAGGTAGAAGAACAGGCCGAGGATGATGCCGCAGCCCAGCACGCCGAGCAGGAAGTTGCGCTCGATGCCGTGCTCCTCGAGGACCTCGTGCGGCAGCTGGGCGAGGATCGCGGCGAGCGCGATGAGGCCGAACAGCAGCACCTCGCGGATGCGCATTCTCGTGAGCAGGTCGTCCTTCTCAACCTTTTTTTCCAGTGCCATGTCGTTCTCCCCGGGCCGCCGCCTCGACGCTGGACGGGCGCGCCATCCCGGATTCTCGGGTCTCGCGGCGATGCTGGCAAGCGGCGGCTCGCGGACCCGCGTGTAGAATTTCCGCCATGTCCAAGGCATTCGTGCGCGAGTCCGAGGACGACGCGGCGCCCGCGCCGGAGCCAGCGCCGCCCCCGGCCCGCAACTACATCTCCCCCGCGGGCTACGCGCGCCTGAAGGCCGAGCTGAAGGGCCTGGTCGAGGTCGAGCGGCCCGAGGTCGTGCGCGCGGTGTCTTGGGCGGCCAAGAACGGCGACCGCTCGGAGAACGGCGACTACATCTACGGCAAGCGGCGCCTGCGCGAGATCGACCGGCGCGTGCGCTTCCTGATCAAGCGCCTGGAAGCGGCCGAGGTGGTCGATGCCGCCGGCAGGGATACCGACCAGGTCTTTTTCGGCTCGACTTTGAGAATCAAGAACAAGGAGGGCGAAAGAACGATCACCATCGTCGGCATCGACGAAGCCGACGCCACAAGGGGCCGCATCTCGTGGATCTCGCCGGTGGCGAAAGCGCTGCTCAGGGCGCGCGAGGGCGACAAGGTGACGCTGAAGACGCCGGGCGGCGTCGAGGAGCTGGAGATCCTTGAAGTGCGCTACGACCCGATAAACTAGCGGAACTCCAGCGGAGAGCGCGATGAGCATGGTCAAGGAGATCCGGGAGTTCGCGGTCAAGGGCAACGTCATGGACCTCGCCGTCGGCGTGATCATCGGCGCGGCCTTCGGCAAAATCGTGAGCTCGCTCGTCGAGGACCTGGTGATGCCGGTGATCGGCACGCAATAGATAAAGGGGGTCTGACCCCTGTTCCTGAGTTGTGTCAATACGGCCGATCGCGCGATCGGCGAGCCTGCTGCTTGATGATGTCCCATTGAGGAGACAGGCCATGGATACATCCGGTATCTCGGCGCTCGCACGCCACCTGTTCGAAACGCAGGGCGCCAAGGCGATCGCCGAAGCCGCGCAGAAGGCGGCGTCGTTCGAGAAAGCCGGCGACAAGGAGCAGGCGCATCAGTGGCGGCGTGTAGAAGGCGCACTGCGCGAGATGCGCGGCGCGCACCAGGGCTGACGCCAATTCCTTGCTAGCGCAGCCGGAAGCGCACCGGCAGCAGCGCCTCGCGCGGCGCGCTGTCGGGGAGCGCGCGCAGCTGGCGCGCGGCGCGCACGGCCGCGTCATCCAGGATGGCGTGGCCGCTGCTCGCTTCGAGGCGCGCGGCAATCGCATTGCCCGAGCGGTCCAGGAAAATCAGCACCAGCGCCTCGCCCTGCAGGCCGCGCTCGATCGCCTCGGGCGGGTAGGGCAGGTCGCGCGCGAGCTGCTCGGCGGCGCGTAGCGCCGCTTCGCCCTGCAGGCGCTGCGGATCGGCCGATGCGGGTTGCGGAATCGCAACGCGCGGCGCCGCCGGCCGCGGTTTCGCGGCGGCAAGCGGAGCGCTTGCGCTAGCATTCGGCTGCGGCTCGGGCGGCAGCGTGAGGCGCGGCGCGGCGGCGGGCTTCTCGGGCGCAGGCAGGTGCACGATGAGCTCCCGCAGCGGCTTCGGCACCTGCAGGCCAGCGATCTCCGGCAGGCGGACCGAGACCAGCGCGGCGTGCAGGGCGAGCGAGATCGCGAGCGCCGGGCCCAGGAACGGACGCGTGTTGTGCACGGTGGACGGCAAAGGAACGACCTTGTGGCATGACTCTAACAGCAGGCTGTCCGGCGGATTCCTCGCCGCGGCCGCGCTCGCGCTGCTGCTCTGCGCCGGCGCGGCGTGCGCGCAGCTGCTGCAGCACCTGTTCGGGCCGCCGACGCCGACGCCCGATCCGGTCGCCTACGGCGCGCAGGTCGAGGCGGGCAACCTGCCGCAGGTGAAGGAGTGGCTGGACGCCGGCATGGACCCCAATTACGTCGCCGACCGCATCGGCACCGGCCTGATGATCGCCGCCTGGCTGGGCAACCTGCCGTTGATGGAGCTGCTCGTCGCGCGCGGCGCCGACATCAACCGGCGCAACGAGCTCGGCGAGAGCGCGCTCATGCACGCGGCCTGGCGCGGCCAGGTAGCGGCGATGCGCTGGTTGATCGGCAAGGGCGCGGTGGTGGACAGCGCGCCGATGCAGTGGAGCGCGCTGCACTACGCGGCCTTCGCCGGCCAGGCCGAGGCTGCGGGCGTGCTGCTCGACCACGGCGCGGACATCAACGCGCGCAGCAGCAACGGCTCGAGCGTACTGATGATGGCCGTCTACGAGGGCCACGAGCCGCTGGTCAAGGCGCTGCTCGCTCGCGGCGCCGACGCGCGCGTGAAGAACGACCGTGGCGAAGGCGCGCTCGAGTGGGCGTTCAAGTTCAAGCACCTCGGCATCGCGCGCGTGGTCGGCGAGCCGCAGGAGTTCGCCGCCGCCGCCAACCGGCCGAGCGTGCACTGGGGCGCGCCGGTGCGCTCGCAGCCGGCGCCGGAAGCCGGTCCGCCCGCCGCGGAGGCCGAGATCGACCCGGCGGCCGTCAGAATCGAGCAGCTGGTGGGCATGCGCAACGCGCTCGCGCGGCGCGGCATGAGGGATTCGGTCGCCAAGCTGGACCGGCGCATCGCGCAGCTGCGCGCGCAGCGCGCGCGCGCCCACAAGGACTCGATCCCGGGCGCGGTGCTGGAGATCAGCGCCAAGCGCGCCGCGCCCGGGGAGCAGCGCACGCGGCTGATTTTCGAGGCGGGAGAGACCCCGCCCTAGGCGCTACTTGAAGTCGCCGGCCTTCAGTACCGAGAGCTTCTTCAGGTCGATGTGCCGGCGCAGCGCGTCGCGGATCTCCGCGGGCGTGAGCTCGGCGATGCGCTTTTCGAGCGCCACGTCCCAAGCGAAGGTGCGCCGGAGGTAGAGGTAGTTCGCCAGGCGCCCCGCAAGCGCGCCGTCCTGGCCGCGCTGCACGCGGCGCGCCTCGAGCAGGCCCTTCTTCGCCGCCTCGACCTCGGCCGGCTCGAAGCCCTTGTCGAGCGCGCGCTCGAGCTCCTCGCGGATCGCGCGCTCGACGCGCTCGCGGTTCTGCGGCGCGTAGATCGCCGACACGCCGAAGCTGCCGGCAGCGTCGAGCTGCCCGGCGTTGAGCAGGCTGTAGGTGCTGTAGGACAGGCCTTCCTTCTCGCGCACGCGCGCCGGCAGCCGGCCGCTGGAGGTGCCGCCAATCAGCCAGTTGCCGAGCAGCAGCGCCGGGAAGTCCGCGTGATCGTCGCGCAGCGGCAGGTTCATGCCGGCGCGCAGCACCGCGTTGGCCTTGTCGGGCGTGGGCACCGTCTCCTCGAGCGGCGCGCGCTCGAAGTGGCGCGCCGGGATGCGCGCGTAGGGCGCCGGGCTCTTCCAGCCGCCCAGGAGGTCTTCCACGAGCCTGGCGAGCGCCTCGGGATCGAAGTCGCCGACCGCGACGAACTGGGCGCCGGTCGCGCCCACGAGCTCGGCGTAGCAGCGCCGGGCGTCCGCCAGCGTGACGGCCTTGATGTCGGTGAGGCGCTCGTCCACCGACTCGACGTAGTTCCAGTGGCCGCGCGGCCAGGGCGTGAGGTGGCGCGCGAGGCGCTCGCCGGCGATCGCCTGCGGGTCGCCGCGCTGCGACTCGGTCGCGGTGAGCGCGGCGCGGCGCAGCTCTTCGAACTCGGATTCCGGGAAGGCCGGCTCGCGCAGCACCTCGGCCACCAGGCGCAGCGTGTCGTCGAGCTGCGCGCGGCGCGTGTTGATGGAAGCGCCGTTCGCGCCCACCGCCACGCTGGCCTTGAGCTTGTCGAAGGCGTCGCGCAGCTCGGCGCGCGTGCGCTTGAGCGAGCCGCGCATCAGCATGCCGTCGGCGAAGCCGCAGGCGCGCGCGCGGTTGGCCTTGCTCGCCTCGTCGCCCCAGTAGAGCGAGAGCTGCGCGATCACCGTGCCGCCGCGCGTCTTCTTGGGCAGCAGCGCGATCTTGATGCCGTTGGAGAGCGTGCGCCGGATCAGGCGCGCCTCGATGTTCTGTGGCGTGGGATCGAAGGCCTCGCCCGCCTGCACCGACTCCGTGCCCTTGAAGGCGGCGATCGCCGCGGCGAGGTCCGGCGTGGCCGGGATCGCCGCGCGGTCGGGCTTGTCGGTGGGGATGAAGGCGCCGAGCACGCGGTTGGCGGGCTTGAACCAGGTGTCGAGCGCGCGCTGCACGTCGGCGGTGGTCACCTGGCGCACGCGCTCGCGGTAGAGGAAAAACAGGCGCCAGTCGCCCATCGCGGCGAACTCGCCGAGCCAGCGCACGTAGCCGAGTGAGTCGAGCGGCGCCTTCTCCATGTCGTTTAGCAGCGTGGTGCGCGCGCGCTCGACCTCGGCGTCGGTGACCGGCTCGCGGCCCGGGCCCTCGAGCGCGGCGAGCAGCGCGTCGCGCGCGGGCTCGAGCGCCGCGTCCTTGGGCAGCTGCGCGCCGAAGCTCGCCCAGCCCGGATCGCGCAGCATGCGCTCGTAGCCCCAGGTCGCGGTGGCGAGGTTCTTCTGCACCAGCGCGCGGTGCAGCCTGCCGGTGGGCGCGGTGCCGTAGGCCGAGACGAGGATATCCACCGCGGCGTAGTCGGGGTGGCTGCCGGCCGGGATGCGGTACAGCGCCGAGACGATCTGCACGTCGCCCGTGCGCCGCAGCGTGACCGAGCGCTCGCCATCCTGCGTCGCCTCCGCCGTGTAGAGCGCGGGCAGCGCGCGCTTCGGGCGCGGGATCGGGCCGAAGTGCTTCTCGACCAGGCGCAGCGCCTCGGCCTCGTCGATCTTGCCGCCGACGATGAGGAAGGCGTTGTCCGGCTGGTACCAGGTGCGGTAGAAGGCCTGCAGCCGCTCGATCGGCACCTGCTCGATGTCGGCGCGAAAGCCGATCACCGGGTTGCCGTAGTTGTGCGCGGCGAAGGCCAGGCGCTGCATGCGCTCGGCGAGCACGCTGCCGGGCCGGTTCTCGCCCATCTCGAACTCGTTGCGCACCACGGTCATCTCGCTGTCGAGGTCGGACTTGCGCACGTTCGCGTTCACCATGCGGTCGGCTTCCAGGCCGAGCGCCCAGTCCAGGTTGTCGCCGGCGGCGGCGAGCGTCTCGAAGTAGTTGGTGCGGTCGTTGGAGGTGGTGCCGTTGAAGCGCGCGCCGCGCTTGTTGATCTCCTCCTTGACGTTCTCGCGCCGGCCCGTGCCCTTGAACAGGAGGTGCTCGAGCAGGTGCGCCATGCCCTTCTCGCCGTAGCCCTCGTGGCGCGAGCCAACCAGATAGGTGATGTGCACCGTGAAGTTGCTCACGCTGGGGTCGGGCACCAGCAGCACGCGCAGGCCGTTGTCGAGGCGGTACTCAGTAACGCCTTCGACGGTGACGACCTTTTGCGGCGCGGCGAGCGCGACAACCGGCAAGAGCAGGAGCAGGACTACAAGAAAACGCTTCATCATCTAGAACATCCAGTCAAAGAGGTGCAAGGCGACGAGCCCGGCGAGGATCGTACCGAAGGTCACCCGCCAGCGCCATGCCACGCCGATCGCCACGAGCCCCGCCAGCAGGCGCTCGTTGCCGAGCGCCACGCTTGGGACACCGTTCTGCAGCAGCAGTTCCGGCGCCCAGATCGCCGTCAGCACCGCCGCGGGCACGTAGCGCAGGGCGCGCGCGAGCACCGGGGGCAGCTGCACGCGCTCGGGCAGCAGCAGGAACGAGGCGCGCTGGTAGAAGGTGAGGGCCGCCATGCCGGCAATGATGAGCCAGAGACTCATGGTTAAGGTTTTATTCCGGAGATTTTTTCCGTAAGCATTCCAGAGGCAATTCCAACGACTGCTGCCAAGGCCAATCCCAGTTTGAGCGGAAGGCCGTTCGCGAGCACCGCGGTGGCGCCGGCCGAGAGCGCCGCGGCGAGCATCGGCCGGCCGCGCAGAAAGGGGATGGTCATGGCGATGAAGGCGAGCGGGGCGGCGAACTCGAGCTTCCAGGCCGAGGGCAGGCGCGCGCCGGCGACGATGCCGATGGCGACGGCCGCCTGCCAGGTGAGCCAGATTGGCAACGCCATGCCCGCGAAGTACTCGAATTTGCCCGGCGCCTGCGGGTGCGTGCTGTAGCGCTGCATGAAGAGCGCGTAGGGGTTGTCCACCAGCGCGTACGAAACGATCAGGCGCCGCGACAGCGGCTCGCCCGCCAGGTACGGGCGGATCGAGGCGCTGTACATGAACAGCCGCAGGTTGACGATGAACGCAGCCAGCACCACCACCAGCGCGGGTGCGCCGATGGAGATGAGCTGCGAGGCGGCGAGCATCGCTGCGCCGGCGTAGACGAACACCGACATCGCCATCGCCTCCGGGGGCGGGATGCCCCCGGCGGCCATGGCCACGCCGGTGATCAAACCGAAAGGACCTACCGCGACGAGCAGCGGTAGGCTTGCGCGCAGCCCAGCCTGGAACTCGGATTTCTCGAAGCTGGGCTGCGGCGGCAACTGCGGGACTTAACCCCTCGGGCCGTGCCAGCCGAAGCCGGACTTCTGGCGCTGGTCGCCGAGGCACTTGCTCAGCTCGTCGCCGCGCTTGCCGCTGCAGGCTTCGTGCGCCTTCTGGCGCTCTTCGATGCGCTGGTTGCGGAGCGCGAGGTGCTGCGTCTGCATGCAGGCGCTCAGCTCGTCGCCGCGCTTGCCGTTGCAGGCCTCATGCAGCTTCTGGCGCTGCTCGAGGCGCTGCTGCGCGAACTTCGCGCGCTCCTTCGCGCGCGCCTGGCACTGCGCCGGGTCGGACGACTTGGCGCAGACCTGCTCGGTCATGCAGGCGCGCTGGTCCGGCTTGCCCTGGCAGGCCTGGTGCGCGGCGCGCATGCGCTCACGCCCTTCGCCGCGGTCGGCCGAGCCGCGTCCCGGGCCGTAGCCGCCGCCGGGTCCCATGCCCTGGCCGGGGCCCATGCCGGGGCCGTAGCCCGGCGTGCCCTGCGCGAATGCCAACGTGGCGGCGAGCGCCAGCGTTGCGACCGCAACTGCGGAAGTGAGCGTTTTCATCGTCTTCTCCTACAAGGTTGTGGAAATCTTTGTAGGAAGGCTATGCCGCATGCCCGCGCGTTGCTGTGAGCATTTGTATCCGTCTGTAACGCCCCCGCCTAGGCCTGCTTCACCATCGTGGCGCCGTCGGAAACCTCGAATTTTCCGGGGCCTTCGACGTTGACCGACTTCACCACGCCGTTGTCCACGAGCATCGAAAAGCGATTCATGCGCATCCCCATGCCGCGCGCCGTGAGGTCGAGCTCCAGGCCGAGCGACTTCGTCCAGGCCGCGCTGCCGTCGGCCAGGAACCGGATCTTGCCGATCGCCTTCTGGTCCTTGCCCCAGTGCGCCATCACGAACGCGTCGTTCACCGACACGCACCACACCTCGTTCACGCCCCTGCCCTTCAGCGCATCGAGGTTCTGCAGGTAGCTCGGCACGTGCTTCGCGGAGCAGGTCGGCGTGTACGCGCCCGGCAGGCCGAAAATCGCGATCTTCTTGCCCTTGACCGCGTCCGACACCGTGACTTCCTTCGGCGGCATCGCGCACTGCGTCGCCGAATCGAATTCCAGGGACTCCATCAGCTTGCCGTCGGGCAGCTTGTCGCCGGCCTTTATCGTCATGTCCTACTCTCCTCTATGAAAAATTTAAACTGGATTGAGATATTAGAGCACAGAGAGGTGAGTGAATGTGTAGGCGTAAGATAAGAGTCAGCGCCATGAAGAGGGGAATTCATGGGTCGAATTGCAATTTGTACTTGTAGGGGGGGCACATGAGAAATCCTGTTTACATGACTGTCGTTCTTAGCTTATTGGCGGTGTCGCAATATTCCATTGCGGAAGATAAGAATGCCAGCGAGAGATGGCGCATCGTCTCGACCTATTTAAAGGCGACATCTGGCGACACGAGCGCTCTAATGGCTGCTATGAATTCCGGGGAAGCACGAATGGCGGCTGCCAGTTTTTCGAGTAAGACGGACGGCACATTTCAAGAACTGAGCGATAAGAGCCTCATTGATCCCAAGCTCGGCGTCTACCAAAAGTTCTGGAAATCCTCGGTCAAACCGGAATTGGAAACGAGTCCCTTTGACAAGGCGACCGTCACGACAGTGGGCTGGTTCAGCAGTGAGATAGGGAAGGCGGCAAAGGGCGGCGGTTGCACGATTGTGATCACTACGTCCACACGCGGAGCATTCGTACAGTTTGCGAAAGCTCAAGACGCTGACATGGGTCGACCGTATCGCCAAATGCCAGGCGTGACTACGATAATTCAGGAGCTCGAGCGTGCCGAATACAAATTCAAGACGTTTCGTGATGGCAAGCAAACAGGCAAGACGGATATCGTTGCGTGCATCGAATCCAATAGGCCTGTCGAAGTGGTGATTCAAGAGTAGTGCGAACTTCAGGTACTAGGCTATGAGTCGTGCGTCTGAAATCATCAAGAGGGAGCGCGACGAACTTAAGCAATTGCTTGGGTACTGGAACACGGTTAGCGGTTCGCTTACAGCAGTTTTCTCTTTTGCGCCCATCAGTGGGGCTTTTCTAGATCAATTGCTACCGGGGCCATTGGGGAAGATTGCTCCGACACTGGGTGTAGTGCTTTCAATAATCGTTGTTCTTGCTCTTTTCTATTCGTACAGGGATCGGAATCGTCGTGAGATTGATCAAGCAGCCCGTGCCGCTCTTGCGAGCGGTTTAATCGCCCTCTGCGTGTTTGTCTTCGCGTGGTTTACCTGGATTGCTGAGGTTTCTGGTGATTGGCATATTCTCGGACTCTCGTTGACTCAAGAGGCACGCCAAGCTGTGTCTCAAGGAATCGTCCCAGATGATGTAAAAGCCCTTTTGGACCGGTTCGGCCACAATTCGGAGGACCGAATCTGGGCCTGGCGAAATCTTGTGATGTTTGCTGTTTCGCTATCCTTCGCAGGATTCTTTGCATTCGTGGCTGGCAGTTTCTTTCTGTGGACGTTGAAATTTATTCGGTAGTGCTGAAACACTGCGAATGACTGCTTCTGAGATTGTTGACCTCGATATCGCGAAGACAACTCACGAGAGGTGAGTGTGGCAACGTTTTTGGTGGCGCACGGCGCGTGGTCGGCAGGCTGGGCGTGGAAGAAAATGCGGCCGCTGATGCGGGCGCGCGGGCACGAGATCTTCACGCCAACTTACACAGGCCTTGGCGAGCGCGCGCACCTCGCGCACAAGGACATCGGCCTCGACACGCACATCGCCGACATCCTCGGCGTGCTCGAGTGCGAGGACCTCACCGACATCCTCCTCGTAGGCCACAGCTACGGCGGCATGGTTGCCACCGGCGTCGCCGACCGCTTGAGCGATCGCATCGCGCAGCTGGTGTACGTCGATGCCTTCGCGCCGCGCGACGGCCAGTCGCTGCTCGAACTGCACACCGAAGAGAACCGCCAGCGTGTGCGCGAGGGCGCGAAGAACGAAGGCGGCGGCTGGCGCATCCCGCCGAGCCCCACGCCGCCGGACACCAGCCCGGAAGACCTCGCCTGGGTGAGCGCGCACCGCATGCCGCAGCCCCTCAAGACCTTCGAGCAGAAGATCAGGCTCACCGGCGCCGTAGAGCGCCTGCCGCGCACCTACGTCTACTGCAAGATCTCGCGGCCCGGCGACGTGTTCCGCCAGTTCCGCGACCGCGCGAGCACCGAGAAAGGCTGGAGTTGCATCGACATCGACGCCAGCCACAGCCCGAACGTCACTGCGCCGGAAGCGCTGGCGAAAATCCTGGACGGCATTGCGTCTGGGCGCAGCTAACGTTCGCAGCCGCCAGCGCACGCCGTTCTTACGTGCGTCAGGTGCACTGCGTGGTTAGGTTTCACTTCGGCTGAGTCTTGGTCAGCCGATCCGCCATACGCGTTTGCCAGCCAGGTCCCGTCGCGCGCCAACGTTCGATAACGCTCTCAGGCAAACGAATGGAAATGAGCTTGCGCGGATTCGCGGCGCGAGGCCGTCCGCCCTTGTTGACGTTGCCCCGAGCAAGCATATCGTCCGTTAGTTCCGGCAGTTCGTCGTACTCGTGCCGCTGAATGACGTGGGCGTCTACGCGCTTGAGATCAGAGCCCAAGGAGCGGCGCGATACGCGCCTTTTCGCGGTCATTTGCTTTCCTCATGCTAAAAACGTGGCGATCCGCGCCACGCGGCGTGTAGCCAACGACAACGATCCGTCCGCGCAGCACCCCGAAGCAGATGATTCGTGCTTCGCCGTAGTTCTTTCGCTTGTCCTCGACGTCAAAAGTCGTCCCGGCAAAAACCAGTTCGGCGTCCTTGAAATCGAGACCACGCTCTGCAAGTGTGGCTGCTCGTTTCCTTGGATCGAAGGTGACCGCCACAAGTTATTGTATCTACAACAACCGGCCCTTGCAATGGGCCATCTGAGCGCCCGGGAGGTGAAACCTAATCTTACTGTGTCACAAGAGTTTGCTTGCGCCTCGATGCCCGCAATGCGGACACCGCTCGAGGCGCCGGATGAGTCGAACGCTCAGTTGATGGCGTAGCGTCGCGATGGAGTCGGGTACGTGGCG
>JBASCW010000166.1:0-8638 GCA_049651845.1 Burkholderiales bacterium | reverse complement strand
CCCTTGTTGTCCCTATCGGCGACGCCGGCGGCCGCCGCACCGGCGGCCACCTGATGCACGGCCGCCTGGCGCGCCGCCTGCGCGGCCTGCGCGCCGCCCATGCCTGCAGCCTTCGCCTGCTCCGCGGCGGCCTTCATCGCCGAAGGCCGCAGCACCATGGTCTTTTCGAAATCCGCGGCCGCCGCCGCCGGCTGCGCGCCCTGCTCCTGGATGAACTTGAGCTTGTACTTGCCGAGCTCGATGACGTCGTTGTTCTGCAGGAAATGCTTCTTGACCGGGTTGCCGTTGACCAGCGTGCCGTTGGTGCTACCCAGGTCCTCCATGAACGAGTCGTTCAGGATCGTGACGATCACCGCGTGCTCGCCGCTGACCGCGAGGTTGTCGATCTGGATGTCGTTGTGCGCCTTGCGGCCGATGGTGGTCCGCTCCTTGGTCAGCGGGATTTCCTTGAGGACCAGGCCATCCATGCTGAGTATCAGTTTCGCCATCGCCGATCCCTGACGTTATTTGAACAGCCCAAAAAAGCCGCGGGGGGCGGGGTATTCCCGCAGGACGCGCACGAGTATAACCGATACGTTGTCCTTGCCCCCGTTGTCATTGGCCATCTGCACCAGTTGCTGTGCGGCTAGCTTGAGGTTGCCGCCCAGCGCCTGCAGCGTCATGCCCATGTCCTCGTCGTCGACCATGTCGCACAGGCCGTCCGAGCACAGCAAGTAGACGTCGCCAGGCTTGGTCGCGTACTCCTTGATCTCGGGCTCGACGGTGGGGTCGATGCCGAGCGCCTTGGTCACGAGATTCTTGTGCTGCGCGTGCTTGGCCTGCTCGGCGGTGATGATGCCGCTGTCGATCTGCTCCTGCAGCAGCGAGTGGTCGCGCGTGACCTGGCTGAACTTCCCGTCGCGCAGCAGGTACAGGCGCGAATCGCCGAGGTGCCCGACGGTCATCTTGTTGTCGTAGAACAGGCACACCACGAGCGTGGTGCCCATGCCCGCGTACTGCGGCTGGCTCTGCGCCGCCTGGTAGATCGAGGTGTTCGCCTTGAGCACCTGGTCGCGGATCATCTTGCCGGCGACCGGCGCCTTGGTCTCCTCGTCGATCTGGAACGGCTTCACCTTCTCGAGCAGCTGCTGGATCTCGGTGGTGATCACCGTGGTCGCCATGCCGCTCGCCACCTCGCCCGCGTTGTAGCCGCCCATGCCGTCCGCGAGCACCACCAGGCCGTTGACCGGATCGGAGGCGATCGAATCCTCGTTGTGCGAGCGCACCATGCCCGGGTCGGTGCAGCTGGCGATTTCGAGTACCTGGCTGTAATTCATGCAGCGGTCCGAGCTCTCCGATTTCTTGTGCTTTTCATGCCGGCGTACGGCGCAAAAATTTTACGCCACCCGGCGCCCGGCCGACGCGACCCCGAGGCGTGCGCTTCCCCCTAGGAAAACAGCTCCCTATTTGCCATTTTTGCAGTTAATTGTCAGCTACGTCAAATATTTGCGCGCGCACCGCCCTCCGGCACTGCGCCCGGATTGCAAGCGGATTGCGGGGATCCTACGAGCCGAGCAGCTGGCCGGCCTTGATGCTGCCGCCGGCCAGCAGGTCGCCTGCCGCGACCTTCTTGCCCTCGCCCAGCTTGGCACGCAGCACTTCGATACGGCCGCCCTGCGCCGTGACCTGGAAGCTGGCGGGCACGACCTCGACCACTTCGCCGATCTTGCCTTTCACCGCGCCGAAAGTGCGCACCGGGTGCTTCCTGCAGTCGAAGACCTGCAGCTTCACGCCGCCCAGCGTGGTCCATGCGCCCGGCGCCGGATTGCAGCCGCGGATCAGGTTGTGCACGACGTCGACGTGGTTGGCCCAGTTGATCTTCGCCTCGGCCTCGCGGAACCAGCCCTCGTAGGTGGCGAGCGATTCGTCCTGCACGAGCTCGCGATGCTTGCCGGCCACCACCAGGTCTGCCGCCTCGAGCATCGCCTGCACGCCCATCGGGAACAGGCGGTCGAAATAGACCGTGCCGAGCGTGTCGTCCGGGCCGATGGCGGTCTCCTTCTGCAGGATCACCGGGCCCTCGTCCAGCCCGTCGGTGGGCCGGAAGATGGTGAGGCCGGTCCTGGCGTCGCCGCGCGAGATCGGCCAGTTGATGGAGCTCGGGCCGCGGTACTTCGGCAGCAGCGACGGATGAAACTGGATGGTGCCGTGCTTCGGGATGGTGACGAAATCCTGCGGCGCGAACTGCAGCACGAAGGCCATGATGCCGATCTCGACGTCGAGCTTCTTCAGCGCATCGCGCGCGTCCGGGCTCTTCAGGCTCGCGAACTGGAACACCTGGACGCCCTTCTCCTGCGCCGCGACCTTGAGCACGTCGGGCCTGGCGCCCGGCTTCTCCGGCGCGCAGAACACGCCCGCCACCTGGTCGCCGCGCGCGAGAAAGGCCTCGAGCACCGCCTTGCCGAAATCCTGTTGCCCGACGATGGCGACCTTCATCAGGCGGCCTTCTTCGGCGGCAGCGAGAGCGCGCCCGCGCCCCTCAACGCTTTTATCTTCGAATCCTCATAATTCAAAACCTCCTTGAGGACTTCGTCCGTGTGCTCGCCGAGCGTCGGCGAGCGCTTGATCACCGCCGGCGAGGCCGAGAGCTTGATCGGCATGCCGACGTTCCACCACTTGCCGCGCTGCGGATGGTCGAGCTCCACCCACATCTCGCGCCCCCGGATGTGCTCGTCGCTGGCGAGATCCTCGGTGCTCATGATCGGCCCGCAGGGCACGTCGAGCGGATTGAGGATCGCCATCAGCTCGCGCTTGGTGTGCTTGAGCGCGAACTCGCCGATGATCTCCCACATCGAGGCCTGGTTCCTGCGACGCTCGCCGATGCTGGCGAACTTGGGATCGGTCGCCAGACCGGGCATGCCGACCTCGGGCCCGATGCGCTTGGCGAGCGCGTTCCACACCGCTTCCTGCACCACGATGTAGAGGAAGTCGTTCGGGCCGCCGGGCTTGCAGCGGATCGCGTTGCCGAGCTGCCCGCCGCCCGAATCGTTGCCGGCGCGCGGCACGTCGCCCATGCCCTGGTGCGTCGGCACCGAGTATTCCGACAGCGACTGGCGCGTCAGGCGCTGGTGATCGCGGAACTTCACGCGGCACAGGTTCATCACCCCGTCCATCATCGCCACCTCGACGTACTGCCCCTGCCCGGTCTTCTCCGCCTGGCGCAGCGCCGCGAGCAAGCCGATCGCGAGGTGCAGGCCGGTGCCCGAATCGCCGATCTGCGCGCCCGTCACGAAGGGCGGGCCCTCGGGCACGCCGGTGGTGCTCATCGCGCCGCCCATCGCCTGCGCGACGTTCTCGTAGGCCTTGAAATCGGCGTAGGGGCCCGTCGAGCCGAAGCCCTTGATCGAGCCCATCACGATCTTCGGGTTGAGCTCGTGGATCCTGTCCCAGCTGAAGCCGAAGCGGTCGAGCACCCCGGGGCCGAAGTTCTCCATGATGATGTCGCACTTCTGCAGCAGGTCGACGAAGACCTGCTTGCCCTCCTCGCTCTTCATGTTCACGGTGACCGAGCGCTTGTTGCAGTTGAGCATCGTGAAGTAGAGGCTGTCCGCGTTCGGCACGTCGCGCAGCTGGCCGCGCGTCGCGTCGCCCGCCGGGTTCTCGAACTTGATCACGTCGGCACCCATCCAGGCGAGCAGCTGCGAGCAGGTCGGGCCCGCCTGCACGTGGGTCATGTCGAGGATTCGTACGCCTTTGAGCGCTTCCATGCGTTGCTTCCTTCCGGTCTCCAGGTAAAGACTACTTCTTCTTCGCCGACGGGTTCAGGCTCGTGATGCGGCCGCTTTCCGTGCCGGCGGTCTCGTCGATGACGGCGTTGATGAGCGTGGGCTTGCGCGAGCGCAGGGCTTCCTGCATGGCCTGCCTCAGCTCGTCCGGCGTGCGCGCGTACGCGCCCACGCCGCCGAAGGCCTCCATCAGCTTCTCGTAGCGCGCGTCCTTGACGAACACCGTGGGCGCCACGTCGCCGCCGCGCGGGTTGACGTCGGTGCCCTTGTAGACGCCGTTATTGTTCATCACGACCACGCAGACCGGCAGGTTGTAGCGGCAGATGGTCTCGACTTCCATGCCCGAGAAGCCGAAGGCGCTGTCGCCTTCGACCGCGATCACCGGCTGCTTCGTCACCACGGCGGCGGCGACGCAGTAGCCCATGCCGACGCCCATGATGCCCCAGGTGCCGACGTCGATGCGCTTGCGAGGCCGGTACATGTCGACGATGCTGCGCGTGAAGTCGAGCGCGTTGGCGCCCTCGTTGACGAACATCGCCTCCGGGTTCGCCTTGACGATATCGCGCACCACGTTGAGCGCGCTGTGGAAGTCCATCGGCGCGGGGTTCCTGGCCAGCGTCTCCGCCATCTTGGCGACATTGACGGTCTTCTTGTCTCTGATCGCGTCGAGCCACTCCGCCGGGGGCTTCGTCCAACCGGAATCAATTTCCTTCAAGAGAAGAGAAACACAAGACCCGATGTCCCCCACCAGCGGCGCGTCGATGCGCACGTTGCTGTCGGCCTCCTGCGGCGAGATGTCGACCTGCACGAACTTCTGGCCGCCCCAGTCCTTGTGGCCCTTGCCGCCCCAGGTCTTGCCCTTGCCGTGCGAGAGCAGCCAGTTGAGGCGCGCGCCGATCAGCATCACCACGTCGGCCGCGGGCAGCACGAAGGAGCGCGCCGCCGACGCGCACTGCTCGTGCGTGTCCGGCAGCAGGCCCTTGGCCATCGACATCGGCAGGTAGGGAATGCCGCTTTTCTCCACCAGCGACTGGATGTCCGCATCGGCCTGCGCGTAGGCGGCGCCCTTTCCCAGAACGATCAATGGCTTTCTTGAGGAACGAAGTAGATCAATCGCTCGCTTCACCGCATCCGGCGCCGGGATCTGCCGCGGCGCGGGGTCCACGACCTTGATCAGCGAGTTCCTTCCGGCCGCGGCATCGATGCTCTGCGCGAACAGCTTCGCCGGCAGGTCGAGGTAGACGCCGCCGGGTCGGCCCGACACCGCGGCGCGCATCGCGCGCGCGATGCCAACGCCGATGTCTGCGGCGTGCAGCACGCGGAACGCGGCCTTGGCGACCGGCTTGGCGATGGCGAGCTGGTCCATCTCCTCGTAGTCGCCCTGCTGCAGATCGACGATCTCGCGCTCGGAGGAGCCGGAGATCAGGATCATCGGGAAGCAGTTGGTGGTGGCGTTGGCCAGCGCGGTCAGGCCGTTGAGGAAGCCCGGCGCCGAGACGGTGAGGCAGATGCCCGGCTTCTTGGTGAGGAAGCCGGCGATCGCGGCGGCGTTGCCCGCGTTCTGCTCGTGGCGGAAGGAGATGACCCGCAGACCCTCGGCCTGGGCCAGACGGCCAAGATCGGTGATCGGGATGCCGGGCACGTTGTAGATCGTCTCGATGCCGTTGAGCTTGAGCGCGTCGATGACGAGGTGGAAGCCATCCGTCAGCTCCGGCTCCTCGTGGGGCATCGCGCCCGCGGTGATCGCGTCGATGTTCTGGGCCTGGACGGTCATGCGGCGTTCTCCCTTGTGGTGCGGATGCTCTTGTCCGGCGCGGGGCCCGATGGCGTCGGGCCGGGCTCGTTTCGCGCCTGCTGCTGCGCCGCGCGCAGCGTGCGGACCGGTCTCGGGCGGCCGGCCTTGTTGCGACACAGCTGGCATACCAAATACCAACAGGCCGGTCAAACGAAACGCATGGCGTTGCATCCGCACGCGGGAAGCGCCGGGGGAGCGGTCGAAAAAGGGGTCGCAGGATCCAAGGTTTCGGGGATGCCGCGTCGGGAGACGGACCTCCCTGCGTCCAGCGGCCATGGTCCCCGAAGGTGGGGCCGACGGCGGAC
Source organism: Burkholderiales bacterium (assembly GCA_049651845.1). Classification (GTDB taxonomy): domain Bacteria; phylum Pseudomonadota; class Gammaproteobacteria; order Burkholderiales; family SG8-39; genus RBG-16-66-20. Next base: position 2,774 of record JBASCW010000166.1, on the reverse strand, counting down.
TTGTCGTCAGCGGCTTCTGATCACACTCGGCACGGTCCTGAAGCGTGCTCAGCCTCGTCGTAAGCAGCGGGCCAGAGCGGCTGCGGGCCGAGACGCCGGCTCGCGTGACACCGCGAAAGCCTTGAAGGCCTAGTCGGCGAAGGGGCGGGGCTACTCCCGATAGACGTTACCGTCCGGGCCGACCGTGATGAGGCTTCCCCCTCTCGCGACCGCCAAGCTGATGGCCTTCGTCGGAGTGTGCTGCCAGTTCCGGATGACGTCGTCGCCGGCCTTCGTCCAGATCTCGTTGGTGAACTTGTTGGTGACGGCGATGCGACCATCTCCGGCTGTCGCGAGGTCGCCGACGCTTTCCCCGACCTGCGTCCATTTTCCGCTTCTCTCGATCCGGTGGACGTTGCCGTCCATCCCGATCGCCCAGTAGGCAAGGCGGCTCATCGGCACGACCCGGAGCGCGGCGCCGGGCATGTAGCTCCAGGCCTCCACGTCGTCGTCGGCGTTCTTGACGTAGATGTTGTCCTCAATGTTCGTGATGGCGACCGTCCCGTCCTCCGAGGCCGAGATCGTCCGGCCACCATGCCCGACCTGCTTCCACGCATTGCCGTTGTAGCGCAGGATGCTTCCATCGGTGGCCAAACCGTAGATGCTGTTGGCCGTCACGACGGCCACGTCCGCCATCGGCTTCGGAGCGGGGATCGGCGCGGCGGTCTGGCCGCCCGTCAGCCGCCAGAGCGTCCCGGCCTGGGCGTTCACGACGACGGTCGTGCCGTCGCGGCCGCGCGAGACGCGCTTCGAAAGCTCGCCGATCTGCGCCTTGATCGGCCCCTTCCCGGCCGGCCCCGCGACGGGCGCGGCCATCCCGCCGATCGAGACGATGATGCCGTTCGAGGGAACGCCGGCCGCGTCGAGGAGGAAGGCCATGTAGTAGCCCGGAGGAGCGATGTTGGGGCTGCCGGGCATCACCACCGACACCGTCCGGCCAGTCTGGGAGAAGGCCGCCGGGATGTAGCGCTGGCTGCTGTCGAAGCTGTGCGTCGCCGTCCCGAGGGCGACGAGGGCGACCCTGGAAATGCTGTCGTCGCCCGCGAGCGAGACCGTCAGCCGCGCGCCGTAGTCGAAGGTCTTGGCATCGACGCTGGCAACACGCGGACGCGGCGCGAGCACCTGCCGGCCCTGATCCATCCTGAACAGGTAGGGCGGATAGTAGATCTCGGCGTTGAAGTTCGTGACCGGTCCGGGAACGCCCCCGCCGGTCACCAGAACGGTGGCGTTGGGCAGGAGCACCGCCGCCGAGTGGTAGCCGCGATAGGTGGCCGCGCTCGCGCCCGTTTTCCAGCGGCCGGTGCGGGGATCCCAGAGCTCGGCCGGGTAGACGGCGTCGGCGCCCGCATTGTCGGCAAAGCGGGTGCCGCCGGTGACGGCGACCGTGCCGTCGGGGAGGATTGTCGAGTTCGCCCATTGCCGCGGGTTGGCCATCGGCGCCACCTCGGTTGAGGACGGGTGCCGCGCCGCGGATGTCGATCACCGTCGCGGCCGCGCTCGAGGGCGTGGCATGCTCGTTCGAGGCCCCGTTGCCGCCTACCTGCAGGATCCGCCCGACATCGAACATCGCCGCCGTCGAGGTTGGGCCGGTATTCGGCCGCCGGAAGGCATTGAAGCCGGTCTTGAAGTTGCCGACCGTTCTGGTGGCGCCGCGGCCGTTCGGATCGAGCGACCACATTTTGTCGGCCGAGATCCCGAAGACCCGGCCGTTCGGCGCAACCCACATCCGCGGGTACCACCAACGATTGAGGTCGGGCCCGAACGCGTCGCGACTGGTCGCACCGGGCAGCGTGCTCCAGCCGGCGCCGGGCGTGTAGATTTCCGGCGTCATCGAGATGTCGCCCTGGGCGATCGCGGTGGCAGGCCCGCGAAAAGCGTTCACGACGTAGGGGGCGCCGCCGCCCGTGATGAGAATGCGGCCATCCGTCAGGGTCAGCATCGAGGCGTACCAGCGCTGATACGCGAGCTGCGAGGCGGCGGCTGTCGGCGTCGCGGTCTTCGGGTCGAACAGGGTGCTGGCCCGCGACGAGTAATTGTTGCTCACGGCACTGCCGCCGGAGATCAGCATCGCGCCCGACTTGAGGAAGGCGGCCGCGCTGCAGAAGCTGTCGATGAACTGCGCGTTCGGCAGGGTGTAGTGCGCGGCGGGATCGTCGAGGCCCCGGGCCGGGTCCCACAGGTCGAAGGTGCGCCCGTCATGCACGTCCCCGCCGAGGGCCGTGCCGTATGTCATGACGGTGCCGGAGGGCATCAGCGTCGCGTGGATGCCGACCAGCGGCCAGCCCCTCACCGGCGACCACATCCCCACCACGGAGGCGTTGGGCCCGACCCGGAGGTTGTCCACGAGCGGGTCCGGTTCGTTGCCGATGGCGACCTGCGCGAACGACGAACCGGGCACCGCCATCAAGACCAGGGCCGTCACAAGCCGGCCGACACGGTGAAAAGTGAAGTCCGACACCCTGCGAATCTCCCGATGACGATGGGAGACTTCCTTCTCACAGCGACAACAAATGAAACATAGGTTTAGATCGCAACTCAGTAATCTGCCGCGCTGGTTGCGCCGATTTGTGCACACCAACCAGAGGCTTTGCTTCTTCCCGCACGAGGGTCAGTCCCGGCCTCGGTTCCGGCGGACGGCCTGACGTGATTTCGTCGGCCGTCGGGGCGGGGCGGGAAATTCAATGGCTGGGAATTCGGCTGGGGCGGCCGCCGCCTCGACGCGAGCCGTCGAGGCG
>JBASCW010000165.1:0-26001 GCA_049651845.1 Burkholderiales bacterium | reverse complement strand
ACGATGGCAGCAAATTCTGCTGCCCCGGATGGTATGGAAGGTAGCTTGTCGTCATCATCGTTTAACGCTTCACCACACCATCTCGATGACCATCAACTCAACCTCCTGCCGCGCAGACTCCTAGGCGCCGCCGTCGTGCGTCAGCCCGGCCAGCAGCTCCTCGCTCTCGATGTCGATACGGTGGGTGTCGATCGAAAGCACGCCTTTGCGCTTCATGCGGCTGAGCGTGCTGGTCACGGTCTGCCGCGTAGTGCCGACCATGTCGGCGATTTCCTGGTGCGTCAGAGGGATGTCGAGGTGGATGACACGGCCCTCGCGTCTGCCGTAGCGCGCGCCCAGCCGGAGGATCAGCTTGGCGATGCGCGTGTCGACGTCGTCGGCGACCAGGTTCACCATGACGTCCGACAGCCCGCGCAGGCGTGCCGAGAGCACCTGCATCGATAGCAGCGCCGCGCGCGGCTGCGCAGCGACGAACCCCCGGAATGCCTCTTGCGACACCGCGAGCACCGTGCTCGCCTCGCAGGCTTGCGCGCTCACCACGCGGCCGCCGCCGCGCGCCACCTCGGCCAAGCCGAAGATCTCGCCCGGCAGGCAGAACCAGAGGATGACCTCGCGGCCCGAGTCGGCGGGCTGGTAGATCTTGGTGCGCCCCGATTCGAGAAAATAGACGTGCGCGCCCGGGTCGCCGGCGCGGAACACATATTCGCCTTTCGAGTAGGCGCGATGGACCCCGACCGCGGACAGCGCTTCGCGGTCGCCGGACTCCAGGCTGCCCAGAAAGTCGGATTTTCCGCTGCTCAAGGTCGGCTGGCCGACAGACAGCGCCGGCGACTATGGTGAAATCAAAAAGTAACTATAACCCTGGCGCGAGGGAGGAACCATGAGCTCGGTCGTGCAAGCCGGATCGGCGACGCTGGCGAACCGCGGCTTCATCGGGCGCTGGCTAGGCAATATCGAGGAATCCGGGGGCAGCCCGAGGAGGGCGCTGATCGGGTTCTGCGTCGCCTGGGCGGCGTTCTTCCTCATCCTCTACGTGATGCCGACCCCTCAGGGCCTCAAGCCTGCCGGGCAGGCTGCGCTCGCGGTGATGGTCTGGGCCTGCCTGATGTGGATCTTCGAGGCGATCCCGGTGGGCATCTCGGGCCTACTGATCCCGATGCTGCTTGTGCTGACCAACGCGGTTCGGCCCTTCCCCGCGGCGGCGAGCGGCTTCGTGGCGCCGGTCACCTTCCTGTGCCTGGCCGCGTTCCTCTTCGCCGCGATCATGCAGGCGGCGGGCCTGGACCGGCGCCTCGCGCTTTCGCTGCTGCGCGTGTTCAAGGCGTCTACGGTGAACGGCGTCATCTGGGTCATGTTCGCGGCCAATTTCGTGCTGTCGTTCATCATCCCCGCGGCGAACGCGCGCGCCGCCACGCTGCTGCCGGTGGTCAACGGCATCACCAAATTCTTCGGTGACAGCGAGCGCGAGCGCAACGCCAAGAAGGCGATCGTGATCCAGTCGCTGGTGTACGGCTCGATGATCAGCGGCATGTGCATTCTCACCGCGCACCTGCCGAATTACATCATCGTCGACTTGGTCGCCAAGCTCGGGTACAAGATCTCGTACTGGGAATGGTTCAAGCTCCAGTGGCCCTACCTCGGGATGTTCGTGATCACGCAATGGTGGGTGCAGCGGTACTTCCGCACGCGCGGCGTGACCGCACAGGGAGGCAGCCAGGCGATCGCCCAGCAGGCGCGCGAGCTGCCTCGCATGGGTCAGGCGGAATGGCTGATCCTCGCGACGTTCGCCTTCGTCGCGCTGATGTGGGTGTTCGAGAAGCAGACCGGGGTCGCGTCGCAGAACGCCGCACTCATCGGCCTGGCGCTGCTGTTCATTCCGGGCCTGTTCGGGTTCAGGTGGAAGGAGATCCAGGACCGCACCATTTGGGGTACGCTGCTGCTGCTCGCCGGGGCGCTGTCGATGTCGGACGCCATGGGCAAGACCGGGCTCGCGCAGTGGCTGGCCGATCAGCTGCACCCGGTGGTCACCGGCCAGTCCTGGTGGGTAATCGTCCTGGGATTGATGGTTGGGACCCACATCATGCGGCTCGGCATGCTCTCCAATGTCGCGGCGATCGCGATGCTCGCGCCGATCCTGATCGCGATGGCGCCCAAGCTCGGCCTGCATCCGGTTGCGTTCACTATGCTGATCGCCGATACCGACACCTTCGCCTACATCCTTCCGACGCAGATCACCGCGGCGGTCATCGCGTACTCGAGCGGCACCTTCTCGATGACGGACTACGCCAAGGTAGGCTGGGTCGCGGTGCTGATCGCGATTGCCTACGGAATTCTCGTGATGGCGCCGTGGTACGCGTTCATGGGGATCCCGGTATGGGATCCGAGCGCGCCCTGGCCGTTCGAAAAGGTCGTTCCGGTAACGAAATAGCCGACCATGAAACGCGACTGGAACAAGCCGACCTATACCGAGACCGCGCTCAAGGACAAGCTCGGCCGTTACGTCGCGCCTGCGGGGCTGTACACGAAGACCAAGCAGATGCCGTTCCTCGGCAAGGTGTCGTGCAATGTCGAGCGCCTGGTCGCGGGCGAGTGGACCGAAGTGGTACTCGACTACGAGCTCGGCGCCTCGGGCATGGCCGACGGAGCCTGGTTCAAGGCGACCTTCAAGTTCTACTCCGACTGGGCGCTGTTCCAGACCGCCGACCCGAAAGCCGCGAACTACGTCTCGGCGGAGTACCACGCCGGACCCCTGCTCGAAGGGCAAAGTCCCGCGACAGTCCAGTCGCTCAAGGTGCGCTTCGACCAGAAGGGCCACGAGCGGCCGTATCAGAAGGCGGTGATCGTCGACACCGTCGACGGCTACCTCAAGGCGGGCGACCGCATCGTGATCCGCCTCGGCGACCGGCGCTGCGGCGGCCCCGGCACGCGCGTTCAGACCTTCGTGGAAAAAAGCTTCCGCTTCCGCTGCTACATCGATCCGCTGGGCACCTCGCGCTTCGCTGCGGTGCCGAACGACATCGTGCTCGACGTCGTCCCGGGAGCGCCGGCACAGCTGGTCATGGCCGGCTCGCGCCTGGTACGCGCCGGCGAGAAGTTCGTGCTGCGCGTGCGCGCCGAAGACATGTGGGGCAACACGTGCTGGAGCCTGCCGGCGGGACGCTTCGAGGTGACGGCGACGCTGGACGGCGCGGCCGTCTACCGCAGCGAGCGCGCCGTGCCGCGCGAGGGATGGGCGGTGCTCGCGCTCGATGACCTGCCGGCCGGCGAATCCGGCGAGCTCGCGATCACGGCGCGGCTCGCCGACCATCCGGCTGTCGCACCTTGCACCTTCTATGTGACGCTCGACCGTGATTTCGCGTCCGCGCGCTGCTACTACGCCGACCTGCACGTGCACTCGGAGGACACGATCGGCACCAACGACGTGAGCTACAACCTGAGTTACGGGCGCGACGTCTCGGGACTCGACGTGCTGGCGTTCGCGCACAACGATTTCAACATCACCAAGGCGCGCTGGGACCGCACCGTCGAGCTGATCGACCAGATCAACCGGGACGGAAGCTTCGTCGCCTACCCCGGCACCGAATGGTCGGGCAGCTCGTGCGCCGGCGGCGACCATAACGTGGTCTTTCTCCACGGCCGGACGCCGGAGTTCCCGTTTCTGAAGGACGGCACCCACGTGCGCTCGTTCGAGTGGAACGAGGACATGCGGGGCGCCGACGCGATCGAGCCGGGCGCCTGGCCGGTGGAGGAGCTGTGGGCGGCCTACTGCCACGACCTCGAGGGACACCTGCTGATCCCCCATGTCGGCGGCCGGCGCTGCAATCTCGACTGGCACTATCCGAAGCTCGAAAGACTGGTGGAGATCGGCTCGTCGTGGGGCCACTTCGGCTGGCTCTACGAGGAAGCGATGCGCCGCGGCTACAAGCTGGGCGCCTCGGCCGCGGGCGACGAGCACCGTGGGCGGTGCGGCGGTGGCGTCCCCGGAACCGCGGTCTTCGGCACCAAGGGCTGCATCACCGGCCTGCTCGCCGAAACGCTGGATCGCGCCGCGGTCGGCAAGGCGCTGCGCGCCCGCCACACCTGGGCCACCACCGGCGAGCGCACCGTCGGCCTCGCGTGCTGCGGCAGTCACGTGCAGGGCGACGAATTCGCATGTCGCGGCGCCGCCGAGATCAGTTACCGGTTCCTCGGGGACGCGGGCTGGGATGTGATCTGCGCGCATGACCACGAAGGCGTGTTCTGGGAGCGCGACCTGCAAAAAGAGCTCGGCTATTCCCCGGGCAGGTTCCGCTTCCGCTGGGGCGGCGCGCGCATCAAGGATCGCTACCGCTGGGCGGACTGGAAGGGAACGATCACCGTCCGTGGCGCGGCGATCAACACCTTCCGGGGGCGCGGCTTCGAGCATCTGGAGGAAAGCTGCTGGAGGGAGGGCCCGACCGGGATCGGATTCCACAGCGACACCTATGGCGACGCCGACTCGATCGAGATCGACGTCTCCGCGCTCGCGACCGCCGTGATCCGGGTGGAAGGAACGATCGACGGCTACGTCAAAGTGGGCAATCCGCTCGACGGTAACCCGTTCGTGCATTGCCCGAGGTTCGAATGGGAGATCAGCGGCGCCGAGTTGCTCCGGCTCGGGCGGCTGCGCAAGGAGCTCCCCGGGGTGGAGATGTTCCTGGCGTTCGAGCGCGTCGCGGACCGTTCGCCCCCGCGCGAGGTGAGCGGAACTATCCTGGTCGAGCCGCGGAACGGCCCGCACGGCCACCGGCCGGTGTTCTTCTTCGCGCGCCAGATAGACGACGCCAAGGTATGGACGTCCGCCATGTTCATCACGTTCGACCCGTAGCCGATTCGCGTCTTCTATAGCGACATAATCCTTTTTTTCTGAGGGTTTGTGCCCCCTCCCCGTAGAATCCAACGCGAGGAGGGATGATGTTCTCAGCCAATCCGTTTGCCGCGCTTTCGGCCTCGATTTCGCCGGCCGTCATGCAGTCCTATGTCGTCATCATGATCGCGCTGGTCGCGGCGGGGACGCTGTTCGATATCTTGCACAAGGGCAGCGCCAAGTACTTTTTCGCCAACTGGCGCAAGTCGCGCAAGGCGAAGCAGCTCGGCGGCGGCGAGCTCGTGTCCATCGCCGTGCAGACCGCCGTCGTCGACGTGCTCGCCTCCGGCGAGTTCTGCAACGCGCGCCGACGCATCGCGCACCTGCTCGGCATGTACGGCTTCGTGCTGTATGTGCTTGCCACCGTGGTGATGGTGTTCGAACCCGCGGCGGGTGCGATCTGGGCGCAGCTCTGGTGGCTCGGCGGGCTGATGATCTGCGTCGGCGGCTACTGGTTCTGGTTCTTCATCCGCGTCGACGTCGCGGCCGAAGGCAACACGCCGCTGCGCCTGATGCGCGCCGACCTGTTCATCCTGTCGCTGCTCGCCAGCGCGACGCTCGGCCTCGTCTGGGCCTGGATGCAGGCCTCGGGCGCGGCCGGCGCCATGGCGGTGTTCGGCCTCTACCTCCTCGCCACCACGGTGCTGTTCGGCGGGGTGTATTGGTCCAAGTTCGCGCACATGTTCTTCAAGCCCGCGGCGGCCTTCGAGAAGCGGGTTTCCGAGGCCAACGGCACCAACCAGAATCTGCCCGCGCTGACCCGGGACGATCCAGCGCAACGGGAACGGCACTCGATGGAACTGTTGCGGGACGCCCCGATGGACATGGGCCTTGGCATCAAGCGCGAAGCACCGCGCCACTACTAGAACACAGCCTGCCGGTACCGGCGGAACGGATCAAGGAGCGAGACCATGCCTACCTTCGTCTACATGACGAGGTGCGACGGATGCGGACATTGCGTCGACATTTGCCCCTCGGACATCATGCACATCGACACAACCTATCGGCGCGCCTACAACATCGAGCCGAACATGTGCTGGGAGTGCTACTCCTGCGTGAAGGCCTGCCCGCAACATGCGATCGACGTGCGCGGCTATGCCGACTTCGCCCCGCTGGGCCACAGCGTTCGCGTCCACCGCGACGAGCAGAAGGGCACGATCGCCTGGAAGATCAAGTTCCGCAACGGCACGGAGAAGAACTTCCTGTCGCCCATCACCACCAAGCCCTGGGGACAGGCGATCCCCAAGCTCGCGGATGTTCCCGGACCCAGCAAGGAACTGCGCGACGGCGAGCTGCTGTACAACGAGCCGAAATGGATCCGCATGGATGACGGCGGCCTGCGTACGCTTGCGTCCGCAGGTCTCAAAATGAAGATGGGAGTCACCTACTGATGGCCCACGACACGATCGTCGAAGACGGCATCGACATTCTGGTCGTCGGTGCGGGCCTGGGCGGCACCGGTGCCGCCTGGGAGGCGAGGTTCTGGGGCCAGAACAAGAAGATCGTCATTGCCGAGAAGGCCAATATCGATCGTTCGGGCGCGGTCGCCCAGGGCCTGTACGCGATCAACTGCTACATGGGCACGCGCTGGGGCGAAAATAACCCGGAGGACCACGTCCGCTACGCGCGCATCGATTTGATGGGCATGGTGCGCGAAGACCTGCTGTTCGACATGGCCCGCCACGTCGACTCCACGGTGCATCAGTTCGAGGAGTGGGGCCTGCCCATCATGAAGGACCCGAAGACCGGCCGCTACCTGCGTGAAGGCCGCTGGCAGATCATGATCCACGGCGAGTCCTACAAGCCCATCGTGGCCGAGGCGGCAAAGAAATCGGCCGACAAGATCTTCAACCGCATTTGCGTCACTCACCTGCTGATGGACGAGGGCAAGGACAACCGGGTGGCCGGCGCCGTCGGCTTCAACGTGCGCACGGGCAACTACCACGTCTTCAAGGCGAAGACCGTCATCTGCGGCGCGGGCGGCGCCTCCAACATCTTCAAGCCGCGCTCGGTGGGCGAAGGCTCCGGCCGCACCTGGTACGCGCCCTGGTCGTCCGCGTCCGCCTACGGCCTCATGATCGATGCCGGCGCCAAGATGACGCAGATGGAGAACCGGATTGTCCTCGCGCGCTTCAAGGACGGCTACGGCCCGGTCGGCGCCTACTTCCTGCACCTGAAGACCTACACGCAGAATTGCCTGGGCGAGGAGTACGAATCGAAGTGGTTCCCCGAGCTGCAGAAGATGGTCGGCAAGGAATACCTGGATCCGGAAGCGTCGCACCTGACCCACCGGCCGATCCCGACCTGCCTGCGCAACCATTGCATCATCAATGAAGTGAATGCCGGCCGCGGCCCCATTCACATGGTGACCATGCGCGCCTTCCAGGATCCTCACCTTGAAGAAGTCGGTTGGGAAAACTTCCTCGGCATGACCATCGGCCAGGCGGTGCTGTGGGCCGCCACCGACGTGGATCCCAAGAACGAGAATCCCGAGCTGACCACATCGGAGCCCTACGTCATGGGCTCCCACGCGACCGGTTCGGGTGCCTGGTGCTCCGGCCCCGAGGACATCTCGCCTCCGGAGTATTTCTGGGGCTACAACCGCATGACGACCATCGAAGGCCTGTTCGGAGCCGGCGACGCGGTGGGCGGCACGCCGCACGCATTCTCGTCGGGTTCGTTCACCGAAGGCCGCCTGGCCGCGAAGGCCGCCTGCAAGTACATCGACGACGGCAAGGCCGAAGGCATCGCCGTATCCGATGCGCAAATCGAGCGCCGCAGGCAAGAGATCTACAAGCCCCTGGAGCATTACCGGGTCTATCGCAACGAGATCGTGGCGGGCGACGTCAACCCGCACTACATCAATCCGAAGCAGGGCTTGGACCGCCTGCAGAAGCTGATGGACGAGTATTGCGGCGGCGTGACCGTCAACTACATGACCAACGAGAAGCTCCTCAACATCGGCCTGAAGAAGCTGAAGATCATGGAGGAAGACCTCGAGAACCTGGCCGCCAAGGACATCCACGAGCTGCTGCGCGCGTGGGAACTGAAGCACCGCCATCGCGCCGCCGAGTGCGTGACGCAGCATACGCTGTTCCGCAAGGAGACCCGCTGGCCGGGTTACTACTATCGGGGCGACGCCATGAAGGTGGACGACGCAAACTGGCACGTACTGACGGTCTCGCGCCGCGACCCGAAGACCGGCGAATACACCATGGAAAAGGCACCCTTGTATCACCTGGTCGGGGACGAGAAGTAGCCGTTTGAACATCATCGAGAAGACGGACGAGGAAATCCTGGCGATGGCCAAACCCCTGTGGCGCGACCTCGTCAAGTCCTCGAACGAAGGCAAGTACGGCGAGTTCGTCCGCAGCTTCTCCAGCTCCTTCGCGCTCGCCATGGACCAGGTCACCGCCGGCCACCAGTTCGCCAACAGCGAGCTGGCGAGGAACCTGTCGGAGCAATTCGACGCGCTCGGCATCATCCGCCGGGGCGAGCACGTGACGGTTCTCTACCGGCAGCGCAGCACCAAGAAGCCGGGCGAATGGCTGGGCAGGCTGGTCCTCGGCTATGAGGATGGCAAAGTCAGGATCTTCGGTGCATCCATCTTCTGAACACGTCGTCAGCGAAGTTGTCCGAGCGGGCAAGTTCGTCGAGTTGACCTACAAGGTGACCGACAGGAAAACGGGGCACGTCCTCACCCGGGTCGAGTTCCCGCTGGGCTATGTCCACGGGCACAACGAAATCCTCGCCCCTTCGGTCCACAGGGAGCTCGAGGGCAAGTCGGCCGGCGAGGTCATCGAAGTGCCGATCGACGGCAACCAGATCTTCGGCCCCCGGGACGAATCGCTGGTTTTCTCGGACCAGATCGAGAACGTCCCCGAGGAATATCGGCAGGTCGGCACCTCCATCCTCATGGAGAACGACAAGGGTCAGACGCGCAGTTTCCTCGTCACGCACGTGGACGACGAGAAACTGACGGTCGACGGCAACAATCCGCTTTGCGGCAGGGAGATCCTCTTTACGCTGGCGATCCTGGCCGTGCGCGACGCGACTGACGAAGAGACAAGAGCGGGCGGAGCGATCCCTGCGGGCGCCGCGGTCGACCCATCGCTATTGAGACCTGTTTAGGAGAAAGGCCACTTACCCATGAGCGATCACAAGCCACCCCCCGCCAAGGTTCCCGATGGCGTTACGCCCTTCTACACGACGCGCCAGATGCCGCCGAACGAGAAGGGCTTCGTCGGCTACGAAACCGTCTGGAAGCCGATGCAGAAAGAAGCCGAGTACAAGACGCCGAAGAAGCCGTAGGCGTCATGCCGTGAACGGATAGGAAGGTCTATCCGAGACCGTTCGCAGAAATGCCCCACTTCGGCGCCTGAGCCCTCGCGCATCGGCGCGCAATGGGGCTTATGTCGCCTCGTGAGCCGCTGAAGGAAGCCGAGTACAAGACGCCGAAGAAGCCGTAGGCGTCACGCCTTGAACGTGATGGGTTCGCACGCCACCTGCTCCGGCGCTTGGGCGGGCGCTGCGAGCTGCATCGCGCCGGGCAGCAGTTGCAAACCCATCAGGCGCCTGCCGTCCCGGTAGCGGCCGTCGCGTCGTCCGCAGGCGGCAGCGGCAACAGTTCGCCCACGCCGCTGCGCCCGAGCTGGCGGTAGATCGCCACCAGCGCCAAATCGTCGTTGGGCAGGATGTTGTGCGCGCCAATCAGCCCGTCGAGCCCGGTGCGGCGCATGACGTCGAGCACCTGCTTCTTCAGCCCGCTGAACACGACCGTGATGTTGCCTTCACGCAGGCGCTCCACCAGATGGCGCACCACCTCCTCGCCCGAGGCGTCCATGCGGTTGATGGTCGATGCGGTAATCAGCAGGACCTTGACGCCCGGCTTGGAGGCCACGGCACCGAGCACCTGCTCCTCGAAAAAGGCCGCATTGGCGAAGTACAGCCCGGCGTCGAAGCGCAGCGCCAGCACATCGGGGCTGTCGGGCAGATGGCCGAACACCTGCTGGTCGCGCAGCGCGCCGTCGGGGTGGCGGCCCAGCACGGCGATGCGCGGACGCATCGTCTGGTACAGGTACAGCAGCACGGCCAGTGTGGTGCCGATCATGATGCCGCGGTCCAGATGGGGAGCCGCGAGCAGCGTGACGACGAAGGTGACCGCGGCCACGGCGCCGTCGGCGCGACTGGCGCGCCAAGTATGCCTGAGCGCCGCCGGCGTGATCAGGCTCGTCACCGCCAGCAGGATGATCACGCCCAGCGTCGCCTTGGGCAGGTGATAGAGGTAGGGCGTCAGCACCAGCAGGGTCGCGACCACGAACAGGCCGTTGAAGATCATCGCGAAGCCGGTCTGCGCCCCCGCCTGCAGGTTGATCGCCGAGCCGGTGAACGAACCGCACGCTGGGTACGACTGGAAAAACGCGCCGCCCAGATTGGCCACGCCCTGCCCGACGAGCTCCTGGTTGGGGTCGAGCCGCTGGCGCGTCTTGGCGGCCAGCGCCTTGGCCATGGCGATCGACTCCATGAAGCCCACCAGCGCGATCACGAGCGCCGCCAACAGCAGCGACAGGACGGCGTCCAGGCTCAAGCGGGGTACCCGCAGCGCAGGCAGGCCGCTCGGGATGTTGCCCACGACCTCCCCACCGCCGAACAGATGCAGCTCCTGGCCGACGATCTTCTTCAGGCGCCACTCGCGGCCGTCGCCGCTCTGGCTCGCGGGCAACTGCCCGCGCAGGTACAGCGCCGGTGCGCCATCGGCGCCGCGTTCGAAGCTCGAGCGCTGCAGCCGGTCCCAGCGCTCCTTGTTCTCCACGGCGAGGTCGGCCGCATCGAGCTCGCTCAGGTGCATCTCATGGCGCAACGCCGCGATGGCGCGCCGGTCGCCGCCCTCCATGCCGCGCAGTTGCGCGGCCTGTTGCGCCGCTCGAGTCTGGGCTTGCTCGATGTGCGCGGCCGTCTCGGCATAACGCCTGGCGCGCTCGCGCACCTCGCTATCGGCGATCTGATCGATGGTGGCGCGCGCGTTGCGCTCGTAGCCTATCGCGGCGCTGACGGCGATGGTTACCACCACCGCGATCAGCACGTCGAGCTTGGCCACTGCGGGAATGCGCTTGAGGATCAGCATCAGCGCGAGCGCGAACGCCGACATGGCCAGCGTCGGCAGATGCGTCTGCGGCACGAAGGTCAGCATCTGCCCGACGTCGTCGAGGAAGGAGCCGCTGCGGCCCTTGGGGATGCCCAGCAGCATGTCCAGCTGCGACAGCGCGATGATGATCGCCGCCGCATTCATGAAACCCAGGATTACCGGGTGCGAGACGAAATTGACGATGGTGCCGAGCTTGAGCGCGCCGAGCGCGAATTGGATCGCGCCCACCATCAGCGTCAGCAGCAGGGCCAGTTCGACGTACCGGTCGGAAAACGGCGCGGCCAGCGGCGTCAGCGCGGCCGCCGTCATCAACGAGACGATGGCCACCGGGCCGGTGGCGAGCTGGCGCGAAGACCCCCACAGCGCGCCGAGAATCGCCGGCACGAAGGCAACGTAGAGCCCGAAGTGGACTGGCAAGCCCGAGAGCTGCGCGTAGGCCATCGCCTTGGGCACCAGCACCAGCGCGCCGGTGATGCCGGCGATCAGGTCGCCGCGCAGGACGATCGAGCTGACCGGAAACCAGGCGAGGAACGGAAAGAGCCACGCCCAGCGCGGACGGCGCTCGGTGGCCGATGCGCTGCCCGGCTCGCTCACGACACCGCTTTGCCGCCGTACCCGCTCAGATCGCTCTCCTGGGAGCGCGCGGAGGAGCCCCAATCATCACAAGGACTGTTGTCCGGAGTTTCAAGAAAAGTTCTTTCCGCATCCATGCGTAGCTGCAAAAAACGATTCCGGGAAAAGCCGCGGTCGTCAGCCCTGCCTGCACCCAGTCTAACTCGTGCCGGGGCTGCCCGGGTCGCTCCGGTCTGGAAATGCCCGCCTTCAGCACTGCGGCAACGGGCACCATCTCGCCGATGGCGTTGTAGACGGAATCAGCGCCGTCTCACCGCTGGCCGCGGCCTCGGTGACCGCTGGAACAGGATCGCCCTGCACGGAGGCGTTCGACCGGTCACGTGCCGTTGCCGGAGCCGACCTGGATTCCCCAGTGCCCGGCCTGGCAGGTGACGACGTAGAGCGAGAAGTAGTGCCCGATCACCGAGCCGTCCTCCCGGTAGCGGGTGAAGTCCACGGCGACGTGCACCTTGCCCTCGGTCGCGAACACGGCCTCGGTCCTGTCCCACCTGGTGTGGTGCCATCCGTCGCCGCGGGTCCACGCGAGGAAGTGGCGGTCAAAGTGCGTCGGAATCAACCCCCAACGGGTCGGTGCGGAGGCCGAAGAATCTGCGCGAGAGAAGGTTTTCACCAAACACCGCGCGATCGACCGCGTGTCCGACCGGCGATACGGTCGCGCATGGAAAAAAGTTTTGCGTGGCAATCGAGATCCGTCCGCCGATCCGGGATCGTCGCAGCACCATTCACGTCGAGCCGATCTAGACCAGCGCTTGGCGCCGACCACCTTCCCCGTCTGGCCGCTCGTCGCCACGCTGGCTACGCAGACGCTCGCGATCATGGCGGCCTATACGCTGCCCGCGCTGGCGCCGATGGTGGCCGCCGACCTGAAGGTGGACGGCGCCTGGGTGGGCTACTTCGTCTCGGTGGTCTACGGCGTGGGCATCGGCTCCTCTCTGCTTGCCGCGGGCTTCATCCATCGCCACGGCGCGGTGCGCGCCTGCCAGTTGGTGCTGCTCGCGCCGCTGCTCGCCGGCCTGCGCGCGCCGTTTGCGCTGCTGGCCGGCAATCCCGCGCTGGCGCACCTGACCTTCACGAGCTTCATCTACTCCGGGACCCAGCCGTGCTTCGTCGCCTTCATGGCGGTGCACCTCACCAGCCGCGCTGGCTTCGACCTGATCGCGGCGGGCCAGGCGCTCGCGGCCTACCAGATCAGCGGCGTGGTCACGCGCCCAGTCTGGGGCTGGCTCGCCGACCGGGTCATGCCGGCGCGCCAGCTGCTGGTGCTGCAGGGCGTGCTCATGGCCGCCGCCGCGGCGATGGCGGGCCAGTTCTCGGCCGGCTGGCCGACGTGGCTGATCCTGCTCATCTGCGTGGCTGCCGGGGCTACCGCGAGCGGCTACACCGGCATCGCCTACGGGGAATTCGCGCGCCAGCTCGAGGCGCGGACGTAGACCTTCGGCGAGTGCACCCGCCGTTTGCCGATGTTCTCGTGCCAGGGCTTGAGTTGGCGCACGACCAGCGCATCGGTGGGCTTGCCCAGGTAGCCGCGCACCGTGGTATCGGCGACACCGAACGAGCGGCCGAACTCCGAAGCGTTCCAGAGTAGCCCGTGATGGTGCGCGAGCATGGTCCAGAAGCGCGGCGTGCTGTCGGCGGCGACGTTGACCCTGAGCAGCGGCAGATTGTGCTTGAATAGAGCATGGCCGATCGGCGCCTCCAGGTCTTTCACGCCGTAGCGAAGCACCTCTCCTTCACCAAGGCCGCCGAGGCGCTGTTCATGACGCAGCCGGCGGTCACCTTCCAGATCAAGCAGCTGGAGGAGCACTTCGACACGCGCCTGTTCGAGCGCGGCCATGGCCAGATTTCCCTGACCGAGTCCGGCCGCGTGGTGTTCGATTACGCCGATCGCATCCTCAACCTGTCGGCCGAGCTCGACGCGCGGCTCAAGGACATGACCGGGCGGCTTGCGGGGCCGCTGCTCATCGGGGCGAGCATGACGATCGCCGAATACCTGCTGCCGCGGGTGCTCGGCGAGTTCAGCGGCCGCTATCCCGGCGTCGTGCCCCGCCTGCTGGTCGCAAACTCCGAGACAGTGCAGAACCAGGTCGCCGAGCACAGCCTCGACATCGGCTTCATCGAAGGCGAATCGCTGCTGCCCTCGCTCGTCACCGAGATCGTCTGCGAGGACGAGCTGCTGGTGGTGTGCGCGCCGTCGCATCCGCTCGCCAAGCTGCGCTCGGTCGCGCCCGGCCTGCTCGTGCAGCACGCCTACATCAGCCGGGAGCCGGGCTCCGGCACGCGGGAAGTCAGCGACCACTACCTGCAGAAGGCCGGACTCCCGACGGATGCGCTGCAGCCGGCGATGGAGCTCGGCAGCCCGGAGGCGCTCAAGGGCCTGGTCGCCACCGGCCGCGGCTTCGCGATCATGTCGCGCGCCACCGTCAGCAAGGAAACGCAGATGGGGCTGCTGGTCGGGATTGCGCTCGCGCCGCGCCTGGTGCGCAGCCTGGCGCTGGTCTACTCGAAGCAGAAGTTCTATTCGAAACTGGTCAGCAATTTCGTCGCTTTCGCCAAGGAGCGCATGGCCGCCATGCAGCCGCCAAAGGAGCCCGCGGCGCACGGCTAGCGGCAGGGCCGCTATTGGAAAGGTCGACGTTCTCGGCCATTCTGAAAATCAAGGTGCCGTGTCGATTGATGGGCCGCCGCCTCAGCCCAGCGCGGCGAAGGCGCGTGCGGTGATTTCTTCAACGTTGCCCGTGCCGCTGATGCAGCGGTAGCGCGGCGCGGTTGCGTCGCCGCCGGCGGCCCAGGCGGAGTAGTACGCGACCAGTGGGCGCGTCTGCTTCTGGTACAGGTCCAGCCGCGTGCGCACGGTTGCTTCCTTGTCGTCGTCGCGCTGGACCAAGGGCTCGCCGGTCGCGTCGTCCAGGCCGGCCACTTTGGGCGGGTTGAACTTGACGTGGTAGCTGCGGCCCGAAGCGAGGTGGAACAGCCGCCCGCTCATGCGCTCGATGACGGCCTCGTCGGGCACGTCAATCTCGAGCACCACGTCGAGTTTGACGCCCGCGGTCTTCATCGCGTCGGCCTGCGGGATCGTGCGCGGGAAGCCGTCGAACAGAAAGCCCTTGGCGCAATCGGGCTGCGCAATGCGCTCCTCGACCAACCCGATGACGATGTCGTCGCCGACCAGGCCGCCCGAGTCCATCACCTTCTTGGCCGCCAAACCGAGCGGCGTGCCGGCCTTGACCGCGGCGCGCAGCATGTCGCCGGTGGAGATCTGCGGGATGCCGTACTTCCGGCAAATCCGGGCCGCTTGCGTGCCCTTGCCGGCGCCGGGCGCGCCCAAAAGAATAAGCCTCATCGGAGTCCTCGTCGAAGTGGTGTTCCGGGGGGGCGCTGCGGCGGCGCACCGCGTGCGGTCCGGCGCGCGGCGGCTATCGGTGATTTATAGCCGCCTCGATCTCGGCGAAGCCGTACACCACGTCGCTGGTCTGGACGCCCTGGCCGAGCTGGCGCGCGAGTTGCGAGGTGGAGAAGATCCCTCGCACCGTCACACTGCCCCCGGCGTCGCGCTCTGCAACCAGCGCGTGCTGGCGCCGGCTGCTCTGCAGCGTGGCAAGCACGTGCCCGACGCGCGCCGCGCGCACGTCCTCGTAAGCCAAGACCTCGAGCCGGCTGCGCGGCGTCATGATCCCGTGAACCTGGATGTCGCGCCGCTTGCCGCCGTTCTCGCTCAAGTACTGGATCGGCTTCTCGCCGAGCAGGTCGGTGGCGGTGATCAGGCCCTCGATCTCGTTGTCGACGTTTACCACGAACAGCAGCCGCACGTTGCGCCGGACCATCACGCGCATCGCGTTCTCGATCGCTGCTTCGGGATCGATGGTAATGGTGGTCACCCGCCGCAGGTCGGTCATCACCGCAAGCGCCGGGTCTTCCAGGGAAACGCGCTGCACGGCAACTTGGGGCAGTTGCTCGAACGTCGCCCGCTCGCGTAGCAAGCTTACCGCGAGGGGAGCATATGTCTGCATGCTGTCACCTCCTCCCCCGGCATGCTGCAGGGAACCGAATCGCCGCGCCAGACCGAAAAACTGATCCGGCGGTCAGGAGAATCTATTCGAGGATATCGAGCGTCGCTGCGTCAGCGAGCCTGCCGTCGAAAGCAGTGCCGGGAATGAACCCGAAGATGCGATCGGGCTCGAGCTCGCGGATCAGGTCGTCCGCCGCAACCTAGCCATGCTCGCGGCTCACCTCGGCCAGTATCGGCTTGGCTGCGTTGGCATTGCAGAAGCCGCCAATATCGGCCTGCACCGTAAGCAGCTGCCGCGCCTTATCCAGCGTCATTGCGATTTTGACGCAACGCACAACGCGTCATCCGAGTTCCATTGGCGGTCTTGCAGTGCATCATACGGCGCGCGACCATCTAGCGATAGAAATCCCTGACAGCCCCATGAATATTTTATTTACCTTCCTGCGCGACGCCCTGCAACAATCCTGACACGGCGACGTGCATTGCACGCCGCGAGCACACCGGGGGAGGTGCCACGCCATGGTCTACACGCGCAAGACGGTCTGGCCGCTGGTCTTGGGAATCATCATGGTGGCCTACGCCTACCTGGTGCAGTCCGGCGCCATGGAACCGGTCATCAAGTTCCTCGGCACCGCCCGCATCGTGGGTGAGATGCAGATGCTCGGCTACATTTTCGGCGCGATCGGCATCCTGTTCGGCCTGTGGCAGCTCGCCGCCACGCCGAAGGAAGGGCAGACGGACTATTACCTCTCGATGGTAGGCGGCGTGGTCTTCATCATGATGGTGGCGTTCATCGTGAAATGGGGGCTCGATCCGCTGATGGGGCAATGGGGTCGCCAGGCGCAGCCGACCCTCGGCTTCAATTTCGCCAGCGTGATGAACCTCAACTACGTGGTGATGGGCATCATCGCCGGCATCGTCATCGTCAATGTCTTCGGCGTGCCGGTCTGGGCGGAAAACGGCGTGCGCCTTTCACGGCTCGGCCTGAAGACCGGCGTCATCCTGCTGGGCGCGCTCTACAGCCTCGCGGAACTGGCGCATCTGGGCCGCCTGTCCGTCGTACTGATCGGCGTGTTCGTGCTCGGTTCCGTGGGCTTCGTGCTGTGGCTCGGGGCGCGGCGCAACATGCCAAATTCGATGACTGGCGTGCTGTCGGCCGGCGTCGGCGTCTGCGGCGTGTCCGCGGCCGTGGCCGCGGCCCCGGTGGTGAAGGCGAAATCCACCGAGATCGCCTACACCATCGGCACCATCCTGCTGTTCGGCGTGATCTGCATGTTCCTGTTCCCGATCGTCGGCAAGGCGATGGGCATGGGCTACATCCAGTTCGGCGCCTGGGCCGGCACCGGGATCCTCAACTCCGCCCAGGTCGCCGGCGCGGCGCTCGCCTTCCAGCCCACCGGCATCGAGACGCTGAAGGTCGCCGAGATCTTCAACATCACCCGCGTGCTGTTCCTGCCGATCATCGTGCTGTGGCTGGCGGTGTGGTACGTGAAGCGCGAGGAGGGCGCGGAAAAGGTCGACCTCGTGCAAGTGATCGTCGGCAAGTTCCCGGTGTTCGTGCTCGGCTTCATCCTGATGTTCGCGCTGTCCTCGACCGGCATCTTCGCGCCGGCGCTGCATTACCAGGGCTCGTACTTCGACAATAGCGAGAAGGCGATGACGACGAAGGACAAGGAGGGCAAGCCCGTCAGCAAGCTGCTCGGCGACAAGGACCTCGCCGCGCTGCAGGCGGAGGCGGCGAAGGTGCAGCGCCAGGACCAGAAGGCCGCGCTGCAGCGGCTCATGGAGAACAAGAAGCTCATGTCCATCGACGACGACGACACGCTGCGCGGCGTGGTCAACGCCAAGATCATGAGCAAGGCGGCGAACGACGTGCTGGTGAAGGCGCACCGCGCGGTGCGCCACACGGCAAAGAAGATCGCCATGTTCCGCGACCTGATCGCGTGGTTCTTCACTTTCGGCCTGGTCGGGCTTGGAATGCAGATCACCATGAGCTCGATCAAGCAGGCCGGCGGGCAGCCGCTGGTGGTGGGCAGCATCGTGGGGATCATCAAGGCGGTCGGCTCGCTGATCGTGGTCTGGCTGCTGGTCGCCGAAACGATCTGAATCCGGGAGACAACCATGGCTGAAGACAAGTTCGACCGCGGCTCGGCGCTCACCGTGTTCAAGAGCGACCGGCACGAGGACTTCATGGCGCTCGTGTTCTCGCTCGCCATCGCGCTGCTGGTGTACTTGTACGTCTAACTGACCGGCTACGCGCACATCCTGCTCGCCAGCCACGGCACGCCCGGGGCGCGCGCGGCCGAGCGCCTGGCGCTGGGGCTGGCGGCTTCCGGCGCGCGGCTCTCGCAACTCGTCGTCGTGCCGGACTTCTGGCAAGGCATGATGGGTGACGACTGGCTGAACAACGCCTCCACGCGCGATGCCTACGGCCGGCACATCGAACGCCAGCTGGAACGCGAGATCGAGGAGGAGGTCGCGCGCGTGCGCGCGCAGGCACAGGAGCGCGGGCTGCGCTACGAGCGGCGCATCGTGCTGGGCAAGCCGGCCGAGTGCCTGCTCGAAGCGGCGGCACTGCTCAAGCCGGCCCTGGTGGTGATCGGCTCGCCGCGCCCCGCCGGAGCGCGCGGGCTGCGTTCGCGCATGCAGCTCGAAACCCTGGTGCGCGGTCTGGCGGTACCGCTGCTGATCGCACCGTACCCAGGATGAGCGCGGGTAGCGCGCCGCCCGGCCGGGACGCGGCCTGGGTGACGCTGGAGACCCCCCTCGACCCCGCTCGGCTCGCCGCGTTCTGCCGCGATCTGGAGGCGCTTTACCGTATCAACCCTTTCCTCGAGTTCGCGTCGTGGGAGCAGCGCGCGCCGGAATGCTTCCGGGCGGAGATTCTGAATCACAGCAACGGGCAGCGCTCGGTGATGGCGGGGTCCGTCGTACGCCCGTCGAGCCAGACCTTGCGGGTCGACTACGCGGCGGGCCTCAAGAAATGCACACGCTTCGAGATCCAGCCGACTCCCGCCGGAAGCCGGCTCACCATCACTGACGAATACGAACCGGCGGGCGCTGACGCCCCGGGCGCCGAAGTCGATCGCAGCTTGCACGCGTGGGGGATGGCGCTCAAGGCATACCTGGAGCGCGACCGGCGTTGGCGATGGATTCCGCTGTACCGCTGGTCGATGCGGCGCGTCTGGCTGCCGATGAAGCCCGCCGCGCGGCGCATCACGTTCCTGATCCTCGTCATCGGCCTGGCGGACATCGGCCTGATCGCGCTCGGGCTGGCGATCTACTGGATCGAGTCAGGGCGCTGACCTCCCTGAACCCGGCGCCCATCACCTCTCACTCCTTGATCGTGGCGTAGTACTCGCGCAGGATCTCCAGCACCTCGGGCCGGCTGAATTCGGGCGGCACCGGGCTGCCTTCGCCCAGCCATGTGCGCAGCTGCGTGCCCGAGACCTGCAGGCGGTCCGTGTCGCCGTGCGCGCAGGTGCGACCGGAAGCCATGCCGCCGCAGCGGTAGCACCAAAACGTCACGTCCATCTTGAGCGGCTGCGTCTGCAGCGCGCCCGCCGGGATCTCGTCGAAGATGCGATGCGCGTCGAACGGCCCGTAGTAGCTGCCGACACCGGCGTGATCGCGCCCGACGATCTGGTGTGAGCAGCCGTAGTTCTGCCGGAACAGCGCGTGCAGCAGCGCCTCGCGCGGCCCGGCATAGCGCATGTCCAGCGGATAGCCCGCCTGCACCACGGTGCCCGTCATGAAGTACTTCTCGACAAGATCGGCAATGGCGCGCGTGCGCACCTCCGCGGGAATGTCGCCGGGCTTGAGGTTGCCGAGCAGCGAATGCACGAGCACGCCGTCGCAGACCTCGATCGCCACCTTGGCCAGGTACTCGTGCGAGCGGTGCATGGGATTGCGCGTCTGGAACGCCGCGACGCGCGACCAGCCCAGGCGCTCGAATTCGGCGCGCGTCTGCGCCGGCGTCATGAACAGTGCGCCGTACTTCTCCTTGAAGCCGCCGTCCGAGAGCACCGTCACCGGCCCCGCCAGGTTCACCTCGCCCTGCGCCATGACCATCTTGACGCCGGGATGCGCGGGGTCGGTGGTGCGGAACACGGTCGCGCACTCGTGCGCCTTGTTGATCGCGTACTTCTCCGTGACCTTCATGGTCGCGAGCGGCTCGCCACCCTCCGCATCGAGCAAGGCGATGTCGGTGCCGGTCCTGAAGGAGTCCGCGGTGACCCGGTCCGTGGACAGCGTGATCGGGATGGGCCAGAACAGGCCGGCGGCGGTGCGGTAGCCGTCGCACACGCCCTGCCAGTCGGCGTGGCTCATAAAGCCCTCGAGCGGCGTGAAGCCGCCGATGCCGAGCATGATGAGATCGCCCTTCTCGCGCGAGCTCACGCGCAGCGAGGGCAGCGACGCGGCACGCGCGCGCTCGGCGGCGAGCTGCGCGCCTGCAGGCATCAGCGGCCGGAGCGAGCTGCGCCCGTGCGGCGGTACCAGCGCGGGCATCGATGCCGCCCTATTGATTGACCGGCGAGGCCGGGTCCATCAGCAGCGCGGTCAGGTCCCTCATCTGCTGCTCGGTGAGCGCCCCGACGTGGCCGAAGCGCGGCATCTGCGAGCACAGGTTGTAGGCCTTGGCGTTGTAGATCTTGCCGTAGGCGTAGCGCTGGATCTCCGCGCCGTAGCCGCGCTTCTTGCCGAACTGGTGCAGGCTCGGCCCGATGGTGCCGAACGAGGTCGTCGCCGGCCCGATCTGGTGGCAGTTGTAGCAGCTGCCGCCGACGCCGCCCTTGTCGTTCCAGGCCATGCCGCGCCCGTCCTGGGCGATCTTCTCGCCGTTGCGCCAGTCGCCGAGCAGCTTGCCGTCCGCCGGCCACTTGATCGCCGCAAACTGGTCCTTCTCCAGCTTGGCGGCGACCTCCTGCGGCGGATTGTCCTGGTGCTGGTTGCAGGTGGCCTGCACGGCGTCTTCCTGCAGTCGGTCCATGCCGGCAATGCCGCGCGCGTGGAAATCCCGCTTCATCAACGCCACGGCGTCGGGCCGGTAGTCGCGCGGCGGCGTGGCGCACGAAACGAGCAACACGGCGGCCGCGGCCAGAAGTCCTGCGGATGCGAATCGCATGGTCTAGGTCTCCTAGCGCTTGATGCCCGGGCCGCGATAAACGTGGCCGTTGGCGTTGCCCGTCA
Organism: Burkholderiales bacterium; assembly: GCA_049651845.1. Classification (GTDB taxonomy): domain Bacteria; phylum Pseudomonadota; class Gammaproteobacteria; order Burkholderiales; family SG8-39; genus RBG-16-66-20. The sequence goes on along the minus strand of JBASCW010000165.1, from coordinate 5,142 downwards.
CGTAGGCGAGCAGGGCGCTCAGCGTCTCCGACGTGTAGCCCGGCTCCGGGAAGCGCTGCTGGCGGTAGCAGTCGTTCAGGCGCCATTGCAGCGTATGCATCACGCCGCCGGTCATGCGGTAGCCCGGCCAGCCCTGCACCGCGCGAATCGCCTGCTCGGGCTTGGTGAAGTTGGGCAGCGGCTGGGTGCGGATGCGCTGGCCGTCCACGCCATGGCAGCTGGCGCAGGAAAAGTCGAAGGCGCCGGCGCGGTAGTGGAAGATCGCCTTGCCGGTCTCGAAGGCGTCACGCTCCTTCGGGTGGCCTTGCGGCACGGCGATCTTCATGCCGCGCGACTGCGCGGCGACATAAGTCACGATCGAGACCGGATCGGGCGTGCGCACGAGGCTGCTGAAGGGCTGCTTGGAAAGCTCCGCGAAGGTAAAGCCCTGCAGCGTGATCATGCAGTGCACGACGCGCGCCTCGGCATCCATGACGCGGTCCACGTCGGCGAAATAGCGCGGCAACTGGGCGTAAGCACCCTTCAGCACGCCGGGCCCGAGGCCCAGGTCGCATTGCTCCAGCGAGGCCTTCTTCGGTCCGCGGCGCGCGCGCCACAACTCCTCGCCCTTCACCTCGAACAACTCCGCGGGATTGTCCTGCTCCATGATCTCGCGGAACTTGTCGAACTCCGCAGCTGTAGGGTCGGCGGACTGCGCGGCCGCCCCCTGCCACGGCGCCGCCAGCGCGGCGGCAACGATTCCCAGCACGAGCGCCTGCCTCATTTTGTCTCCTCCAGTGCGTTCGTTTCTTGACGACTTCAGGATCCGGCTTTGATCACAACCTCATCTGTGCGTTTCTCGCCCTTGTTGTCCTGCCAGGTGACCGAAAGCTTGTCCCCCGACTTGGCGCCCTTCACCTTGAAGGCGAAGACCGGGTTGCGCGACACCGCCTGGCTGACGTCGGCGGTGAACACCGTCTTGCCGTTCAGCTCCGCGGTGATGGTCTGGATGAAATGCAGCGGAACGACCTTGCCGGCGGCGTCCTTGCGCTGGCCCGTTTCCATCGGATGCGCCATCAGCACGCGCACGTCGGCCACGTCGCCTTGCAGCGTGGCCCGGATCTTCATCGGTTCGGCCATGTTCTCCTCCGCTCAGCCGCCGCAGCCGCCGATGGTGACCTTGACTTCCTTCACGGCCGTAAAGTGCTTGCCGCCGGCCGCGACCACCACTCGCACCGGCGAGGTTTCGCCGATCTTCACGCGCAGGTGCACGTAGGGCACCGCACCCTGCGAGACGTCGAAGGTTCCGGTATAGGGGAACGGGTTCTTCTCGATGAACACCGAGATGCTCGTGGTGCCGGGCACGTCGCTGGTGACGTCGATCGGCACCACCGCGCCGTTCTCGGCGATGTCGGGAGCGCGGATCTGGATCGCCTTGCTGTCTTCGGCATTGGCCATGCCGAGCGCCCGCATCGCGTCGAGGGTGCTCTTGGCGTCGAACGCGCCCTTGTTCCAGGCGGCCAGCGCGCGCACCGGGCTCAGCAGGCCGGCGGCGACCGCCCCGGCCAGGGCCCCCACGGCCCAAATTCCTTTCACCACCGATCTTCTTGCGTCATCCATTTCCGTCTCCTCCTGCCTATGTCGGGTGAATCATGAGAAGAGCCAACTCGGGTCAATCGGGCTAGATTACTCAAATAAGTCCTCTGCGCACAAGCCCACAGGCGGCGCAGGGCCAATCGAGTTTCTGTTACGCCCATAACCTGCCCTAATTTCCTCCACTCCCGGCCCGATGCTAGTCTACCGGCACTTCGAGGGGGGGAATCAGCTTGCAGCGCAGAGAGTTCCTTCGCTTGCTCGCGCTCGCCGCCGCCACGGGTGCTGCACTGCGTCCGGGCGACAGCCTCGCGCAGGCGTCGCAGGCGCTGTACGACGTGCCGCGCTTCGGCAACGTCAGCCTGCTGCACTTCACCGACTGCCACGCGCAGCTGCTGCCGATCTACTTCCGCGAGCCGAACGCCAACATCGGCGTCGGCGAAGCGGCCGGGCGCGCGCCGCACCTCGTGGGCGAGCACCTGCTGAAGCGCGCCGGCATCGCCGCGGGCACGCCGGAGGCGCATGCCTTCACCTATCTCGACTTCGAGGCCGCGGCGCGGCGCTACGGCAAGGTGGGCGGCTTCGCGCACCTCGCCACGCTCGTCAAGCGACTGCGCGCTTCGCGCCCCGGCGCCCTGCTGCTGGACGGCGGCGACACCTGGCAGGGCTCGGCGACCTCGCTCTGGACGCGCGGCCAGGACATGATCGACGCGCAAAAGCTCCTCGGCGTGGACCTCATGACCGCACACTGGGAGTTCACCTACGGCGACAAGCGCGTCCAGGAAGCGGTGAAGGGCCTGGCGCCCATGGAGTTCCTCGCGCAGAACGTGAAGACCGCGGACTTCAACGACCCGGTGTTCAAACCCTACGTGATGCGCGAGCCGAACGGCGTGCCGGTGGCGATCATCGGGCAGGCCTTCCCCTACACCCCGATCGCCAATCCGCGCCATTTCGTCCCAGATTGGACGTTCGGCATCCAGGAAGCCGAGCTGCAGAAGCTCGTCGAGGAAGTGCGCGCCAAGGGCGCGCGCGCCGTGGTGCTGCTGTCGCACAACGGCATGGACGTGGACGTGAAGCTCGCGGGCCGCGTGCGCGGCATCGACGCCATCCTCGGCGGCCACACCCACGACGGCGTGCCGGTGCCGGTGATCGTGCCGAACGCGGGCGGCCGGACCATCGTCTGCAATTCGGGCTCCAACGGCAAGTTCCTGTCGGTGCTCGACCTGGAGGTGAAGTCCTCGGTGGTGGACTTCCGCTACCGCCTGCTGCCGGTGTTTTCGAACCTGCTGCCGGCGGACCCGGCGATGCTGGTGCTGATCGAGCGAGTGCGCGCCCCCTACAAGGCGAAGCTGGAGGAGCCGCTCGCGGTCACCGAGGGATTGCTCTATCGCCGCGGCAATTTCAACGGCACCTTCGACCAGCTGATCCTCGATGCGATGCTGGCGGTCAAGGGCGCCGAGATCGCGTTCTCTCCGGGCTTCCGCTGGGGCACCACGCTGCTGCCCGGGCAGCCGATCCTGCGCGAGCATCTGATGGACCAGACCGCGATCACCTACCCGCAGGTGACGCTCAGCGAGCCCACCGGCGCCGAGATCAAGGCGATCCTCGAGGACGTCTGCGACAACCTGTTCAATCCGGACCCCTACCGGCAGCAGGGCGGCGACATGGTGCGCGTGGGCGGCCTGACCTACGCCTGCGATCCTGCCGCGGGCATCGGCACGCGGATATCCGACCTCCGGATCCAGGGCAAGCCGCTCGACGCCGGCAAGCGCTACAAGCTTGCGGGCTGGGCGTCGGTCGCCGAGAATCCGCAGGGCGAGCCGGTGTGGGACGTGGTCGAGCGCTACCTGCGCGACCGCAAGTCCCTCGCGCCGCGCACGCTCAACCTGCCGCGCCTCATCGGCATGGAACGCAACGCGGGGGTAGCGTGAGGCCGCTGCCCCCACTCACGAAGCTCGGATCAACCAACCCCAGGAACGCCTGCATCTGCAACCAAGGAGGAAACCAATGAAGACTCTCTCGACGCTGATCATCCTGCTGCTCGCGTTGGCCGGCTGCGCCAACACCGGCGGCCCCTCGAGCGGCCCGGTCGCACCCGACAAGGTGGTCTACCACCTGAACGACGGACTGCCGCAGGCCACCAACGGCCTGCGCAACATCCGCAACCACCTCGAAGTGAACCCGAAGGCGCAGATCGTGGTGGTCGCGCACGCACAGGGCGTGGACTACCTCATGAAGGGCAAGCGCGACGCCGCCGGCAATCCGTATGAGGTGATCGTGCAGGACCTCAAGAACCAGGGCGTCAAGTTCGATGTCTGCGAAATCACGCTGCGCAACCGCAAGCTCAACAAGGGCCAGTTCATCGACGAAGTGAGTTACGTGCCCTCCGGCGTCGCCGAGATCACGCGCCTGCAGCAGCGCGAGGGATACGCCTACCTGCGGCCCTAGCGGCGCGCCCGGACCGCCGCTGAGGCCGGAGCGGCGCGCGCCGGCGTTGTCCTTACGTCATGAATAAGCCCAAGGGCCCCAACTCGCTCAAGCGGCGCGCCCACGCCGACATGCAGGACAGCTTCGACGAGGAGCTGGAAATGGAGATCGACGACGGCCGCATGGAGCGGCTGCTCGAAGACATAACCGAGCACCCGGACGAGCAGCGTGCGCGTGCCGGCATGGGCCGCAAGCTCTACTTCCGCGAGCTGTTCCGGCTGCAGGGCGAGCTCGTCAAGCTGCAGGACTGGGTGATTCGCCACAAGCTCAAGGTGGTGGTGCTGTTCGAGGGCCGCGACGCAGCCGGCAAGGGCGGGGTCATCAAGCGCATCACGCAGCGGCTCAACCCGCGCGTCTGCCGCGTGGTGGCGCTGCCGGCGCCGAACGAGCGCGAGCGCACGCAGTGGTACTTCCAGCGCTACATCACGCACCTGCCGGCCGGCGGCGAGATGGTGCTGTTCGACCGCAGCTGGTACAACCGCGCCGGCGTCGAGCGCGTGATGGGCTTCTGCAACGAGCGCGATCTCGAGGAGTTCTTCCACGACGTGCCCGAGTTCGAGAAGATGCTGGTGCGCTCCGGCATCATCCTCATCAAGTACTGGTTCTCGATCACCGACGACGAGCAGCACCTGCGATTCCAGATGCGCATCCACGACCCGATGAAGCAGTGGAAGCTCTCGCCGATGGACCTGGAGTCGCGCCGCCGCTGGGAGCAGTACACCAAGGCGAAAGAGGCGATGCTCGAGCGCACCCACATCCCCGAGGCGCGCTGGTGGGTGGTCGAGGCGGTAGACAAAAAGCGCGCGCGCCTGAACTGCATCCACCACCTGCTCGGCCGCATCCCGTACCGGGAGCTGGATCACCCGGAGGTGAGGCTGCCCGCGCGCGTGCACAACCCGGACTACCACCGCGGCCCGATCCCGCCGGACATGTACGTGCCCGCGGTCTACTAGGCGGGAAGGTCTGAAGAAGTAGCCGCTAATGTGCGCGACCACGATGAATTGGGTTCCAAGGACGCGATCGGCGTCGGATGCGGGCTTTTTTACTGCCCGATCGTGCTCTGAACAAGTGTCTTTTCCAATT
>JBASCW010000164.1:0-26783 GCA_049651845.1 Burkholderiales bacterium | reverse complement strand
ATCCTTCTTTGAGCAAGGCCAGCGCCCGCATCCGGCGATGTTCGAGTTCTTCTGGGCTTCCGGTGGGTCTCATGGAGCACCTCCGGCGCACAGTATAGGACATTATTTACGCAGTTGTCATTAGCTGCCTGATCGATCGCCATTCGCCCGAGCGCCGTCGCGCGATTTCGAGGCATCGCCACAGCGCGAAGTGGACGTGGTGGTGAAGTCCATGCAGTCCGGCGTAGAGTAGTAGCGATGAACCTCACCCGCCGCGATTTCCTCCGTACGTCCTCGGCCCTGGCCGGCGCGCTGGCGATGCCGGCGTGGCCGGCGCGCGCGGGGCGAGCCGGTCGGCCTGCAGCCGCGCGTGGCGCGCGTGACGCTGGCAGGGAGCGGGTATCCGCAGACCGACGTTTGGGGCTACGGCGGGACGGTGCCGGGTCCGGTGCTGCGCGCGCGGCAGGGCGATCGGCTGCGGGTCGTGGTGGACAACCGCCTGCCGGTGGAGACGACGGTGCACTGGCACGGCATCCGGCTGCCGAACGCGATGGACGGGGTGCCGCACGTCACGCAGCCGCCGATCGCGGCCGGCGGCGGGCGCTTCACCTACGAGTTCGCGCTGCCCGACGCGGGCACGTTCTGGTACCACCCGCACCTCGCCAGCTCCGAGCAGCTCGGGCGCGGGCTGTACGGGGCGCTGGTGGTGGATGAGCCCGAGCCGCTCGCGGTAGACCGCGACGTGGTGTGGGTGCTGTCGGATTTCCGGCTGGACCGCGAGGCGCGCATCGTGGGGGATTTCGACAATTTCATGGACGCGAGCCACGCCGGGCGCATCGGCAATACCGTGGTGGTGAATGGCGAGGTGCGCGAGACGTTCGAGGTGCACGCGGGCGAGCGGATCCGGCTGCGCCTCGCGAACACCGCGAACGCGCGCATCTTCGCGCTGTCGTTCGCCGGCCATGCGCCCTGGGTGATCGCGCTCGATGGTCACCCGGTGGCGCCGCACCGGCCGGAGCGCGACCGCGTGGTGCTCGGGCCCGGTATGCGCGCGGACCTGGTGCTCGACTGCGGCGCGGCGCCGGGCTCGCGCCATCGCGTGCTCGATGATTTCACCCCGCGCATGGCGTACCGGCTGGTGGACCTCGCGTACAGCGAGCGCGCGCCGCTGCGCGCGCGGCCGCCCGGGCCGGTGCCGGCGCTGGCGGCGAATCCGCTCGCCGAGCCGGACCTCGCCAAGGCGGAGCGGCATCGCTTTTCGTTCGGCGACGGCATGATGGGCGGCATGGGTGGGATGGGTGGTGGGATGGGCGGAATGGGCGGAATGGGCGGGATGGGTGGCATGCGGGGCATGGGGGGCGCGGTGTGGACGATCAACGGCCACGCGGTCAGCACCGATGAATCGCATCACGCGCGCCTGCTGACGCTGCGCCACGGCCGCTCGGTGGTGCTGGAGCTCGCGAACGACACGGCGTGGTTCCACCCGATCCACCTGCACGGCGTGGCGTTCCGCGTGCTGACGAGGAACGGCCGGCCGGTGGCGCACCGGCCCTGGGCCGACACCGCGCTGCTCGCCCCGCGCGAGCGCGCGGAGGTCGCGTTCGTCGCCGACAACCCCGGCGACTGGATGTTCCACTGCCATGTGCTCGAACACCAGGCGAGCGGCATGATGGGCGTGGTGCGCATCGAGGGGTGAGGCGGGGCGGGGGCGGAAAAGGCGTCCGCCCCCTTCATTCGGTTTTCAGGCGTCGCCTTGCACCGTGACGATTGCGCTGCGCGAATGCGGCGCGGTGCGATGCTCGTAGAGGTAGATCCCCTGCCAGGTCCCCAGCATCAACGCGCTGCTGCTCACCGGAATCGCGAGGCTGTTGGACGTGAGCATGGACCTCGCATGCGCCGCCATGTCGTCCGGCCCCTCGGTGTCGTGCACGTAGGCGGGGTCGCCGTCGGGCGCGAGGCGCGATAGCAGGGTCTCCAGGTCGCGGCGCACGTCGGGGTCGGCGTTCTCGCAGAGGATGAACGAGGCGCTGGTGTGCTGCAGGAAGACGTTGCAGAGGCCTTGCTCTATGCCGCTCGCGGCGACGGCGCGCTGGACGTCGGCGGTGATGTCGGTGGTGCCGCGGCCGCGGGTGCGGAACTGCAGCGTCCTCTGGAAGACCATGGGTGGCGCACTCAGGCGGAGACCGCCAGGGTGTAGTCGCGCAGGAAGCGCTGCGGGCTCATGGAGGACGGGGTTCGAGGGTGGGGTGTTCGGTAACCGGGCGGCCTTCGGGCTGGACTATACAGGGCGGCGTCATCCGCCCCGCGCTCTCGTGCGTTGAACCGACGGGCACGGCATGAGGATTCTCAAGGACTACGAGGGAAGGGCAATCCGGCTCACAGATGAGCGGTTGGCGCATATTCTCGAGCACCCTGAGATGCGGGCCATGGAGCGCCCGATCGAGGAAACGCTCCTGCGGCCGGAGAGGGTGCTGCAGTCCCTCAGCGATCCGCAGGCCCGCCTGTACTACCGCATGTACCATGCCACGCAGGTGGGGGACAAGCACCTATGCGTCGTGGTCAGGTTGGCGGAGAATGACGCTTTCGTCCTGACGGCGTACCTGGTGAGGAAGCCGGTGGGAGGGAGACAGCTATGGCCGAAAAGAAACTGAAGATCTGGTACGACAAGGAAGGCGACTTCCTGGAGGTCATGTTCGAGCAGCGTCCAGGGGTTTTCCGCGAGACGGCGAATCCGCACGTCATGGAGAAGGTCGACGACCAGGGCAAGGTGCTCGGATTCTCGGTCATGCGCGTGAGTGCGCTGCAGGACGCGCCGCTCGAAGTCGCACTATAGATCTTCGAGTTCAATGTTCAAGAGCCGAAAGGAGAACGGCATGACGTAGTGACCTTTAACCGGGAGCTATGTCATGTCACGTACTTACCGCCGCCGCGGCGAGCGCCACGAGTATCGCTGGGTGCTGCGCCATTCGTTTTTCGATCCTGCGTCGTGTCGTTTCACCCACGACTTGATCGATCTCCATTCGCCCGAGGGCCGTCGCGCGATCGCGCGCTTCCACTCCGACGCCGAGTTCACGATAAGGGGCGGAGTACCGCACCGGTTCTGCAGGATCTTCAAGCGACGCCAGCGCAATGCGGACACCCGGGAGCTGCTTCGCTGGTTTGCCGACCCGGACTACAGCCCGCTCATGCATCCGAGGCATCGCCACAGCGCGAAGTGGGCGTGGTGGTGAAGGCCATGAAGTGCGGCCTCCGCCGACTACTGGATATAAACACAGTTTCCGCCTATAGTCGCCCCTCCATGGGCGCGATCGAAGTTTTCGACCGGCTGGACCCGGCGCAGCGCGAGGCGGCGACGTACGGCCAACGCGCCGCCGACGGCGCGTTCCTGGCGGGGCCGCTGCTGATCCTCGCGGGCGCGGGCACGGGCAAGACGAACACGCTCGCGCACCGGGTCGCGCACCTGGTGCTCGCGGGCGTGCGGCCGGAGCGGATCCTGCTGCTCACGTTCTCGCGGCGCGCGGCGCTCGAGATGACGCGGCGGGCGCAGCGGGTGGTCGGCCAGGCGCTGCGCGGGGGGAGCGAAGCGTTGGCCGCCGGGCTTTCCCACATGCGGCTGCCCTGGAGCGGAACGTTCCACGCGGTGGCGAACCGGCTCATCCGGCAGCACTGCCGGCGGCTGGGCATCGCGGAGTCCTTCAGCGTGCTCGACCGCGCGGACGCGGCGGACCTGCTGGACGTGGTGCGGCACGAGCGCGGGCTGTCGGCGAAGGAGAAGCGTTTCCCGCGCAAGGACACCTGCCTCGCGATCTACTCGCACCGCGTGAACACGCAGGGCACGCTCATGGACACGCTCGCCTCGACCTTCCCGTGGTGCGCGGAGTGGGAATCGGAGCTCAAGGATCTGTTCAGATGTTTTGTAGAGAAAAAACTGAACCATCAGGCGCTCGACTACGACGACCTGCTCCTGTACTGGCACACGATGATGCAGGACGCCGAGCTCGGGCCCGCGATCACCACGCGCTTCGACCACGTGCTCGTGGACGAGTACCAGGACACCAACCGCCTGCAGGCGGAGATCCTGCACGGCCTCGCGGGCGGGCGCGAGCCGCCGGGCCTGGGGCTCACGGTGGTCGGGGACGATGCGCAGGCGATCTACTCGTTCCGCGCCGCTACTGTAGAGAACATCCAGGAATTCAAAGTCCAGTACCCGCAGGCCAACATCGTTCCGCTGGAGGAAAACTACCGTTCCACGCAAGAGGTGCTGGATCTCGCCAACGCGCTGATGGGCAAGAAGCTCGTTTCCAGGACGCGGCGGGGCCGGAGGCCGCGCTACGTCACCGTGGCGGACGACCAGGGCCAGGCCGAGTACGTGGTGAAGGAGGTGCTGGAGGCGCGCGAGCGGGGCTTCGCTCTCATGCGCCAGGCGGTGCTGTTCAGGAGCTCGCACCACTCGGACGTGCTGGAGCTGGAGCTCGTGCGCCGCGACATCCCCTACGTGAAGTATGGGGGCCTGAAGTTCCTCGAGGCCGCGCACGTGAAGGACCTGCTCGCCGTGCTGCGCTGGGCCGACAACCCGAGGCACCGCGTGGCGGCGTGGCGCGCCTTGCAGCTCCTGGACGGCGTGGGGCCGAAGGGGGCGGAGCGGGCATTCACCGGGTTCGAGGCGAATGGATTTGCATGGTCCGGAATGAAAACCCCATCGAACGAATTCAATTCGTTGATGCGATTTCTCGGTGACGGCAAGACGGCCTGGCCCGGGCAGGTCGCGCGCGTGCGCGAGTGGTACGAGCCGATCCTCGAGCGCCGCTACGACGCGGCCGAAGTGCGGGCGGGGGATCTGGTTCAGTTGGAAAAAATCTCTTCTCGATATCAGAACAGAGAACAATTCCTCACGGACCTCGCGCTCGACCCGCCCGCGGCCACGGGCGGCGAGGCGGGCGAGGCGATGCTGGACGAGGATTACCTGATCCTCTCCACCGTGCACTCGGCCAAGGGCCAGGAGTGGGAATCGGTGCACGTGCTGAACGTCACGGACGGCAACTTCCCGAACGAGTTCGCCGCGGGCAAGCCCGAGCAGATCGACGAGGAGCGGCGCCTGCTGTACGTGGCGATGACGCGCGCGAAGACCGAGCTGCACCTCATCGCGCCGCTCAGGTTCTACGTCACGCAGCAGTCGCGCATGGGCGACCGGCACGTCTACGGCGCGAAGAGCCGCTTCCTCACGCGCGAGGTGATGCAGTGCATGGAGCCCGCGGCGTACGGCGAGCTCGCGGACACCGAGCCGCGCGCGCCGGGCGGGGCGGCGGTGGACGTGGCGGCGAGACTGCGGGGCATGTGGGCGTGATTTGACGGTACATTGCGGCCTTCCATCCACGGAGGACCGCATGCCCAAGGCCTACATCGTCACCACCTACAAGTCCATCAAGAATCCCGACAAGCTCGCGGCCTACGCCAAGCTCGCCGGGCCGGCGATGATCGCGGCGGGCGGCACCTTCCTCGTGCGCGGCGTGCCGGTGCAGACCTACGAGAACGGGCAGAAGCAGCGCACCGTGGTGATCGAGTTCGCGAGCATGAGCCAGGCGCTCGCCGCCTATACCAGCCCGGGCTACCAGGAAGCGCTGCGCGCGCTCGGCGAGGGCAACGTGGACCGCGACATGCGGGTGGTGGAGGGTGCGGAGTAGGAAAAGGGGGTCAGAGCCGGATATTCCGCCCTGCGGAATATCCGGCTCTGACCCCATTGTCAGGAACGCGGCGGGGGCGGAGTTCTCGTCCTGCCGGCGCTGGCGCTACCTCTTGTGGCGCCGCTGGGACGCCGGCAAGCCCGCCGCGAACTTCCTGATGCTCAATCCCAGCACCGCGGACGAGCACAAGCTCGATCCGACCTGCGCACGCGCGCGCGACTACGCCGAACGCTGGGGATATGGCGCGCTCATCGTTACGAATATTTTTGCATTCAGAAATACAAGTCCAAAACAGATGAGAGCGGCTGCGGACCCGGTCGGACCGGGCAACGACGCGGCGATCCTGCGCGCGGCGCGCGAGGCGGCGATCGTTGTCTGTGCGTGGGGGAATCATGGTTTGTTTCTCGATCGCTCTTCAGACGTAAAAGCGATACTGAGAAAAAACCGGATTTCCCTTCACACCCTGCGACTGAACGCCAACGACGAGCCCGCGCACCCGCTCTACCTGCCGGGGGCGCTCACTCCTTCGGCTTGGGCGGCTGCTTCGGCGCCATGACGCTGTCGAGGAAGCGCTTCGGGCGCCGGCTGTTCACGAAGCCGACGATGCCGCGGTAGGCGAGGCCGGCCAGGATCAGCATCACGACGGCGGCGACGATCTGCCACTCGAGCTGCTCGGGGGTCTCGAGCACGGTGGGCCCGAGGATCAGGGCGCCGAGCGCGACGAAGGCCTGCAGGAGGTATTGCATGCGCCGCCTCAGCCCACGCCGAGCAGCTCCACTTCGAAGATCAGCGTGGCGTTGGGCGGGATCACGCCGCCGGCGCCGCGCGCGCCGTAGCCGAGCGCAGGGGGAATCGTCAGCTTCCGTGTTCCGCCGACCTTCATGCCCTGCACGCCCTCGTCCCAGCCCTTGATGACGTGGCCGGCGCCCAGCGGAAAGCCGAACGGGTCGCCGCGGTCCTTGCTGGAATCGAACTTCTTGCCCTTCTCGCCGCCGAAAAGCAGCCAGCCCGTGTAGTGCACGCTGACCTGCTGTCCCGCGGCGGCAGCCGCGCCCGTGCCGACCACGAGGTCGTCGATGATCAGGCCGCTGGCGGTGGTGGTGGCAGGCATACCAGGATCCTCGTTTGTGGGATTTTCCTTGCAATTCTAGGACATCGGCGGGGTTGATTCGTGCCCAAACGCCCTCACTTAAGTCGAGACGCGTATACCCGCGTTGGTTCCCGGGAGATGTCATGGATTTCTGGCGCAGGAAGAAGGACAAGGCGGAAGTGCTGGAGGGCGAAGCGGTGGAAGCGGCGGCTGGGCAGGAAAAAGCCTCGCCAAGCGGCCGTTCGACTGCGCTCGCGACGCGCCCGATCCCCGAGGACGCGCTGATCCTGATCCCCTTGAGGAACGCCGTGCTCTTCCCGGGCGTGATCTCGCCGATCACCGTGGGCCGCGCGTCTTCCGTGGCCGCGGCGAGCGAAGCCACGCGCAACAGCCTCAAGGTGGGCTTTCTCCTGCAGCGCGATCCCCGGACCGACAGCGTCGGCCCGAAGGACCTCTACCGCGTCGGCACCGCCGGCCAGGTGGTGCGCTACGCGGGCGCCGCGGGCGGCGCGAGCCACCTCATGGTGCAGGGCGAGCGGCGCTTCCGCGTGCTCGAGTTCCTCGAAGGCTGGCCATTCCTGGTGGCGAGCGTCGCCTGGATCCCCGAGGCCACGGCTTCCGGCTCGGAGGTCGAGGCGCGCTTCCTGCAGCTGAAGGAGCAGGCGGTCGAGGCGATCGGCCTGCTGCCGAACGCCCCGGACGAGCTCGCCGAGGTGGTGCGCGCGATCGAGTCGCCCGGCCAGCTCGCCGACATGGTCGCCAACCTGCTCGACATCAAGAACGAGGAGAAGCAGGACATCCTCGATACCGTCGAGCTCGGCGCGCGCCTGGACAAGGTGCTGGGCTTCCTCGCCAAGCGCCTGGAGGTGATGCGCCTTTCGAAGGAGATCGGCGACAAGACGCGCAAGGAATTCGACGACCGCCAGCGCGAGCACGTGCTGCGCGAGCAGATGCGCCAGATCCAGAAGGAGCTGGGCGACGAGGAAGACACCGCGGCCGAGATCGAGGAACTCAAGAAGGCGATCGACGCGGCCGGCTTCCCGGAAGAGACGCTCAAGCACGTGAAAAAGGAGTTCAAGCGCCTCTCGCGCATGGGCGAGCAGTCGGCCGAGAGCTCGATGCTGCGCACCTGGCTCGAGTGGATGACCGAGCTGCCCTGGAAGGCGGAACCGCAAAAGGCAATCGACATCGCCGAGGCGAGAAAAGTGCTCGACGAGGACCACTTCGGCCTGGAGAAAATCAAGCGCCGGATCCTCGAGTACCTCGCGGTGCGCAAGCTCAACCCCGAGGGCAAGAGCCCGATCCTGTGCTTCGTCGGCCCGCCGGGCGTGGGCAAGACCTCGCTCGGGCAGTCCATCGCGCGCGCGACCGGCCGCAAATTCCAGCGCGTGGCGCTGGGCGGCACGCACGACGAGGCCGAGATCCGCGGCCATCGGCGCACCTACATCGGCGCCCTACCCGGCAATGTGATCACTGCGATCAAGCGCGCGGGCTCGCGCGCGGGCGTGCTGATGCTCGACGAGATCGACAAGCTGGGCGCGGGCGGCTTCCACGGCGACCCGTCCTCGGCGCTGCTGGAAGTGCTCGACCCGGAGCAGAACGCGAAGTTCCGCGACAACTACCTGGGGCAGGACTTCGACCTGTCGCGCGTGATGTTCATCGCCACCGCGAACCAGCTCGACACCATCCCGGGGCCCTTGCGCGACCGCATGGAGATCATCCAGCTGCCCGGCTACACCGAGGAAGAGAAGCTGCAGATCGCGAAGACGTACCTCGTGAAACGGCAGCTCGAGACCAATGGTCTGCTTGCCGACCAGGTTTCCCTTTCCGATGACGCCGTGAGAACGATCATCGCCGACTATACGCGCGAGGCAGGCGTGCGCAACCTCGAACGCGCGATCGGGTCGGTGCTTCGCAATGCCGCCATGAAGATCGCCGAAGGGGTCACCGAGCAGATCGTCATCGATGCCCAGGATCTCCACGGCATCCTCGGCGCGAAGAAGTTCGAGAACGAGGTGGCGCTGCGCACCGCGACCCCCGGCGTGGCCACGGGCCTCGCCTGGACGCCGGTAGGCGGCGACATCCTGTTCATCGAAGCCTCCAGGGTGCCGGGCAGGGGCAAGCTCATCCTCACCGGTCAGCTCGGCGACGTGATGAAGGAGTCGGCGCAAGCCGCGCTCACGCTCGCGAAGAACACGCTCGGCCTCAAGCTCGACGACGTGGACATCCACGTGCACGTGCCCGCGGGCGCGACGCCCAAGGATGGGCCCAGCGCGGGCGTGGCGATGTACCTGGCGCTGGTCTCTCTGCTCACCGACAAGCCGATCCGCGCCGACGTCGCGATGACCGGCGAAATCTCCCTGCGCGGCCTGGTTATGCCCATCGGCGGCCTGAAGGAAAAGTCCCTCGCGGCGCTTCGCGCCGGCATCAAGACCGTGATGGTGCCCGCGAGGAACGCCAAGGACCTCGAGGACATCCCCGCCGATGCGAAAGCCAAGCTCGAGTTCGTCTTCCTCGACAAGGTGGAAGACGCGGTGAGGACGGCGATCGGCGAGCTGCCGCAGCCGGAGCACAAGCAAGCCGCCTGAGCCTGAAAAGCGGGTCGGAGCCCAAACTCACGTCTTGCGCTTGAGCAGCCTCTTTAGCCGAGCGGAGGTCTGCTCGCGGTCGATCCTCGATGCAGCGACATCCAGGACGAGCGACTCCCAGTCATCGATGTGCCGGTCAGGCAGTTCCGGGTCTGGAAGCAGTCGGTTCTCGCCGAGAACCACAAGGGACGCAGCGAGGGCCGTACGCTTGTTGCCATCCACGAAAGGATGATTGCGGCAGAGGTAAAAGAGATACGCAGCGGCGATCTCGATCGGATCCACAATCAGCGGTTGCCCGCCGAAAGACGCTTGCGGTGCGGCAACCGCGGATTCGAGCAGGCCCTTGTCCCTGAGACCGGGACTGCCGCCATGCGCCGCGAGCACCTCGGCGTGAATCGCCACCACCGCTTCGACCTCTAGGTGCCGAAACGCCTTCTTAGGCAAGGCGCTTGAAGAGCTTGCTGTTCCGTCGGATCAGCGCTTTCGCCGAGGCGGCCGCATCCGCGGCGGGAATCGTCGGACGCATGGGTGTGATGACGAGCGCTCCCCCTTCGTGCACCGTCACATTGACTTGGTCGCCGGCCTTGAGGCCGCTGAGTTCGCACAGCGCGGCATCGAATATGAGGCCCTGGGAATTGCCGATCTTGGAGATGGATTTCAGCATGCGCGCATGTTAAACGATGTTTTACTAGATGTCCAGCCGTGCTTCCGCCAGTCTGAAGAACGGAGTCAGATTCGAGTTCCCGGAAGCGTAGCGGGCGCGAGGCTGTTTGACCCGGCCAGGCTGCACGTACCTGCCGACCTCTTCCGCCAGGCCCTTCAGAAGCCCTACCGGCGACTCATCCAGCAACATGCGGAAATGCGGCCGCCTGCGCGGCGCAATCCCGCCAGTGAGCAGAGCGCGCAGGAGCTCGGGCTCGCTCAGCTTCTCGCGGTAGCTCGTGCTCGCCGAGGCGCAGGCCATGCGCACGTGGTCGGGTGTGCGCGGGCGCGGCCAATCATCACGAAGTCACGCTGGTGCAACTGAGTTTCGACTTCCACATGATCGAAGCGAAGCCCCAGAACCTGATTGGCGATCGCGCCTACGACAGCGATGCGTTGGACGAGGAATTGAACAACGACGGTGTGGAGTTGATTGCACCGCACCGCTCCAACCGGAAGATGAAAACCCAAGACGCTCGTCGCCTGCGGCGATACGAGCGCCGCTGGATCGTCGAGCGATTCTTTGCGTGGATCCAATGAAAGCGCCGCTTGCCCCTTTTCGGGGTGCTATTCTCCTTCCCCAGGAGGAGGTTGCTTGGCCAAGAAGACGAAAAGGCCCCAGTTCGTCCCGGTGGATGCGGACGACCTGAAGCCGATGCACAAGTGGCACCGGCCGCTGCAGGCGCCGGGAATCACCCAGGTGGATTTCGAGGAGCGGGTGGATTTCCAGCGCCTGCACCGCTACCGCCTTGCGCGTACGCGCCAGTCGCTCGCCAAGTCGGGCCTGGGCGCGATGCTGTGCTTCGACCAGCACAACATCCGCTACATCTCGTCCACGGTGATCGGCGAGTGGGCGCGCGACAAGCTGATCCGCTACTGCCTGCTCACCGGCACCGGCCAGCCCTGGGTCTGGGATTTCGGCTCGGCGGCGCGCCACCACAAGCTCTACTGCCCCTGGCTCCAGGACGACCACGTGCGCGCGGGCAACCCGGGCATGCGCGGCGCGATCGGGCCGTCGGTCGGGCTGTTCGAGGCTGCGGCGAAGGAGATCAAGGACATCCTCGTGCAGGAGGGCGTGGCGGGGATGCCGCTCGGCCTGGACGTCTGCGAGCCGGGCTTCCTGTTCGCGCTGGAGAATGAGGGCATCGAGATCCGCGACGGCCAGCAGATGGTGCTGATGGCGCGCGAAGTGAAGAGCCACGACGAGATCACGCTGCTGAACACCGCCTCGGCCATGGTGGACGGCGTGTACCAGGACATCACCGCCGCGCTCAAGCCCGGCGTGAAGGAAAGCCAGATCGTCGCGCTCGCCTCCAAGCGCCTTTACGAGATGGGCTCGGACTGCGTGGAGGCGGTGAACGCCATCGCCGGCGAGCGCTGCAGCCCGCACCCGCACAACTTCACCGACCGCCTGATCCGTCCCGGCGACCAGGCCTATTTCGACATCATCCATTCCTTCATCGGCTACCGCACCTGCTACTACCGCACGTTCGCGGTGGGCAAGGCCACGCCCGCGCAGAAGGACGCCTACAAGAAGGCGCGGCACTGGATGGACGGCGCGATCAGCATGCTCAAGCCGGGCGTCACCACCGACAAGGTGGCGAAGATGTTCCCCAACTCGATCGAGATCGGCTTCGAGACCGAGATGGCGGCCTTCGGCCTGAATTTCTGCCACGGCCTCGGGCTCGGCCTGCACGAGCGGCCGCTCATTTCGCGCCTGAACTCCTTCATCGAGCCCTACGAGCTGAAAGCGGGCATGGTGTTCGCGGTGGAGACTTTCTGCCCGGCAAAGGACGGCGTGTCGGCCGCGCGCATCGAGGAGGAAGTGGTGCTCACGCCCGACGGCGCGAAGGTCATTTCGCTCTTTCCTGCGCAGGAATTGCCCGTCGCAAACGCGTATTGAGAAATCCGATCGGATGAAAAAGCCAACAGTTGGCTGGATCGGCGCGGGGCGCATGGGCTACGAGATGGCGGGCCTGCTCGCAAGGGGCGGCGCCGACGTGCTGGTCTGGAACCGGACCAAGAAGAAAGCCAGGCCGCTGGAGAAGTACGGCGCCGCAGTCGCCGACCAGCTCACCGAGCTCGCCGCGCGCGAGGTCGTGTTCTGCATGGTCTCGACCTGGAAGGACGTGAAGGAAGTGGTCACCAGGCTCCTTTCCGGCAAGGCGAAGCCGAAGATGCTGATCGAGTGCTCCTCGATCTCGCTGGAAGGCTCGGCGGAATTGAGACAGATTCTGGATGAAAGAAAGATCGACTATCTGGCCGCGCCGGTCTCCGGCAACGCCAAGGTCATCAAGGCGGGCAAGCTGACCTTCGTGTGTTCCGGGCCGAAGCGGGCCTACGAGCGGGCGCTGCCGCTGCTGTCGATGATGGGCGCGGGCGTGAGTTACGTGGGCGAAGGCGAGCTCGCGCGCATCGTCAAGATCTGCCACAACGTGTTCCTCGGCGTGGTCACGCAGTCGCTCGCCGAGATCACGGTGCTCGCCGAGAAGGCCGGCGTGCCACGCCACGCCTTCCTCGACTTCCTGAACCAGAGCGTGATGGGCTCGACCTTCATGCGCTACAAGACCCCCGCCTTCGTCAACCTCGACTTCAAGGTGACGTTCACGCCGCAGCTGCTGCGCAAGGACATGGACCTCGGCCTGGACGCGGGCCGCCGGTTCGAGGTGCCGATGCCGCTGGCGAGCGCGACGCGCGACCTGATCCAGTCGATGATCGGCCAGGGCTGGACCGAGCAGGACTTCTCGACGCTGCTGCTGCAGCAGGCGGAGGCGTCGGGACTCAAACTAAAACCAGAGAACGTGGAGGTAGGAGATGGGCTATCGTAGAGGTCTGCTGTTGCTGCTCGGAATCGCCTTTTCTTCTTCGCTTCTGGCGCAGGGGTTCCCGAACAAGCCCGTCCGGCTGGTGATCGCGTTCACGCCGGGCAGCTCGACCGACATCATCGGCCGCGTGGTCGCGGCCAAGCTCCAGGAAATGTGGGGCCAGCCGGTGGTCGCGGAGAACCGCGTCGGCGCGGGCGGCTCCATCGGCTCGAAAGTCGTGGTGGACTCGGCGCCCGACGGCTACACGCTGCTCGCCAACTCCTCGGCGCACGTCGCCAACCCGGGCATCTACGCCAGGCTGCCGTACGACACGCTCAAGGACTTCACCAACCTCGCGCTGCTGGGCGGCGGGCCGAACGTGATGATCACCTCGCCCGAGTCCGGCATGAAGACGCTCGCCGATTTCGTCAAGGCGGCGAAGGAGAACCCGGGCAAGCTGAACTTCGCCTCCGCGGGCGTCGGCAGCGGCACGCACTTCAACATCGAGAAGCTGAAGATCGCTGCCGGCATCAACGTCACGCACGTGCCCTACAAGGGCACGCCCGAGGCGATCGGCGACACCATCGGCAACCGCACCTGCTGCTACTGGGCGCCGCTCAACGCCGCGCTGCCGCACGTCAACGGCGGCAAGGCGGTGGCGCTCGCGGTCTCCAGCCTGCAGCGCTCGCCGCTGCTGCCGAACGTGCCGACCGTGGCCGAGCAGGGCTATCCGGGCTTCGAATACACGCTCTGGGTGGGCCTTTGGGGCCCGGCCGGCATGCCGGCCGAGCTCGCCGCCAAGATCAACAAGGACGTGCTCGCGGCGCTCGCCGCGCCGGATACGCGCGATCGGCTCACCAAGCTCGGCACCGTTCCCGGCGACCTGTCGCTCGCGGCGTTCGGAGCCTACGTGAAGAAAGAGGTCGAGGATACGCAGAAGATCCTGCAGGCCGCCGGCATCAAGCCGCAGTGATTTGGCGCTGGACGTACTGATCGTAGGGGCCGGTTTCGCCGGCCTCTGCATGCTCCACAAGGCCCGCGCAGCGGGCCTTTCCGCGTGCGCGCTCGAGGCGGGCGCGGGGGTGGGCGGCACCTGGTACTTCAACCGCTATCCGGGCGCGCGTGTCGACATCCAGAGCATGGAGTACTCGTTCGGGTTCGACGAGGCGCTGCAGCAGGAATGGCGCTGGACCGAGCGCTACGCGGCGCAGCCGGAGCTCTTGCGCTACGCCAACGATGTCGCCGACCGCTTCGGCCTGCGCGACGGCATCCGCCTGAACACCCGGGTGACGGGTGCCGCCTGGGACGAGGCGCGCCGGCGCTGGACCGTGCGCGCCGAAGGCGGCGAGACTTGGCAGGCGCGCTTCCTGGTGATGGCGAGCGGCCCGCTGTCCTCGCCCAACACGCCGGATTTCCCGGGCCTCGCCTCGTTCGGCGGGCCCGCCTACCACACGGCGCAATGGCCTGAAGAGAAGGTTGATTTCTCGGGGCTGCGCGTGGGGCTGGTCGGCACGGGATCGTCGGCCGTGCAGACCATCACCACGATCGCGCCCGAATGCGGCGAGCTTACGGTGTTCCAGCGCACCGCGGCCTACGCGGTGCCCGCGCACAACGGCCCACTCGACCCGGCGTTCGAGGCGCGCATCAAGGCCGACTACGCGGGCCTGCGCGCGCGCAACCTGACGATGCAGACCGGTTTCGGCTCGGAACTGCCGCCCAACCCGGTGTCGGCGCTGGCGGCAACCCCGGCCGAGCGCGAGGCGAAATTCGAGGAGCGCTGGCGCACGGGCGGTTTCTCCTTTCTCGGCGCCTTCAACGACCTGCTGCTGGACGAGCGCGCCAACGCGCTCGCCGCCGAGTTCGTGCGCGGCAAGATCCGCAGCATCGTGCGCAACCCCGACACGGCGCGGCTGCTGTGCCCGAGCCAGACGATCGGCTGCAAGCGCCTGTGCGTGGACACGGGCTACTACGAGACCTACAACCGGCCGAACGTCAGGCTGGTGGACGTCTCGGCGCGCCCGATCGAGCGCATCACGCCGAAGGGCCTGGTCACGGGCGGGCGCGAGTACGCGTTCGACGCGCTGGTGCTGGCGACCGGCTTCGACGCCATGACCGGCACCCTGATGCGCCTGGACCTGCGCGGCCGCGGCGGCCGCACGATCCGCGACAAGTGGGCCGCCGGGCCGCTCAACTACCTGGGGCTCCTCATCGAGGGCTTCCCGAACCTGTTCAACATCGCCGGCCCGGGCAGCACCTCGGCCTTCACGAACGTCATCGTCTCGATCGAGCATCACGTCAACTGGATCGCGGATTGCATTTCGTGTCTGGATAGCACCGGAAGAAGCACCATTGAAGCAACCCAGGCGGCGGAGGCAGCCTGGATCGAGCACGTGCTGGCGGTCGCAAAGCGGACGGTCTACCTGACCTGCAACTCCTGGTACTTGGGCGCCAACATCCCGGGCAAGCCGCGCGTGTTCATGCCGCTGTTCGGCTTCCCGGCCTACGCCGCGCGCTGCGCCGAGGTGGCCGAGCGCGGCTACGAAGGCTGTGTCCTGTCTTAGCCGTTATCTTAGAAAAAGGGGGTCAGAGCAACATTTCAGAAACTGAAATGTTGCTCTGACCCCCTTTTTCTACCTCGAAGGAACGCGCTTCAGGTCGGCTAGCCATGCCGTCGCGTTGCCGTCGGAGGGCGCGCGCCAGTCGCCGCGCGGCGAGAGCGAGCCGCCCGAGCCCACCTTCGGGCCGTTCGGCAGGGCGCTGCGCTTGAACTGGCTGGTCTGGAAGAAGCGGCGCAGGAAGACCTCCAGCCACTTGCGGATCTCGGCCAGGCTGTAATCCCCGCGCCAGGCGCTCCAGGCGAGGTAAGCGACCTTCGAGGGCGTGTAGCCGAAGCGCAGCGTGTAGTAGAGGAAGAAATCCTGCAACTCGTAGGGGCCGACCACGTCCTCGGTCTTCTGGTCGGGCTTGAGCTCGGGCGAGATCTCGGTCGCGAGCACGCGCGCGAGCGCCTTGCCGACCGACTCGCTGAACTGGCCGGACTGCGCCACCCAGCCGATCAGGTAGCGCACCAGCGTCTTGGGCACGCTGACGTTGACGTTGTAGTGCGACATATGGTCTCCAACGCCATAGGTCGTCCAGCCGAGCGCCAGTTCCGAGAGGTCGCCGGTGCCGACCACCAGGCCCTGATGGTGGTTGGCGAGGCGGAACAGGTGGCTGGTGCGCTCGCCCGCCTGCACGTTCTCGAAGGCGATGTCGTAGACCTTGCGGCCCTTGGCGTAGGGGTGGCCGAGGTCGCGGAACATCTGCATGCACGAGGGCCGGATGTCGATCTCCTCGGCGCTTGTGCCCACCGCGCGCATCAGCTGCCACGCGGAGGAGCGCGTGCGCGTCGAGGTGGCGAAGCCCGGCATGGTGTAGGCGAGGATGTTCGCGCGAGGCAGGCCGAGCTCGTCCATGGCGCGCGCGCAGACCAGCAGCGCCTGCGTCGAGTCGAGGCCGCCCGAGACGCCGATCACCAGCCTCCTGGTGCCGGTCGCGCGCATGCGCGTGGCGAGGCCCGCCACCTGGATGCGGTAGACCTCCTCGCAGCGCGCGTCGCGCGTGGCGGGCTGCGAAGGCACGTAAGGGAATCTCTCGACCTTTCTCTCGAGGATGATTTTCCCTTTCGGAACCTCGATGGAAAAATCAACGGATCGAAAACGCTCGAGCTCCCCGGCGTGCCGCCGCGCCGACTCGCCGAAGGAGTTCTGCCGCATGCGGTCGGCCTCGAGCCGCTCGAGGTCGATGTCGGCGCAGGTGAGCTGCGCGCCTTCGGCGTAGCGGCGCGACTCGGCGAGCAGCGTGCCGTTCTCGTAGGCGAGCGCGTGGCCGTCCCAGGCAAGGTCGGTGGTGGATTCGCCCGCGCCCGCGGCGCTGTAGAGGTAGGCGGCGATGCAGCGCGCCGACTGGTTGGCGGCGAGCTCGCGCCGGTAGCTGTCCTTGCCGACCAGCACGTTCGAGGCCGAGAGGTTGGCGATCACCGTGGCGCCGGCGAGCGCCGCGTGCGAGGAGGGCGGCACCGGCACCCAGAGGTCTTCGCAGATTTCCACGAAGATTCTGAGATTCTGAATCTCTCGTGACTTGAAAATCAAAGGCCCAAAGGGCGCGGTCTGTCCGGCCAGCGACACCTCGCGAACGGCGCCCGTGCCAGGGGTGAACTGGCGCAGCTCGTAGAACTCGCGGTAGTTGGGCAGGTAGGTCTTCGGCACGACGCCGAGCAGCCGCCCGCGGCAGACGAGCGCCGCGCAGTTGTAGAGCAGGCTGTCGGCCACCACGGGCAGCCCCACGAAGGCGGCGATCGGCAGCTTCGCGGAGCGCTCGAGCAGCCAGGCCAGGGCCTGCTCGGAGGCCTTCAGCAGCGCCTGCTGGTGAAACAGGTCCTCGCAGCTGTAGGCCGACAGCCCGAGCTCGGGGAACACCGCCACGACGGCCTTGCGCGCCGCCGCCTCGCGCATGAGATCGAGCGTCGCCGCGGCATTGGCCAGCGGGTCGCCGATGCGCACCCGCGGCGTGGCGAGCGCGACGCGCGCGAAGCCGTGGCGGTAGAGGCTGTGGAAGTCGCTGCCGGAGGCCATGGACCGGCATTTTACGCCACTCGGACTATGGTGTATAAAGCCATATATGTTTGAGGAGCGCGTCGTGCTTGCCGACGGGGTCTTGCTCGAATTGCTGTTCAGTTCCCAGGCGAGCTATCGCCTGGCCTGCAGCAAGGACGGACGCCTGCTGGCCGAATACAGCAGTGCCAGCCGCTATGAGTTCAAGTCGGTGGAGAAACTGAGGTACGACTTTGAGAGAGCCGTCAAAGACGCTCTACGTGCGGGTTAGCGCGCAGGACGACGCGCTCGACCGCTTCGAGGCGGCCTGGCACCTGGCCTCGGGGCGCAAGCCGCCCGAGCCGCTCGCGCTGCTCACCTTCGCCGGCCTGCCGCTGCTCATGCGGAACCTCACGCCCGCGCGCTGGGACCTGCTCGGGCGGCTGGCGAAAGAGGGGCCGATGACGGTGTACGCGCTTGCGAAGCTGCTGGAGCGCGACTACAAGAACGTCCACACCGACGTGGCGCGGCTCCTGGAACTAGGCCTCGCAAAAAAAAACGCGAACTCCCAGGTCCTGGTGCCCTGGCAGGCGATCAGGGCCGAACTGCGCCTATAGCCAGCCGGCCTTGCGGAAGCGCAGGAACAGCATCGCGTCGAGCACCACCATCAGGATCAGCGCGAACGGGTAGCCCCAGGCCCACTTCAGCTCGGGCATGCTCTCGAAGTTCATGCCGTAGACGCCGGCGATCATGGTGGGCACCGCCACCAGGGCGGCGTAGGCCGCCAGGCGCTTGGTGACCTCGCTCTCGCCGATGGTGATCATGGCGAGGTTCACCTGCAGCGCGGTGTTCACGGTGTCGCGCATGGAATCGAGCGACTGGTTCAGGCGCACCAGATGGTCGTAGACGTCGCGGAAGTACTCGCCCAGGCCCTGGCAGACCTGCGGCACGCGCCCGCCGTAGAGCTTGCCGACCGCGTCCATGAGCGGCCCGGCGGCGTGCTTGAGCGTGGTCACCTTCTGCTTCACGTAGTACAGCGCCTCGATGTTGGCGCGCGGCGAGGTGTTGGCGAAGATGCGCTCCTCGATTGCCTCGAGCTCGGTCTCGATGGCGTCCAGCACCGGGAAATAGCGGTCCACCACCGCGTCCATGAGCGCGTAGAGCACGTAGCCCGAGCCGTGGCGCAGCAGCTCGGGCTCGCGCTCGCAGCGCGTGCGCACGCCGAGGAAGCTCTGCTCGCTGCGGTTGCGGATCGAGAGCACGAAATTCGGGCCGGTGAAGACGTTGACCTCGCCGACGTGCAGCTCCTCGCCCGCGACCTCCACCAGCTGCAGGACCACGAAGATCTCGCTGCCGTACTCCTCGATCTTGGGCCGCTGGTGGCCGTGGCGCGCGTCCTCGACCGAGAGCTCGTGCAGGTCGAACTGCCGGCTCATCTCCTCGATCTCGGCTTCGGAGGCGTCGCGCAGCGCCACCCAGACGAAGGTGCCGGGCTTGGCGAGGTAGTCGTGGATCTCGCTCTGCGCGATGTCGGCCAGCTTCTTTCCTTCCTGGTAGACGACGCAGTTGACGAGCATGACTAGAATGATAACCCGTGAGCAGCGAAGACAGCCCGTCGGCGCCGTCCCTGGGAGCGCAGCCCGCGCAGCCGCGCGACGCCGCGACCGTGGTGCTGTCGCGCGACGTGCCCGCCGGCATCGAGGTCTACCTCGTGAAGCGCAGCCGCATGGTCGATTTCATGGCCGGCGCGCACGTGTTCCCCGGCGGGCGGCTCGACAAGGCCGACAGCTCGGCGTCGGCCTGCTCGCTGCTGTCGGCCGCCGCCTTGTTGCAGCAGCGCCTAGGCGAGCCGCTGCCCGCGATGCAGGCGGCGGGCCTGTTCGTGGCGGCGATCCGCGAGACCTTCGAGGAGGCGGGCCTGTTGTTCGGCAAGATCGCCGCCGGCTGGAACCTGGGCGACGCGCGCGCGGCGGTGGCCGGCGGCGCGCAATTCGCGACCCTCATGGAGCAGATCGACGCCGCGGCGCTGGTGCCCTGGGTGCGCTGGGTGACCCCCGAGATCTCGCCGCGCCGGTTCGACGCGCGTTTCTTCCTGGCGCGCGCTCCCGCCGGGCAGGAGCCGCGCGTGGACGGCCGCGAGGCGACCGAGGGACTGTGGATTGCGCCCGCCGAAGCGCTGCATCGCTGGCTCGAGGACGAGATGCTGCTCGCGCCGGCGACCGCCAAGAGCCTGGACGCGCTGCTCGCCTACGGCACGGTCGAGGAGGCGCTCGCCGCGGCCGCGCGGCGAGCGCCGCCCGTGCTGATGCCGCACGTCTGGAACGACAAGGAGCGCGGCCAGGGCTACATCTCGCTCCCCGGCGATCCCCGCCACCCGATGTCCGAGGATCCCCTTGGCGGGACGATCCGGCGCCTGCAGCTGGAGACCGGGCGCTATCGACCAGTGACGGCGGCATAAAATAGCGATTTTGCCTGCAGGCCGCACCATGCCAACGCTCAGCCAACGCGCCCAATCCCTCGGCACCGAGAACGCCTTCGTGGTGCTCGCCGAAGTGACCGCGCTCGCGGCGCAGGGTAAGGACATCATCAGCTTCTGCATCGGCCAGCCCGACTTCCCGGCGCCCGTGCACGTGCAGGAGGCGGCGATCCGCGCGATCCGCGAGGGCAAGCACGGCTATACGCCCTCGGCCGGCATCGATCCGCTGCGCGAGGCGGCGGCGAAATACATGGCAGGCATGCGCGGCGGGCTGCCGATCCGGCCGCAGGACGTGGTGGTGGGCGCGGGCGCCAAGCCCTTCATCGCCTACGCCATCCTCTCGACCACCGACCATGGCGCGGGCGACGAAGTGATCTACCCGAACCCCGGCTTCCCGATCTACGAGTCGCAGATCGTCGCCTGCGGCGCGAAGCCGGTGCCGGTGCAGCTGCGCGAAGAGCGCGACTTCGCGTTCGATCCGGCGGAGCTCGAGAAGCTCATCACGCCGAGAACGAAGCTGCTGATCCTGAACGCGCCCCACAATCCCACCGGGGGGATCCTGAATCGTTCGACGCTGGAGCAGATCGGCAAGATCCTGCAACGCCACCCGCAGGTCTGGATCTACGCCGACGAAATCTATTCACGCCTCTGCTACACCGAGGATTTCTTCTCCATCGCGCAGCTGCCCGGCATGTACGAGCGCACGATCATCTCCGACGGCGCCTCCAAGACCTGGGCGATGACGGGCTGGCGCATCGGCTTTGCCGCCAACCCGGTGCTCGCGCCGGTGCTCACGCGCTGGATCACCAACACCGATTCCTGCGCCTCGCAGATCTCGCAGTGGGCCGCATTGCAGGCGATCACCGGCCCGCAGGACGCGGCGGAAATGATGAAAAAGAGCTTTCTTGAACGAAGGGATTTCATCTTCAAGTTGTTGAATGAAACTCCGGGAGTGAGCTGCAAGCTGCCGGGCGGGGCGTTCTACGCCTGGCCGAACGTCACCGAGGCCTGCCGCATGATCGACGCCAAGGACTCGGAGGAATTCAGGAAACGCCTGCTCAACGAAGCGGGCGTGGCGCTGCTCGCCGACATCCACTTCGGCGCGCGCGTGCCGGGCGAGGGCCAGCACGTGCGCTTCTCCTATGCGGCCTCGAAGGCCGCGATCGAGCAGGGCGTCGCGCGCGTGGCCGAGTTCGTCCGGAGGAACACCCGCAAGGTGGCCTGAGGTGGCCGGCAAGCTCCCCAGCGTCGCCGTCGCCGCGATCATCGAACGCGACGGCAGGTTCCTGCTCGTCGAGGAGCTGCAGGAGGGTCGGCGCGTGCTCAACCAGCCGGCCGGGCACCTCGATCCGGGCGAGTCGCTGGTCGCGGCCTGCGCGCGCGAGGTGATGGAAGAGACCGCGCACCGCTTCGAGCCCACGGCATTGGTCGGCATTTACCGGTGGCATTACCAGCCTGCGGATGTCACGTTCCTGCGATTTTGCTTTTCTGGTTCTGTTTTCGAGTTCGATCCTTCCAGAACCCTCGACAAAGAGATCGTCGCGCTGCACTGGCTTACGCCTTCTGAACTGAAGCAGAAATCGTCCATGCATCGCTCGCCGCTCGTCCAGCAATGCCTGGACGACCATCTCGCCGGCCGGCGCTTTGCGCTCGACGTCTTCTCCAGCGCCTATGGCTGAGCGGATCGTCGTGGGCATGTCGGGTGGGGTGGATTCCTCGGTGGCCGCGCTGCTGCTCAAGCGCGCGGGCTACGACGTCGTCGGCCTGTTCATGAAGAACTGGGAGGACGACGACACCGACGAGTACTGCTCCACGCGGCGGGACCTGATCGACGCCGCAGCCGCGGCGGACGTGATCGGCATCGAGCTGGAGGCGGTCAATTTCGCCGCCGAGTACAAGGACCGCGTGTTCGCCGATTTCCTGTGCGAGTACCAGGCCGGCCGCACGCCCAACCCGGACGTGCTGTGCAACGCCGAGATCAAGTTCAAGGCCTTCCTCGACTACGCCATGGAGCTGGGCGCGACGCGCATCGCCACCGGGCACTACGCGAGAGTGGTGCGACGCGATGCGCTTTTCGAGCTTCACAGAGGAAAGGACAAGTCGAAGGATCAGAGCTATTTCCTCCATCGGCTCAACCAGGCGCAGCTCTCGCGCGTGCTGTTCCCGCTCGGGGACCTGGAGAAGGCCGAAGTGCGCCGCATCGCCGCCGAGGCGCGCCTGCCCAACCACGCGAAGAAGGACTCGACCGGGATCTGCTTCATCGGCGAGCGGCCGTTCCGCGAGTTCCTCAACCGCTACCTGCCGCGCGAGCCGGGCCCGATCATGACGCCCGAGGGCGTGCGCGTCGGCACGCACATCGGCCTTGCCTTCTACACCATCGGGCAGCGCAAGGGCATCGGCATCGGCGGGATCGCGGGACGGAACCCGTCCGGCCGCGGCAGCGACGCCTGGTACGTGGCGCAGAAGGACATGGGCGCCAACGCGCTCATCGTCGTGCAGGGCCACGACCACCTGCTGCTGATGCGCAACTCGCTGCGCGCCGCGGACGCGAGCTGGACCTCGGGCGATGCGCCGGAGGCTGGCTCGGCGCACTCGGCCAAGACGCGCTACCGCCAGGCCGATGCGCCCTGCGTGGTGACGCGCGCCGAGGACGACGAGATCTCGGTGGAGTTCGCCCAGCCGCAGTGGGCCGTCACGCCCGGCCAGTCGGTGGTGCTCTACGACGGCCCGGTGTGTCTCGGGGGCGCCGTGATCCAATAAATGGGGTCAGAGCAACATTTCAGGATGCTGAAATGTTGCTCTGACCCCATTTATTTTGGGGCGGTGTCCGCGAAGGCCGGGCGCTCCATGAGCTTGTCGTAGAAGCGCGCGAGGTTCGGATACTCGCCGAGCACGTCGACGTTCGCGGGCCGGCGGAAGCTCACCCAGCCGACGCAGCAGCCCACCGCGATGTCGGCGAGCGTGTAGCGCTCGCCGTGGCACCAGGGCCGCTCGCCGAGCTCCGCGGACATCAGCGCCAGGCCGCGCCTGAGCTTGCCGGTCTGCTTGGCGGTCCAGGCCGCACTCTGCTCCTTCCTGGGGCGCAGCGACTCGTAGCGGATCAGCAGGCCCGCGTCCAGCGAGCCGTCGGCGAGCGCCTCCCAGCGCCGCACCGCGACGCGCTCGCGGTTGTCGTCCGGGATCAGGCGCGCGAGCGGCGACGCGCCGTCGAGGAACTCGACGATCACGCGCGAATCGAACAGCGCCGTGCCGTCGTCGAGGATCAGGGTGGGCACCTTGCCGAGCGGATTGCGGTCCGCGACCGCGGCGTCGGACTCCCTGACGTCGGCGATCTCGAAGTCGCAGTCGATCTTCTTTTCCGCGAGGGCGACGCGCACCTTGCGCGTGTAGGGACTGGGAACCGAGCCGAGTAGTTTCATGGCGGGCGCGGATTATATAATAGCCACATGGCATCCTCGCTGACCGCGCTGTCGCCGCTCGACGGCCGGTATGCTAGGTCCGCCGACCCCCTGAGGCCCTATTTCAGCGAGCACGCGCTGATCCGCTACCGCGTGCGCGTGGAGCTCGCCTGGCTGAAGGCCCTGGCGTCGGAGCCCGCGCTCGAGGAGCTGAAACCGTTCTCGCGCGCGACATCGGCTGCGCTCGACAAGTTGCTCCTGGATTTTGACGAGGATGACTCGAGCCAGATCAAGGCGATCGAGGCCGAGACCAACCACGACGTCAAGGCGATCGAGTACTGGTTGAAGGCGCGGCTCGGCAAGAACCGCGAGGTGCGCGACGCGCTGGAGTTCATCCACTTCGCCTGCACCTCGGAAGACATCAACAACCTGTCCTACGCGCTGATGCTCGAGGAGTCGCGGCGCAAGGTGATGCTGCCGCGCCTGGACGGCGTGATCGCCGCGCTGCGCGCGCTCGCGCACCGGCACGCCGCGCAGCCGATGCTCGCGCGCACCCACGGCCAGCCGGCCTCGCCGACCACGCTCGGCAAGGAGCTCGCCAACGTGGTGCGGCGACTCGGGCGCGCGCGCGCGCGCATCGAGGCGGTGCCGCTGCTCGCCAAGATGAACGGCGCCACCGGCAACTACCACGCGCACACGATCGCCTACCCGAAGCTCGACTGGGAGCGCTTCTGCGCGCGCTTCGTCGAGGCGCAGGGGCTGCAGTTCAACGCCTACACCACGCAGATCGAGCCGCACGACTGCATTGCCGAGCTGTTCGACGCCTACGCGGGCGCGAACACGATCCTGCTCGACCTCGACCGCGACCTGTGGGGCTACATCGCGCTCGGCTATTTTCGCCAGAAGACGAGGAAGGGCGAGGTCGGCTCCTCGACCATGCCGCACAAGGTCAACCCGATCGACTTCGAGAACTCCGAGGGCAACGCCGGCGTGGCCAACGCGCTGCTGCGGCACCTCGCCGACAAGCTGCCGGTGTCGCGCTGGCAGCGCGACCTCTCCGATTCCACGGCGCTGCGCAATGCCGGCAGCGCGCTCGGCCACACGCTGCTCGCCTACGGCGCCTGCCTGCGCGGCCTGGCCAGGCTCGAGGCCGACCCGCGCCGCATGGCCGAGGACCTCGAGGCCAACTGGGAAGTGCTCACCGAGGCGGTGCAGCAGGTGATGCGCCGCCACGGCGTCGCGGGCGCCTACGAGAAGCTCAAGGCGCTCGCGCGCGGCAAGCGCCTGGACCGCAAGCAGCTCGCGGCCTTCGTGCGCGGTCTGCCAATCCCGGCGGCCGACAGGCAGCGCCTGCTCGCGCTCACGCCCGCCACCTACACCGGCCTCGCCGCCCGGCTCGCCAAGCGCGTCTGAGTCGCGGATGATCTACGCCGCGACGATTTTCCTGTCCTCGTTGTTGCTGTTCCTCGTGCAGCCGCTGATCGCGCGCCTGATCCTGCCGTGGTTCGGCGGCACGGCCGCGGTGTGGACCACCTGCATGCTGTTCTTCCAGACGCTGCTGCTCGCGGGCTACGCCTACGCGCACGCGGCCAACGCCAAGCTCAGCCCGCGCGGCCAGGCGATCCTGCACACGGTGCTGCTCGGGCTCGCGCTCGCCACGCTGCCGATCGCCCCGGGCGAGCGCTGGAAGCCGCTCGGCACCGAGGAGCCGATCTCGGCGATCCTGCTGCTGCTCGGCGCCACCGTGGGGCTGCCGTACCTGCTGCTCGCCTCGACCAGCCCGCTGCTGCAGGCCTGGTTCACGCGCGCGCGGCCCGGCGTGGATCCGTACCGCCTGTTCGCGGTATCCAATCTCGCCTCGCTGCTCGCGCTGATCGGCTACCCGCTCGCCGTGGAGCCCTTCCTCGGCAACCGCGACCAGGTGCTGTGGTGGTCCGTGCTGTTTGGCGTTTTCGCGGTCATCTGCATCGGCCTGTCGTGGTCCGTTTCTTCTGCTTCTTCTTCAAGGAGAAGTTCTCAGGATGAAGAAGCGGCCCCGCCACCCGGTCGCTCCGACTACCTGCTCTGGCTCGCGCTCTCGGCGACCGGCTCGGTGCTGCTGCTCGCCGTGACCAACCACGTGACGCAGAACGTCGCCTCGTTCCCGCTGCTGTGGCTCGCGCCGCTCACGCTGTACCTGCTCACTTTCATCATCGCCTTCGAGGGCGGCAAGCTCGGCCGCAACCTGTACCGCGTGGAAATCTTCTGGAGCATCGTGCTGGTCTGGCTCGCGGGCATGGCCTGGCTGCTCGCGGACTCGCGCTTCCAGTTCGACCTCGGCATCCAGCTCGCGATGTTCCTCTCGGGCCTGTTCGTCGGTTGCATGTTTTGCCACGGCGAGCTCTACCGCTCGCGGCCCGCGGCGCGCCACCTGACGGCGTTCTACCTGACCATCTCGGCGGGCGGCGCGCTCGGCGGGCTGCTGGTGGCGGTGGTGGCGCCGCTCGTGTTCAACGCCTATTACGAGCTCTCGCTGGGGCTGGTGGCGCTCGCGCTGCTCGCCGTGCTGCGCTTCGGGGAGCTGAACGTCATGGCGCGGTGGGCGAGCCGCCTGATGCTGCTCGCCGTGACCGCCTGCGCCGCCTACGAGGGCACGCGCTTCTTCAAGAACGTGGTGGTGACCGAGCGCAGCTTCTACGGGGTGGTGCGCGTCAAGGAGTACGGCGAGCCCGGCATGTCGTTCCACCTGCGCCGCCTGCTGCACGGCGTGATCATGCACGGCGAACAGTACCTGGAAGGCGACCGCCGGCGCGAGCCGGGCACCTACTACACGCCGGGCTCGGGCATCGGCGCGGCGATGGCCGCGGCGAAGGCGCGCGGGCCGATCCGCGTCGGCGTGATCGGGCTGGGCGCGGGCACGCTCGCCGCGTACGGCCGCAAGGGCGACAGCTACCGCTTCTACGACATCAACCCGCAGGTGGTGGCGCTGGCGCGCTCGCATTTCACCTACCTGTCCGATACCGAGGCCGCGGTCGAGGTGGCGCTCGGCGACGCGCGCCTGTCGCTCGAGCGCGAGCCCGCGCAGGGCTTCGACATCCTCGCGGTGGACGCCTTCTCGAGCGACTCGATCCCGGTGCACCTGATCACCAAGGAGGCGCTCGGCGTGTACCTGCGCCACATGAAGCCCGGCGGCATCATCGCGTTCCACGTCTCCAACCGCTTCCTGACCCTGCCGCCGGTGGTCGGGCGCCTGGCGAAGGAACACGGCCTGGCGGCGACGCTGGTCTCCGACGAAGGCAAGGAGGGCGACGACGACCACACCAAGACCGACTGGGTGCTGCTCGCGAAGGACCCGGAGGTGCTGGAGGCGAATGAGATCCGGGCCGCCGCGCCGGTGCCGCCGGAGGAAAAGCCGGGCTGGCGCACCTGGACCGACGACTATTCCAACCTGGTGCAAATCCTGAAATAGAAAAAGGGGGTCAGAGCAACATTTCAGTTGCTGAACTGTTGCTCTG
>JBASCW010000163.1:0-19114 GCA_049651845.1 Burkholderiales bacterium | reverse complement strand
GCGCTATGCCGCCTGCGCGGCGCTCGCGCCGCTGCTGGGCGTGGCGGCGCTGCTGCTGCCTGCCTCCGCTGCGCAGGCAGGCCACGCGGCCGCAGGCGCGCTGCTGCTCGCGTGCGCTGCCTACGCGCACGCTGTTTCGCTCGGCGCGCGGCCGCGGTAAGACTTAACACACATCAAGGCCGCGCTGCCGCGGGCGCCGAGAATCCGTGCGATGCCGGACGGCGCCGCACCCCCGCGGGACGAACGCATCCTCGATCTGCGCGGGCTGGAGCCGCCCGAGCCCCTGATGCGCGTGTTCGCCGCGCTCGACGCGGCGCCCGACCAGCCGCTGCGCGTGCGCATGCTGCGCGAGCCGTTCCCGCTGTACGCGATGCTGCGGGCCGGCGGCTGGCGCTACCGCACGGTCACGGGCAGCGACGGCTGCTTCGAGATCCTGATATCGCGCATGACTTGATGTGCATCAAAGCAACTGTGTGCCGCCGGGCGGACGATCCCGCGAACTTTTCCGCAATCACGAGGAGCCATCAAATGAGACGCAGTGCCGGATACGCCTGGACCCCGCGGCTGGCGATCGCCGCATTGCCGCTCGTCATCGCCTCGGCCTGGGCGCAGCCGACCCAGCCCGGCCGCGCGCCCGTCACCGAGTCGGAAATCCGCTACCAGGCCGGCGGCTCGCCGCTCGCGCAGGAGGAGATGCACCAGAACGTCAACCCGAAGGCGCCGCCGATGACCAAGGCCGAGTTCGACAAGGCGCGCGTCATCTATTTCGAGCGCTGCGCGGGCTGCCACGGCGTGCTGAGGAAGGGCGCCACCGGCAAGCCGCTCACCCCGGATCTCACGCTCGCCAAGGGAAGCGAGATCCTCAAGGTCTTCATCAAGTACGGCTCGCCCGCCGGGATGCCCAACTGGGGCACCTCCGGGGACCTGAACGACGCCGAGGTCGACCTGATGGCGCGCTACATCCAGCAGGAGCCGCCCACCCCGCCGGAGTACGGCCTGGCGCAGATGAAGAGCACCTGGAAGGTCATCATCCCGCCCGAGAAGCGCCCGACCAAGAAGCTGAACAGCTACAACATCGACAACGTCTTCTCCACCACGCTGCGCGATACCGGCGAAGTGGCGTTGATCGACGGCGACACGAAGAAAATCATCAACATCGTCAAGACCGGCTACGCGGTGCACATCTCGCGCACCTCGGCCTCCGGCCGCTACCTCTACGTGATCGGGCGCGACGCCAAGATCAACCTGATCGACCTGTGGATGGAGAAGCCGGACAACGTCGCCGAGATCCGCGTCGGGCTGGAGGCGCGCTCGGTCGACACCTCCAAGTACAAGAAGTTCGCCGACAAGCTGGCGATCGCTGGCTCCTACTGGCCGCCGCAGTACACGATCATGAAGGGCGACACGCTCGAGCCGCTCAAGGTGGTGGCCACCCGCGGCATGACGGTCGGCGACCAGGAGTACCACCCCGAGCCGCGCGTCGCGGCGATCGTGGCTTCGCATTTCAAGCCCGAGTTCGTCGTCAACGTGAAGGAAACCGGCAAGGTGCTGCTGGTCGACTACTCCGACCTCGACAACCTCAAGGTGAAGGAGATCGCCGCCGCCAAGTTCCTGCACGACGGCGGCTGGGACTCGTCGAAGCGCTACTTCCTGGTCGCGGCCAACCAGTCGAACAAGATCGCGGTGGTGGACGCCAAGGAAGGCAAGCTGGTCAAGCTCGTGGACGTGGACAAGATCCCGCATCCCGGGCGCGGCGCCAATTTCGTGCATCCCAAGTACGGCAGGGTCTGGGCGACCGGACACCTCGGCAGCGAGAAGATCGCGCTGATCGGCACCGATCCCGCGAGAAAGGACAGCGCCTGGAAAGTCGTGCAGATGCTGGATGGCCAGGGCGGCGGCAACCTGTTCATCAAGACCCATCCGAAGTCGAAGAACCTGTGGGTGGACACGCCGCTCAACCCGGATCCGAAGATCGCGCAGTCGATCGCCGTGTTCGACATCAACAATCTCGACAAGAAGCCCGAGGTGCTGCCAATCGGCGAGTGGGCGCAGGTGGGCGAAGGCGCCAAGCGCATCGTGCAGCCCGAGTACAACAAGGCGGGCGACGAGGTCTGGTTTGCGGTGTGGAGCGCGAAGAACCAGCAGTCGGCGCTGGTGGTGGTGGACGACAAGACGAGGAAGCTCAAGGCCGTCATCAAGGAACCGCGCCTCATCACCCCGACCGGGCACTTCAACGTCTACAACACGCAGCACGACATCTACTAGGGGGAATCGCATGAAGTCATTCGTACTGGTCGCGGCCGCTGTCGCGGCGCTCGCCGCCGCGCCGGCCCGCGCGAGCGAGGAACTGGCCAAGAAGCACCAGTGCTTCGCCTGCCATGCGCTGGACAAGAAATCGGTCGGCCCCGCCTACAAGGAGATCGCCAAGAAGTACAAGGGCCAGGCGGGCATCGAGGCGAAACTCGCCGAGAAGGTGAAGAAAGGCGGGCAGGGCGTCTGGGGCCCGGTGCCGATGCCGCCGAATGCGGCGGCGTCTGACGCCGATATCAAGACGCTCGTCGATTGGATAATGAAATCGGGCTGATCCTGCCCTCGGAACCCGCGGACGCAAGAACCGCGGGCCGCCGCCCGGGCCTGCGGCCGAAGGGCTGCGCCTCGGCTATCGCATGATGGCGCTCGAGGTCGAAGACATGCAGCGCGCGCTCGAAGCGCTGAAAAAACAGGGCATCGAAGCGGTGTGGGGGCCGATCACGCGACCCGCCTATGCGCGCGCGGAGATCCG
This sequence comes from Burkholderiales bacterium, assembly GCA_049651845.1. GTDB lineage: Bacteria > Pseudomonadota > Gammaproteobacteria > Burkholderiales > SG8-39 > RBG-16-66-20. Next base: position 16,332 of record JBASCW010000163.1, on the reverse strand, counting down.
CGATCCGGACGGCAACCACGTCGAGTTGCGGCGGTGGACGCGAGGACAACGGGCTCCTGACTGGAGGGACCCGAATGAACCATCGCCGCAAACTCATCGTTGCGCTGGGCGCAAGTGCGCTTGCCGCGCCGCTTGCGCCATTCGCGCAGCAGCAGGGCGAGAGCTGGCGAATTGCATTCCTGGGTAGCGCCTCCGCGTCCGGTTACGCAAAGGAAATAGATGCGATTCGCGCGGGGCTGCGTGACCTGGGCTGGGTGGAAGGCAGAAACATCGTCCGATGGTCATCGCGGACGGGCCCGATCCGGTTGCCTCAGGCCTCGTCGCAAGCCTCGCGCGGCCGGGCGGCAACGTTACCGGGTCGACCGGCTTCCAGGCGGAACTTACTGCCAAGCGGCTCGAGTTGTTGAAGGAAGCGGTGCCGGGCATCAAGCGCGTGCCGGTTCTCTTCTACGCGCTGAACCCCGACAATGCGGCAAACCTCCGCAACCTGGAGGCGGTGGCCAAGGCGATGAAGGTCGAACTGCGGCAGTTCACCGTGCACAGAATCGACGAACTCCCGGACGTATTTACCGCCATGGCGAAACAGCGGATCGAAGCCGCCTTCATCGGCGAAGACCCTTCGCTCAATGCCAACGCCGGAACAGTTGCCGCGCTGGTTGCAACGCATCGGTTTCCCGCGGTCGGGTTCACGACTTTCGCCGAGGCCGGCGGCCTGCTGGGCTACAGCGCCAACCGCCCGCTGCTATAGGGCCGCGCCGCCAGCTTCGTCGACAAGATCCTCAAGGGCGCGAAGCCCGGTGACCTGCCGATCGAGCGCGCGACCAAGTTTGATCTCATCGTCAACCTGAGAACAGCGAAGGTTCTCGGGGTCAAGATTCCGCAGCAGCTACCGCAGCGCGCCGACCAGGTAATCGAGTAACGACGCGAACGGGCTTCAACTCACTGGCCAACACGAAGCAACCGTGCGGCGCGCGCAGTTCGTCAGGGATTCAATACCGTTACGTACTTGCTGCGCTCCTGCGCGTTCGCCAGCAGATGCACGATGCCGGCGTCGAAAGTGAGCAGCTTCATGCCGCTGCGGATGGCGGCCGTCAGCAGCCACGCATCGGTGACCTGCCGGTGCCCGAGAATCCCGCCGGTGCAGGCGGTCCAGACATCGGCAAAACCGAAGTCCAGCGCCACCAGCCGGTGTTTGGGATGCGCCGTATTGCGCAACAGGAGCTCCGCAACCTCGCTGACGGCGATGGATCGGCCCGAGAACGCCGGCTGGGACACGATGCGCACGAAAGCTGATTGCGTGAGTGCCGTGCTCGCCCACCCAGCGCGGGCATGCTGGCGGAACCAGCGAATCATGCGCGAATGGTGCTCGTGCGTGGGCCAGCCCAGCGCGATCAGAGCGTTGGCATCGAGCAGATGGCTCACGCCGATTCGTCGAGTAGTTGCTGTACTTGCCGCGCCGTCACACGCGGCGTGCCGCGCGGCAGGTCAAATACCCAGACGCCGTCCTTTTGTCTGATGGGCAGTTTCTGTGCGCTGCCCTGGCGAATCAACTCCGACACCGCCTGCCCCAGCTTGAGCGCCCGCGCCCGGGCGTAAGTGCTGGCGGTGGCAAACGCATCGTCTTCGATGGTGATGGTGGTACGCATATTTGATGACGTATTAAGTCGTTGATGCATTTTCCTAAATAAGGCATCACTTGTCAAAGGAGCGCGGCAGCGGCAGGCGCGACCAATCGATCGCGTCGAGCAGGTTCTTCACGATCAGCCCCAGCTCGGTGTCGCCGGTCATCACCAGCCGGCGCGTGAAGAACAGCGTGTCGGGGTCCTCGCGCCTCAGCGCGAGCGCGAGGAACCCGGAAACGGTGGAGCGGATCGTGAGATCGGGTGCCGCGCTGCCCGCGTAAGCCCTGAAACACCCCGCGTCGTAGGCCACCCGGACGCGTGTGCCGAGGTCGCTCGCCTCGAGCGACACCATCTTGCGCTGCAGCGGCTCGAGCGCGTCGCGGGAAACGAGACCCAGGCAGATGCCTGCGTTCAGGGCGAGCGCGAGTGCGTGCGCCGGCGGCGCCTCGGGCAGCAGTTGCAGGAGCCTCACGCCGCGCGCTCCAGCCCCGGCCGGCCGTGCCAGAAGCCATTGCAGTGGTCGTGCTGCGGCAGGTCCGGGGGGCCGCCGTCCAGCGCGCCGCGCAGCGCTGCGATCGCTTCGAGCGTACCCGCGGACTGGGGGCTGACGCGCAGGATCGACACGCCGGATTCGCGCAGCGACGCGAGCTCGCGCGTCAGGTCGTAGACCAGCCCGGATTGGGTCTGCACCCCGTTGATCGTGAGGAACGGCTCGCCCTCGCGCGTCTTGAGCGGCATGCCGTCCGGGAAGCCAAGGCAGCGGTACTCGCACTGCTCCTTCTGCAGGTTGTAGCGCCGCGCCGTGAAGCAGCGCGCCGAGAAAGCGAGCGGCAGCCGCCCGTGGGCGAACACTTCGGCTTCGACCGGGTGCGCCGCGCTCACGCTTCGGGCGATGTCGCGTGTCACCTCGACCGGCGCCACCCAGCGCGTGGCGCCGAGTTCCATGAGCAGGCCGAGCGACTGCGGGTTGTAAAGGTTGAGATGCGGCCCCGCGACCCAGCCCTCGGCACCGGCAAGCAGGCTCACCGCGCCCATGTCGTTTGCCTCTACGCGATGCTTGCCGTTCAGCGCCACCTTGCGCACGAGCTTCAGGTCTCCCGCGCCTTCGGTGAGCGCCTGCGTGCACAGCACCACCTCCTTGCCGCGCGCCGCGAGCACGTCCGCCAGCTCGAGCCAGTCGTCGAAGCGCATCTCCTGCCGGCGCGAGCAGACCACTTCGCCCAGGTAGACGATGTCGGCCGCCGAGTCCGCGATCGCGGTGTAGAACTCCAGCACCGCGGTGCGCGGCCAGTAGTAGAGCAAGGGCCCGAGCGAGATCTTCATTTCCACGGCCGCGAGAAGGCGCCGAGCGTGTGCTGGCTGCCCTCGGCATGGCGGTTGAGCTCGGCCATCCAGGCCGCGCGCGGCACGAAGCGCTCGCCGTCGACCAGCGCCGTGTCGATCGCATGGCGCCAGACCCGGGTCACCTGCGCCACGTAGGCCGGGCTGCGCTGGCGCCCCTCGATCTTCACCGCGCGCACGCCCATGCGCAGGAACTCGGGCAGCAGCTCGATCGTGTTCAGGCTCGCCGGCTCCTCGATCGCGTAGTAGGTCGCGCCGTCGGCCTCGAAGCGGCCCTTGCACAGCGTGGGGTAGGCGGCGCGCTCGCCGGGCGCGTAGCGGTCGATGAGCACGCCGTTCAGGCGCGACTCCAGGCCTGCCGGCGTTTCTTCCCAGCGCACCGCGCGCCCCGGCGAGCAGGCGCCCATGGTGTTGGGCGAGTCGCCGCAGGCGTAGGCCGAGAGCGCGCAGCGCCCCTCGACCATCACGCACAGCCCGCCGAAGCCGAACACCTCGATTTCGACCGGCGTCTGGCGCACCACGTTCTCCACCTGCGCGAGCGACAGCACGCGCGGCAGCACCGCGCGGCGCACGCCGAAGCGCCGGTGGTAGAAGTTGATCGCCTCGTGGCTGGTCGCCGAGCCCTGCACCGAAAGATGCAGCTCGAGCCGCGGGTGCGTGCGGTGCGCGTAGTCGAGCAGCCCCAGGTCGGCGACGATGATCGCGTCCACGCCCCGCGCGGCGGCGAGATCGACGGCGCGGGTCCAGCGCGCCCAGTTCACGGCCTGCGGGTAGGTGTTCAGCGCGAGCAGCACCCTGCGGCGGCGCGAGTGCGCATAGGCCAGGCCCTCGGCGAGCGCCGCCTCGTCGAAGTTCAGGCCGGCGAAATTGCGCGCATTGGTGCTGTCGCGCAGGCCCAGGTAGACCCAGTCGGCGCCGTTGTCGACCGCGGCCTTGAGCGCCGGCAGGCTGCCGGCGGGACAGACGAGTTCCACCGGCGGATGCTAGAGGCAGCGCGGCAGGCCGTGCCTGATCTGGATCAAATAATGCGCGCGCTCCCGAGCTCGCGCTCAGACGCGATAGCTGCGCAGGCCCTCGATGTCCAGGATGCGCACCAGCCGGCCGTCGACCCGGATCAGGCCGGCCGCGGCCAGGTCGTGCAGCACGCGCGAAAAGTGCTCCGGCGTCATGTTCAGGCGCGAGGCGACCACGCTTTTTCCCGCCGACAGCTCCACTTCGGCCGGCGCCTCCTCGTCGCGCAGCAGGTAGCCGATGACGCGCTCGGCGCTGGAGCGCAGCGAGTAGGCCTCGACGTCCTTCACCAGGCCGTGCAGCCGGCGCGACAGCCCCGAGAGCATCTTGCGGCTGAACGCCGGGTCGCGCTCGAGCTCGCTGAACACGCAGTGCTTGGCCACGTGCAGCAGCATCGTGTCCTGCAGCGCATGCGCGAACACGATGTAGGGCTTCTCCAGGAACATCAGCGCCTCGCCGAAGCTCTGGCCGGGGCCGATGATCTCGACCACTTTCTCGCCGCCCTGCTGCGAATGGAAACCGAGCTTCACCTGCCCGTAGACGACGATGTGAAACCCCGTGCAGGGATCGCCCGCGTGGAACACCGCCTCGCCCTTGGCGACGTGCGACGGCATCGTGCAGGCCGCGATGCGGTCGATTTCCTCGCGGCTCATTTCGCTGAACATCGGCAACTTGGACAGTATTGCCTGCACGTTGGCGCCGGCGAACTTCGCGCGGCGCATGGTGATCTCGTTGCTCATTTCAGTGGCTCGTCCCGTCCGACCGAGTGATCTTGTTGTGCACGTTGTACTTGCCCGAGGGCCTGTTCATCGGCAGGCGCTTGACCTCCTCGAGCGTCGCCGCATCATAGACGATGATCGCGCCGTCCGTCTCCCAGACGCTCACCAGCGCGTAGCGGCCGTCGGCGCTGAACTCGACGTGCGCGGTGGTCTTGCCGGGCGCCGGGCGCAGCTCGCGGACCACTTCGAGCGTGCGCTTGTCGATCACCAGCATCGTGTCCTTGCGCGGACTCATGAACGCGTCCACCCAGGCGTACGGGGTCTTCTCGTGGCTGCGCAGGAAGAACCCCGGCCCCAGCGTCGGGATCTGGCGCAGCACCTTCCAGTCGCGGGTGTCGATGACGCTGACCAGCGCCTCGCGCAGGTTCGGCGTCGCGAGCACGTTGCGCCCGTTCCAGTCCCAGGTGATGCCGGAGGCGAGGTGCGGCATGCCGGGCACGTCGACGCTGGCGATCTTGCGCCGCACGTCGAGGTTCACGACCTGCCCCTTGCCGCCCTCGCGCGCCGCGCCGAGCAGCTCGGCATAGCTGCGCGTGAAGAAGAAGTCATCCAGCAGCTCGCCGAGCAGGCTGCGGCGCGGGTTGAGCAGGCCGGGGATGAACGCGCCCTCCCGGTAGCGGTAGTCGTGCACCAGGCCGACCGGGATCGGCTCGGCGCGCTCGTCGTAGCTGATCTCCCAGACTTCCGGGATGTCTTTCAGGGCGGCGACGAAGCTCTTGCGCGGCGCGGCGTCGTAGACCGCCGAGACGCGCGAGCTCTTCGTGCCCGCCTGGTCGCGCACCGGGAGCAGCTTGATGAAGCGCAGCTCGGCGTCGAGCACGACCAGCGTATGCGGCAGGGTGTTCGCCGCCATCACATAGCGGCCGTCCGAGGAGACCGCGATGTTGCGCGTGTTGATGCCGACCCGCGCCTCGGCGACCATGCGCAGGTTCCACAGGTCGTATTTCGACACCCAGCCGTCGCGCGAGGCGAAGTAGACAAAGCGCCCCTCGGGCGAGAACTTGGGCCCGCCGTGCAGGGCGTAGCGCGTGGCGAAGCGCCGGATCGGCTCCAGCCGGTCGCCATCGAGAATGGTGGCGTGATGATCGCCGGTCTCGACGACCACGAACAGGTTGAGCGGATTGGCGGCGTACACCGGTTTCGCGGCGTCGGGCCTCGCCGCCGGGTGCTCGATGCGCGAGGCGCGGATTTCCCGCTCGCCCCAGTCGGGCAGCCTGCCGGGGCTCGTGTAGAGGTAGTCGGCGAGCTGCTCGAGCTGCGCGGCGCCCAGCTTGTCGTCGAAGCGCGGCATCTGCGTGGCGTGGCGTCCCTCGGCGATCACCTTCAGCGCGGCGGGGCGCCGCAGGCGCTCGAGGCTCTCGGGCAGCAGCGCCGGGCCCATGCCGCCGAGGCGGTCGGCGCCGTGGCAACTCGCGCAATGCTCGGCATAGAGGTTCGCCGCCGGCTGCGCCAGGCCGTTGCCGGCGAGCAGCGCGGCCGCGAGCAGCAGCGTCAGACGGAACGGATCCATACCGTGTCCTTGCCGCGGTAGGGCAGCACCGGCACGCGCTCGCGGCCCGGCGCGACGCCGATCTCCGCGTCGGTGAGGTAGCAGCCCGGGTCCTCCTCCCAGGGGTCGCCGGTGAGCTGCAGGGCGCGCACGCGCGTGTTGCCGCCGCAGGCGTCCAGGTACGCGCAGGCGGCGCAGCGCCCCTTGACCGGCCGCGGGTGCGCCTTCAGGCCGGCCATCACCGGGTCGCTGGTGTCGCGCCAGATCGCCGAGAAGGCTCGCTCGCGCACGTTGCCGAGCGTGTAGTTCCACCACATCGTGTCGGGATGCACGTTGCCGAGGTTGTCGATGTTGGCGACGTTGACGCCGGAGGAATTGCCGCCCCACTCGGCGAGCCTGGCGCGCAGCCGCGCTTCGTGCTGCGGGAAGCGCCGCCGCGCCCAGAGCAGCAGGTAGACGCCGTCGGCGTCGTTGTTGCCGGTGACGAACTCCTTGGCGAGGCCGCGGCGCTGGTACTCCCAGCAGGCGTCGAAGAACCGGTCCATGATGCGGCGCGTGGTCTGGAAATGCGCGTCCTCGCCGCGGTTCCTGTTGCCGCGCCCGGCATAGTTGAGGTGCGAGAGGTAGAAACGGTCGATGCGCTCGTCTTCCGCGAGCCCGAGCAGCGCCGGCAGGTCGGCCGCGTTGTCCGCGGTGACCGTGAAGCGCATCCCGACCCGTACCCCTTGGTCGCGGCACAGGCGCAGCGCGGCGAGCGAGGCGTCGAAGGCGCCCGCCTTGCGGCGGAAGCGGTCGTGGGTCTGCGCCAGGCCGTCCAGGCTGATGCCGACGTAGTCGAAGCCGGCGCCGGCGATGCGGCGCGCCAGCGGCGCATCGATCAGCGTGCCGTTGGTCGACAGGCCGGCGTAGAAGCCGAGCGCCTTGGCGCGCGCGGCGATCTCGAACAGGTCGCGCCGGAGCAGCGGCTCGCCGCCCGAGAGGATCAGCGCGCGCACGCCGAAAGCCTTCAGGTCGTCCATCACCGCAAACACCTCCGCGGTGGAAAGCTCTCCCGGGAAATCCACGTCCGTCGAAATCGAGTAGCAATGCCTGCAGGTCAGATTGCAGCGCCGGATCAGGTTCCAGATCACCACCGGACCGGACGATCCCTTGCGCGCCGCCGCCGCGCCTGGCTGTTCGATTTCCTTCATCAGTTGCGAAACGCGCAGCATCTCAGCTCACCCGCAGGCCGGTTTTCTTGAGAATGCGCAGGCTGTAGAGGATTTCGTGCGCGCGCGCGGCCTCGCCGAGCAGCGCGGCGATCTGCGCGACCTGCGCCTCGACCGCGGCGCGGTCGTGGCCATGCACCATCGCGAACAGGTTGTAGGGCCAGCCCGGCGCGCGCGGCCGGCGGTAGCAATGGCTCACGAAGGCGAGCGCGCCGACCCGCGGCCCGAGCTCGCCCAGCGCCGCGTCGGCGACATCCCATACCGACATGCCGTTGGCGCGGTAGCCGAGCGCGTAGTGATTGGGCACGGCGGCGATGCGCCGCACCCGGCCGTCGGCCAGCATGGCCTTGAGGCGGCCCATGACCTCGCCCTCGGTGACGCCGAGCCCGGCGGCGAGCGCCGCATAGGGCTCGGCGACCAGCGGCAGCCCCGCCTGCGTGGCGCGCACAAGATCCAGGTCCGTCATGCGCCTGGTCCCCTCATGCGGCGAGCTCCAGGCCGACGAAATACTCTTCCTGCTTGGGCAGGTCCAGGACCGGGTAGCCGGTCTCGGCCTCGATGCGCCTGCGCACCGCGGCAAGCTGCGCGCCGTCCGCGCTCGCCAGCACGAACCACATGTTGAGCCGGTGCTCGCGCTCATAGTTGTGTGCGACCTCGGGATGCGCGTTGACCAGCGCGCAGACGCGCTCGAAATCCGCCTCCGAGACGCTCATCGCGCACAGCGTGAATGCGCCGCCCAGACGGTCGGCGTTGTAGAGCGGACCGAAGCGCGTCAGCGCGCCCTGCCCGAGCAGCTGTTGCAGCCTGCCGATCAGCGCCGCCTCTTCGATGCCGAGGTCGCGCGCCGCCGCGGCAAAGGGCCGCGGCACGACCGGGATGCCGCGCTGCAGCGCGGTGACGATGCGCCGATCCAGATCATCCATGCGCGAGCTCGCCCTGCGCCGCGTAGCGCGCGCCGCGCTGCTTGAAGCAGCGCGTGCTGAACAGCACCTCGTAGGGCAGCTGCGCGATGCCGAGCCTGTCGCGCAGGCCGGCGACCTGCAGCAGCACGGCGCCGCGCTCCAGCCCATGGATCATGCAGAACAGGTTGTACGGCCACTCCGGCAGCCGGCGCGGGCGCCGGTAGCACAAGGTGACGAAGTCCTCGGCGGCGATCGCCGCGCCGATGCGACCGAGCGACGCATCGGGCGCATCCCAGACCACCATCGCGTTCGCCTCGAAACCCAGCCGGCCGTGCCGCACCACGACCCCGACGCGCCGCGCGACGCCCTGTTCGAGCCAGCGGCCGATGCCGCGCATCAACTCGCCCGCGCTCGTGCCCGCGGCGCGCGCCAGCGCGGCATAGGGTTGCCGCACCAGCGGCAAGCCATCCTGCAGTGCCGCGATCAGCGGTCGCGCGAATTCGTCCACGCGGGCGCCGGGGCTCGCGGCCGCGCACGCGGTGCCGCTGCGGCGCCCCGTGCGCAGATCGAATCCGAGGTCGATGTGGAATTCCTCCTCGAGCGGCAGCACCAGCATGGGAAGACCGACATCGCATTCGATGCGCGCAACGCACGCATCGAGCGCCGCCTGCGACGGCGCAGTCAGGACGAACCACAGGTTGAAGCGGTGCTCGCGCTCGTAGTTGTGGTTCACCTCGGGTTGCGCGCTCAGCCAGGCCGCGACGGCCTCGATCCGCTCGGCGGGCGCCGCCAGCGCCGCCAGCGTGCTCGCGCCGGCCGCGTTCGGCCGGAACACCACGCCGATGCGGCTGACGATGCCGCTTTGCGCGAGGCGCCGGTAGCGTTCGAGCACATCGCGCTCGCTCGCGCCCACGCGCGCCGCGACCGCGGCGAACGGCCGCTGCGTGAGCGGGAAGCCGCGCTGGAAATCGTTCAGCAGCCGGCGGTCGAGCGGATCGAGGCTGTCGAACGCGCCGGTCATCAGAATCCGGTCATGAACGCGCGGCTGGCGAGAAAGATGCCGCTCGGCTTCTCGGCGCGGATGCGCGCGAGCTCCGCGAACGAAGCCGGATCGTAGACGATCACCGCGTCGTCGTCGCGCGAGGAAATCCAGACCTGTTCGCCGCGCGCCGTGAACTCCATGTGCAGCACCGCGCGCCCGGGCTTGAGCACCTTGACGATGCGCCGGCTCGGCAGATCGATGACCTGGACGGTGTCGTTGTCCGGGAACGCGAAGTTGACCCAGACGCGCCGCCCGCCGGGCTGCGCGATCGCGAACACCGGCTGTCCGTGCACGGCGATGCGCCCCGCCTCCTGCCAGGTGGCGGTGTCCACCAGCAGCACTTCGTTGCGCCCGATCGCGGGCAGCACGGCGAGGCCGCCGGCGACGGCCCAGCCGCGCAGGTGCGGCATCTTGTAGACTGGCATCGGTTCGGCGCCGCGGCCATAGCCCTGCAGGATGCGGCGCGCGCCCGCCTCCGGGTTCCACAAGTCGACCAGCGCAAGCCCGTCTTCGCCGAAAAGGCCGGCGATGTAGTGGCGTCCGTCGGGCGTGGCGAAGCCGTCGTAGGGCAGCTTGCCCACGTCGCGGATCCTCTGCACGCGCGGCGCGCGCGGCGCGCTTGCGTCGACGATCCAGATCTCCCCCGCCTCGAACAGGCTGAAGACAAAGCGGTTGCCGGACGCGTCGGTGATGCCGACCACTTTCGACCCGGTCGGCACCTCGGCGAGCGGCTCGAGCGTCGCGGCGTCGAACAGGCGCACGCCGCCCGGCTCGTAGTTGGCCACCGCGATCAGGCGCCCGTCCTGGGAAATCGCCCCGCCGATCGAATTGCCCGCCTGCAGGATGCGCCGCTCCACTTTGGCGCGCAGCAGGTCGACCTTGGACAGGCCGCCGTCGCGGCCGAAGACGTAGGCGTGGCGGCCATCGCGCGAGTACACGGCCGAGGCATGCGACAGGTCGCCGAGCCCTTCGATGCTCGCGAGCTCGCTGCGGCCGGAAGTCTCGATCAGCTTCAGCCGCCCGGCGGCGCGTTCGACGATCAGGCCCAGGTCGCCGGTGCCGCGCAGCGCCGGCTGCGCGCAGGCGCCGACCAGCAGCAGGCCCGCGCAGAGCCATGCCCTATTCACGCGGCAGTCCCCGGCGTAGCGCTTCGACGACCCAACTGGCCTCGGCCTCGGTCAGGAACCGGCTCCACGGCGGCATGGCGGTGCCGCGGCGGCCGTGCAGCACGACGAAGCGCAGCTGTTCCGGATCCTTGTGCGCCAAGGCGGACGGCCGCAGGTCCGGGCCCAAGCCCCCCTTCAGCGTCAGGCCGTGGCAGGCGCCGCAATCCTGGCGAACCAGCTCGAGCAGCTGCCGGCGGCGCTCCTCGGCAGGCGCATCCGCCGCGGCACCGGCGGCCCCCCAGGCAGCAAGGCAGAGCACGGCCATCAACGCTCGATTTACCATCCGGCGAGCGTGCCGCAGACTGCGGCGCCGGCCTTAACCTAGATCAAACGCTTCGGCCTGCTGCGCGCTAAGGTGCCCCGATGACGGGTATGCGACGCGTCCCCTCGCGGCCGGGCCGGCGCGCTTTGCCCGGCACCGTGTACCTCGTGGGCGGCGGCCCCGGAAATCCGGAACTGCTGACGCTGCGCGCCCTGCGTGTCCTGCAGGCGGCCGATGTCATCCTCTACGACCACCTGGTGGCGCCGGCGATCGTCGAGCTCGCGCGGCCCGCCGCAGAGCGCATCTATGTCGGCAAGCAGCGCGACAACCACGCGCTCGAGCAGCGCAAGATCAATGCGCTGATGCTGCGGCTGGCGAAGGCGGGCAAGCAGGTGGTGCGCCTCAAGGGCGGCGACCCGTACATCTTCGGCCGGGGCGGCGAGGAAATCGAGGCGCTCGCCGGCCACGGCATCGCATTCGAGGTCGTCCCGGGCATCACGGCAGCGTCCGGCGTCGCCGCGTACGCCGGCATCCCCCTCACGCATCGCGATTTCGCGCAATCGTGCGTCTTCGTGACCGGCCATTGCAAGGACGGCGCGCTCGAACTGGACTGGGATGCGCTCGCGCGGCCGCGCCAGACCCTGGTGATCTACATGGGCGTGCACGGCCTCGCGACCCTGTGCCGGCAGCTGCTCCGGCACGGCCAGGCGCAGGCGATGCCTGCCGCCATCGTGGAACAGGGTACCACGGCGCGCCAGCGCGTCATCACCGGCAGTCTCGGCACGCTCGCGTCGCTCGCGGAAAAGGCGCGCGTGCGTCCCCCGGCGCTCGTGATCATCGGCGAGGTGGTGCGCCTGCGCGACCGGCTCTCGTGGTTCCGCCCGCAGTCGGAAACGGGCTACCTGGCGAGCATGGCCGCCATGCGGTAATACTCCATGTCGGGCGCGCGCTGGCGCGTGCCCGCATCCTCCAGCGGCACGTTCACGACCTGGGGCGCGCGCAGGCCGACCATGACGCCGCTCTCGCCCGCGAGCAGGCGCTCGACCGCGGCGACGCCCAGGCGCGCGGCGAGCAGGCGGTCCCAGGCGCTCGGCGCGCCGCCGCGCTGCACGTGGCCGAGGATCGTGACGCGAAAGCCGAAGCCCAGGCGCATCGCGTCGAGCTGCGCCTTGAGCGCGCTGGCGCGCAGCTTCGCGCCCTCGGACACCACGATGATGGCGTGCGTCTTGCCGCGCTCGTGCGCGCTGCGCACGGCGGCCGCGACCTCCTCGGCGCTCGTCTCCTGCTCCGGTATCAGCGTCATCTCGGCGCCGCTGGTGATCCCGGACATCAGCGCGAGGTGCCCGCAGTGCCGGCCCATGGTCTCGACGATGAACGCGCGCCGGTGCGAGGACGCGGTGTCGCGCAGCTTGTCGATCGCCTCGAGAATGGTGTTGAGCGCGGTGTCCACGCCGATCGCCATGTCGGTGCCGTAGACGTCGTTGTCGATCGAGGCCGGGATGCCCACCACGGGGAAGCCGAGCCGGTGCAGCGCGAGCGCGCCGCGCATGGTGCCGTCGCCGCCGATCGCCACCAGCGCCTCCAGGCCGCGCCCGCGCAGCAGGCGCAGCGCCGCCTGCTGCACCTCGGGCTTGGCGAAATCGGGGTAGCGCGCGGTCTGCAGCACCGTGCCGCCGCGCTGCAGGATGCCGCCCACGTCGCGCGCGCCGAGCTCGCGGATCTCGCCCTGCGCGAGGCCCTCGAAGGCATGCTGGATGCCGTACGCCTTCAGGCCGCCGCCCAGCGCGGCCCGCACCACGGCACGCACGGCCGCGTTCATGCCCGGCGCGTCGCCGCCGCCGGTAAGCACTGCGAGGGACTTCAGGCTCATGCGCAACCCAGGGAAACAGGACGCAACCGTCCCGATGGTACAGAGTTTCCGCTAGGCCGCGAGCAGGTGTTCGGCGAGGTCGCGCACGGGCCGGATGTCGGCGCCGAACGGCACCGGCTCGGAACCGCGGAAGAACAGGCCGTGTTGCACGTCGCCGCGCCACGCCGCGGCGAGGTGGTGGTCGATGCAGAACTGGCCCATGCCGGGCCGGCCGTCGCGCAGCCCGCACTGCGCCAGGCAATCCCAGCCGAGCGTGCACTCGCGCCGCCGCCTGGCGCGCCGCTGCAGCACGGCTTCCTTCTCGAGGTAGCCCTTCAGCCAGGGCGTGCGCACCGCGCGCGCCGGCAGCCCGGCGACGCTCATGAAGGTGACGATGTCCCCGGCCTGCGCGCCGGCGAGCACGCGCTTGAAGTTCGGGTGCGCGTCGCCCTCCTCGGTCACGGCGAACGGCGTGCCGACCTGCACGGCCGCGGCGCCCAGCGCGAGCGCCTCGCGCACGCGCGCGGGCGAATTGATGCCGCCGGCGACGATGATCGGAATCGGCGCGATGCCCATCTGCTCGAACAGGCGCTGCGCGGCGGGCAGCACCTGCGCGAAGTCGAAGCGCGCGTCGCCGACTTCGTCGAGCTTCGCCGCGCCCAGGTGGCCGCCGGCGTAGCGCGGATGCTCGATCACGATCGCGTCGGGCAGGCGTCCCTTGCGCTGCCATTTCTTCAGCACCAGGCCGATCGCGCGCGCCTCGGACAGGATCGGGATCAGCGCCACCTCGGGCCAGTCGGCCGTGAGCTCGGGCAGGTCGAAGGGCAGCCCGGCGCCGACGACGATGGCGTCGGCGCCGCTCCTGCAGGCCTGGCGCACGTAGTCGGGGTATTGCGATACCGCGCGCATCACGTTGACGGCGATCATGCCGCGGCCGCCCGCGATGTCGCGCGCCGCATGGATCTCGCGGTCGAGCGCGGTCAGGTTCGCCGCCTCGATCGCCTGCCGATCGCGCGAGCGCCCGGTCGCGTGCATCAGGTCCGGGTGCAGCCGGCGCAGGTCGACGCTGGAGATGGTGCCGACGCAGCCTTCGCGCGCGACGGCGCCCGCCAGGCGGTGCGCCGATACGCCGACACCCATGCCGCCCTGCACGAGCGGGCGGGCTTCGCGGCCGCGAATCTTGAGCATCGGGGGGATGCTACGGACGCGCGCGATCTGCGACTTGATCCATGTCAACCGGACAGCGGTGCGCGCGGGCGAGCCTGCGCGCGCCTCACTACAATGGCGTTCCGACATCGAAAAGACCGTCACACATCGGCTGTGTTAAGGTCAACCAGATAGGGAGAGCCGCGCACGATGCAGTTCAAAAAGCTCGCTGCATGGCTGGTGGCGGCGTCGGCTTGCCTCGCGGCGGCGACGGTGAGGGCGCAGGTGCCGGAGAAACCGAACGCCGATCCGGCGATGATGGACAGCGCCACCTGCCTCGGCTGCCATGGCAACGAGGGCTTCTCGGTGCCGGGCGCGGACGGCAAGCCGCGCGAGCTGCACGTGATCGCCGACAAGTTCGGCAAGAGCGTGCACGGCAAGCGCGCCTGCGTCGAGTGCCACAAGAACATCACCGCGGTCCCGCACGAGCCCGGCACCCAGGTGCGCGTGAGCTGCGTCGAATGCCACGAGAGCCTGTGGAAGAGCGCGCAGCTCGAGAATCGGCCGAAGCAGGAGTACGCGCGGCTCGGCGTCGTCGTCGAGCAGATCGACCGCTACGTGAAGTCGATCCATGCGCGCCCGAGCCGCGCCGACCAGTCGCGCACCAACGCCACCTGCTACAGCTGCCACGATGCCCACTATGTCTATCCCGAGGACAGCGAAGGCCGCACCGAATGGCGCCTGAGCCTGCCGAACACCTGCGGCAAGTGCCACGCCAAGCAGCGCGAGGAGTACGCCACCTCGGTGCACGGCAAGGCCGTGCTCGAGGACAAGAACGCCTATGCGGCCGTGTGCTCGAACTGCCACAGCCCGCACGACGTCGAATCGCCCGCGAGGGACTCGGCGAGGCTCGCGATCGTGAAGAATTGCGGCAACTGCCACGCCGACAGCCTCAAGTCCTATGTCGGCACCTATCACGGCCAGGTCAACCGCCTCGGCTATGCGTATACGGCGAAGTGCTATGACTGCCACGGCAGTCATACCGTCCAGCGCGTCGCCGACAAGGGCTCGACGGTGCACCCGGAGAACCGTCTGAACACCTGCCAGAGGTGCCACAAGGACGCGACCGCCGGCTTCGTGACTTTCGAGCCGCACGCGACGACGCATGATTTCGGCCGCTACCCCCATGTCTGGGTCGCGGCCAAGTTCATGTTCGGGCTGCTGATCGGCGTGTTCCTCTTCTTCTGGACCCACACCGCGCTGTGGTTCTACCGCGAATACCAGGACCGCAAGGCGCGCAAGGGCCGGCCCCACGTGCTGCCCGACGAGACGCTCAAGCTGCAACCGGACGATAAGCAGTTCCAGCGCTTCGGCCCCTGGTGGCGGCTCGCGCACCTCGTATTCGCGCTCAGCGTGATGACGCTGGTATTGACCGGCATGTCGGTGTTCTTCGGCGACAGCCCGTTCTCCAGGCTCGTGATGGAGGCGTTCGGCGGGCCGCAGGCCGCGGCGTATGCTCACCGCGTCGCCGCGACGCTGATGCTGGGCATCTTCGGCTTGCACCTCGTATTCGTGGTCGCGCGCATCGTGCGCAACTGGCGCGGCTGGCAGTGGTTCGGCCCGGTGTCGCTGGTGCCGACGCTGCAGGACGCGAAGGACGTGGTGGCGATGTTCCAGTGGTTCTTCGGCCTGCGCGCGCGCCCGGTGTTCGACCGCTGGACCTACTGGGAGAAGTTCGACTACTGGGCGGTGTTCTGGGGCATGGCGATCATCGGCGGCAGCGGCATGATGCTGGCGTTCCCCGCTGCGACCGCGTCGGTGCTGCCCGGCTGGCTATTCAACGTCGCCACCATCGTGCACGGGGAAGAGGCGATCCTCGCGGCGGTGTTCCTGTTCACGGTGCACTTCTTCAACAACCACTTCCGGCCGGACAAGTTCCCGCTCGACACGGTGATGTTCACCGGCGCGGTGCCGCTCGAGGAGTTCGCACGCGAGCACACGCTCGAGTACCAGCGCCTGGTGGCGAGCGGCGAGCTCTCCAGGTTTCTCGTGGACGCGCCGTCCGCGCCAATGCGGCTCGGATCGAGAATTCTCGGATTCACGCTGATTGCGTTCGGCCTCATCCTGCTGATCTTCGTCATGAGCGGATGGATCCGCACCATGACTGCCGCATGAGCCGGAACCTGGCGCACCGCCCGACCGAGGAGACGCACGATGGCTGACGCACGCAAGGTAATGCTGGTTGGCGAGGACGCTGCCGTGCGCAAGCGCTTCGAGGAGGCGCTTGCCGGCAAGGGCATCGACCTCGTCGTGGTGCCGAGCGGCGAAGAGGCGCTCTGGCTTCTGGACCGCGAAGCCTCCGATGCGATCTTCACCGCTGCCGCGCTGGGCGGCATGAGCGGGCCCGAGGGCGCGGAAGAGGCACGCGCCGGGCGGCGCGACCTGCCCGTTTTCGTCCTCGGCGGCGGCGAGGCGGGTGCCGCCGAGGCCCTGCCGGCGCTGCCGCCGGCCGAGG
>JBASCW010000162.1:0-13798 GCA_049651845.1 Burkholderiales bacterium | reverse complement strand
AATTGGAAAAGACACTTGTTCAGAGCACGATCGGGCAGTAAAAAAGCCCGCATCCGACGCCGATCGCGTCCTTGGAACCCAATTCATCGTGGTCGCGCACATTAGCGGCTACTTCTTCAGACCTTCCTTAGTTGACACCTCGACCTAACAGGCTGGAGGTGGAAAGTGGCAAAGGCAGGACCACGCAAGATCGCGAGGTACGGAGAGAAGTTCAAGGCGACTGCGGTGAAGTTGAGCAGCCTGCCGGGAGTGTTGATTCAGGACGTGGCCGGCATTGGACATTCACCCGTTCATGCTGTCGCTGTGGCGAAAGCAGGTACGGGAGGGAGTGATCGTGGCCAGGGCGTCCAAGCTCGATGTGGAGACCACGGCAGAGCTGAGAAGGCCGAAGGAGCTGGAGCGTCGCTGATCGCCGGCAGCCTGATCGTGGTGTTCGTGCCGATTTTCGGCGCGCTGGTTTACCACAGCGAGAAGAGCACCACGAGTGCGCCCACGCCCGCTGCAGAGCGCGCGGCCGTGCCGCCGGAGCGCAAGGGCGAGCTGGTGCGCATGCACTCGCCTGCGCTCGGAAGGCACGACGCGCCGGTGGTGATCGTGGAGTTCTTCGATTCCGCCTGCGGGACCTGCCGCGATTTCTATCCGTTCGTGAAGCAGATGATGGCGGCGAATCCCGACCGCATCCGCCTGGTGCTGCGCTACGCGGCCTTCCACGAGGGCTCGGACCGGGTGGTGGCGGCGCTCGAGGCGGCGCGCAGGCAAGGCCAGTTCTGGCCGGCGCTCGAGGCTGTGCTGCGCGCGCAGGGCGACTGGGTGATCAACCACACCGCGCAGGTGGACCGCGCGTGGAAGCACCTGGAGCCCCTCGGCCTCGACCTCGGGCAGCTGCGCAGCGACATGGATTCCGCCGCGGTCGCCGCCCTGATCCGGCAGGATCTCGAAGACACCGTGGCGCTCGGGGTCAGCCAGACGCCCGAGTTCTTCGTCAACGGCAAGCCGCTGCCCCGCTTCGGCTACGACGAGCTGGCGCAGGCGGTGAAAGGCGCGCTCGCCGCCGCGCGCTGACGCCTCAGAGGGCCTTGACGAACGCGAGGCGCTGCCCGGGCGCGAAGCCCACGTCGTAGAAGAAGCCGAGCAGGCCGAAGGCCTGGCGGTCCACCACGGTCTCCACGCGCTCGATGTGCAGCGCGCCCAGGTTGAGGAACAGCTGCGACAGCAGCGCATGGCCGACGCCGTGGTGCGCGTACTCGGGCGCCACCCCGAGCGTGTCGATCACCGCCACCGGCTCGGTGCGGCCGAAGTCGCCCAGGTCGGCGCGCGCCATCACGAAACCAGCCAGCACGCCGTCCACGCGCGCGGCGAGCGAGATGCGCACGCCGGTTTCGCGCAACGCCTCGTCCAGCGCATGCTGAATGTAGTCGCGCCGCTCGCGTCCGGTGAGGTGCCGGTCGATGCGCACGATGTCGTCGAGATCCTTCGCCGTCAGCAGGCGCAGGTCCGCCTTGTCGCGCGCCAGCTGCTCGATATCATTGGCCGCCGGCGCGCTCCAGTCGTTCGGATCGCCCGTCTTGTCGCGCGAAGGCGAGGTCACCGATTCCTCGCGCGCACCGAGCTTGGCGCCCTGTACCTCGCATTCGATGACGCGGTTGGGCGCGAGCTGGTAGCCGACGCCGTCGAGGAAGCTCAGCATGGCGTGGTCGCGCCAGGCGGCGCCGGTGCGGATGTCGGCGTAGCCGCGCTTGCGCGCCTCGTCCTCGAGCGCGCGGTGCAGCGCGCGGCCGATGCCGCAGCTCTGCACGGCGGGCACCACGCCGATGTCCTCCAGCCGCAGCCCGGTGCGCGTGCGGCCGAACTCGCCCTCCAGCACGCGCGCGAGCGCGTGGCCGCGGAACTCGCCGTTTTCCTCCGCCGCGAACTGCAGGTGCAGGCCGGGCTGGCGCAGCGCCGCGGCCAGGCGCCGCTCGAAGTAGGCGCGCCGCGTGCGGCCCGTGAGCGCAGCGTCGAGCGCGACCACCGCGCCGAGGTCGGCGGCCGCGAGGCGGCGGATCTTCAGTTCACGTAGTTGGCCCATAGCTCCGCATCCGTCGCTTCATCCAGCATCTCGTCCACCAGAGGCACCAGCGCGCCCTGCTCCTTCTCGGCGTGCGCGCTCAGCCGCTCCACCAGCTCCAGGCCGGAGGCCTTGAGCGTGCGCCAGCCCGCGTCATCCAGCGTGCGCGCCTGCGCGCGCGCGACCAGCAGCAGCAGCGGCCGCGTCACCGCGCGGATCGTCTCGTGGTCCTCGAACAGCAGCTCGGCGAGGTCGCCCTCGCCGCGCGCGTGCAGGCGCGGGAACAGCTGGGTCTCCTCCAGGTCGAAGTGGCGCGTGATCTCGTACTCGAGCGCCGTGCCGAGCTGCTCGAGCAGCACGCGCCAGGACGCGTCGTCCGGCGCGGGCGGCGCGGCGCCCAGGCGCGCGAGCGCGCGCCCGAAGCGCTCGAGCAGGTCGAGCACCGCGACATGCTCCTCGTAGAGCTTGCGGCTGATCTGGCGCTGCAGTTCCATCAGGTCTCCTTGGGTCTGAGGTCGCGCACCCGCACCGCCTTGCCCATCGAGCGCGGGATGTCGCCGGGTTTCTTGACGATTACGTCGGTGGTGATGCCGATCCTCGACTTGATCTGGTGGCGCGCCGCGCCGGCCAGGCGGGCGTAGGCCTCGGCACCCTGCGCCACGTCCTGCGAAGCCTCCACTTCGATCGTGACGTGGTCGAGCTTGCCCTTCCTCTCGACCACCAGCTGGTAGTGCGGCGCGATTTCCGGCATGCCGACCAGCACCGCCTCGATCTGCGATGGGTACACGTTGACGCCGCGGATGATCAGCATGTCGTCGTTGCGGCCGGTGATGCGCCGGATGCGCAGGTGGCTGCGGCCGCATGCGCAGCGCTCGGTGGTGACCCGCGTGACGTCGCGGGTGCGGTAGCGCAGCATCGGCAGCGCTTCCTTGGTCAGGGTGGTGATGACGAGCTCGCCCTGCTGTCCCTCGGGCACGGCCTTGCCGGTGTCCGGGTCGATGATCTCGAAGATGAAGTGGTCCTCCCAGCCGTGCAGCCCCGCCTGCGCCTCCTGGCATTCGCAGGCGACGCCCGGCCCCATGATCTCCGACAGACCGTAGATGTCCACCGCCTTGAGCCCGAGGCGGATCTGGATCTCGTTGCGCATCGCCTCGCTCCAGGGCTCGGCGCCGAACACGCCGATGCGCAGCTTCGAGCGGCGCAGGTCGACGCCCTCCTTCTCGGCGACTTCGGCGATGGCGAGCGCGTAGGACGGCGTGGCGCACAGCACGCGCGCGCCGAAGTCGGTGATCAGCACCACCTGCCGCTCGGTCGAGCCGCCGGACATCGGCACCACGGTGGCGCCGAGCCGCTCGGCGCCGTAGTGGGCGCCGAGCCCGCCCGTGAACAGGCCGTAGCCGTAGGCGTTGTGGATCACGTCGCCGGGGCGCGCGCCGGCGCAGGCCAGCGAGCGCGCCATCAGCCCGGCCCAGGTCTGGAGATCCTTGGGCGAATAGCCCACCACCGTGGGCTTGCCGGTGGTGCCGCTCGAGGCGTGCAGGCGCGCGAGCGTGGCGCGCGGGCGCGCGAACATGCCGAACGGATAGTGATCGCGCAGGTCGGCCTTCACGGTGAACGGCAGCCGCGCCAGGTCCGCGAGCACCTTTACGTCGCCCGGCTCGATGCCGAGCTTGCGCAGGCGCTTGCGGTGCAGCGGCACGTTGTCGTAGGCGTTCTTCACCGTCTGGCGCAGGCGCTTGAGCTGCAGCGCCGCGATCCTTGCCCGCGACATCGTCTCGGCGGCGCGTTCGAATCGGTAGGTCATCGAGTCTCCCTCCTAGCGTGCGCCGCGCACCGGCAGCCGCGGCAGCGCGAAGCCCTGGTTGTAGGCCGCGCGCGTGACCAGCACGAACTTGAACCACCAGCCCGCGAGCAGCGCCGCGAGGCCGGCGAGCGGCGCGACCTGCGGCACGAAGAGCGCGGCGACCGCCAGCGCGAGTGGCGCGATGGTGCCCGCCTGCATCAGGGCGCGTGCCGGCGCCTCCAGCGCCGCCCGGCTGCCGGGCTGCCGCAGCGCCGCGCGGTAGCCCGAGAGCGCGATCGCCCGCGCGATCACCGCCGCGGCGAGCAACCCCAGGACTGGCGCGCCCTGGTCGAGGAAGGTCAGCAGGCCCGCGCCCTCCGCGAGTGACGTTGTTGCGATGAGCAGCGTCACCTGCGGCAGTCGCCACGCCGGGATGCCCTTCGACGCGCGCAGGATGCGCCCCTGGCAATAGACGAAGGCGAGCGCGGCAATCGTGGCGGCATACATCAAGCCTGATTGATCGAGTATCAGAGATGAAATTCCAAACCCGAACAGCATCACCGCGGCGAGCGATTCGCGCGTCATCCAGGAGGTCCAGGGATTGAAGAACACGTGGCCCGCGCGCAGCTTGCGGCCGATCTCCAGCCACACCGCGCCCAGGCCCGCCGCGACGAGCACCAGGCCCGCGAACAGCGCCGCGCGCTGCGTGCCGAGCGTGAGCGCCGAGGCCACGATCAGCCCGGCGCCCGCGCCGCCGAGCAGGAAGTTGGCGGCGGCGCGCCAGTCCCAGTGCGCCTGCTGCCAGGGCCGCGGTCCGAAGCTCATGGCCGCGTCTCCGTCACGCCCTTGTCCTCCCGCTTGTCCCACAGGTAATAGAAACCCGGCTCGGTGCCGAGCTCCTCGTGCATGCGGAAGAACTGGTTCTCGGCGAGCAGCTGCGAGATGTTGCTCTGCGGGTCGTCGGCGTCGCCGAAGTGCAGCGCCTGCGCGATGCAGCTGTTGACGCAGGCCGGCGTCGCCTCCGGATCGACGCCCGGCTTCAGCCCCCTGGCGAGGCCGGCATCCACCCGGTCGGCGCAGAACGTGCACTTCGTCGCTACGCCCAGTCTTTTTTCATCATGCCTGATCTCTTCGTTCGGCATCGGCTTGCCATAGGCGAACTCCGCGACATCGGTCTTGTAGCGGGCCTGGTACGGGCAGGCGACCGCGCAGTAGGCGCAGCCGATGCACAGGTCGTAATCGATGGTGACGATGCCGTCGGCGCGCTTGCGCGTCGCGGTGGAGGGGCAGACGTGCATGCACGGCGGATCGGCACAGTGCATGCAGCCCACCGGCACGAACACGCGCTTGACCTCCGGGTACTCGCCGACTTCCATGTCCAGCACGCGCCGCCACTGCACGTCGGGCGGCGTCGCGTTGGCGTGCTTGCAGGCCGCGGTGCAGGTCTGGCAGCCCACGCAGCGGCGCAGATCGGCGATCATGGCCCATCGAGTCATGATGTCTGGGCTCTTTTCAAGACTGTTTTTTCATGAAACTAGATTTTCCTGACTGAAACCCTGACCACATCGGCTCCGGATCCGGTCGCATCGGTGAGCGGCATCGACATCGGCGTCAGGCTGTTCATGCTCGGCACGCCGAAATCCTTGGCGAACGGCGTCACCCAGTGGTCGAACTGGGCGATTAGCAGCAGCGTGTCGGGACGGATACCCTGGCGGGGCACCGCTTTGGCGCGCACCTTCTTCGCCGGCGTGGCGATCTCGACGCTGTCGCCCGCCTCGATGCCCAGGTCGGCGGCCTTGCCCGCGTTGATGATCACGCCGCCGTGGCCGGAAACATTCGAGGCCACCTCGTGGATCAGCTGCATGCCCACGTTGCCGCCCCAGGCGTACTGCATGCTGCGCGAGGTGAGCAGCCAGAACGGGTAGTCCTCCTTGCTGCCGCCGATGCGCGCGAGCTCCTTCTCCCAGAGCGCGGGGAAATCCTTCCAGACCGGCAGCCCCTGGTACTCGGCGAGCTGCGCGTCCCACCACTGGATGCCGTTCTCGTGCATGCGGCGGCCGAGCTCGGTGCCCACGCGCAGCAGCTGCTCCTGGTAGGGCAGCTCGAAGCGCAGGCCCTGCGCCGCGAGCGTAGGGAACAGGTACCAGTCGGACTGCGGGAACGGCCTGACGCGCAGGCCGTGCTCTTTCCACCAGTCCAGGCCGTGCGTCTCCTTGCCGTCGGTCAGCTCGGCGCTCGCCGCCTGGCATACGGCATTCCATATTTCATCTCTTGGATGTTTTCTTTCCGTTGCAAGAGAAAAGTCCCAACCCTCCCCCTTCAGGGCCACCCCTGCGGCGCCGCGATTGATGGAAGCGTTGTAGCGCTCGAGCAGTCCGGTGCGCGCCGCAAGCTCGGTGGCGATATCGGTGAAATCGCGCGCGTCCACGGCCGGCTTGACCGCGGGCTGGCGCAGCGCGTAGCCCTCGTGCTTCCAGAACTGTTCGATGTACTTCGAGCCGCCCACGTAGATGAGCTGCAGGCTCTCCAGGTCCACCTGGTCGGGCAGCAGGATGTCGGCGAAATGGTTGGTCTCGTCGCGCGTGTAGGCGAGCGCCACCACGAACGGGAACTGCGCCATGCGCTCGGTGACCTGGCCGGTGTCCCAGAACGAGATCGCCGGGTTGGTGCGGTACACGAACCACAGCTCCGGGTAGGTGACGCGCGGCAGGCCCGGCGGCGTCTCGCCGAGGAACATCCAGGAGAAGTGCGTAGGCCCGAGCGCCTGGCTCCAGGGCCCGTTGGCGGCGAGCGGCACCAGCGTGCGGTAGGCGTTGCGGATGTTGGGCCGCGGGCTCCAGCGTTCCTTGTCGGTCGGGTTGAGCGGATAGGCCATGAAGCCGTCCGGGCCCGGCTTGACGCTCGCGTGGCGCTCCGAAAGCGGCTTGTTGAGCCGCACCGTGGTGCCGAGCGTGCCGCCCGGCACTTCCAGCGCGCCGACCAGCGCGGCGAGCATGGTGCGCGCCCAGCAGCACTCGAAGCCGCCCCAGCCGTTGTTGACGGTCTTGCCGAGCGCCACCGCCACGGGCCGGAACGGCAGGGTCTTGCCGTCGATCACGATGGTCTCGCCGATATGCGCATGATCGAGGTACTCGCCGGCGATGCGGCGCATGGTCGCCGCCGGCACGTCGCAGATGCCCGCGGCCCATTCCGGCGTGTAGGGCTTCAAGTGCGCGAGCAGCTTGGAGAACGCCGTCTCGCCCTGCAGTTGACCTTGCCCGAGGATGTCCTGGTCCGGACCGATTTCTATCGCAAGCGTTTCGACTTTCCCCTCGAGTTCTCCATGAATGATGGGTTTTTTCGAATCGGGATTTCTCAAGAAGAATCCGTTCGGTCCCACCAGGTACGGCGAGGAAGTATGGTTCTGCAGGAAATTCAGGTCGAGCCGCGCGCGCGGATGCTCGAACAGCATTACGTGAATCAGCGCGTACAGGAACGCGGGGTCGGTCTTGGGCTTGATCGGCACCCATTCGGCCGAGCAGGCACCGGTGATCGACAGGTGCGGCTCGACCTGCACGCGCTTCAGGCCGCGGATGCGCGCCTCGGCGTGGCGCCAGACGCCGACCACGCCGCCCGAGGCCTCGGTGTTGGCGCCGCAGGAGATCACGTACTCGCACAGCGGCGTGTCGGGCGAGACGGTGAACGCGCGGTGCCAGAATTCGCCGTACAGGTGCTCCGAGTGCGTGCACTTGACGCCCTGCCCCGAGCCGAAGCCCATGTCCACCGGGCCCCAGGCGCCGAGGAACGCCGGGAAGGTGCCCATGTAGGACTGCGGCGTGCCGCCGCCGCCGAAGCTCGCCGCAACGCGCGGATAGCCGGACCCGTCCAGCAGGCCTTTGGTGCGGATCTCCTTCAGCTTCACGGCGATGGTGTCGAGAGCCTCGTCCCAGCTGATGGGCACGAAGCCCGGATCTTCGCCGCGGCCCTTCTTCGGGTTGGTCCGCTTCATGGGCGAGCGCACGCGGTTCGGGTTGTAGAGCTTCTGCACCAGCCCG
The DNA here is from genome assembly GCA_049651845.1 of Burkholderiales bacterium. Lineage (GTDB taxonomy): Bacteria > Pseudomonadota > Gammaproteobacteria > Burkholderiales > SG8-39 > RBG-16-66-20. The sequence continues at coordinate 5,934 of JBASCW010000162.1, read as the reverse complement.
TAGGCCTTGACGCAGACCCTGCCGCCGCCCGGATGGATGCCCGCGGCGTCGAAGTTCGGCGTCACCTGCGTGGCGACGCCGTCCTCGACCTCGACCTCGAGCAGGTCGGGCCCGGCGACGCACTGGTAGCAGTAGGTCTTGACCTTCACGCGAGCTTGCCCTGCTCGCGCGCCTTCTGCGCCTTGGCGGCGAGGCGCGCCTCGGTCTGCTTCACGTCGACGACGAAGCGCATGTGCTTGCCGCGGCAGACCGCGTCGAGGCCGTCGTGCGCCTCGACCGCGAAGGTGACGGCCCGCCCCTTCAGTTCCGCCACGCTCACGCTGACTTCGACTTCCATGCCGAGCAGCGTGGCGGCCAGGTGGTCGATCTCGACCCGCGTGCCTACAGAGTCCTCGCCCGCGTCGAGGTGCTGCAGCAGGAATTCGCGGCAGGTCACTTCGATGTCGCGCACCAGCATCGGGGTAGCGTAGACGCGCGCCTGCTCGCCCATGAAATCGATGGTGCGCTCGCGGTCGATGCGGAACTTGCGCTTGGCGGCGATGCCCGCCGTGAGTGTGGGTTTCATGCGTTATCTCATCATTGGGGGTTGGAAGCCGGTTTGATCTGGGTTAAAAGCGTGCCGCTACAGGCCCAGGTAGGCGGCCTGCACCTGCGGGTTGGCGAGCAGCTCGCGGCCCGAGCCCGCCAGCACGATGCGGCCGGTCTCGAGCACGTAGCCGCGGTCGGCGACGGCGAGCGCCGCGCGCGCGTTCTGGTCGACGAGGAAGATCGTGGTGCGCGACTCCTTGAGCCAGTGCACCTGGGCGAACACCTCCTCCACCAGGCGTGGCGCAAGGCCCATCGAGGGCTCGTCCAGCAGCAGCAGGCGGGGCCCGGCCATGAGGCCGCGGCCCATCGCGAGCATCTGCTGCTGGCCGCCCGACAGGACCCCGGCCGACTCGCGGCGGCGCTGCTTGAGCGCGGGGAACATCGCGTAGACGCGCGCGAGCGCGGCATCGCTCTCGGCGCGGCTGCGCGTGTAGGCGCCCAGCCTGAGGTTGTCTTCCACGGAGAGCGGGCCGAACACCTGCCGGCCCTCGGGCACCTGCACGATGCCCAGGCCCACGCGCCGTTCGGCCGGAATGCCGCTGATGTCCCTGCCGTCGTAGACGATCTTTCCGGAACAGGGCTGCACCCCGGAAATCGCCCGCAGCAGGGTGCTCTTGCCGGCGCCGTTCGCGCCGACCAGCGCCACCAGCTCGCCGCTCTCCACCTTCAGGTCGATGCCCGTCAGCGCCTGGATGCGCCCGTAGTGACTGCCGAGGCCGCTGACTTCTAGCATGCGGGGGCCTCGGCGCGTCCCAGATAGGCCTCGATCACCCTGGGATCGTTGCGCACCCGTTCGGCCGTGCCTTCGCAGAGCTTGCGGCCGTAGTCGAGCACCACGATGTGGTCCGAGACGCCCATCACCAGGCGCATGTTGTGCTCGACCAGCACCACGGTCACGCCGGATGCGGCCAGGCGCACGATGAGCGCGTTGATCGCCTGGGTCTCGGTCTGGTTGAGGCCCGCCGCGGGCTCGTCGAGCAGCAGCAGCTTCGGCCGGCTGCCCAGCGCGCGCGCGATCTCCAGGCGCTTGAGGGCGCCGTAGGGCATCGCATCGGCGTCGGCATCCAGGAAGTCGCCCAGGCCGACGAAGCGCATCAGCTCGGCGGCCTCCGCGCGGCTCTCGCGCTCGCCCGCGGCCAGCGCACCGGAGCGCAGCATCGCCGCGAGCCAGCCCGCGCGCTCGCGCATGTGCCGGCCGACCATCACGTTCTCCAGCGCGCTCATGTTGAAGAAGATCTGCAGGTTCTGGAAGGTGCGCGCCATGCCGCGCGCGGCGAGCCGATGCGGCGCGAGGCCGGTGACGTCCGCGCCTTCGAACGCCACGCTGCCCCCGGAGGGCGCATACACGCCCGTCAGCAGGTTGAGCAGCGTGGTCTTGCCCGCGCCGTTGGGGCCGATGATCGAGTTCACCTTGCCCGCCTGGAGGTCGAAGGAGACCTGGTCCACCGCGAGCACGCCGCCGAAGGCCTTGGACACCGCGGTGACGCGCAGTTGCGGCGCGTTCACTTTCTTTTCCGCAGCGCGATCACGAGGCTGGGCAGAAACCCGCGCGGCAGGAACACCATGGTGGCGATCATCACCGCGCCGAACACCACCATCTCGTATTCCTTGAGCACCGTGAGCAGCTGCGGCAGCAGCGTGAGCGTGGCCGCGCCCAGCACCGCGCCGAAAGTCGAGGCCATGCCGCCGAACACCACCATGGTCACCAGTTCGATGGAGTGGAAGAAGCCGACCTTGCCGGGCGTGATGAAGCCCGCGTAGTGGGCCGTCATGCTGCCCGCGAGCGAGGCGAACACCGCCGAAATCACGAACACGCCGACTTTGGCGCGCGTCGCGTCCACGCCCGAGACCTGCGCGCCGACCTCCGAGCCGTGCAGCGCGCGCAGCGCGCGGCCGGCCGGCGATTCGATCAGGTTGAGCGCCACCCATACCGCGGCGAGCAGCGTGCCGCCGACGATCCAGTACCAGAGGCGCTCGCCCGCCAGGCTCAGGCCGAACAGCGTGAACGCCGGCACGCTCATGCCGTCGGGCCCGCCGGTGAGGCGGTCCTCGGTGACGATCACGATCGAGATGATGATACCCAGGCCGAGCGTCGCCATGGCGAGGTAATGCCCCTTGAGCTTGAGGATCGGGCGGCCCACGACGAGCGCGAGCAACGCCACCGCGGCGGTGGTGGCGGCGAGCGCGGCAGCGGGCGGCCAGCCGTAGCGCGCGCTGAGGATCGCCGAGCCGTAGGCGCCCAGGCCGAAGAACCCGGCGTGGCCGAGGCTGATCTGGCCCGCGTAGCCGATCAGCAGGTTGAGCCCCACGCAGACGATGGCGTTGATGCCGACCAGGATCGCGACCTCGTACCAGTAGTTGTTCACGAGGACGAGCGGCAGCAGCAGGATCACCGCCGCCAGCAGCGCGAGCCCCCCGGTGCGCGGCGTCCTCCACTCCATCGCTATACGCGCTCCGCGCTCTTGCGGCCGAGCAGGCCGCTGGGCATGAAGAACAGCACCGCGAGGATGATCACGAACGCGATCGCGTCCTTGTACGCCGAGCTGACGTAGCCCGCGCCGAGGCTCTCGGCGATGCCGAGCAGCAGTCCGCCCAGCACCGCGCCGGCGCCGCTGCCCAGCCCGCCGAGGATCGCGGCGGCGAAGCCCTTGAGCCCCAGCATCACGCCCACGTCCCACGAGGTCAGCGTGATCGGCGCGATCAGGATCCCGGCGACCGCGCCGAGCGCTGCCGACAGGCCGAACGACAGCAGCAGCACGAAGCGCACGTTGACGCCGCACAGCCGCGCGGCGAGCGGGTTGTGCGAGGTCGCGAGCATCGCCTTGCCGATCAGCGTGCGGTTGAAGAACCAGCCCAGCAGCAGCACGATGACGAACGTGACGCCCAGCACCCACAGGCTCTGCGGCAGGATGGTCGCGCCCGCGAGTTCGATCGGCTGCTCGCCCGAGAAGGGCTCGAGCGCGTGCAGGTTCTTGTCCCACACCAGCGTCGCCAGGCCGCGCAGCAGGATCGAGGCGCCGATGGTGATGATGATCAGCGTCACCACCGAGGCGCCGCGCGCGGGCTCGACGGCGAACTTCTCCAGCGCCAGGCCGACCGCGACGGCGGCGAGCACCGCGGCCGGGAGCGCGAGCGCCAGCGGCAGGCCCGCGCCGGCGGCCGAGACCGCGACCATGCCGCCGATCATCACGAACTCGCCCTGCGCGAAATTGATGACGTGGCTCGCGTTGTAGATGATCGCGAAGCCGAGCGCCACCAGCGCGTAGATCGCCCCGACCGTGAGGCCGCCGAGCAGGTATTGGGCGAGCTGCGCGCTCATCGCCGCGCGACGAAGATGCGCGCTGTTCAGGCTGCCGGCGCTACTGCACCGGCACCCAGTTGCCCTTCTTCACCTCGAGCATGCGGAAGTGGTTGAGGTCCAGGCCCATGTGGTCCGCCGGGGTCATGTTCACCACGCCGCCGGTGCCGATGTAGCCCTTGGTGCTCTCGATCGCGTCGCGCACCTTGGCCTTGTCGGTGGACTTCGCCCGCTTCATCGCCTCGACCGCGAGCATCAGGCCGTCGTGCGCGTGGCCGCCGAAGGTCGAGATCTCCTGCTTGTAGCGGGACTCGTAGGCCTTCTTGTAGGCGACCGCCACCGGCCGCTGCTTATCGTCCGCCGGCAGCTGCTCGGCGACCAGCACCGCCGCCGCGGGCAGGCGCACGCCTTCGGCCGCGTCGCCCGCGAGCTTGATGAACTCCTTGGAGGCCACGCCGTGCGACTGGTAGAGCGGCACGCTCATGCCGAGCTGCTTGAAGTTCTTGGTGACGATCGCCGGGCCGGCGCCGAATCCGGCGTTGAGCACCGCCTGCACGCCCGTGGCGTTCTTGATCTTGGTGAGCTGCGCCGTCATGTCGGTGTCGCCGGCGCCGTAGGCCTCGTCGGCGACGATCTGAATGCTGTAGGTCGCGGCCACGCCCAGGCACTGGGCGCGCATCGACTTGTCGAAGCCGCCGGCGCCCGAGATCAGCCCGACGCGCTGGATGCCGCGCGAGCGCATGTCGAGGAAGATGCGCTCGCAGGCCATGCGGTCGGTGTGCGGCGTCTTGAACACCCACTTCTTGACCGGTTCGACGATCACCACCGCGCCCGCGAGCGAGATGAACGGCACGCCGGCTGCTTCCACGAGCGGCACCACGGCCATGGTCTCGCCGGTGGTCGAGCCGCCGACCAGCACGTCCACCTTGTCCTGCTCGATGAGCCGCTTGACGAAGGTGCGCGCCTTCTCCGCGTCGCCCGCCGAGTCGTAGGACACCAGCTGCAGCTTGCGCCCGAGCACGCCGCCGGCCGCGTTCAGCTTCTCGACGTACAGCTCGAGCGTCTTCTGCTCGGGATCGCCGAGGAAGGCCGCGCCGCCGGTGACGGCGAGGAAAGCGCCGATCTTGATCGGCTCCTGGGCGACCGCAGCGCCCGCGGTGACGAGCAGCGCGGCCAACCCGGCCAGCAGTTTGTGCAGCATGGTCCCCTCCTTCGTATTAAAGTATTCGGATACCGCTTTAAGTCGATAGCTGCTGAACCTACCCCCTCTGGAGCCAGTCACTTTGATCTGCCTCAAGAAAAAACGCAACCGATGAGCGCCGCGCGCGTGCGCGGCGTCCGGGCGGGCGACCTGCGGGCGGTCGCCGCGATCGACCTGGAGATCACCCGCCAGCCGAAGCCCGCCTACTGGGCCGAGATCTACCGCCGCTACGGCGGCGGGTGGCGCCGCGGGCGCTTTTTCCTGGTCGCCGAGGCCGCCGGGCGCATCGAGGGCTTCGTGATCGGCGAGATGCGCGACTGGGAGTTCGGCTCGCCGCGCTGCGGCTGGGTATTCGCGATCAGCGTACGCCCCGGGGCGCGCCTGGCCGGCGTCGGCAGCCGGCTGCTCGGGGCGATCTGCAAGGGCTTCCGGCGCCTGGGCGTGACCAAGGTGCGCACCCTGCTGCAGCGCGACAATCAGTTGATCCTGTCCTTCTTCCGCAGCCAGGGAATGATGGCGGCGCCGTCCATTCCGCTGGAGCTGGACTTGAAATGAAACTGCAGAAGAACACGCTGTTTGCCCTCTACAGCGTGCTCGAGTCGGCCTCGCAGCCGCAGCGCCAGCTCTCGGCCGGCGCGATCGCGCGCAAGTACGGCATCTCGCCGCACCACCTCGCCAAGGTGCTGCACACCCTGGCGCGCGCCGGCGTGGTCGAATCGGTGCGCGGCGTGGGCGGCGGCTACCGTTTCGCCGGCAACGCCAAGCGCCTGACGCTGATGGACGTGATCGAGCTGTTCGAGAACGTCAGCGCGCCGGGCAGCGGCCGCGCGCCGCGGCGGCGCCGCGC
>JBASCW010000161.1:0-56728 GCA_049651845.1 Burkholderiales bacterium | reverse complement strand
CCACTGGGCGCCCGGCATCACCCGGAAGTTGCGCTTGAGCCCAAGGTGCATCTTCGAGCGGTAGATCACGGTGCCCGAAGCCGCGTCGTAGCTCATCTTGGCAAGGCAGAGCGGCGCGCGCAGCATGCAGGCGGCGAGCTTCTTCCTGCCTTCGGCGTCCTCGGCGGCGATGCGCACCTGGTTGTGAACGGAAAACCCGCTATAGCGCCAGCCGAGCATGCGGCCGCAAAGCTCCTCAGAGATCGTCCGCTCCCGGACCAGGAAATCCAGCACCGCGCGGCGAAACCCGCGCTCGAGCAGCGCCTCGGGAATCGGCGGCAGGGGCACGAACGTGCCGTCCGCCCGAAACACCCCGTCGGCGCACAGAACATGGACATGCGGCTGGAAGTTCACCAGGTCGCCGAAGGTCTGGGACGTCGGTTGCGCTTCGCGGCCTGACGCCAAGACGGCGCAATCGCTGGTCGTTGCGCGCCGCCGCAAGCGCAAGAGTGTGTCCGCCCAGATTGAAGCATGGCAGCGCGAGCAACCGCGCACTCAGCGTCCTGAATTCCCGTTCATCCCGTACTCCTTGGAGCACTTCCTGCAGGACGCGGTCGCACAGCGCGATCGACTGGTCGTCCAGGAGCAGCGCCAGGCGGTCGCAATGCGCGCCCTGCACGCCGCGCAGGAAGTCAACCCAGACACTGGTATCAGCGACCACCACCACGGGATCTATCCGCGCTTGTCCGCGCGCAGTGCGTCGGGATCGCCTTCCCAATGAATTTTCCCGCGCAGCGCGAGAATGCCGCCGTAAGCTTTCTTGCGGGCGAGCAGGCGCAAGCCCTCCTCCACCGTGGCGTGCTTGGTCTTGTAGCCGCTCGCGCGCATCGCCGCGGAAAGGAGCCGGTCGTCGATGTCGATATTGGTCCGCATGAGCGCTCTCTTCCGATGTGTAAGCGTACATCACACTATACACATCGCGGCGGCGGCACCCGCCGCCGGTCACGTGGTGGCGCCCGCATCAGCGCACCAGTTTCTCCTCGAGCAAACGAATGAACTGGCGTGCGGCGGGCGTCAGATACCCTTCCTTGCGGCTGAGCAGAGACACCGTGCGTTCGATCGTCAAACCATCGGGTGCGTCGAGCAGCCGCAGGGTCTTGTGCACGCGTTCTTCCTTTAGCATCGAGCGTGGCACCAGCACGATTGCGCCGAGCGCGCAGGCGAGTTCGATTTCGCGGCCGCAGGCGCGCGAGTTCACCGTCGCCTCAGGCGGGCGCAAACCCTGCGCGATGAACGCACTGTCGAAGCGGCCGCGAGTGACCGTGCCGCGCGCTGGCAGTACCCAGCGTTGCTCGGCCAACTCGCGCAGGCCGGCCGGGGCGCGGCGGCGCGTCAGCGGATGGGTCTTCGGTACCAGTGGCACCATCGGATCGGGCCACAACGGGGTCCAGCGCAGCTGATCGTCCTGTGGTTGGGGAATTCCGCTGATGACCACGTCGAGTTCACCGGCGCGCAACTCGACCAGCAGCGAGTCGGTCATGCCGCCGACGACCATGAAGCGCACCGCGCCGCGTTGAGCCGCACGTTCGCAGGCGCCGACCAGCAACGACCCGGGAACCCCAATGCCTACCCCGACACGCACCACACCAATGGCGCCCTGCCGCATCTCGCGCAGTGCGCTCAGGGCGTCCCCGGCCTGCAACGCGATCCGCTCGGCATGCTCGATGAATAGTTGTCCCTCAGGCGTGAGCCGCACGCCACGCGCCTGGCGCACGAACAGCCGGGTCTTGAGTTCAGCTTCCAATCGCGACACCGCCTTGGACAGCGCGGGCTGCGAAATGCCGAGCCGCGGCGCCGCCTTGCCAATGCCGCCGGCCCGCGCCACGCCAACCACGTAATTGATGTCTTCAATTCTCATGCTGTTTGGGTATGGGTGACATCTCCGAACATTATAGACGGGACAAGACCGCGCTTGCCACCATGCGGCGATGCGCTCGTTTCGACCACGCCCGCTCGATGGAGTACGAGTGGTGGAGTTTTCGCACGTCATCGCCGGGCCGTTCGCCGGCTTGCAGCTGCGGCAGTTGGGCGCCGAGGTCACCAAAGTCGAGCCGCCGGTGCGGGGGGATTATCTGGGGTCGCTGCCAAACGGCAAGCACGCTTACGACGCGCTCAACGCAGCCAAGTCGGTGATCGAGATCGACCTGCGCAGCGACGCAGGCCGGGAGCGGGGCCGAGATCTGGCTCTGGAGGCCGACGTCCTGCTCGACAGCTACCGCCCGGGCGCGCTCAAACGTCATGGCCTGGGCTATGAGGAACTGTCTGCCGCCAACCCGCGGCTGGTGTACTGCTCGATCTCCGGCTATGGCAGCGAGCATGCCCTGTGGGGCGCGCGCGGCGCCTACGACCACGTGGTGCAGGCGCTGACCGGCATCGCCATGCAGACGGGGAGCGAAGGCGATCCGCCGATCAAGGTCGGCTTTCCGTTGATCGACAGCGCCACCGGAATGCTCGCCGTCAACGCCATCCTCGCGGCTCTGCTGGAGCGCGCGCGAAACGGGCGTGGCCAGTACATCGAGGTGAGCATGTGGCGTGCCGCGCTGCAGTTGATGTACCCGATGGCGTGCGAAACGCTCACCACGGGTGCCGAGTCGCCCAGAGTGGGCAACCAGGGTTACACCGGCAGCCCGGGCGCGAGTTTCTTTCGCTGCCGCGAAGGCTGGCTCGCCCTCGGCGCCAACACCGCTGAGCAAATGACCGAGCTAGCGCGGGCCTTGGAAATCGTTGGCCCGGTGCCCGATCCGGTCGATCCGGTCGATCCGGCGTCTGCCGCTGCCGCCGCGGCTTTTCGTGGGCGGATCGCCCGGTGCCTGGTCGAGCGCGATGCCAATGCCTGGGAACAACTGATGCACCTCCACGGTGTGCCCGCCGCGAGAGTGCGCACATTGGGCGAGTTTCTGGAATTCGCCGGCGCTGAGCAGCTGCTACAAGCCGAGGCGGTGGGTGTCCATGCCGTGCTGTCCCCCGGCATGGGCTGGCGCAGCTTCGGGCCGAGCGCCAACACTGCGGAGGATTGACTATGAAAGGAGCCGTAGTGCGATCGATCGTAATGCTGCAACAGGCGGCACGTCGCCTCGGGGTGGCTGTTATCGCCACCGCGCCAGCGGGCGTGTTCGGCGCTCCCGCGCCGGATGCCGCCTATCGGGATGCGTTCATCGCCTTCTTCCCGCTGTACGAGATGGCGCGGCTGCGCTATACGGCGATCGAAGATCGAGGCAACCCGCGGCGCATCGATCTGCACCGCTTCAATCACCTGCGGCGGTTGTTGGACCACACCGCGCGCAACGTCACCGCTCCGAATAACGACACGCTGTACTCGTCGATGCGCATCGACTTGTCGCGCGGGCCGGTGCTGATCGAAACGCCTCGCATCGAGCGGCGCTACTACTCGCTGCAGTTCATGAATGCGTACACCGATAACGTCGCCATCCTGGGCCGACGTTCTGCGGGCGACGGGCCGATGCGCATTGCGGTGCTCGGGCCCGACTGGGGCGGTGAGCTGCCCACGCACACGCAGCTAGTGCGGTCCGACACCAATGACATGTGGTTACTGGTGCGCATGCTGGTCGATGGCCCAGCCGACATTGCCGCGGTGGCGGCACTGCAGGACGCGTTCCGAATCACAGCTCTGCAACCGGGCACGGCGTACGCACCGCAACAGATCCGGCCGGCCAAGGACCCCGACGCCGCGATGTTCCTCGCGGTCATCAACGAATTTCTGGCACGGAATCCACCGCAAGGAGCGATGAAGCCGCGTGCCGAGGCCGCAGCAGCCGTGGGAATTCGGGCGGGTACCGTGGACGCTTGGAACGAGCTCGATGCACCCATGCGCGAGCGGTGGTTGGCGCTATGGCCAACGCTCAATGCGGAGTTGAGGCGTCCGTCAAACCTGTACACCCGTCTTGTCGGCGGGTGGGAGTTCCCGCCGGCCGAAGTTGGCTATTGGGGCGACAACCTGCTGCTTCGGGCCACCGTGGCGCTGCGCGGCATCGCCGCGCTTGACCTGGCGGAGACGCTGTACCTGAGCACCTTTGTAGACATCGAAGGCCAGGCGCTGGATGGCAACGCGAGCTACCGCGTACGCATCCCTGCCGCTGGCTTGCCGGTGCGCGGCTTCTGGTCGATGACGATGTACGAGGTGCTGCCCGACGGGCGTTTTTTTCTCGTCGACAACCCGATCCGCCGCTACTCGATCGGCAACCGCACCCCCGGGTTGGTGGTCAATGCCGACGGCTCGCTCGATGTGCTGGTGCAACCCGATCCCCCGGCCGAAGCCGCGAACTGGTTGCCTTCGCCGAGGGGTTCTTTCCGCCTGACCCTGCGTGCGTACCTGCCTGATACCGCCCTGGTCGAAGCGCGCACGCCATTGCCAAGGGTCGAGCGCATCAGGCCATGACCGCAGCCCCATCCCGGAACCAAAGGAGAAGAGCATGAACATTGGACGTTCCAAAATCGCGCGCGCCTGCGCGGTGGCGTGCTGCGCCGGCGCCGTGGCGCCGGCTGCCATGGCCTTCGACTTCAAGCTGGGCGATCTTGACGGCAAGGTCGGCGGCAACATGAGCGTCGGCACCGGTTACCGGATATCGGAGCGAAACGCTGAAATTCTCAACACCACGAACGCCGCGGCGATCGGCGCCACGGGCCTGGCCGCGGGAGGCCGCAATTCGGACGATGGCAACCTCAACTTCGGCAAAGGCGAGCGCTACTCGACGGTGGCGAAAGGCGTGTTCGACCTTCAACTGAAGAGTGCCAACGTGGGCGCGTTCGCGCGCATCCTCGCTTGGCGGGATTTCACGCTGACGGATACGTCGCGGCGCTGGGGGAACCTTCCCAACGGGTTGAGTTCGACGCAGCCCCTCAGCGACGCCGGTGCCGACCGCTACGGCAAGTTCGACGGCATTGAGCTCGGGGACGCCTACCTCTTCGGAAACTTCTCACTCGCAGAAACGCCCGCATCGTTCAAGCTCGGCAAACAGACGATCGGCTGGGGCAGGACTCCCCTGGTTGGTGGCGGACTGAACGAGATCAATCCGAGCAACACGATGGCGGCGCGCCGGCCCGGCGCACTGCCGAGCGAAACCGTACTTCCAGTACCGGCCGTCTCCGTCGAGATCGAGGTCCACAAGCAACTAAAGCTGAGCGGCTTCTACCAGTTCGGATTCCAATCCTCGGTCGCCGCGGTGTGCGGCACCATGTTCGCGTTGGGCGATTTCGCGCAGGGCGGTTGCGACAAGATCCTTCTGGGGGCTGGTACCGATCAAACGCTACTTGCCAGCGGAAGCTTCATCCGGAAGGTCGATCCTGGTCTTCCGGCCGACGGCAACCAGTTCGGCGTCTCGGCAATCTATGACCTCCCTGAAATCAGGACGGTCCTTGGCCTTTATGCCGCGCAATACCACAGCCGCGGCCTGCTGTTCGACGTCTTCAAGACGCGCAGGACGGGTGTCACGCAGACTGTCGCGAACGATCCACTGAATCCAACCTTCCGTATCGCGTACCCCGAGAAGATTCGCATGCTGGGGGCGGAATTTCGTACGGCCTTGACCAAGGCGACCGGCATCTACGGCGAGATTGCGTACCGTCCCAACCAGCCCGTGCGCCTCAGCCTTAGCGACCTGCTCGGCGCATTCACAGGGACGACCACGACCCCGGGGTTGCTGAACGCGGACCGGGCCGCAGTGGCCCCCGGAGGTCTTTATCCCGGATACGACAGGAAAGGCGTCTGGAATATCAATCTCGGATTCACGCACAAGTTTGTCAAGGCGCTCGGGTCCGCAGACCTGGACTTGACCGCGGAGTTGGCGGGGAAGCATGTCGCTGGCTTGCCCGACGCGAGCGTCCGGCGCTACGGCCGCCCCGACGTATTCGGCCTTGGACCCGTGCCCGGGACCGCGTGTACCGGCAACGTCAAACGCTGCACCTTCGACGGGTACGTGACTAGATCGGCTGCGGGCGTGCGTCTTCGAGCTTCCACGACATTCAGGAACCTGGGGCTGGAATTCGCCCCCGAACTCGCGCTGACCCCGTCCGTGGCATTCGGCCACGATCTGGAAGGCTATTCGTACGATGGGGCGCTGTCCGAGGGGCGCCAGTCCGTCACGTTGTCGCTGCGCGCCGCCTACAGAGAGTGGTCGGGAACGGTCGCGCTCTCGAAGAGCGGCGGCGGGCTATACGATGTGGCGAAGGATCGGGACTTCCTCACGCTGAGCCTGGGATATACCTTCTGAAATGGCCGACGAACACCGCAAGCCGCTGCGCGCGGTCGCCGCCACGCTAGCGCTGCGTGCGCTGATCGGCGCGGCGGCGCTCACCCCCGCACAGGCACAGAGCGAGGCGAGGGTCATCGAAGGCGAGTGGCAGGACGCGACGCGCCAGCGCTCCGTTCCCTGGCGCGCGTATCTACCCCCGGGGGGCGCGCAGATACCCGTTGTCGTTTATTCGCACGGCCTTGGCGGCAGCCGTCTGGCCGGCGAGCATTGGGGCCGGCATTGGGCGGCGAACGGCATCGCATCGGTTCACGTGCAGCACGCAGGCAGCGATTCGGCGCTGCTCGCCAGAGGCGAGGGCGATCCGATGGCCCGGCTGCGGGGTGGGATGAATTCCGACAACCTGGCGCTGCGGGTGGGCGATGTACGCTTTGCCATCGGTGAGGTGGAACGTCTTGCGGCGAGCGGTTCCGAACCCTGGAAAAACGTCGATCCCGCGCGGCTGGGCGTGGCCGGGCACTCCTTCGGCGCGGTTACCACGCAGGCGCTCGCCGGTCAGCGTTACCCGCCCGACTATGCGCCGTCGCCCTGGACCGATGCCCGCGTGAAAGCGGCGCTGGCCTTTAGCCCGTCAATCCGCCAAGCCGAGCCGGCCCGTGCGTTCGGGCATCTGTCAGTGCCGTTCTTCTCGGTCACCGGTTCCAAGGATGCGGTCCCTGGCGTGCGCGATGTCGACGCCGACAACCGCGTGCTCCCGTTCCAAGGCATGCCTGCCGGAAACAAGTACCTGCTGGTGTTCGACGGCGCCGAGCATTCCGCGTTCAGCGGGGCGCGGGCCGGCGAGCTGCGCTTGAGCAGCACGGCACAACGCGTTCGGCCCGCGATTCAACACGCCAGCACGCTCTTCTGGCGCGCGCACTTGCTGGGCGACCGCGCCGCGGCCGATGCGCTCGCGGCGCTGCCGAATGCCACCGTGCTTGGCCCAACGGACCGGTTTGAGCGCAAGTGATCCGGCTGGGTACTATCCAGGATAGGAGGAAGAGTTCATGAACCGTCGGGAACTGCTACTCGTATCGGGCGCTCTCTCCGCAGCCGCGGTACTTCCGTCCGGTGTCGCGGCGGCGCTGCCGAAGCCACCGTCCGCCGCCGAATGGGAAAAGGTCCTCGCTGCCGCCCGTAAGGAGGGAGCAGCAGGACTCTACTCAAGCGGTATCGCGCGGATCGAGGAACCTCGCATGAAAATGTTCCAAGAGCGCTATGGCTTCCGGGTCAACTACGCGCGCCCGGGTGGCGGTGAGATGGTGCTCAAGCGCCTCGAAGCCGAGATCGCCGCAGGCCGGGTTCAGACCGACGTGTGCACGATCACCGACGGCAATCTCGCGATCTATGCGGTCAAACAAGGCTGGACCCAGCCCGTATCGGTACCGAACATAGCGCAACTCGCTCCGGCCTTCCGCGGCGGCGACGACCATCTGATCCCGCTCGCGGCGATCACGCTGCCCATCGTCTACAACCCGAAGGCGATCGCCAGGTCCGATCTGCCGCGAAGCTATGCGGATCTCGCCGACCCGAAGTACAAGGGCAAGGTCCTGTTCGGCGCCCCCGAGAACGCCAATACGACGCTCGCCTGGATCAAGGCGATGGTCGATCGTTACGGGTGGGGTTATGTGGAAAAGCTGCGCGTCAACGAGGCCGCGGAGATGCGGTTGCAAGCCGAAGCCGTGCTCGCGGTCGCACGCGGTGAACGCCCGCTGGCGGTGGCGGCTCACCCCTGGGCCTACTTCCACAATCAGCAGGGCGCCAACCTTGAGATTGTGTGGCCGACCGAGGGGGTCGTCGCGACCCAGGCATGCGTGATGATGCTCAAAGGTGCGCCCCATCCGAATGCAGCCCGAGTGTTCATCAACGAAGTCATGTCCGGCGCGTGGCAGGCGTCGACGATGCCGTATTCGGGCGCCTACGCCGCCGCCCAAGGAGTTCCGAGCCCGCCGGGACTGCCGCCGCTGCCCGAACTGCGGCTCATCGTGCATGACCCTGACCAGTTTCTGGCACAGCGTGCCGAGTTGTTGGCGCGCTGGCGGAAGATCATGGTCTCGAGGGGCTAATGGAGGCGGTGCGGATCGAATCGCTGACCAAGAGGTTCGGCTCGGTGGTCGCCGTTCAGTCCGCGTCGCTGACGGTCGAATCGGGATCGTTTCTGACGTTGCTCGGGCCGTCGGGTTGCGGCAAGTCGACCGTGCTGCGATGCCTGGCGGGTCTGGAAACCCCGGAGGACGGGCGTATCGCGCTCGATGGCAGGCCGGTGTTCGATCGCGGTCTCGGGATCGACGTGCCGACCGAGCAGCGCGGCCTGGGCATGGTGTTCCAGTCGTTTGCGGTCTGGCCGCACTTGGACGTGGCCAAAAACGTCGCCTTCGGCCTCGCCACGCAGCGGCGTGCCCAGAAGGCGATTGCCGATGCGGTCCGGCGCGTGCTGGCCTTGGTACGGCTTGAAGGCTACGGCGCGCGATATCCGTCGCAACTGTCAGGAGGCCAACTGCAGCGGGTTGCGCTGGCGCGCGCACTTGCCTACGAGCCATCGTTGCTGCTGCTTGACGAGCCGCTGGCCAATCTCGATACGCATCTTCGCGAGGAGATGCGCGCCGAGTTGCGGCGCATCCAGCGTGAGACCGGCACGACGATGGTGGCGGTCACCCACGACCAGGCCGAAGCCCTGTCGATGTCGGATCGAGTCGTCGTCCTCAATGCCGGCCGCATCGAACAGGCGGGTTCGCCGCGCGAGCTATTCGATCGGCCTGCAACGCCCTTCGTGGCGGCCTTTCTTGGTGCGCGCAACGTGCTGCGCGGTGAAGCGGCGGGTGGTTCGGTCACTGTGGACGGGCGGGCGTTCACGTTCGCTCCGACAGACCTGCGGGGCGCCGTCGAAGTCCGCTTCCGGCCCGACTGCGCGCGGCTGCTCGAATCGGCGCCCGCTAATATGCCCGCCATTCCGGTCCAGGTGACCAGCCACGAGTACCTGGGTACGAGCTGCCGGGTGATGGTTCGTTTTCGGGACACGCTGCTCGAGGTAATGACCCCGGTGGACGGGGTGCCCGAAGGGGGGCAAGCGCGAATGCTCGTGCTCGATCCGGACCGTTTGCACGTCTTTTCCGCCTGAAGATCGACCGCACGATGTCGACAGCATGGCGCCAGTCGAAGGCTCTGGTACTCGTCGCCGCACTGACGGCGATGGCCATCACCATCCTCAACCTCGCTCCGCTCGCGGCGCTGGCGATCGGTTCGCTTCGATCGGAAGAACAGTGGGGGCTGGGTGCGTTCCGCAGCCTTGGCACGGCGTTGGACTTCGCGCCGGTGATGCTCAACTCCTGGGCCTTTGCGCTGGGGACGACGGCGGTCTCACTGGTGTTGGGGGTAAGCCTGGCGTTCCTCACGTCGCGCACCGATCTGCCGGCCACCGGTTTTGTGCGCGGCAGCGTGCTGGCGGCGTTCGTCAGCCCGCCGTGGCTGCTTGCGATGGCGTATGTGTTCCTGGCCAGCCCCAACGCGGGTCTGATCAACCAGATTGCCGACGCCTGGTTCGGCGTGAAGCCGCTGAACGTGCAGTCCCTTGGGGGAATGATTGCCGTGTCCTCGCTGTTCCTGTTCTCCTTCGTATTTCTCGTCACCGAAGGCGCACTGTCGCAGATCGACGGCAGCTTCGAGGAAGCCGCACGCGCGGCCGGTGCGGGTCTGCTGCGCACCGCGCTGCGAGTCACGCTACCGCTGATTGCACCGACGCTGATCGCGGCGAGCGTGTTCTCTCTGATCATTGCCTGGGGTCTGTTCGCGATCCCGGCCATCCTGGGGATGCCGGCCCGGGTCTACGTTTTCTCAACGCAGCTCTACCTGCTGCTGAGCACCTTTCCGCCCAAGTACGAGACCGCGGCCGCCTTGGGCATGGTCTTTGCGATGATCTCGCTGCTGCTCGGTGCGGGCCTCACGTTTGCGCGGCGCTCGCTACCCGTGAGCCGATTCGCAGTGGTCGCAGGTAAGGGCCGACGACCGGCAACGGCGAAGCTGGGATACTGGCGCCCGATTGCTGTTGCCTACGTGAGCCTGCTCATTTTCCTGGCGGTGCTGCTGCCCTTTACCGTAGTGGCCTACATGGCGCTGGTGCCCAACCTGTTCGGCGAATTCGACCTGTCCAGGCTGTCTCTGGCCAACTTCTCCTACCTGTTCTTCGACTACGGCAGCCTCGGCCGCGTCACGCTCAACAGCCTGATGCTCGCGGGCGGTGAATCGGTGCTGGTACTGGCGGTTGCCATGGCGGCGACCTATCTCGTGCAGCGCACCGCCTGGCCCGTGGGGCGTTTTTCTCTCTGTCGATCTACCTGACGGCGCTGATCCCTTCGGTCGCATTCATCACCGGCGTCATCTGGGCCTGGATCGACGTGCCGATCCCCCTCTACGGCACACTGGTGCTGGTCGCGATGGCCCAGGCGGCCCGCTCGCTTCCGGTGACCTTCCGCAACCTGGGCGACGCGTTCCGGCAGATCGAGCCGGCGCTGGAGGAAGTGGCGCGTCTTTGCGGTGCCGATCGGCTGCGACGGTTTCTGCGGGTGACGCTGCCGTTGACTCGCCCGGTGGTACTGGGGGCGTTCGCCATCGTGTTCCTGTCGGCGCTGCGCGACCTGAACACCCAGCTTTTTCTGGCCAGCGGATCGTCCGAGTCGCTGACGCTGTCGGTCGTGATTTTCAACTTCTGGAGCGAGGCCCGCGTGGGCGAGAGTGCGGCGCTCACGCTGATCCTTCTTGCGCTCACGCTGGCGGTATTCCTGCCGATCTACCGCTTTGCGTCGAGGGTTCCGTAGTGGTTGCGTCAGGATTCGGCGCATACGACTCTGGCGCCAGGGAACTTCCGGTTCGAATCGTTTCAGATTTCTCGACATGCGGCGCGTGCAGTCGGTGGACGTCACCGCCGCGCACATGCTCGAACTCATCGAGGACGTCCTCACCGAGCGCAAGGCGTTCCTGCTTTTCAGCCAGCTGCCGCAGCACGTGGCGACCGGCCAGGACATGCGGCAGTACTTCGACGAGGTCGGCCAGGTTAGGAAGGAGCACCATGCGCGCGCGTTCGGCGAGCTGGACGACGCTCTCGAGTGGGTCGAGAACCGGATACTCGAGGAGGCGCGCCTGGAGCGCGCTGCGGAAAAACCGCTCGAGCTCGGCGAGTTCGAACCGTTCAGAAAACGCAAGCAGGAAACTCTCGCCGCATTGGAGGCGTGTATGGACAAGCGCTCCTTCAAGGCGGGCGAGAAGATTTTCGCGCGCGGCGAAGGCGGCGACGAGTTGCTGCTGGTCCGGCGCGGGTCGGTCCGCATCATGCTGCCGCTGGACGCGAAGCAGAGCCACCACCTCGCGACCTTCGGGCGCGGCGATTTCATCGGCGAGATGTCTTTTCTGGACGGCGCCGCACGCTCGGCCGACGCGGTCGCTTTTTCCGACACCGGCCTCTACGCGCTGTCGCGCAAGCGCGTCGACGCGATGGCCAGCGAGCACAAGCGACTTGCCATCAACCTGTTCGAAGGATCGGCGCGGATGCTCGCGATCCGCCTGCGTTTCACGAATTCCGAGCTGCGGCTGCTGCAGCTGTCCTGACGCTGCGCCCTCGACGGGACAAACGCATGTCCCCCGGTCCGGGAATCAAATCCGGGTGGTCGGCGCGATCCAGCCGTTCGGCAGGACGTCCACGATTCTTGCTTCAAGCCATTCGTCGGTGCCGGTCAGGATCGCCACGCCCAGCGCGCCGTAAGCGGGCGATAAGACAGCGCCTCCGCGGCGCCATTCCCCCCGTGAAGCAGGCGCAGGCGCCCGCTGTTTGCTTGCCGGCGGCCGATGCCTTTTCCTTCCGGCGCTATTTCTGCGAGAGGAAATCGAGCAGCAACGCGCTGAATTTACCGGGACGCTCGATCATGGGCAGATGTCCGCACGGATCCCAGACTTCGACGCGCACACCCGAAATCGCTCGCGCCGCCCCGGCATGCGCAACCGGCACGAAGCGGTCCTGGCGTCCCCATAGCACCAGCGTTGGTGCTGCGATCAGCGGCAACCCATCGAGGATGGGCCCAAAAATCTCGCGCCGCTGCCCTAGGGGATTGACCAGCGCGCGCAGGGCACCGAGAAATCCTCGCTGCGTGCCCGGCAGCCGGGCCAGCTGATATGCCTCGTCTACGATGGTGTCGGTCACTACAGCCGGATTGTGAGTCGCCAATCTGAAAAGCCGCGCCGTGCCAGCGCGGCTGGGTCGGCTGAGTAGCTCACCCACGCCCGGCAGCGACATCAGACGCAACAACGGGCTACCGCCGCGTCCGAGCGCGGCAGGGGCAACCAGCCCCAGCCGCTCCAGCCGCGCGGGAAAGTCGAGCGCGAACCGCAGGGCTACGCCGCCGCCGAGCGAATTACCCACCAGCGTCGCGCGCGGCATGCCCATGGCGTCGAGAAAGTCGCGTACGAAGGCGGCCAGGTACGAGAGCGTGTACGGCGCCTCGGGTTTGTCGCTCCGCCCAAAGCCGGGCAGATCGACGGCCAGAACGCGATGGTGCTTGGCCAGCGCAGGCAACGTGAACCGCCACAATTCCACCGAGGCGCCGAACCCGTGCAGCAACACGATCGGCGCCCCGCCCTCGCCCGCGGCCCAGTAGCGCGCCTTGATCGTCCCGACTTGAATATAGCGATCGACGAAGCGCGTAGGGTCGCCGTCGATTTCTGCTGCCTGTCCTGCCACCTTCTCAAGACCTGCACTCTCAGTCAATGGCACCCGGGTTTACTCCTTACTTCTTGCGCAGCACGAACCGGTACTCGCCGCCGCTCTCGGCGGATTCGAGCAATTCATTGCCGGTCTGCTTGGCAAAGGCCTGAAAATCCTTCACCGCACCGGGGTCGGTGGCGAGGATTCTCAGAACCTTGCCGGAATCGATTCCGGTCAGCGCCTTCTTGGCGCGCAGGATCGGCAACGGGCAGTTGAGACCACGGCAATCGAGTTCAGTATCGGTTTGCATATCGACCTCCATTTGTTGATGGAAAAAAATGTCAAGGGCTCGCCGCAAGTCCGGCGACATACTCTTCGAGCTGCTTCATACACAGCCGGAAATCCTTCACCGACTGCAGGTTCTTGGCCACCCCGACACAGCCCTCCCAGGCGGAAACGATGAACAAGGCCGCCGCCCGGGAATCCACGCCGCGCCGCACCCGGCCCTGTTTCTGGGCGCGCGTAAGCGCTTCCGTGACCGCGTCCTGCCAGTTTTCCAGTACGGCGTTCAGGCGCTTCTTGAAGGCCGCGTCCAGCGGACTCATCTCCTGTATCAGGTTGTTGAGCGGGCAGCCGAGCGTGACGCTTTCGAGGTCGGCCCGTTGCGCCTTGAGTCGAACGATCTCCAGCAAAGTGGCATACGGTGCGCTGCTTTCGCGCAACGGGGCGAACACCATCGCGTCAAAGCCTTCGTGCACCACCTCCTCGATCACCGCGAAACCGAGGGCGTCCTTGGTTGGGAAATGGTGATAGAGCGCGCCCTTGGTGAAGCCCGTGCGCGCCAGGATGTTATTCAGGCTCGCGGCCTGAAAGCCGTGACGATGAATCTCCTGGAACGCGGCGTCGAGGATCGTTTCGCGCGTCACGTCCGGCTGCTTGGCGGGGGCGGTCTTGCTGGCGGCGTTCACCCGCTCATTGCATACCAACCGGTATGTATCTGTCAAGCCCGGCCAAGGCGTTTGGACTGATCGGCATCGAGGCCTCGCAGTCCGTGCGCCAACGGCAGCGATTCCGCCCGTCCGGCGTTCAGTCTTTCGCCAGCAGGTCCATCAGCGCGGTGTTGTCCCAGCGGCCGTCGCCGCGCGAGCAGATGCGCCCGTAGTACTGCTCGATCAACGCGGTACCCGGCAGGTGGGCGCCGTTCCTCTTCGCTTCGGCGAGCGTGATGTTGAGGTCCTTGCGCGTCCATTCGCTGGCGAAGCCGAAGCCCTCGAACTTGCCTTCCACCATCGTTTTCCAGCGGTTTTCCATCTGCCAGGACTGGGCCGCGCCCCTGGAGATCGCCGCGATTACCTTCTCCATGTCGAGGCCCGCTTTCAAGCCGAAATTGAGTGCTTCCGAGAGGCCCTGCAGCAGGCCGACGATCGCCATCTGGTTGACCATCTTGGTGAGCTGGCCGGCGCCCGCGCCGCCGATCAGCGCGCACATCTTGGCATAGACGCTGAGAACCGGAAGCGCCCTGGCGTAATCGGCCTGGTCGCCGCCGCACGTGATGCCGAGCTGGCCGTTGACCGCGCCCGCCTGGCCTCCCGAAACCGGCGCGTCGACAAAGCCGACGCCGCGCTGTTTGGTTTCTGCAAATAATTCTCTGGCAAGAACTGCAGGAGCAGTCGTGTGATCAACTAGAATTGCGCCCTTTTTCAAGCCGGCGAGCACCCCGTTGTCGCCGAAGGCGACCGAGCGCACGTCGTCGTCGTTGCCGACGCACATCAGGACGAAATCGGCGCCCTGCACGGCTTCGCGCGGCGTGGGGGCGGACTTGCCCCCGTATTCCTTGACCCACTGGGCGGTCTTCAGTATTTGCCATAACACCCCTTGCACGGCCCCCTCGACGCCGTGGGCAAGACCGATTGTGGCACCCGACCGATGCCTAGCCGCCCGGATCCGGCCCCAGACGCTCGCTTCGTGCGGCGCGGAAGGGAAGGAAATTCTTATCCCCATCCCTCTGCAAGTTCGTCAACATCACGCTGTCCCGCACCAGCCGCTTCGAGCGTGTTGCACGGGGCCTTCTGCTGTTTCATTCATGCAATGCCTCGATCGCCTTCGGGTTCGAAGCGACGATCTTGAGCAACGCCCTGGCGGGCCCGGTGGGCTGCGTGCGATGCTGCTCCCAGTTCTGCAACGTGCGCAGGTTCACGCCGATCAGTTTCGCAAACTGGCTCTGGCTGATCCGGGCCGCCTCGCGAATGGTGCGCACGTCCGGCGCGGGCAGTTCGGTCGTTCTTGCGCCACGCACGCTCTTGCCCGCCATATGGCGCTTCATTTCACGCACGCCTTTGACCAGTTGGTCGAAATGCTGCTTATCCATTTTCGATGTCCTTCATCAGTTGTGCCAGCGTCTTGATCTGCTTGGGTGTCAGGTCAGCTTGCGCGCTCTTAACGTAAGCGTAAATCAGGTAGATGCGTTCCATCGGCACATGCCGGTAGTAGATCACCCTCGCGCCACCTCGCTTGCCGCGTCCTCTTACCATCCGGCGCGCTCCCTGCGCCAGCCTTCGTCCTCGTTCCTGCGGCAATTCGCCTGCGGCAACAGCGGCGTCACTAGCCGCCAGCGGGTAGTGACGCCGCGCACAGGCACGCAGCAGCGTGGGTTTCCAGCCGATTTTGCCAGTGCCGCAGCCAAGTGATGAACTCCCTGGTGCATCGCACCGTACAGCCGCGCAATGCGGTTCGTCCCCCTGCCCGTTCCCCAACGGGCGTCGTTTGACCTTGCGCGCACCTCGCGCACCCCCGAGCCCTGGGTATTGGCTCAACTCGATGGGTCGAGTTCCCACAGGAAACACCATTGAAGCCAAGAGCGGGTGCAGCCGCGGCGAGCAGCAAAAGGAAGCACTGCACAAACCGGGAGTGGTGTCCCGGGTCCCTCGT
The DNA here is from genome assembly GCA_049651845.1 of Burkholderiales bacterium. GTDB lineage: Bacteria > Pseudomonadota > Gammaproteobacteria > Burkholderiales > SG8-39 > RBG-16-66-20. Next base: position 40,828 of record JBASCW010000161.1, on the reverse strand, counting down.
AGATCTCGTTCTGCCGGCGCAGGCGAGACGGACAGAAACACTAACCGGACAGGCAGCACACACCAGCAGCAGCAAGGCAGCAAGACGCGATGAATCAGATTTGAAAGGAAACGATGGCAGTGAACGCAACGTCGGCGAATCGACTGCAACTGGACTGCAGGCCATTTGCTCTCCGGTGCGTACCGGCGTGAGGCACAGTGCCTAGCACGCGGGGCAAGCGGAACGGTACGGCCGGAGCGCAAGGCGCGCCCGCCTCTGTTAAGCTCCTGGTGCCGCTACCCGAGGATGCGTTGGTTCCCGGCGAACTCGAACTCATCTGGGCCCACCTTGCGGGGCTCTTGCATCGGGTAATACCGCCAGAAGTCGATTCCGACCCTTCATTTGATTCGGAGGCGAACCCCATGGCCGTAGCCCTGTATGCGCGAGTTTCGACGACTCGCCAAGCCGAGAACGATCTGTCGATCCCGGATCGACTGCGCCAGCTCCGGGAGCACTGCAAGACCCATAACCTGCCCGTTGCCTCGGAGTACGTGGAACCGGGCGCGTCCGCGAGCGATGATCGGCGCCCCGTGTTTCAGCAGATGATTGCGGATGCCACGCAGCCGCCTGCGCCGTTCGAGGCGATCCTGGTCCACAGCCGTTCGCGCTTCTTCCGGGACCTGTTCCAGTTCCTGCACTACGAGCGGGTGCTGAAGAAGGTCGGGGTCAAGATCGTCTCGATCACCCAGCAGACGGGCGATGACGCAGCGGGGGAGATGGCGAGCAAGCTCTTCAGCCTGTTCGACGAGTACCAGAGCAGGGAAAACGCGAAGCACACCCAGCGGGCGATCAGGAGAACGCCCGCCAGGGGTACTGGAACGGGTCCGTGCCGCCCTTTGGCTTCCGGGCGGCGACGACCGACACGGTCGGCAACCGGGGCCGACACAAGTGCCGGCTCGAGCTCGATCCGGTGGAAGCGGAAACCGTGCGGGAGATCTACCGCCTGTACCTCGCCGGCCACGACGGCGACGTCATGGGCATGAAGGCGATCGCGACGCACCTGAACCGCGAAGGCCTCACCATGCGCGGGCGCCCGTGGCGCATCCAGAAAGGTGAATCGCCTGCTCGCCGACCCGCTCTACGCGGGGTGCTTCTACTTCAACCGGCGCGACTCCCGGACCCACGAGGAGCGGCCCCAGCCGGAGTGGATCGCGGTAGCGGTTCCGGCGATCATCGACGCCGGCGCCTTCGAGCGGCTGGCAAAGCGCCGCGCCATGAGCAACCCGAACGCGTTCCCGCCGCGGGCGATGGCCTCGCCTGCACCGCTCGTGGGCCTGCTCAAGTGCGGACACTGCGGGGCGAGCATGACCCAAGCTACAGGCAAATCGGGACGCTACCGCTACTACAAGTGCACCACGAGGATGGCAAGGGACGTGCGCGCTTGCATGGCGAAGAACCTGCCACGCGAGCAGACCGACGCGCTGGTGCTGGAGGCGTTATCCGAAAAGGTATTCACGCCAAAGCGTGTCTACTTGATGCTCAACGAGCTGCTGCGGCACCAGCGCCAGGCGAAGACTGCCGAGGATGCCCGGCTCATCACGATGAAGACGGAACTCGACCGAGCGACGACGGGCCCGGATCGCCTCTATAAGGCCGTGGAGGAAGGCGCCCTGTCCATCGACGAGACACTGCGCACGCGCACGCAGAAGCTCAAAGCGCGTCGTAGCGAAGTGCTCACCGAGATGGCCAAGCTCAAAGACCGGCAGGCGCTCGCGGTGCGGCGGGTGAACGCGGACACCGTGAAAGCGTTCTGCGCGGCGCTGCAAGAGCGCTTCACCGACCCCACCTCGGGCCTGGGCAAAGCCTACCTGCGACTGCTCATCGAGGAGATCAGACTCAACGGGAACGAACTGGTCGTTACCGGCAGCCACCGGCGCCTCGCGGACGCCGTCGGCTTCCTGCGGAACAAAAAGCTCGGCAAAGTGCCCAGCTTCGTGAATGTCTGGCGCGCCCGGAGCGATTCGAACGCCCGACCCCCTGGTTCGTAGCCAGGTACTCTATCCAACTGAGCTACGGGCGCGCAGGGCGCGAATTATATCGTAGAACCAAGGAGATGAGATGAGTCTGGTGCTGCAGGTTTCGATTCAGATCAAGCCCGAAAACGTCGACGCCTTCATGCAGAAGGTGATCGAGAACGCGAAGGCTGCACGCACCGAGCCCGGTTGCCGCCAGTTCGACGTGCTCGTGGATCCCGACGACAAGACCAAGGTGATGCTCTACGAGATCTACGACGACCAGAAGGCTTTCGAGGCGCACCAGGCGGGCGCGGCGTTCAAGAAATATCTCGCCGAGGCGGTGCCGCTGCTCGCCTCGCGCTCGCGCCAGTTCTGGAAGAAGGCGCTCTAGCGACGCTACTTGAAGATCGGCCTGAGGTCCTCGAGCTTGTCGAACAGGTGCCAGACATAATCGCCGCCGCCCTTCTCACGGTAGGGGTGCAGGTCCGCGAGTTTGGGGTCGTCGCGATAGCTCTCGAAGGCTTCCTTGGATGCCCACTCGACGAGGATCAGCACGGTGCGCGGCTTGATGTCGCCGCGCGCGGCCTCGCGGAACTTGCCGATGGCGATGACCTTGCCGCCGTGCGCCTGCACTTCCTTCGCCGAGCGGCGCGAGTAGGCGAGGTAGGCGTCGCGGTCGGCGACGTTGAACAGGTTGAGCGCGTACACGGGACCGGACATCGGTGCCTCCTGGTCAGAAAAGGAAGTAGCCCAGCACCGCGCCGCCAGCGAGGAACCAGAGCGGGTTGAAGGGGGTCGCGGCGAGCGCCGCGGCGCTCGCCGCCGCGATCAGCGCCGAGCGCCAGTCGAATCCCAGCGGCGTGGCGAGGATGTAGCCGCCCGAGGCGATGAAGCCCACCGTGATCGGCACCAGCGCGCGCTGGAACGACTTGCGCCAGGGTGCATCGCGCATGCGGTCCCAGAAGCCGCCGACCGAATAGCTGAGCGCGGCGGCGGGCACGCAAAAGGCGCACAGCGCGACCAGCCCGCCCGGGATGCCCGCGACCTTCCAGCCCACCAGCGCGGTGACGAGCACGTTCGGGCCGGGTGCCGCCTGCGCGACCGCGAAGAGTTGCGTGAACTCGGCCGCGCTCATCCAGGCGTGCACGTCCACCACCAGGCGCTGCATCTCCGGCATCACCGAGGGAATGCCGCCCACCGACACCAACGACAGCACGGCGAAATAGAAGGCGAGCTGCAGCATCATAGGAGGTCCCTGCGCGCCGCGAGCACGCCGACGAGCGCCGCCACCGGCAGCACGATGAACAGCGACACCCGGCCGAAGGCGATGACGCCGAGGCAGCCGGCGGCGAGCGCGAGACCCCAGGGCTTCTTCGCGAGCGGCCGCGCGAGCTTCCACGCGGTGCCGATAAAGAGGCCGCCGCCGGCGATGCCGACGCCCGTGACCACGGCGCGCACGCCCGGCTCGGTCGCGTAGTCCGCATAGAGCAGCGCGAGCGCGAACACCCAGACCAGCGGCAACGCCATCAGGCCGAGGAACGCCACCGCCGACCCCAGCGGCCCGAACCAGCGCCGCCCGAGAACGATCGAGACGTTGCCGACGTTGGGCCCGGGCAGGAACTGGCAGAGGGCCAGCACCTCGGCGAAATCCGCCGGCGCGAGCCAGCGCCGCTCCTCGACCATCACGCGGTGCGCCCAGGGCAGCACGCCGCCGAAGGATCTCGCTCCGATCGAAAGAAAACCCCAGTAAAGCTCCCAGAGCGATCTTGGAGGAGTCGGCTCCAACTACTCGCCCCAGTAGTCCAGGCCTTCGGGCAGCGGCTCGCCGTGCGCGAGCGAGGCGAGCTTCGCGTACTGACCGTCGGAATACAGCAGCGGCTTGCCCTTGCGGCCGATCTGCAGCCGCTGCACTTCGCCGAGGAAGATGGTGTGCGTGCCGTGCACCAGGCGGTTCACCACCCGGCAGTCGAACGAGACGAGCGCGCCCTGCAGCACCGGCGCGCCCGTGGCGAGCTGCGTCCACTGCCCGGTGCGGAAGCGCGCCTCCCCGCGCATCTGACCGCCGTTCGCGCCGCTGAACAGCGTGGACAGGTCGCGGTCCTCGTGGCGCAGCACGTTTACGCAGAACACGCCCGATTCGGCGATCGCCTTGTGCGTGGCTGTGAGCTGGTTGATGCACACGAGCACCGTGGGTGGTTCGGCCGCGGCCGAGCACACCGCGGTCGCAGTCATGCCGCAGGGCCGTCCATCGGTGAGGCTGGTGATGATGTTGACCGCGCCCGCGAGGCTGCGCATGCCGAGCTTGTACTCGGCGGAGTCGGCGCGGGTCTGCATCAGGGGATTCTACAATCAGCCTCCGGTCACCGAAGGAGCGTCGCCATGCACGAGCAGGGGTTTCTCCACCAGGCGTTGATCTACCTCGCCGCGGGCGCGCTGGTGGTGCCGGTATTCACGCGCCTGGGACTGGGCTCGGTGCTCGGCTTCCTCGTCGCCGGCATGGCGATCGGCCCCTGGGGCCTCGCCTTCGTGTCGCGTCCCGAGGCGGTCCTCGACTTCGCCGAGTTCGGCGTGGTGCTGCTGCTGTTCCTCGTCGGCCTGGAGCTCAACCCGCGCCGCGTCTGGCAGATGCGCAAATCGATCTTCGGCATGGGTGCGGCGCAGGTGCTCGCGACCATGGCCGTGGCCACGGCGGCCGGCTGGGCGGCGGGCCTCGAGGCCAAGGTGGCGCTGGTCGCCGGCATGGGCATCGCCATGTCCTCCACCGCGATCGGGCTTGCCTCGCTGCAGGAGAAGAACCTGCTGCCCACGCCGGGCGGCCAGGCGAGCTTCGCGGTGCTGCTGTTCCAGGACCTCGCCGTGATCCCGTTGCTGCTGCTGCTCGCCTTCATCGCGCCCGGCAGGAGCGCGGCGCCCTTCGACTGGACGGCGATCGCACTCGCGCTCGCCGTGATCGCCGCGGTGATCGCGGTCGGCCGCCTGGTGCTGCGCCCCGTGCTGCGCTACATCGCCAACACGCGCCAGCGCGACATCTTCGTCGGCTTCTCGCTGCTGCTGGTGTTCGGCGTCGCCGCGCTGATGGAAACGGTCGGGCTGTCGGCGGCCCTGGGCACTTTCCTCGGCGGCGTGCTGCTCGCCGACTCGGAGTACCGCCACGAGCTGGAGCTGGACATCGAGCCCTTCAAGGGCCTGCTGATGGGCCTGTTCTTCATCGCGGTGGGCATGTCGGTGGACCTCGGCCTGTTCGTGCGCTCGCCGCTGCTGCTGCTCGGCATCGTCGCCGGCATCCTGGCGCTCAAGATCCTGGTGCTCTACCCGATCGCGCAGACCTTCGGCTACTGCGGGCGCGCGGATGCGACGCTGTTCGCGCTCGCGCTCTCGCAGGTGGGCGAGTTCGCCTTCGTGCTGTACGGCGCGGCGGGCAGCCTCCTGCCGCGGGAGACGCTCAATCTGCTGAACGCGGCGGTCGCGGCGTCCATGCTCTCGACGCCGCTGCTGATGATGTTCTACGAGCGCGTGCTCGCGCCGCGCTTCGCGCGCGTGGAGGAGCGCGCGCCCGACGCGATCGACGAGCAGAACCCAGTGATCGTCGCCGGCTTCGGGCGCTTCGGCCAGGTGGTGCAGCGCGTGCTGGACGGCATGAAGATCCGCGCCACGGTGGTCGACCACGACCCGAACCAGGTGGACCTGGTGCGCCGCTTCGGCACCAAGGCCTATTACGGCGACGCCACGCGCCTGGACCTGCTGGTCGCCGCAGGCGCACGCGAGGCGCGCCTGCTGGTGGTCGCCGTGGACAATCCGGAGAGCGCGATGCAGATCGTGAAGCTCGCGCGCAGACATTTCCGCAATTTGAAGCTCGTGGTGCGCGCGCGCAGCCGCACCGACGCCTTCGAGTACCACGAGATGGGCGTGACCGCGATGCGCGAGACCTTCGGCTCGGCGCTCGATGCCGCCGAAGCGTCGCTGCGCGCGCTCGACCACGGGCCGGTCGCCGCGCGCCGCGTGGTGGCGCGCTTCCGGCGCCACGACGAGGAGCTGCTCGCGCAGCAGGCGCCGCACCGCAACGAGACCAAGCAGCTGATCGCCGTCTCGCTGCAGGGCCGCCAGGACCTCGACCAGCTGCTCGCCAGCGAGGCGATGCGGAAGTAGCTAGCCCTTCAGGTTGACGAGCACCAGCCCCGCGCCGACCAGCAGCGCGGCGGCGAGAAACGCCGCGGTGAGCGGCTCGCCGAGCAGCAGCACGCCCGCGAGCACGCCGAAGATCGGCGTCAGGAACGAGAACACCGACAGGCGCGCGGCGAGGTAGTGGCGCAGCAGCCAGAACCAGGCGAGGTAGCTCGCGAAGGCGACCACCACGCACTGGTAGGCGAACGCGGCCGCCACCGGCAGCGTGAGCCGCGTGACGCCCGGCTCGCCCATCAGCCAGGCGGCGGCGAGCAGCATCGGCGCCGATACCGCGAGCTGGTAGAAGAGCGTCTTCGCCGGCGCGATCGCCGCCAGGCGCGTGGCGCGGATCAGGATCGTGGTGAGCGCCCAGAACAGGGCTCCGAGCACGCCGAACAAGTCGCCCAGCAGCGTGCCGCGGCCCGCGGCGAAGCCGTCGCCGAAGGCGAGCGCGACGCCGCCGAAGGCGACCAGCACGCCCGCCCACTGGCGCGCGCAGAGGCGCTCCTCGCGGATCAGGAAATGCAGCCCGAAGGCGGTGATGCACGGCGCGAGGTAGACGAACACCACCATGCGCGCGGCGTCGGTCATCGCCAGGCCCGCGAAGATGAAGATGAACTCGGCGCCGAACAGCAGCCCCGCCAGCACGCCCGGCCCGAGCGTGCGGTCGCGCTCCCAGAACGGGATGCCGCGCAGCGCGCCCCAGGCGAGCAGCAGCGCCGCGGCGATGAGCGAGCGCAGCCCGGACTGGAACACGAGCGAGATGCCCTGCCCCGCGAACTTCGCCGCGACGTGCCCGAGCCCCCAGATGGCGCACAACAGCACCATCACCGACACCCCGGTGGCGTCGATCGCCTGGCGTTCGCTGCTCACCGCCTCACTTGCCCGCGCTTGCCAGCAGCGTGCCACGCGCGAGCGCGGCGAGCGTGCGCGCGAGCACCCAGATCACGAACGCCGCGGCGAGCGCGAGCAGGGCCGCGGCGAGCGCTGGCCAAGGCTGCTCGGGATGGTCGCGCGCGTAGCGGCCGGCGGCCGAAGCGAGCGCATCCAGAGGGAACGTAAACGCCCACCACGGCGCGCCGAACGGCCAGCGGCGCAGGCCGCGCGACGCGACGAACAGCGCGGCGGCCAGCGCGAGGCCGCCCAGGAAAAGTGCCTCCAGCCACGCGCCGGCGGGCGCGTCCGAAAGCGCCGCGCCGTTCAGGTAGATGAGCGCGGGCGGCACCAGCACGATGAACCAGCCCGGCTTCGCCGCGTCGGGCATGGGCGGCCCGAACAGCATGCGGTAGAGCACGAGGCCCGTCACCAACGGCGCGGCGAGCGCGCAGATGCCGAACAGCCAGCGCGAGAGCTCCGCATGGCCGAGCGCGATCCCCGAGCCCGGCACGACGATGCCGCCGACCAGCACGATCATCCAGCCGCCGTTCACCTGTGCGAGCGTCGTGCCGCCGCGCGCGAGGCGCGCGAGCATGAGCAGCTGCAGCGCGAGCAGTAGTGCGACGCCCGTCCACCAGAGCGCCTGCGCGAGCGGCTCGCTGTAGGGCTGCAGCCCGCCCGCAAGCAGCGTCATGCCGACCGGCAGCGTCGCGCAGAAGCCGAGCAGCGCCGGGTTCGTGAACTCCTCGTGCACGGCCTGCGGATGGCGCAGGGCCTTGAGCGCGTAGGCCGGCGCGAGGCAGGCGAAAGCGAACGCGGCGAGCGCCATCCAGCCCTCGCCGACCCAGATCCAGGGCCCCTTGAGAGGCGCCGGCAGCGGCAGCACGGCCGACGCGCCGCGCCAGGCGAGCCCGAGACCCGCCAGACCCATCACGGCGGCGAACAGGCTGGCCGGCAGGAAGCGCAGCGAGGCGGCCACGGCGCGCGCCGTCCTCAGCCGGCGGTGCCGAGGTAGTAGTTCTTCACCAGCGGGTTGGACTCCAGCTCGGCGACCGACTTGCCCTCGAACACGATCTCGCCGTGCACGATGATGTAGCCGCGGTCGGCGATGCGGATCGCCTGGTGGAAGTTCTGCTCGGCCATCAGCACCGTCAAGCCGTGGCGCTCCTTGAGCTGCTTGATCATGGTGACGGTGTTCGACACCAGCAGCGGCGACAGGCCCACCGAGGGCTCGTCCACGAGCAGCAGGCGCGGCGAGCTCATGAGCGCGCGCGCGATCGCGAGCATCTGCTGCTGGCCGCCCGACATCGAGCCCGCGAGCTGGCGCCGGCGCTCCTTGAGCACCTCGAAGGTCTCGTAGCAGAGCGCGAGGTTGCGTTCGATGTCGGCGCGCGCCTGCGGCCGGAACGCGCCGAGCAGCAGGTTCTCCTCGACCGTGAGCTTCGGGAACAGCCGCCTGCCTTCCGGGACCAGCGCGACGCCCAGGTTGACGATCTCCTCCGTCGAGAGCTTCGTGAGATCGTGGCTTCGGTCGTCGATCTTCAGTTCTATGTTTCCCCGTGAAGGCCGCACCATTCCCATGACGCACTTCATCAGGGTGCTCTTGCCGTTGCCGTTGGTGCCGAGCAGCGCGACCGTTTCCTGCTCCTTGATGAAGAAGGAAATCCCCTGCAGCGCCCGCACCGCGCCGTAGCTGGCCGACACGTCGCGGATCGTCAGCTCAAGCGCCAAGGTAGGCCCTCTGCACGTCGACGTTGGCGGCGATCGCCGCGGGCGTGCCCTCGCAGATGATGCGGCCCGCGTCCAGGCAGATCACGCGCTGCGAGAACTTCATCACCGCCTGCATGATGTGCTCGATCATGATCACCGTGATGCCTGTCGCGTTCAGCTTGAACAGGATCTCCAGCACCTCGGTGATCTCGTTGCCCGAGAGCCCGGCCATCGCCTCGTCCGAGATCAGCAGGCGCGGGCGCGCGGCCATGGCGCGCGCGAGCTCGAGCTTGCGCAGCTCGACCTGCGACAGCGTGTTGGAGCGCGTGTCGGCCTTGTCCGCGAGGCCCATGCCGCGCAGGATCTCCATCGCCTCGGCGCGCGTGTCCGCGGCGTGCAGCGAGCCGCGGTGCACCACGTACTCGAGCGGCACCACCAGGTTCTCCAGCACCGACATGCTCGCGAACGGGCGCGGGATCTGGAAGCTGCGCGCGATGCCGCGGCGCGTGCGCTGGTAGGCCGGCAGCCTCGAGATCTCCTCGCCATCGAACTCGATGCGGCCGCCGTCGTTGCCGAGCGCGCCGGAGATGCAGTTGATGAGCGTGGTCTTGCCCGAGCCGTTCGGCCCGATCAGCCCGAAGCGCTCGCCCGCGGCGATGCCCAGGCTCACCCCGTCGAGCGCGGTGAAGCCGCCGAACTGTTTCGAGAGATTGTCGACCTTGAGCAGCAAGGCTATTTTCCGTTCCTGGAGAAAATCTTCCTGACCAGACCCAGAATGCCCTCTGGCGCCGCGACCACGAAGATCACCAGCAGCACGCCGACCACCAGCACGTTGACCTCCGACGAAATCGTCACCGTGACCACCTGCTGCACGGTGCCGAGCAGCAGGGCGCCGATCACCGGGCCGATCCAGTGGCCCATGCCGCCGATGATCGGCATCGCCAGCGCGTTGACCGCGTAGTTGAGGCTGAAGGTCGAGGTCGGCTCGATGAAGGACAGGTACTGCGCGAACGGCGCGCCGGCCGCGCCCATCAGCGCGCCTGACAGCGTGGCGGCGGCGAGCTTGAGCTTGAGCGTCGGCACGCCGGAGCATTCCGCGGCGCCTTCGTTGTCGCGGATCGCGCGCAGGCCGCGGCCGATCCACGAGGTCTCGATGTAGCGCGCCGCGCCCACCGCCAGCACCGCGAGCGCCGCCATCACGAAGAACAGCCAGACCGTGTAGCTGCCGAACAGCGGCGCCTCGGCCGGCCGCAGAGTCGGCAGTCCCTTGGCGCCGCCGACGTACTGCCAGTTGACCACCACCGTCTCCAGCACGATCGCCACCGCGATGGTGGCGATCGAGAAGAAGATGCCGCGCAGGCGCAGCGTGAGCAGGCCGACGCCGAAGCCGAGCAGCGCGGAGGCGGCGGCGCCCGCGAGGATCTGCAGCCCGAGCGGCAGCGCGAAGGCCTTGTACAGCGCCACCGCAGTATAGGCACCGACCGCGAAGAACGCGCCGGAGCCGAAGTTCACGTAGCCCGCGTAGCCGCCGAGGATGTTCCAGGCGGTGGCGAGCACGATGAACTGCAGCACCACGTAGGCGGCGAAGAAGAAATACTCGTTGTGCACGACGACCGGCGCCAGCGCGAGCAGCGCCAGCACGACCGCCCCACCCGCCCAGAAACGCATCATCGGCCGCGCCGCCTTTCCCGCTCAGCGCCCGAACAGCCCGGCCGGCCGGACTCCGAGAACGGCGAGCAGGATGCCGAAGGCGACTGCCGGCGCCCAGGCGGTGCCCGCCGTGGAAAGCACGATCGACTCGGCGATGCCCAGGATCAGGCCCGCGGCCATGGTGCCGCTCATGCTGCCCAGGCCCGCGAGCACCACCACGCAGAAGGTGCGCCCGATGTAGAGCCGGTCGAGATTCGGGTCCACGGGCCCGACGATGATGAGGAGCGCGCCCGCGAGCGCGCAGGTGGCCGTGGCGATGCCGAAGGCGAGGCGCTTGATGCGCACCGGGTCCGCCCCCATCAGGCGTAGCGCGCCCTCATCCTGCGCCACCGCCTTGATGGCGCGCCCGGTGAAGCTGCGCGACAGATAGAGCGCGAGCGCCGAGGTGAGCGCGAGCGCGACGCCGAAGGCGACCACCATGCGCTTGGGAACGCGCATCTCGCCCATCTCGAAGCTGGTGCCGATGTAGTCCGCGTCCACGAGCCGCTGGTCCACGCCGAAATACAGGATCAGCGAGACCTGAACGATGAAGGCGACGCCAAAGAAGAAGGCGATGCCGCGCAAGCCCAGGTCCGTGCCGCGCCGCTCGAAGCTCAGGTAGTAGAACTGGTACAGGCCGATGCCGATCGCGAAGAACACCGGCATCAGCACCAGACCGGCGACGATCGGGTCCATGCCGAGGCCGGCCAGCACGTAGGTCGCGTAGGCGCCCAGCACCAGCATCGACGGGTGCGCCACGTGCGGCACGTCGAGCAGCCCGAACGCCATCGACAGTCCTACGCTGACCGCGGCGTAGAAGCAGCCGAGCAGGATCCCGGCGAGTACCGCCTCCAGTAAAAGCTGAACGTCCAGCTTAGTTCCGGGCCTTGTCGAACGGCACGACGACCTCGCCGGTCTTCAGCGCCGCGGGCCCGATGATCACCTGCTTGCCCGGCTGGCGGAACTGGTTCAGGTCCTTGCCCTTGATGCCGCGGAACTGCGCCATCGGCACGCGCGGCGTCGCCCACTCGCCCACCGCGTCGTAGCGGATGCTGCCGACCATGGTCTTCATTTCGTTCTTGCGCATGTAGTCGGCGAGCGCCTTGTCGTTGATGCTCTTGGTGGCGATGATCGCCTGCTCGAGCATCTGGCCGATGGCGTAGTTGAACGGCGGCAGGTAGAAGCCGAGCGGATCCACTTTCTCCGCGACGGCGCGCTTGGAATAGCGCTCCAGGAAGGCCGTCACCGCCGGGTTCGCCATGCTCTTCTCCGGCACCCAGCTGTTGTAGTTCACGAAGCCGTTCAGCATCGGCCCGAGCGCCTCCATGATCGGCGCGAACTGCAGGCCGACCATGCCGCCGCCGATCATCTTGACGGTGGGGCCGACGCCCAGCTCGCTTACCGCGCGCACGATGGCCGCGGATTCGGCCGGGTAGGAGCAGATGAACACGATGTCGGGCTTGGCTGCGCGCACGGCGCGGATGATGGAGGAGAAATCCACCGAGTTGGGCGGGTAGTTCTGGTCGTACACCGTCTGCAGGCCCTTCGCCTTGGCGATCGCGCGCGCTCCGGTGCACAGGTTCTGCGCGAACTCCGCGTCCGCGGCCATGATCGCGATGGACTGCGCGCCCGCCTTCTGCGCGGTTTCGAGGAAGGTGCCGCCCCAGGCGAGCGCGCCCGCGCCCCAGGGCGCGTTGTTGAACCACTTGTCGTGGCGGATCTGCGCGTTGACGTCGAAGGAGAAGTTGCCCATCAGCAGCTTGTCGCGCTGCTTGACCAGCGGCATGATCGGCGCGGTCACGTTGGTGCCGTAGGGCGCGATCAGCAGGTCCACCTTGTCCACGTCCAGCAGCTTGGTGTAGATGCCCGGCACCAGGCTCGGGTTGGTCTGGTCGTCGTAGGAGATGAATTCCACCTTGCGGCCGAGCAGCCCGCCCTTGGCGTTGACGTCCTCGACCCACATCTTCAGCGCGATCAGCGCCGCCTTGCCGCCGCCGCCGAGCGCGCCGGTCTGCGGCATGCTCATGCCGATCTTGATCGGCTGCTGGGCGAACGCGGCGAAGGAAACGGCCGCGAGCGCGGCGGCGGACCAGGCACGGAATTTCATGAACTCCCTCCTCAGGGTGGATCGCGGCATTATAGTAAGAAAAAGCCCCGGAGAACTCCGCATGGCCATGATTCCGCGCGAAAGAGCCCCCTATTCCGCCATCGTCGACCGCCCGCCGCTCACGCTGCCGGGCGGCGCGCGCGTGGTGGTCTGGACCATCGTCAACCTGGAGGTGTGGGACATCGCCCGCGCCATGGCGCGCCAGGTGCTGCCGGCGCCCACCGGCGCGGTGCTGCTGCCCGACGTGCCCAACTGGACCTGGCACGAATACGGCATGCGCGTGGGTTTCTGGCGCTTCGAGGCGCTGTTCCGCAGGCTGAAGATCCGCCCGACGCTGGCGCTGAACGCACGCGTCTGCGTGGACTACCCGCGCGTGGCCGAGGCCTGCCGCGACGCCGGCTGGGAGTTCATGGGCCACAGCTACGAGCAGGGGCCGATCCACAGGGAGGAAGACCAGCCCGGCATGATCCGGCGCTCGATCGAGACGATCCGCCAGTTCACCGGCAAGCCGCCCGCAGGCTGGCTCGGGCCCGGCCTCACGCAGACGCTGGACACCCCCGAGCACCTCGCCGCCGCGGGCATCCAGTACATCGGCGACTGGGTCTACGACGACGAGCCGACCGAGATACAGACGGCCAGCGGGCCGCTCATCACGCTGCCCTACTCGGTGGAGACCAACGACATCCCGATGATGCTCGTGCAGCACCACGAAGCTGCCTACTGGACGAAGAAGTGCCTGGACGCCTTCGAACGCTACTACGAGGAAGGCCGGCAGCGCGCCAAGATCATGGCGATCGCCATCCACCCCTACATCAGCGGCCAGCCGTTCCGCATCAAATACCTGGAGGAGCTCTACGAGAAAATCAACCAGAGGAAGGGCGTGCTCCACTGGAACGGGGAGCAGATTCTGGACTGGTACCTGAAGGAGCGGCTGAAGACGCCGGCTAAGTCAGCTCGGAAGCCAGCAGCTCGGGCTTGATGCCCGCCGCCTCCGTGTTCGCGTAGTTCAGCTCGATCTTGATGCCGTTCGGGTCGTGCATGAACAGCTGGTAGGGGCCCTGGTCGTTGACCTGGCGCTGCCTGAAGTCGACCTTCTCCCTGCGCAGGTGCTCGAGCATCTCCCTGAGACCGGTGGCGCGAAAGGCGATGTGGTCGAGCACGCCGGTGCCGTGGGTGGCAGTGGATTCCTGCCCCACGTACTTCTTGCGGTTCTCGCTCGCCTTCGTGCCGCCCTCGGTGATGTGCACGACGTCCCTGTCGCCGAGGTAGAGCCAGCAGACGGGGAACTTGAAGTCCGGGTTCGGACCCACGCGCATGCCCAGCACGCGCACGTACCAGTCGCGCGTCTTCTCGATGCTCTCGGTCTGGACCAGGAAATGCTCGATGTGGCTGAGGGGCATGGCCTTCGAATTCTGTTTCTAGACTTTCTTCAAGGCCCGCAGAATCTTTTCCGGCGTGAACGGCATGTCTGTGACGTTCGCGCCCAGCGGCGCGAGCGCGTCGTTGATGGCGTTCATCACCGCGCCGGGCGCGCCCGCGGTGCCGGCCTCGCCCACGCCCTTGGCGCCGAGCTGCGACTGCCTGGTGGGCGTCTCGATGTGCGCGCAGACGATGTCGGGCATCTCGCCCGCCATCGGCACCAGGTAGTCGGCCATGTTGCCGTTGAGCAGTTGCCCCTCGGGGCTGTAGAGGCACTCCTCGAAGAGCGCCGCGCCGATGCCCTGCACCACGCCGCCGCGCAGCTGCTCGTCCACGAGCATCGGGTTGATCACGGTGCCCGAGTCCTCCACGCACCAGTGCTTGAGGAGCTTCACGAACCCCGTATCCGTGTCCACTTCGACCAGCGAGGCCTGGATGCCGTTGGTGAAGGTGAAGGCGTATTCGCGCGGCGTGTAGTGCCGCGTCACCGTGAGCTCGGACTGGAAATTCATCGGCAGCGTGTCCGGCCGGAAATAGGCGACGCGGCCGAGTTCCGCCAGGGGCATGAGCTGTTGGAGGCTCAGCTTGTTCGTTATTGAATTTTCCTGAATGTCGAGCGTGTCCTTGTCCACGTTCAATATCTTCGAAGCGATCTCCAGGATGTTCGCCCGCAATGCGCGGCCCGAGAGCAGCACCGCTTCGCCGCCGATGCCGGCGCCGCGCGAGGCCCAGGTGCCGCCGCCGTAGGGCGTGACGCCGGTGTCGCCGGTGATCACGCGCACCTTGTCCATGGTCACGCCCACCGCGCTCGCGGCAATCTGCGCGAAGATGCCCTCGGTGCCCTGGCCCTGCTCGGTGACGCTGCACAGCACCGTGACCATGCCGGTCGGCTCCAGGCGCAGCGTCGCGCCGTCCTGTGCCGAGATGCGCGCGCCGCCCACGCCGTAGAACGCGGGCGACGGGTTCGTCACCTCGATCATCGCCGCCAGGCCGATGCCGCGGAAAATGTTCTTCGACCGGAGTTGTTCCTGCTCTTTACGAAGTTTCGAATACGACATCAGGTCCAGCAGCTTGTCGAGTGCCTGATGGTGCGAAAGTTTTTCGAACTTGATCCCGGACGGAAACGCATAGGGATAGGCATCGTCGGGAATCAGGTTCTTCCTGCGGAATTCCGCGGGGTCCATCTTCAGCGCCGCGGCCGCCTTGTCGACGATGCCTTCGGTGAGCGCCGCCGCGATCGGGTGGCCGACCGCGCGGTACTGGCAGGTGACGTTCTTGTTGGTGAACACGACGTTCAGCCTGCCGCGGTACTTCTGGTGCCTGTAGGGACCGCCGGTGAGGTTGACGACCTGGTTGCCCTCGATGCCGCTGGTGCGCGGATAGACCGAGTACGGCCCGATCGCCGTCAGGTCGTCCATGTCGAACGCCAGGATCTCTCCGGTCTTCTTCACGGCGACCCGAACCTTCACGCGGTGCTCGCGCGCGTGAATGTCGGTCGCGAACGACTCCAGCCGGTCGGCGACGAACTTCACCGGCCGGCGCAGCATTACCGAGAGCGCGGCAGTGGCCATCTCGTCCGGGTAGACGTGCACCTTGATGCCGTAGGAGCCGCCGACGTCCCTGGCGATCACGCGCACGTTGCCCTCGGGAATGTCCAGGTGCCGCGAGAAGATGTCCTGCATCATGTGCGGCGCCTGGGTCGAGTGGTACACGGTCAGCGAATGCTCGGCGGCGTTGTAGTCGGCGAGGATCGACCGTCCCTCGAGGCACACGCCCGTGTGCCGGCCGAAGCCGTAGGTCTCCTCGACCACCGCATCGGCCTGCGCGAAAGCCTCGTCCACGCCGCCCGTGTCGTGCGTGCGCGCAAAGCAGATGTTGTCGCCCAGCTCCTGGTGAATGATCGAAGTGCCCTTCAGGGACGCTTCCATATCGGTCACCGCGGGCAGCTCTTCCCACTCGGCCTCGATGAGCGCGGCCGCGTCTTCGGCCTGCGCGCGCGTTTCGGCGACCACCGCGGCCACGGCCTCGCCCTGCCAGCAGGCGCGGTCGATGGCGATCGCGTGCTGCGGCGGCGACTTGATGCCCTTCAGGTGCCCGAGCACGGCGACCCACGGGGAACAATACTGAAGAACGTCCTTGCCGTTGAAAATCCCGATCACGCCCGGGGATTTCAATGCCCGGGAAAAGGCCAGTTTCAGTATTCGGGCGTGCGCATACGGGCTTCTGAAGAAAACGACGTGCGCCAGCCTGGGAAACCGCAGGTCGTCCACGAACGCGCCGCGCCCCTGCAGCAGGCGCTGCGCGTTCGGCCTCGGCACGCTCTGGCCGATGTAGCCGCGGTCGGTCCGGGTGCCCGGCGCGTACAGCGGCAGCTCGGCCTTACCCACGAGTCACCTCTTCGATGGCGTCCACAATTGCCTGGTAACCGGTGCAGCGGCAGTAGTTGCCGGAGATGTGGTTTCTGATTTCTTCCCTGGTAGGTTTCTTGGAATTGGAAATCAAGTCTTGAGCGGCCAAAAGCATTCCAGGGGTGCAGAAGCCGCACTGAAGAGCGTTCCTTTCGTGAAACGCCTTCTGCAGCTTCGCGAGCTCCTTCGAGTCGGACAGTCCCTCCACGGTCTCCACGCGGCAGCCGTTCGCCTGCACCGCGAGCATCAGGCAGCCGCGCACGATGGCGCCGTCCACGCGCACCGTGCACGCGCCGCACACGCCGTGCTCGCAGCCGACGTGCGAGCCGGTGAGCCCCAGCTCCTCGCGCAGGAAATCCACCAGGTGCTGGCGCGCCTCGACGCGCCGGCTGACCGGCGTGCCGTTGACCGTCAGCGTGATGTCGAGAGCATGGTCCATGCGCGCTCCAGCAGGACGCCGGCCAGGTGCAGCTTGGTGGCCTGCGTGTTGTAAAGGTCCGCGGCCGGCTTGAGGCCCGCCTTCAGGGTCTTTCTTGCTTCATCGAGTCCGTTCCTGAACGAGAACAGCATCGGCTTGTCACCGGCCCCGAGGAACACGAACCGCTCGTTGTGCGCGGCGAGCCCCACGATCGCGTAGTCACCGTGCCGGCGCGCCAGCTCCAGGAATACGGACCGGTCGGTCGCCTTCGCGGCGGGGAACTCGACCGAAATCAGCAGCTCTCCCGCCTTCAGGTCGGTCTCGAACAGGCCCTTGAAGAACCGGGCTGCCTCGATGCGGCGTATCGTGTTCTTGTTCCTCACGATGAACGCCGCCTCGAGCGCCACGGCGACCGCGGGATACTCGGCGGCCGGATCGGCGAGCGCAAGGCTGCCGCCGATCGTGCCGCGGTTGCGGATCGCCGCGTGCGCGACGTACGGCACCGCCTGCGCGAGCAGGGGAACGTGCTGCGCGATCTCCCCGGATTTCTGCAGTTCTGCATGGGTCGCAAGCGCCCCGATCCTGACGGTGCCGTCCTTCACGGAAATCCCCTGCAGCTCCTTCAACCCGCCGATATCGACGAGCAGCTCGGGCGATGACAGCCTCATGTTGAGCGACGGGATCAGGCTCTGGCCGCCGGCAAGGACTTTGGCATTCGAATTCTGCAGATGCTCGAACGCTTCAGCCAGCGAGGCCGGCTTCACATAGGCAAAGGCGGGCGCTTTCAACGTCTGCCCTTCCGCGGCGGCCAGACGCCTTTCTTCTCCAGCTCGGCCATCGACTCGCGCGTGAACTCGGCGCTCGGCGCGTTGCCGCCGATCACGAACATCAGGATCGAGGGCTGGTTCTTCGGCCCCCGCGTGACGTTCATGAAGCGCCGCGAGGCGCCCGGCGGGAACGAGATCACGTCCAGGGGCTTGAGATCCACGTGCTCCAGGCGCCCTTTCTCGTTCTGCCAGCTCGCGCGCCAGGTGCCGGTCATGGCGATGAAGGTCTCGTTGGTGTCGTGGTTGTGCAGCATCGGGCCCTTGCCGGGCAGCGCGCGGCAGTAGCCCAGGTTGAAGCCCTCGGCGATCTTGATCGCCGCCATGCGCGCCGCCTTCTCGCCTACCGGCGACTGCTTGCCGTCGCGCTCGGTCTTCGGCGGCTGGAAGCCGATGACGTTGTACAGCGTGCGTTCGCAGCCGGGCATGCGGCTGTCGGGCAGGCCGCCGTCGAAGCCCTTGAGCTTCGCAAAGCGCGCGACGCGCTTCATCATCTCGCTGCGCCGCACGCCGCGGCGCGGCAGCGTTTCACGATATGGCATGTTCCCCTCCTCGGCGGGAATGGTAGCGTATGTGGATGGGAAGACCCGAGCGCAAGCGCTGCGTCGGCATGCTGGGGTTGGGCATCATGGGCTCGGCGATGGCCGCGAACCTCATGCGCGCGGGTTTCACGGTGATCGGCTACGACCCCGCGCCCGCCTGCCGGCAGCGCCACGCGCGCGCAGGGGGTGTCGTCGCACGGAATGCAGAAGAGGTTTCCAGCTCCGCCGCGATCATCATTTCTTCCCTGCCGTCTTCGAAAGCTCTTGATTCGATTTCGAAAGGGATTTCAGGGCGCAAGACCGTCGTCGAAACCAGCACCCTAGCCCTCGCCGACAAGGAGCGCGCCCGCAAGGCGCTGGCGGCCAAAGGCGCGACGCTGCTCGACTGCCCGCTCTCGGGCACCGGAGCGCAGGCAAAGACCGGCGATCTGGTGGTTTTCGGAAGCGGCATGCCTTCGAAATACAGAAAGACCATCCCGATCTTGAAGGGCTTCTCGAGGTCCCAGTACTACCTCGGGCGCTTCGGCAACGGCTCGAAGATGAAATTCGCCGCCAACCTGCTGGTAGCCATCCACAACGTCTCGAGCGCCGAGGCCGTGATCCTCGCGCGCCGCTCGGGGCTGGATCCGGCGCTCGCGGTCAAGGTGCTCGGCGACGGCGCGGGCGCTTCGCGCATGCTGCAGGTGCGCGGCCCGCTCATGGCGCGGCGCGCCTACCTGCCCGCGACGGTGACGCAGGAAACCTGGCGCAAGGACATGAAAATCATCGGCGACTTCGTGCGCCGGCTCGGCAGCCCGGCGCCGCTGTTCTGCGCGACGAAAGCGCTCTACGCCGCAGCGATGGCGCAGGGGCGCGCAAAGCAGGATACTGCCGCGGTGTGCGCCGTGCTGGAGCGCCGCGCCCGCAAACCGAAGAGGGGGATCCGATGAGCGACGCACAGCAGGTTTCCAAGGACGAGCAGAACTGGGCGATGGGCTGCCACCTGGCGGCGCTGGCGGGCTTCCTGGTGCCGTTCGGCAATATCGTGGGGCCGCTCGTGATCTGGCTGCTCAAGCGCGCCGAGATGCCGATGGTGGACCGCCACGGCAAGGAGTCGCTCAACTTCCAGATCACGGTGTCGATCGCCTTCCTGATCTGCATCCCGCTGGTGTTCGTGCTGATCGGCATCCCGCTGATGTTCGCCGTCGGCGTCGCCGCGCTGATCCTCACCATCATGGCCGCGGTCAAGGTGTCGAACGGCGACTTCGAGTACGAGTACCCGTTCGCGATCCGCCTGCTGAAGTAGGCTGAAGCGCTACTCGCGCGCCGCTCGAAGATTTTCTCCCGGCCGATCAATGCCGGGAGAAGGTATGGGTCGCACTGTAGGCGGGGCGGCCGCTCTGGTCCGTGAAGCGCGTCAGCAGTTCGACCCTCAGCTTGTTCCACTCCGCAGGGTCGATGACCAGAATCGACTCCGAGAACGAGGTCTTGAAAACGGCCATGAGCGTTTTGGCATCGCGCGGCAGCGCGGAGCGCACGTTCGGCCCGAACGCGCTGGCGTCGACGCTTTTCCAGTCGCAATCGGTGGGATGGCACCTGCCCCAGGCGTGGACCTTCACCCGATCGCCGACGAGGCTGATCTCCAGCACCGTGAGCCCCGAAGTATTCGGATCGACGTTTTGCCATTTCCCCTCGAACTCGCCGACGACGGCGTAGGCCGAGCCGGACAAGGCAATCAGAAGAAGTCCGACGGCAAGCCTGCGACGCAATTGATACATCGGTTCAGCGCCCTTCCAGCGCCGCGTTCACGCGCGGCATCACCTGTTCGGCCATCAGCTCCATGGACCGCTTGCCGAGCGCCGGGTCGAGCCAGTCGTGGCACGGATACATAATCGTGCCGAAGTCGCCGACTTGCTCGCGGAAAGCAAGAATCTGGTCGACGACGCTGTTCACGCTCCCGGCAATGACGAGCTTCGGCGTCATCGCGTCGGCGGTGATTTCGCCGTCGGGCTGGTTCTGGTCGAGCTTGAAGAGGTTGCCGCGCCCCGCCGCGCCCACCAGCTTGCGGATCAGCTGCTTGAAGTAGAAGTGGTACGGCCCTTCGGCCGAATGCCCATAGCGCGCGGCGACCTTGTCGTCGTCGGCGACGAAGATGGACTTGGCGACGCGCCAGTCCGCCGGATCGGGCTTCCTGCCCACGGCGGCGCAACCTTCGGCGTAGCGCGGCCAGTGCGAGGCGACCCATTCGGGCAGCAGGAAGTTGGCCGAGATCGGCGTCCAGCCGCGCTTGGCGGCCTCGGACACGCCCTTCGAGTGCGGCGCGACGGCGGTCACCACGATCGGCGGATGCGGCTTCTGATAGGGCTTGAGAATCGTGCCCTGGCCGATTTCCTCGATCGAAGTGTTCTTTGTACTGACGTTGAAAAAATTCCCATGAAAATCATAAGGACCCTCCGACTTCCAGATGTCGAGCACCATGTTGATGGACTCGAGGAACATGGCGTTGCGGTCCTTCTGCAGGTTGCCGAACACCTCGGCGTCCGACATCAGGCCGCCCGGGCTGATGCCGAAGATGAAGCGGCCCTCGAGCATGTGGTCGAGCATCGCCACCTGTGCGGCGATCGCCGCCGGGTGCGAGTTCGGCATGTTCACGGTGCCGCTGCCGAGCACGACCCGCCGGGTCTCGTGCGCCACGCTGGCGAGGAACATCAGGCACGAGGTGACGTTCTCGGCGAGGTCCGTGACGTGCTCGCCCACGAAGGCCTCGGCGTAGCCCAGCCGGTCAGCGAGCAGGATCGCCTCGCGGTCCTCGGCCAGCGTCTCGGCGGGCTTGCGTCCCGGCGGGTGCAGCGGCATCATGAATGTGGCGAGCTTCATCGGTTTCCTTCGATCTCCTCGATATTTCCGCTGCGCGCCGACCTGAACACGGCCTCCAGCGCGGCGATATTGGCCAGCATCTGCTCCGGCGGCACCGGATACGCCGCGCGGCCTCGCGCCGCATCGGCGAAAGCTTCCAGGTTGGCGAGCACGGCGTGCGCGGGCGGATACTCGGTCGTCTGTTTCTGCCTGTCCCGCAATGCCGCGGTCAGGGTCCAGCCCTGCGGCGACTCCGGGTGCGCCTTGTCGCGCACCTCGGCCCAGCCCTTGCTGCCATAGACGGCGAAGCGCCCTTCGAAGGGCGTGGCGAGGATCGCGCTGATCAGCGCGTTGGCGCCGCTCTCGAAAGTGACCAGCACGCCGAGCGTGTCGCCGTTGACCAGATTGCTGCCGAGCCGGCGCACGCGCGCGAGCACGCTGCGCGCCGGGCCGAGCAGGCCGATGCAAAGATCCAGCATGTGGATGCCGGTCGCGGTCATCGGGCCCGCCGGCGCCTCCTTCTCCGACATGCGCCAATTGTCCGCCGACATCGCGAGGAACTTGTCCTGGCTGAAGTTGGCCTCGGCCTGAAGCAGCGTGCCGAGCGCGCCCGAGCGCGCCAGGCGCTGCACCTCCAGCAGCGGCGGCTCGAAGCGGCGCTCGTGCCCCACCGCGAGCGCCACGCCGTTCGCGCGGCAGGCCTCGATCGCGCGCGCCGCGTCGGCGCGCGTGAGCGACAGCGGCTTCTCGCAGAACACGTGCTTCTTCGAGGCCGCGGCGCGCACGACCTGCTCGCAATGCAGCGAGTGCGGCGTGCAAAGGACAACGCCGTCGATGTTCGGGTTGCTTACGGCCTTTTCGAAGTCGCTCGAAAATTCAAGACCATTTTCTCGGCAAAACCCCTCACCTGCTCCGGATGCGAGATCCACGCCCGCCACGGCCTTCAACTTGTCGCTGCCCTGGAGCAGCCCGACGATGATCCGGCCCCACCACCCCAGACCAACGACCGCAACCCGCAGCATCTACAGCGTCGGGTTCGCGACTTCGCCGCCGAGCGAGGCGAGTCCCCAGGCGGAGAACTGCGCGTCGGTGGCGAAGCTGAAGTGGCCCGCGAGCGCGTGCGCGTCGCGGAAGATGCGCTGGATCGGGTAGCTGTCGTAGATGCCGTTGGCGCCGGCCATGGCGTGCAGGATGTCCACCGCCTCGGTCGCGAGCTGGGCCGCGTAGGCAAGGTCGCGCTTGAGGCGCAGCTTGGTGGGCGCATCTGCCTGCACGCCCGCACGCGCGATCTCCATCGCCTCGCGGCAGTTGCTGCGCAGCAGCTCGCGCGCGGCGGCGATGCGCGCACCGGCCGCGCCGACGCGCACCTGCACCGTCTGGATGTCGCGCATCTTGAGCGACTGGTAGCTCGTGCTGCGCTGCTTCACCGCCTCGATCGTGAGATCGAGCGCGGCCTGCGCGTTGCCTACGGCGGCGCCGCCGATGCCGTGCGCAGCCATGGCCGAGAACGGCACGCGGTAGACGGCGCCCGGGTTGCCCGCGGCGCCGGGAAACGGCACGCCGCCGCGCAGGTCGTAGCCGCACAATGCGCGGTGCTCGGGAATGAAGACATCCTTCGCCTCCACGGTCATGCTGCCGGTGGAGCGCATGCCGAGCACGTGCCAGTCGTCCACCACCTTGTACTCGGACTTGTGGAACAGGCACATGCGGTGGTCGACGACCTTGTCTCCGTCCTTCACCAGGCAGGCGAGCATGTTCCAGTCGGCGACGTTGACGCCGCTGGAGAAGTTCCAGCGCCCGCTCACCGTGAAGCCGCCGGGCACTTTCCTGCCGCTGCCCTGCGGGTAGGCGATGCCCGAGGCGATCAGCGCCTCCGGGTTCTCGCCCCAGACTTCCTGCTGCGCCTTGTCGTCGTACAGCGCCAGCATCCAGTGGTGGATCAGCAAGTTGCCCACGTTCCAGCCGGTCGAGGCGCAGCCGCGCGCCGCGGCTTCCGCGAAATCGACGAAAGCGACGTAGTCGAGCTCCATGCCGCCCCAGCGCTTGGGCTGCAGGCAGCGCAGCGTGCCGGCGCGGTGCAGGTCGGCGAGCGTCTCGGGCAGCATGATGCGCTCGGCCTCGGCGCGCGCGGCGCGCTCGCGCAGCGCCGGCACCAGCGCCAGCGTGTCGGCGAGCGCCTTGTCGTAGCTGACGCCGGCGAACCCCGGCGCGGGCTTGACGGCTGCGTTCATGCGCCGGCTACCCGCTCCATCTTGGAATAGTCCTCGCCCCCCCAGTCGGGCGCCGCCTTGATGCCGAAGAAGTTCAGCTCGATGGTGAGGCCGTTCGGGTCCTTGATGAACAGCTGGAACAGCTCGGACTCCGGCAGGCTGCGCGGCCGGTAATGCAGGCCGAGCTGCTTGAAGCGCCGCACGAACTCCTGCGGCTCGGAAGCGAGGAAGGCGATGTGGTCCACCACGCCGGCGTGGTCGGTCGAGGCGTTCTTCGGCGTGCCGAGGTAGTACATCTCCTGGTTGGGGATGCCCGCCGGCCCCATGTGCACCTGGATCTTGCCGTTGATGCCGAGCCAGTAGCCCGGAAACGGGAAATTGGGCCGCGGCATCACCTCGAAGCCGAGGACGTTGACGTAGAAATCCTTCGTCTTCTCCAGGTCGTTGGCACGCACGAAGTAGTGATTCAGTTCGGTCAGCGGCATGCAGTCTCCTTTGCGGCTGAATTATGCAGCTAAACCGCCCCGCCGCCGCCGCGCGCGTCGCTCAAGCCGCCGTCTACCACCAGCGTAGCGCCGACCACGTAGTCGCCCGCCCGCGATGCGAGGTAGATCGCGGCGCCGGCCATGTCGTCGTCCCTGCCGATGCGCCTGGCGGGGATGCGCTTCGCGACCTCCTCGCCCTGGTCGCGCGCAACGGTGTTCATGTCCGACGCGAACGCGCCAGGCGCAATCGCGGACATCACGATGTGGTCCTCGATCAGCCGCAGCGCCATGCGGCGCGTGAGGTGGATGAGGCCCGCCTTGCTCGCATGGTAGGAATAGGTCTCCTGCGGATTCGCCGAAACGCCGTCGATGGAGGCGATGTTGATCGCCTTCGCCGGCCGCTCCTTGCTCGCCGCCGCGCGCAACTGCGGCGCGAGCGCCTGGGTGAGGAAGAACGGCGTCTTGAGGTTGAGATCCATCACCTTGTCCCAGCCCTTCTCCGGGAACTGGTCGAACTTCTCCAGCCAGGCCGCGCCCGCGTTGTTGACCAGGATGTCGAGCTTCGATTCCTTCGCGGCGTAGGCCTTGGCGAGCGCCTGCGCGCCCGCCACGCTGGAGGCGTCCAGCGGCAGCGCGACGCAGACTCCCCCGCCCTTTGACAACTCGGCCGCCGTCTTCTCGCAGACGTTCGCCTTGCGCGAGGAGATGTAGACCTTCGCGCCCTGCGCGATGAAGCCCGCGGCGATCATCCTGCCGATGCCGCGCGACCCGCCGGTGATGAGCGCGGTGCGCCCCTTGAGGGAAAACAGGTCGCTCGTCATGAGGTTCTCTCCGGAACGCTGCGGATCGCCGCGATGCGCCAGCGGCCAGCGGCGTCCTTGCGCAGGATGAAGGCCATCAGGCCCTTGCGGATCGCGTCCACCTTGCCGCCCTCGAGCTCGTAGCTGACGTCGGCCAGGGCGACGCCGGGGCTCAGCATGCGCACGTGCGTCACGTTCGTGTGCGTGCGCACGCCGGCGTACACGTTGGCGTGCTGCTCGGCGAACAGCTTGAGCAGCGCATCCCGCCCGCGCGCCGGTCGCCCGGTGGCGCTGACGATGTCGGCATCCTCGGTGAGCAGCTGCGAATAGGCGACGGTGTCGCCCGCGTTCCAGGCGGTTTCGCGCGTCGCGACGACGTCGCGGATCGCCTGCTCGTCCCTAAGCGGTTCGAGGTCGGTCTTCTTCCAGCTCATGGCTTCAGAAGTGGCGGTGACTGCAGTCTGCGGCGAACCCGTCTCTGCGCATCGTTTCGCGAGTGCAGGGCAAATTATAGGGAATGTCCGCGATTGGAACGTTCAACTCCGGCAGCCGATATCTACCGGAAATTCCGGCAAGTGATACCGGAAGCCGTTCTTTCCGGACGCTTTCGCGACATACATGGCGCGATCGGCTTCGATCTCCAGTATGACGGCGAATTCGTCGCCGCCGAGGCGCGCCACCGTGTCCGAGCGGCGCACCGTTTGCCGGATCCGTCGAGCGACCTGACACAGCAGTTCGTCCCCGGCCGCGTGCCCCAGAGTGTCGTTGATCTGCTTGAATCCGTCGAGAGCGACGAACAGCAGCGCGACCCGCGTTTCCCCTCGCTCGCCCATTCTCAGCGCCTGGGAAAGCCGGTCGTCGAACAGCGCCCGGTTCGGCAAGCCCGTCAACGGGTCATGCGTGGCCCGGTGCTCGATCTCCTGCGCTGCGCGCCTCTTTTCGGTGACATCGCGCAACACCGCGAAGAACGGCCTGCCCGAGTCGTCCTCCAGCATGGAAATCGAGGCCCCGGCGGGAAATTCCGTGCCGTCTTTCCTCACTCCGACCAATCCGCTGCGGGAACCCATCTCTTTCGAGTGAGTCGAGTCGTGCGCGAACGACTCGACCTGAGGGCGGTGGTAAGCGCCGAAGCGCGCGGGCATCGGCATCTCGAGGGGCCGCCCCACGGCTTCCGCAGCCGCGTAGCCGAAGATCCGCTCGGCGCTCTTGTCGAGCACGACGATCCGGTGTCCGATGACGGCGTCGGGCGCCATGTCCAGCAGCGTGGCCATGCGGGATTCCGTGCGACGCGCATGCCGTTCGGCCGCCAGAGCCCGCTGTCGCCGGTGCAGGCGCGATATCTCCCTTTGCACCGCCCAGCGCAGCCGGTGCATGTAGTCCTTGAGGATCTAGTCGCTGACGCCCGAGCGCATCAGCGCGACGGCGCACTCCTCGCGCGCGTGCGTGGCAACGACGATCGCGGAAGCCCGGTCGGCGACGGCCGCGCAGGCGGCGACCGCCGCTCGCAGCTCCGGTTCCTCGGTCTCAGCGCGCAGCAGCACGATCTTGATGCCGCCGCCGGCCAGCAGCGACCGCAGATCGCCGGAACCGGAAACCTGCCGATAATGAAACGCATGGCCCAGCGGCTCGATCGCCTGCTTGTAGGCGCGCACTTCCCCTTCCGGATGCGCGACAAAGACAACCTCGACCGCCGGCTTCGCCGGATCGGCCTGCACGGACAGCGTCTGACCCTCCACCCCTGGCCCTCAGCAATCTTCTTGTTGGCTCAGGGAGTTAGCGGCGCAGCGGCGGAATGCTCCAGCCCGGCGACGCCACCCCGGGCGGGGGGGGCGGCGCTCGCGGCCCGGAAACGCGTCCTAAAGATCCGCCCGGAGCTGCCGAAAGAGACCAGAGGCGGCTGACAGAGAAGCCGATCGGGCAGGTCGCGTCCTACGGGCCGGCGGGGGACAGAAGAAGATCATGGATATGAGCGAACAGACGCGCATCCTCATCGTAGACGACTCCGAAGACGACAGCCTGCTGATCTCGCGCGACCTGTCGCGCGCCATCCCCAATGCCGCGTTCCGCCGGGTCGATACCGAGCAGACCATGCTGTCGGCGCTGCGCGACCAGGACTGGGACCTGGTGATCTCGGACCATTCGATGCCGCGATTCGATTCCGTGCGCGCGCTCAAGGTGCTGCGCGACGTCCAGCGCGACACCCCGTTCATCGTCTATTCCGGGGACTACGACCACGAAAAAGGCATCGCCGCCATGAGCGGCGGCGCCGAGGACTATCTGTACAAGTCCGACCCCCAGCGCCTGCTGCCGGTGGTGCGGCGCGAGCTGCGCAACGCGCAACTGCGCCGGGCCAAGGAGAGAGCCGAGCGCGCGGCGCGCACCATGTCGCTGTTCGACGAGCTCACCGGGCTGCCCAACCGCAACCTGGTCGCGCAGAAGATTCAGTCGCGCGCCGCCGGCGCCGGCACGGGCGCCGTGGCGTGCATCGACATCGACCGCTTCATGCGCATCAACGATTCGTTCGGCTTCGCCACCGGCGACGCCCTGCTCAAGCAGGTCGCCAGCCGCCTGCAGGCCTCGCTCGGCGCCTCGGACGTGCTCGCCAGGCTGACCGGCGACCGCTTCTCCTGCCTGCTCGGGGCCGTTGCGAACGCCGCCGAAGCCCGCGACCGGGCGCAACGTCTGTTGGACGCGTTCTCGGCGCCGTTCCACCAGAACGGGCAGGAGCTGTTCCTGACGGCCAGCGTGGGCTGCGCGCTGCTGCCGGACCACGGCCGCGACGCGGATCTCCTGCTGCACGGGGCGGAGCGCGCCATGGCCTCGGCCAAGAAAAATGGCCGCAACCGGATCGAGCTCTTCGACCCGGACCTTTCGCTCGGCGCGAGCACGCGGTTGCAGCTGGAGAACGCCTTGCACCACGCGGTCGAGCGCGACGAGCTGTTCCTCGTGTACCAGCCGATGTACGAGATAGGCTCCCAGCGGGTCGGCGCGGCCGAAGCGCTGATTCGCTGGCGCCATCCGCGCTTCGGTGTCGTGCCGCCGGACCAGTTCATTCCGCTCGCCGACGAGACCGGGCAGATCGTCGAGATCGGCGACTGGGTCCTGCGGCGCGCCTGCCGGCAGGCCCGCGAATGGCAGCGGCCGGGCCGCAAGCCGCTCGCGGTTTCGGTGAACTTCTCGGCCGCGCAGTTCCGCGACGAGCACATCCAGGAGCGGATCAGGTTCGCGCTCGAGGAATCGGCGCTCGCGCCCGAGTTGCTCGAGATCGAGATCACCGAAACGGTGGCGATGCAGGACGCCGGGCACGCCATCGCGACGCTGCGCAGCCTGAAGAACATGGGGGTGCGGATCGCAATCGACGATTTCGGCACCGGCTACTCTTCGCTCAGCTACCTGCGGCGCTTCCCGATCGACGTGCTCAAGATCGACCGCTCCTTCATCAAGGAACTGCCGGGCGACGGCGACAGCCTGAGCATCGTGCACACCGTCGTCGCCCTCGCCCGCGCGCTCAAGATCCAGGTGGTCGCCGAGGGGGTCGAAACCGCCGAACAGCTCCAGCTGCTCTCCGACGAGGGCATCGAGCGCATGCAGGGCTATTACCTGAG
Source organism: Burkholderiales bacterium (assembly GCA_049651845.1). Classification (GTDB taxonomy): domain Bacteria; phylum Pseudomonadota; class Gammaproteobacteria; order Burkholderiales; family SG8-39; genus RBG-16-66-20. The sequence continues at coordinate 12,745 of JBASCW010000161.1, read as the reverse complement.
CCGGCCGCTGTCGGTGGAGGCGTTCACGCGCGAGTGCATCGCGCTGCCGGGCGAGTCGGACCCCGACGCGACCGTGCTTGTGCCGATGGCGCTATACGGCGGCGCCCGCATCGCCACCGCCGCCTGAGGCGCGGCGGCGGCTCAGCCTCCGCCCGCGAGCTTGCCGGCCCAGGCCTGCGCCTCGAGTTCGAAGCGCACGATCTCGCCCGCGGGCGGCCAGTCGGCGACCGCCGCCCACTCGGCCAGCGCGTCGCGGCCGCCGCCCTCGTAGCACTGCACCATGGCGAGCAGGTCGCCGATCGGGCCCTCGAACGCGATCAACGCGCCGGCCACCGTCCCCTCCAGATGGAGCTCCTGTGCCAGCGCTTCGGGCGTCATATTGAGCGCGAGCGGCATCAGCGACAGCACGCCCACCAAGAACGCGCACTCCGCGTGCCGCGCGCCGCCCGGCATCGCGCGGGAGATCGACTCCATCAGGCGCGCGCGCACGGCCGCGGTGCGGAACAGCGCCGACGTCTCGATCGAGCCGTTGATGCCGTAGACCAGCAACTGCAGCCAGGTCGCGAGCGGCCGCCGGCCGATGCGCAGCAACGCGTCGCGCACCGAGGCCGAGCGCACGCGGAATCCCGCCGCGGCGCTGTTCACCAGGCGCAGCAGGTTGACCGTCAACGCGGGCTGCCGCTTGAACTCCTCCTCCAGGCCTGCCTGCGGGGCATCCGACATGACCAGCTTGAGCAGGCGCAGCACCTGCAGGCGCTGCGGATCCGGGCGCTTGCCGGCGAGCAGCTGCGGCTTGGCGAAGTGATAGCCCTGGAACAGCTCGAATCCGAGCGCGAGACAGCGCTCGAACGCGGCGGCGTCCTCGACCTTCTCCGCGACCAGCCTGCCGCGGCAGCCCTGCAGGCCGCGCACCAGCGCGCCCAGCGACTGCTCCGGCACCGCGAGCACGTCCACCTTGATGAAATCGACGAGCGCCAGGAACGGCGCATTGTCCGCCGTGTGCGCGGTGACGTCGTCGAGCGCGAACGAGTAGCCGCGCTTGCGCAACTCGCCGATGCGCGCCAATAGCTCGGGGGTGGCGCGCACGCTCTCCAGGATCTCCAAGACCACGCTCGCCGGCGAGAGCAGCTCGACCGTGTCGGAGAGCAGGAATTCGGCGCACACGTTGATGCTGCCGCGGAACCGGCCGAGCGAATCGGCAAACCCCACGCCGTTGAGCAGGTTGACGACCACGTCGGAGGTGGCGGCGACGTTGCCGGCGGCGCGGTCGGCGCCGCGGTACAGCAGCTCATAGCCGACCAGCCGGCCATCGCGATCGACGATCGGCTGGCGCCCCAGATAGGCGTCCACGGCATCGACCATCGGATTGCCGGGGGGCGCATCCAGGACGCTTGTGTCGTGGTCCATCGGGGCCGGTTCCCGGGCTCTGCGTCTAGCGGTTGAACCTGTGGATGCAGTCCATCAGCGCACTGACGTCGTTGCCTGCGATCACCTGGCAGTCGACCGGCTTGGGCGGAGGCGCCTGGCGCCCCGCGGGCTGTGGCGCTCGCGTGTCGGTCAGGCGCGCGACGTCGGGCTGTGGGGTCAGCTTGGTGATTGCTTCCTGCCTGCCGGCGGAGTTCGCCTGTTCGGCACGCAGCGCCGCGAGTTTCTTCTCGGCATCGCCGCGCGCGGCGTTCGCCTGGTCGAGCTCCCGCCGCGCGGCGGCGGCGGTATCGGACTGCGCCGACAACTCGCCTTCCAGCAGGCGGTATTCCGCCGCCATGTGGACGAGCATGTTTTCCCAGAGCTTGAACGACAGCGCGGCCCCGCCCGCGCCGCCCACCAGCAACGCGCCGACGCAAACCACGAGCATCCGCCTGCGAGGCGCGGGGGCGGGTGCAGCGGGTTCGGCCGCGGGCTTGTCCGCATCCTGCGTGCCGCCGGCTGCCGTGCGCAGCCGTTGCAGCAGGGCGATGCCGGGATCGAGCACGCGAACTGCCGCTGCCGTCATCCTGGCCCGCAGCACGCGCCTGGTGTGCGCGGCCAGGCTCTCCTCCACGGCCGGCTCGCCGTTCTGCGCTGGCGGGCGCTCGGTGGCGGCGCTGGATCGGGATGCGCCCATGGCCACGCCGGCCCTAGACCCGCACTGCGCGCATGCCGCCCGCGCCCAGGCGCTTGAACACGTGCCCGGCGATGTCGCCGAGCGGCAGCACCTCGTCCACGGCCCCCAGCGCGATCGCCTCGCGCGGCATGCCGAACACCACGCAGCTCGCCTCGTCCTGCGCGATGTTCCAGGCGCCCGACTGGCGCAGCTCCAGCATCGCCTGCGCGCCGTCCTTGCCCATGCCGGTCAGCATGACGCCGATCGCGTTGGCGCCGACGAAACGCGCCCCGGAGCGGAACAGGACCTCGACCGATGGGCGGTGGCGGTTCACCGGCGGTTCGTCCGACAGCTGGGTCACGTAATTGGCGCCGCTTCGGACCAAGCTCAGGTGCCGGTCCCCGGGCGCGATGTAGGCGTGCCCAGGCAGCACCCGTTCGCCGTGCTGGGCTTCCTTGACCGAGATGCGGCACAGGCCGTCCAGGCGGTCGGCGAAACTCTTCGTGAATCCGGCCGGCATGTGCTGCGCGATCAGCGTGCCGGGGCAGTCCGGCGGGAAGTCGAGCAGCAGCTCGCGCAGCGCCTCGGTCCCGCCGGTGGAAGAGCCGATGAGGACGAGTTTTTCCGTGCCGGAATAGCCGGCGCGCTCGATCGGCTTGCGCGGCGCGCCCGCGCCGGGCGGCGCGTGGCGCTTGACCCGTGCGCGCGCAGCGATGCGGATCTTGTCGGCGATGTCGCCGGCCGAGCCGCTCAAGCCCTCGGCGATGCCGATCTTCGGCTTGGTGACGAAATCCACCGCGCCCAGTTCGAGCGCCCGCATCGTCACCTCGGCGCCGCGCTCGGTGAGCGAGGACACCATCAGCACCGGCATCGGCCGCAGGCGCATCAGCCGGTCGAGGAATTCGATGCCGTCCATTTTCGGCATTTCCACGTCCAGCGTCAGCACGTCCGGGTCGAGCGCGCGGATCATCTCGCGCGCCACCAGGGGATTGGGCGCCGCGCCGACCGCGCGCATGTCCGGCTGGCTGTCGACGATGGCGGTCATCAGACTGCGCACCAGCGCCGAATCGTCGATGATCAGCACCTTGATGCAGTGCGTCGCGGCAGTTTGGAGGGATGGATCGAGTTGCATCGTTATCTCACGGTAAACCGCACTTCCATGTGGAAACACCGGGCGGCCGATGCAGCGTTTCGATCGAGCGGCTCGCAGTGAGCGTCGGATCGGTCGGGCCCGCGGTGCTGCGCCAGGCGCTCGCCTGGGCAAAGGAAAACGTGGGGGCGGCGAACGCGGCGAATCTTCCGCATGGCGCGCGGCACACGGACTTTCTCTCGCCGAAGCAGCACGCAGCCTCGGTTTGTCTCGCCGCACGATCGCGTACTACGACACCGGCGCCAAGCCCGTACCGCGCCTGGTGGCGCTCGCCTTGAAAGGGTTCGAAGCGTGGCCTCACGAGGCGTTCACCCGAACAGTTCGACGTCGCCGCCGGCCACGCCGCCGGCGCTCGAGAGCCGCGCATTGTAATCGCGCTCGCGCTCGAGCAGCGTCTCGTTGTGCAGGCGCAGCAGTTTCTTCACCAGCGCCCGACCGGTCGCTGGAAAGAAGTACACTTTTCGCGGATAGACATCGAGCAGGTCCTGCGCCACCACCCGGATGCCCTCCCTGTTGAGGAATTCCTGCACGAAGTCGGAGTTGCGATTGCCGACCGTGTTGCCGCTGAAGCCGCGCAGCACGTTGCCGCCGCCGAACACCTTGGCCTCCAGCCGGTCGCGCCGGCCGCCGGTCTTGAGGACCTGGTTGATGAGCACTTCCATGGCGTAGACGCCGTAGCGCGCCGGCATCCCGACCGAGTCGTTGCCGCCCTCGGGCAGCATGAAGTGGTTCATGCCGCCGACCCCGTTGGCATGGTCGCGGATGCACGCGGCGACGCACGAGCCGAGCACCGTGACGAGCAGCCGGTCGTGCTGGCAGACGTAGAACTCGCCGGGCAGTAGTTTGACCGCCTCGTGCTTGAACTGCGCGTCATAATAATGGTTGGTCGCCTCGCACTCGAGAAGGGCGGCGTTCAATTCAATGCTCCTCCGCGGAGCGAGCAAGCCGGTAGGCGGTGCGGCCGCAGGGCTCGAACAGATCGCGGGCCCACATCAGATTCTCCGAGTGGCCGATGAACAGCATGCCCCCGGGCTCGAGCCGCGCGGCGATGCGCTCCATGACCGCGCGCTGCGTCGGCTTGTCGAAATAGATCATCACGTTGCGGCAGAAAATGGCGGTGAATTTTTCCTTCATCGGCCAGGCGGGCTGCAGCAGGTTGAACTGGCGGAAGCTCACCATGGCGCGCAGTTCCTTTTTCACCCGCACCAAACCGGCGTTGGCACCCGTGCCGCGCTGGAAATGGCGGCGCACGAGGTCCGGATCGAGCTTGGCGACGTTGTCGTCGCGATACACGCCGCGCCGCCCGGTTTCGAGCACCTGGGTGTCGATATCGGTTCCCAGGACGCGCACCGGCGGGGCCGATGCACGCGAGGCGTCGATGGCGGTCATCGCCATGCTGTAGGGCTCCTCCCCGGTCGAGGACGCGGCGCTCCACAGCGCGACCGGCTTGCGGGGCGGAGACGCCGCCAGAAGCTCGGCGAGCATCTCGAAGTGGTGCGCCTCGCGGAAGAACGAGGTCAGGTTGGTGGTCAGCGCGTTGACGAAATCCTGCCATTCGCCGCTCTCCTCCGCTTCCAGCAGGTCGAGGTAATCGGCGAAGCTCGCGAGGTCCCGCTCGCGCAACCGCCTGGCGAGGCGGCTGTACACCATGTTGCGCTTGGATGCATTCAACGCGATCCCCGCGCGCGCGTGGATCAGGCTGCAGACCCGGGAAAAGTCCCGGTCCGAGAGGTCAAATCCGCGACTGGAATCGGGCACGACCATTGCGGCGCTCACCTTAGAATCGCCTCGTACGGACACTGACGTCAGTGCTAGAACGCTTCCCGCGCTTCCTCTCCGGTGGCCGCGGGCACCTTCTGCGCCCTTGGCTTCGCCTCCGGCTTGGCCGGCGCAGCGACACGAGTCTCGGCCACCAGCGTGCCTCGGACCGCCGGACCCGTCACGCTCGCCGCCGGCTTCTCGGCGCCGGCAGGCGCCGCCCGGCGCGCCGCGACCTCGACATCTTCGGCGAGCTCGAACACCGCCACCGCCTGCGTCAGGTTCTGCGCCCGCTCCTGCATCGACTCCGCCGCCGCGGCCGCCTCTCCCACCAGCGCCGCGTTCCGCTGCGTCACTTCGTCCATCTGCGTCACCGTCTGGTTCACCTGCTCGACGCCAGAGCTCTATCGCCTCTTTTCAATTCCAATCCTACTTAACCACCACCTTGACCGTGTCATCAGCACTAGAAGCTTTTATGTAGCCGATGGCGTTCTTGTTGGTGCTGACGACTTTCTTCACTTCGGCATCGGAATCGGCAACTTTGGGAGGCAGCCCTTTGCCGGCAAAGATGTTTTGCGCCCACAATGCCTTCATGTTGGCGCTGCTTTTGCCCAGCACGCTGCCATTGAAATCGAGCCGGATCGGATTGTCCTCGCCTTGATCTAGCGCAAACACCGGCCCGCCGTCGGGCCAGTTTTTGACCTCGCCGACATAGACTTTCACCACGAACGCCTTGTCCACGGCATTGGCGTTGGATTTGTTGACGATGACGACCAGGTCCGCGGCCCACGCGGGCAGGCTAAAAGCGGCGCCCGCAAGGAGCGCGCCCGCGAGAAAACGACTGAAAGCAGCATCTTTCATTTGCATTGCTCCGTTAGTTGTCAGTATTAGAATATGAAATTGACACTGACTGCGAACATGTTCCAACCGATTTTGCCCGCACCGGCGGCGACTTCCTTGGAAGCCACGGGCAGTGCGTAGCCGCTGTTCCAGTGGTTCTCCAGGCGCACGGCGACGCTGTTGTTGATCTTGTAATTTAGCCCCAGCACCTTGGCTTTCTGATAGTGCGCAGGATCGGTTTTCTCGGCCACATCGGTCGTGATGTAGTCATAGCGCACGTACGGTGTCCATTTCTCGGCGAAAGTGTAGCCGGCCTGGACATAGTAGGTTTTGCTTTCCTCGCTGAAAAACTTCATTTTCGCGTATTCGGCTTTGACATCAAAATTGTTGTTGGCATAGTCGGTGGAAAGCGCCCACGTTTTCCTGTTGCCCTTACTCACAGGGACTTGCGCGGTGTCTTTCATGGCACTGTTATAGGCCGATGCCATGAATTTCAGACCTTCCACAGGGGTTTGGTAAGCGACGCGTCCGCCCACCAACCGCTTTGATTTGTGTCCGGTCCCACTTTCCTCTTGCCACTCCGTCACCTGGCCTAGGTAGGCATCCCAGGAAAGGCTGCCGCCGCCCATGCTTCGGTTGTAGATAGCGGAAACACCTCTGAATGACTCTTGCACCATCTCGGATGCCTCCTGGTACAGCATCGGCTCCAGCGTGGAAAGCTGCAGGAACTTGATGTCGCGAATTTCATTGTACAGACCGAACGGCATCTTGATCTGCCCGGCCCGTCCGGTGAGGTTGCCGGTCAGTTGATGATCGACGTAGGCCCAGTCCAGCCTCGTTTTTTCCGAAGTGCTGTGCAATTGCGACCAAATTTTGGTCTTGTCGTTGATTTTTACGGCGAACACCAGCGCCAGGGCGTTGTAGTCCCAGGTGCCCTTGTCGTCGGCATTGAGATAAGTGTTGTCCTTGCTCTGCAGATAGCCTTGGTGTCCGTAGCCATGGATTTCCAGCCGGTCTCCCACCTCCACCGCACGCGCGGCTGACGGCACGCCAACCGCCAGAAACGCCAGGCTGACGGCTTTCGCCAAACGTCGTTTGCTGATCTTTTGCATTTTCATCTCCTTTTCAAAGCCAAGAAAAACTGATGCGATTGGGAAAATCAGCGGCCGTTGTACGCCAGCCCGGCCGCCATCAGCCCCGCCTGCTCCGGCTGTTCCGGCTGTTCCGGAACCGGGAAAATCCGGGTAGCAGGGTGCGGAGAGTTCGCCGCTTCGGTGGCGTCTTCCGCGAGGCGGAACACGCTTACCGAGTTCGCCAAACTCCTCGCGAGTTCCTCAAGCGATTCCGTGGCAGCCGCAGCTTCTTCCACCAATGCGGCATTCTGCTGAGTCACGGCGTTCAGCTGATCCAAGGCTGTGTTTACCTGCCCGATCCCCAAACTTTGCTCCGACGATGCGACCGCGATCTCTCCAACGATGCCCGTTACACGCTTCACCGAGGCGACGATCTCATTCATCGTCTCGCCCGCGACCCGCACCCGCTCGGATCCGCTCGAGACTTTCTCGACCGACGCGTTGATCAGTTCCTTGATTTCCTTGGCCGCCGAGCCCGAGCGCTGGGCAAGATTTCGCACCTCGGCGGCAACCACCGCGAAGCCGTAGCCCTGCTCGCCGGCGCGCGCCGCCTCGACGGCGGCGTTGAGGGCCAGTATGTTGGTCTGAAAGGCGATGCTGTCGATTACGCCGATGATTTCCACGATCTTGCGCGAGCTGTCGTTGATCGAAGACATTATCTGTATGACGCCGCCGACCGCGTCGCCGCCATCTGTGGCGAGGCGGGATGCCTCCGTCGCCAACGTGCGCGCCTGCGTTGCGCTGTCGGCGTTTTTTTTCACCGTTGACGTAAGTTCCCCAAGGCTCGTGGCAGTCTGCTCAAGACTCGAAGCCTGCTCCTCCGTGCGCTGAGATAAATTCATGTTTCCGGACGCGATCTCCTTGGCCGATGTGGCCACAGAAGTCACGGATTCGCGTATTTCGGAGACAATCGCCGAAAATCTCTGCTGCATCGTCCTCATCGCGAAGAGCAGGCTGCCAGCGTCGCCAGGCTTGACGATGATTTGCGTGCTGAGATCGCCGGCGGCGACGTTTCGTACGATCGAGGCTGCATATGACGGCTCGCCCCCTAGCTGGCCGAAGACACTGGAAATGACCAGGTGAGAAACCGCAATCAGGACCAGAACGATGGCGATGGCGATTCCGAGATTGACTACAAGCCCTTTGTTTACGTAGGTTCGGCTTGTCGCCAGATTCGATTCGAGGCCGATAACGGCCTGCTTTTTTGTGGTTTCGAGCGTCGCGATCAACGCCTCTAGTGCCGGCCGCATTGTCGCGGCCACCGCCGAGAGATCGCCGGCTCTCGCGTTAAGCATGATCGCGGCGGCTTGCTCTGCGGCCCCATAGTAGGTTTCAAAACCGCGACCGATCTTGTCTGCGAGATCGGACTGGCCGGCGACGGCCTTCAGAGCCGCGAGATCCTTTCTGAACGCGTTCGCTTTTTGCGCCGCCTTCTCCAGTCCCTGCTTGTCGCCCGCCGTGGTGGCGTTGGTCAGCGACTCCTGCACGCTGTTCAAGTCGAAGATCAGCGCCTGGCTCGATGCGAGCAGCGGGTAATCGACGGTGCTCACGTCGCTCAAGAGTCTTGATGTGGAGGACGAGAAGACATAGTTGGTCACCATGCCTCCCATGAATATGAGGATGGCGAGGATTGGCAACGACCATATTTTTTGCTTTAGGCTCACGATGTCTCATCCTTCCCGTTTCGGCTGCATGCTCGGCAGCGCTGCTTAGAAGTGGCTCCGTTCGTTTGAGCAGCTTTCCCCGATTTACGAGCCCTCATTGAACGTCAGGCGCTAGAACTCTTCCCAGGCTTCCTCGCCGGAGTTGGCGATCGCCTTGTGCGCCCTAGGCTTGGCCGCCGGCTGGACCGGCGCGGCGGCCTGGGGCTTCGCTTTCGCCCGCGGCGTCGACTGCCGCACGTCCGCCCTGGGCTGGCTCGCCGCGGGCTTGTCGGTCCTGACCGCCGCCCGCTCCTCGTTTTGCGCGAGCTTGAACACCGCCACCGCCTGCACGAGGTTCTGCGCCTGCTCCTGCATCGATTCGGCCGCGGCAGCCGCTTCTTCGACCAGCGCCGCGTTCTGCTGCGTGGTCTGATCCATCTGCGTCACCGCCTGGTTCACCTGCTCGATTCCCGAGCTTTGCTCCTGCGAGGCCGCCGATATCTCCGCCATGATGTCGGTCACGCGCTTCACCGCCGCCACGATCTCCGCCATCGTCTTGCCCGCCTCGTCCACCAGCTTGGTGCCGTCCTCCACCTTGTGCACCGAGTCACCGATCAGGGTCTTGATCTCCTTGGCCGCCGCCGCGCTCCTTTGCGCCAGCGTGCGCACTTCGGTCGCCACCACCGCAAATCCGCGGCCCTGTTCCCCGGCGCGCGCTGCTTCCACCGCGGCGTTGAGCGCCAGGATATTGGTCTGGAACGCAATGCCGTCGATCACGCTGATGATGTCGACGATCTTCTTCGAGCTCTCGTTGATTGAAAACATCGTCGTCACCACCTGCCCGACCACCTGGCCGCCCTTGAGCGCCACGTCGGAAGCACCCGCCGCCAGTTGATTGGCCTGCTTGGCGTTCTCCGCGTTCTGCTTGACCGTACTGGTCAGTTCTTCCATCGAGGAGGCGGTTTCTTCCAGGCTCGAAGCCTGCTCTTCGGTGCGGCTGGACAGGTCCGCGTTGCCCGAGGCGATCTGTTTCGACCCCGTCGAGATCGACTCGGTGCTGGTACGCACCTGGCCCACGATCTTCTTCAGGCTCTCGTTCATGTCCTTCAGCGCCTGCAGCAGCAGGCCGGTTTCGTCCTTCGAATTGACCTCCACTGTGCTGGTCAGATCGCCGGCCGCGACCTTCTGCGCCACGCCCACGGCTTCATTCAGCGGACGCGTGATGCTGCGGGTCACCCAGAACGCGATTCCGCAGGCGAGAAGAATGGCCACCCCGGCGAGACCCAGCATCAGGTTGCGCGCGCCGAAGTAACTCTCGGTCGCTTCTTTGGCGGCCTTCTCCATTAGCGAGGACTGAAATTCCGCCATGTCGTTGAGAGTCTTCCGGTACGCGACCCGCGCCGCTGCACCGGTGGTCAGCATTGCGGTCGTTGCCTCGGCTTTTTTTCCTTCGCCGATAAGTTTCTTGAATGCATTCTGTTCCGCAACATATCTAGTGCGCGCATCAACCATGACCTTGAACAGCTCTTTGTCTTTGGGCAGCGTAGTCAGCTTTTCCAACTTTTCCAGCGAGTCCTTGACCCGGCCCCCCGCGTCTTCGAGCACTTTCATTTCCGCCTTGATCGCGTCCTGATCCGTGGCAAGGACCGAGTTTCGCGTCGCGAGGCCGATCTGGTCGACGTCTGCGATGATGGCGGTAGACAGAGCCACCTTCGGATACTGATCGATGACGATATATTGGGTACCGTCATTCAGCGCACTGAGGCGCGTCGCACCAACGAAAGTAATGCCGGTCAAAAGCAGCAGCACGATCCCAAACCCCAGCCCCAGCCGGGCGCCGACTTTCATCTTGCCGATTGAAAACATGACCTTCGCTCCTTCCGAGAATTTGATTCCAAGTTGATTCGCGCGGCGCGTCTCATTGCAGCGTGGCCTGTTCCATGAGCGCCATGTCGCTGCCGGACATCAGTTTTTCGATGTCCACCAGGATCAGCATGCGGTCGTCCATGGTGCCCAGGCCCGTGATGTACGAGGTGTCGAAGGTCGAGGCCGAAAAATCGGGCGCCGGGCGGATGCGTTCCGCCGCCAGTTGGATCACGTCGGACACGCCGTCCACCACCATGCCCACCACGCGCCCGGCCACGTTGAGGATGATCACCACCGTGAACTGGTCGTAGTTCGCCTCGCCCAGGTTGAACTTGATGCGCATGTCGACCACCGGCACGATGATGCCGCGCAGATTGACCACGCCCTTGATGAACTCGGGGGCGTTCGCGATCTTGGTCACCGCCTCGTAGCCGCGGATCTCCTGCACCTTCAGGATCTCGATGCCGTACTCCTCCTTGCCGAGGGTGAAGGTCAGGTACTCGTTGCTCGGCTGCGCCGCCATCGCCGCGGCCGGGGCCGGGGCCGGGGCCGCTGCCGGCGCTGCTGCTTGTGCCATGCGTTTTCTCCTCTTGACTCGTTCCAGCTCAATCAACGACGTGCATGCTTACGCCGCGGCGCGCAGTTCCGGCTTCACGCCGCGCACCAGCATCCCGGCGTCGACGATCAACGCCACCTTGCCGTCGCCCATGATGGTGGCCCCCGAGATCCCCCTGACCCTGCGGTAGTTGGATTCGAGGCTCTTGATGACCACCTGGTGCTGCCCGACGAGTTCGTCCACGAACAGCGCCTTCTTGACGCCGTCGGACTCCAGAATCACCATGATTCCCACTCCTGTATCGGCGGCGCCGGGCGGGATATTGAATGTTTCGTGCGATTTCAGCACCGGCAGGTATTCGCCGCGCACGTGCACCACCGTGCCCTGGCCGCGTACCGTTTTCACGTCCGCAGCGGCCGGCTGCAGGGATTCGACGATGTGGTTGAGCGGGATGATGAACAACTCGTCTCCCACCCTGACCGACAGGCCGTCGAGGATGGCGAGGGTCAGCGGCAGGCGGATCGACATCCGGGTGCCCGCGCCGAGGGTGGAGTCGATCTCCACGCTGCCACCCAGCGCCTGGATGTTGCGCTTGACGACATCCATGCCGACGCCGCGCCCGGACACGTCGGTGACCACTTCCGCGGTCGAGAAGCCCGCCGCGAAGATGAGCTGCCAGACGTCCTGGTCCGCGATCGAGTCCGGTACGTTCATGCCTTGGCTGCGCGCCTTGGCGAGGATCCGTTCGCGGCTGAGGCCCGCGCCGTCGTCGGACACCTCGACCACGATGTTGCCGCCCTGGTGGAACGCGCGCAGCGTGATGGTGCCCTTCTCCGGCTTGCCCGCCGCGCGCCGCTTTTCCGGCGTCTCGATGCCGTGGTCGATGGAATTGCGCACCAGGTGATTCAAGGGATCGGCGATCTTCTCGATCAGGCCCTTGTCCAATTCGGTGGTTTCGCCCACGGTCTTCAGTTCGACTTCCTTGTTCAGCTTGCCGGCGAGATCCCGCACCACGCGCGGGAAGCGGCTGAACACGAACGAGATCGGCATCATGCGGATCGACATGACGGACTCCTGCAGGTCGCGCGTGTTGCGGTCGAGCTGCGCAAGGCCGTTGAGCAGTTTCTCGTGCTGCACCGGGTCGAGCTGGCTGGCGGTCTGGGCCAGCATCGCCTGCGTGATGACCAGTTCGCCCGCGAGGTTGATGAGCTGGTCGACCTTCTCCACGCCGACCCGGATCGAGGTCGCGTCGGCGGCAGCCGCCTTGTCCGATTCGCGGCGGCCCGGGCTGGCGGGCGCGGCCGCGGCGGCGGACGCGTCCGTGGCGCGCCGCATGGGGTGAGGCTCCGCGGCGGCGGGCGGCGCGGGCGGCACGACGGCGGCGTGGAACGCGTCGAAGAAGCCGTAGCCGGGATCGGGGGCCTCGAGCTCGATCTTGAGTCCCGCGGAATCGACGCTGAACGCCATCGCGTCCCAGAGGACTGTTTCGGGAAAGCCGCTCGCCAGCCGCCAGACGTGATTCCCGGCAGGCGTGCCGGCCGCCGGTCCGGCGAGGGTTTCGATCCTGCCGAGCGCGGAAAGGTTGGCGCGCAGGTTCTCCAGCGCCGCCGCGGTGGCGGTTTCAGGCAGCGCGAATTGGATCTGGTAACACACCGCCGCCGGCGTCGCGGCCGGGGCCGACACCGCCGCGGGCGCGGGCGCTGCGGCGGGCACGGG
>JBASCW010000160.1:0-14800 GCA_049651845.1 Burkholderiales bacterium | reverse complement strand
CGACGATGGCAGCAAATTCTGCTGCCCCGGATGGTATGGAAGGTAGCTTGTCGTCATCATCGTTTAACGCTTCACCACACCATCTCGATGACCATCAACTCAACCTCCTGCCGCGCAGACTCCTAGGGTCGTAATGCCAAGACCGTCCACGTCCAGCACCAGCGGATCGCCCCGCCGCGGCGGCGGCGTGCCCCCCGGCGGCGGCGGCGGCGGCAGTTGTGCGCTGCCTCCGCCGTTGCCGTTCGGCAGGAGAGGAGGGTTGGGCTTCTTAGGGTCGCCGTCCTCGAGATCGATCAGCAGGTCGCTATTGAGGAAGTCCTGCACTTCGAGGATCAAACCGTGCTGGCGCGTGGAGATAAAGAGCGTGACCGGGCCCTCGTTCGAGTCGCCCACGGTTTCGTACTTGAACTGCCATTCGTCGGGGTCGTCGTAATAGACGAAGTCGCCGGGTCCGTTCTTGTTTTCCCCGCCGCTGAGGATCATCCCCTCCCAGTCGATATGCCCGGCGCCGTCGGAGTCGACGAGGATGTCGCGGCCGTCGCCGATCTTGTACTCATAGATGTCGTAGCCGTCCCCACCCTCCAGAAAATCGTTCCCCAGGCCGCCACGCAGCGTGTCGTCTTCGTCCCCGCCGAAGAGACGATCCTGGCCCGCGCCGCCGTAGAGCTTGTCCTCGCCCGCTTCGCCAAAGAGCTTGTCGTAGCCCTGGTCCCGGGTGTCGTTCTCGTCCTTCAGGCCGCCATAGATCGTGTCGTCGCCCGCCCCCCCGAAGAGCGCTACGTCGCTCCCATGGCCCCCGACGATCTCGTCCTTGCCCTCGCCCCCGAGGATCGTGTCCGCCCCGCCCCCGCCGTAGAGGAAGTCATCGCCCTTGTTCCCTTGCAGGAAGTCCGCGCCGCCGACGACCGTGCCATCGACTTCTTCCTTGTCACCATAGATCGTGTCGACACCCTCGCCGCCGTACGCGAAGTCTCCGTCTTCGCCGCCCACAAGAATGTCAAAACCACTACGCTCGGTGTCCTCAACGTCCATGCCGTCGCCGAAGAGCTGGTCAACTCCTTTGCCGCCCTCCAGCCGATCGTTGCCGCCACCGCCGTAGAGGAAGTCGTTGCCGTCCTCGCCGTAAAGATTGTCGTGTCCGCCGTAGTTCGCGCCTGTGTAGCGCGCATCAGTCTGGTCCTCATCACCCCAGACGATGTCGTTGTCGTCACCGCCACGCAGTTCCGCGTCGCCGTCCTTGCCGCCGATGATGACGTCAGCACCACTGCCGCTGGAGATCGTGTCGGAACCGGCGCCTCCATGAATCTGATCGTTACCGTCGAAGGTCGTGACCTTGTCGTCGCCCGCGCCGGCTTCGACGTAGCTCTTGCCGGCAGATCCCAGAATCGTGTCGGCGCCGTTCGTCCCGAAAAGATCCGCCTCGGGCGCAAGATCCCGCGCCGATAGCTGCTGGCCCGCCTTCGCGAACGCCATGCCCTTCGTTGGAGCGAAAGGCCGCAACGTGAGCTGTCTCTCGCCATCCCGATACGCCGTATCTCCAGGCGCAACCTTGTCGTTGCGGTCCTCGGTGTTGTATCTGACCAGTGCGCCGAGGAACTTTGAACGGTCCTCCAGCCACCTGTCGGAGATTCCGCTGTCCTTCGTTACGTCGTAACGGTCGAGCTCACCGCTAGCGTTGTGAAACGCGTCGTAATTGACTCCGGCAATCGCAAATGGATTCAGCTCTCTCAGTGCAAACCGATAGGCTAGTCCCCCTGTTCCGGCCGCTTCGGCCTTGATCTCATCGGTTGGTTTGCCAACCAGGGATTGTAAGCTCAGTGCAGTATTGGCCTTGATTGCGGCTTCAAGCTCTACCAACCGCTGGTAGTAGGTCCGCCGTGGTGCAATGGCGCCAGCTGACGCAAGGACTGCAGCAAAAGAGTCTAGTGTGATTCTCTCGTTCATGAGCGTGAGATAAAGGCTTTCAAGCAGCGCTTCATCTGATTTGCCGGCCGTGTTGGTAGCCGCCTTGAGAACCTTTCCCGCGTCATCTAGCGACAGACTCGCGTTCATCGAGTAAAGCAACGATTGCGGAGCAACCGAGTCCATGATTGGTTCGATTACATGGCTATTTAGCTCGGTTGTGACCAAGAGATCGGTCCCGTACCGTGTGCCGGTGATGATCGACGGGACGATTGAGATGTCATCGCCGGGAACGGTGTCCTCGGAAATGAGGCTCGTGATCTGCGAGAACGCTGGTACCGGATTCGCTCCGAATTGGCGGAAGAGGTTGAGATACGCGCCTGTCAGCTTCTCTGAAGTCACGGGGTCATATCCGGGCGCGTTGAAGATAACTGCGCTAGCGAAGATCTCTGGGAACAGCCTGCGCGCCATTGCGGCAAGATGACCGCCCAGGGAGTGACCGACCGCCACGACAGCGTCGGTCGAGCCGAGCACGCCTTGGCCTATGCCGTCGAATCTCGGCTCTAGCCACCGATAGTACGTGCCACGAATTTGAATCGCGTAGTCTGGATTTGGCGGTGCCGAACCTTCCCGAACTGTTAACTGCAGGACATTGCTCTCGCCCGCTGGCGCGCGAAATCTCTGCACCATGTTAAATAGAGAGACAAGCTGCTTGTACGCGACACCGGAAAAGCCGATATGAGATATATCAGCCTCGAGCAGATCCTTCCGTAGCTGCCCGTCGCGGCCCGGGTCTGTGCCGCGGATGGCTAGAACTTTCTCGCCCGTAGAGTTGTTTCGAAATAGCGTTGCGGCAAAGCCACTGTCTGGATCGTCGTGCAGAACTCCGCCGTTCGTCAGTCGGTGGCGTGGGTCTCCGAGTACGCCCCATCCTGTCGTGCTGTCAAAGAACTGTGTGGCCAATAATTGCGGCAATCGCTCCTGCTCGTTAGCTATGGTCGCGAGGCGCTGCGGGTTCCCGAGACTCGACTCCTGCGACAAGTCAACATAGGAGGCGGTAGCGAGCTGCGAATATTTGTAGTAGATGCTGGTTTCCATGTAAGCCCCTCTACCGCCGTGCAGGACGAAGTGTTTGTTCCAGAAGGTCGGCGCTAATGGCCGACTTTTCTGGACATGACCACGAGAAATTGCCAAGCCGCTGTATCGAATTGCGATCAATCCATCCGGGGAAAGCCGTGTAACTCACTGCCTCACCTAAGATCTCTTGGGTGGCTCTATCGATGACAAGGCTATGAGCCTTAGCGATGTTGAGGGCGCCTTCCAGTTTTTCGCCTGAACCATATCGGTATTCGTACCTGCTCTTTATTGGATATGCCGTTTTCCTAAGATCTATGATGGTTTCAAGGACCTTCCCATCGTGCTGCTTAAAGAGAGATAGCGTGTCAGAGCGTGTCTGGCTTTCTATGTAAGAAAACCCCTCGTGCGAAATCTCACCGAGGTTCCCACCGAAATTTGTGAGGTATCCCTCAACCTCGACACTCTTTCGGACTCGTAGCCCAGCGGTAGGACACAGCTGGGCCATCTGATAGCTCGTAGTAAGGACATCCCACGTTGGAAGTAGCGTTGCGATACCAACTGCGAACAACATGACACTGACGCGAACGGTCCCCTGCCGGGAGAGCGTTTTCCAAAGTCCCCACAGCGCTAGAAGTGCAAGCGGAGTGTAGATAAGCAGCATGATCCAGATGGCGCCTTCAGACATGTAGAGCTTCACCGGCCATTGCTCGCAAGTGTGGCGGCGCGCCGCCTGGGTCCGCGAATGTGCTGCTGGATTGGTATCCGGCAGTCGAATGCCGTTCGACCCACCGCCCGGCATCCGCCCGCCACCCGTTCGGCGCGGCGCGGCCCCAAGGCCGTGCGCCCCACGTCGCCGAACAGCCGGTCGTTGCCCGGGCCGCCGTCCAGCACGTCGCCCCCCTCAAGGCCTGAGAGGTCGTCGTTGCCCGCCCCGCCATAGAGGAGGTTGTAGGTCGTGTCACTGCCTCTACCCGCGGTCGGATCTTTCTTCTTTCGCGCTTCCAAGTCCTTCAGCATCCGCTCGAAAACCTTTGCTGCTGTCACTGGCTCGGTCATCGCATTGAAGCTCCACGCTGAAACCGCCGGCGTTGCCAGCACGGCAACGCTTCCCACGGCAAGTTTGCCTTTTGTGATCGGCATCACGGCACCAATGAGCTAAGGGCGTCCGGGTTTCGGCGCGTTTTGCCCCGTGCCGGCGCCTGGGCCGCGAGGACGCCGTTTGCTGGGTGCCCGGCACACCGGGGCAGGTCAGTCCTGAACAATGCGACGCGCACCATCTACGGCCTCCCGCGAGCAAGTAGCTTTCCATCCGAAATCGACCACACTCGTATCTCCCCCAGAACGTCAGCCGACACGATCCGCTCCCCGGTAATTTTTACGTAGTAGATCTCGCCGATGTGACCTTCCAGTCGATTGCGAGGCTCCAGTGTTTTCGCGTCGAATAGAGTCACTTCCTTGCTGTTTCCTCCGGTTACAAAGATCTCGCCATTGCCGTCACTCGATCGCGATGCAATCCCGCTGGGCGCTGGCATGCGCACGCACGCGACGGAGGAGTCGGACACTTGGCAGGACTTCCCGCCGTCATGCTGATGAATCCACTCCCCCGGCCGAAGGGGGTCATGCACTTTTGCCACTGCGACGGGTTTCGTGGAACCCACGCGATCAAAGGCGACAGCTGCGTTCATGCCAACGGCGATGTAATTGGCCTGGTGCGGCACGGCGGTGAGCACTTCATAGCTGTCCATCGGTAGCGTCGCGAGCCTCTGCATGGTCAAATCGGGTCGGATCGATACCGCGTCGAACCCGATCATGGCAATCAGTCCATCGCCTTCAAGGGAATTCGCGATGGAAAGATTGATGACCTGCATCTCCTGCGCGACCAGCGGGGGCCTTTCGAACTTGCGCACGTTCCAGGAATCAAGATCGACAAAGCCGATCGCATCGCTTGAGCTGAATGCAAGGTATCGCCCATCGGTGGTGGCCAGCATCTTCACGAACTCGTCGGCAAGGCGAAGCTTTCTTGTTTCCTTGAACGTCGCCAGGTCAATGACGGAGACGGAATAGTCCCGCCGCTGCACCGCGAGCGCTCCCCGGCTCGGAATATGCGCAAACCGGTAAGCGCGTTCCTTGGAGGCCGGAATCAGGAAATCTGGCGTTGGCGACTGCTTGACCGTGTCGCGGACGGCAAGACCAGAGTTGAGGCCATACGCGAGGACATGCCCTCGCCACGCACCCAGCCTTCGATGTTCTCCAGTCCATTGCTGATAAACCTGTGACACCGAATTCTCATGGACGCGAAAAGCCGGCTTGCTGGCCCCCGAATGGCCCGAAGCCGGCTTCACATAAATCCTGCCCTCGTGTGTCTCGAGATCCCACGAAGCCGATTGAGGCGTTGGCTCGAGTGAGGGCACCTTCCAGACCTGCATCGTCCGCCCTCGGCCTCCGCTTACCAGGAGCTTTCCATCCTTAGAGAAACCGACCGTGCGAGCGCCCTCGGCCGTTTTCCTTTCGCTTACGAGCGTCAGGTGGACACCGGAGCCGCCTTCCTGACGGTAAGTCCATAGGCGCAGCATTGCCGATCCGTCGGCAATGTATTTTGCGTCCGGTGACAGAGCAAGTGCCCTGACTCCACCGCTGGCGGTCACCGCATGCGCCGCATCCCCAGGTGCGAGGTGCTTGCGCTGCTCGGCAGACCGCAGGTCCCAGGCCTGTACGCCTCTGTGGTCTCCGGTGAACAGGAACTCATTCTTGGCATCCACCAGCAACGCGTTTTCGCCTGGCGCACCGGTATCAATCGTCGCGACCAGCCGCAAGTCGGGCATTGTCCACACCTTGACCGGGCTGGCTGGCGCCGACGAGATCGCGTACCTGCCGTCGGAAGTAACCTCAAGGCTTCGAACCGGGTACGGGTGCCCGCCAGCCTCGCCCAGGACCTTTCCGGTTGCCCGGTCAAACACCTGAATGCTGCCGTTATAGTTGCCGCTGACGATCAGCTTGCAGTCGGAGGTCATGCTCAACACGTTGACCTCCAGACCCGGAACCGGGTCGGCCTTCGCGCCAGTTCGAGCCTCTACGCAAGGGCCCGGCCTTTCCAGCATATTTTCGACGCTACGCGTCAAGGTAGATACGGACTCGAACGGCACGCCACTCGACGCGACCCAGCCGCCGGCGGCAAGTATGAATATCACAAGGATTGCAAGTCCCAGCTTCATCGTCTCGTCTGAGGCGCGTCTTTGTCTTCTGCACGTGACTCGGAAGATGCCTTTTCGCTCTCAAGTCGTCGCGCCAACCGGTCATTGTTCCCCGATACCTGCTCATCTGTTGGCCAGGCGAAGCCCAGGCCTGCGCATCGACCAAGGAATGGGGCAAGCATGTTCTGACGCCACTCCTGGTCGAATCGGATGTCCTCTCGATCAGGTTTTCTCTTGGAGTTCTGCCAGTGGGCTTGCTTGCGCTTGAACTCCTGAGAAAGCGTGTCCCAATCGTCGATACAGCTGCCTCTTCGGTGCATCTCGTCTTGCGTCTGGGCGATCGCGGTCAGCGATTCCGCCAGCAAGAATGCGACGAACAACAAACCATGCGTCAGCCGAGCCATCACGAATCCTTTCTCTCCGCCTTCGACCGCGCCTGGCGCATCTGCGCGAGGAGCTGCCCGATTTGCTGCTGCAGGCCCGCGAGGGTCTCGTAGCCCAGGGCCACGCGTACGGCGAGCTTTCCGTTCACGGTTTCGGGAAGCTTGCCGCCCTGCTTCGCCACGCGCGGTATTGCGGCGAGCAGGCCCGGCTCGAGGAAGCCGAAGTCGATGAAGGCCATGCCCGGCGCGGGGTTGACGACGGCGTAGTTGGCGAGCACCGGCTGGTCGGAGTTGTTCACGGGCGCGAGGCGCACGCCCATGCGCTGGCGTGTGCCTGTCGTTGTGTCTGCCGTGGTCGCGGCGAGCTTGTCGTCTTTCTTGGGTGCTTCGGCCATCTTGGCTCCTAGTTTGGGTTTCTTTTTCACGGCAACGGCTTGTCGACTTGGACGGCGCTCACCCGTACTCTCACCCGATTGGGGCGGGTTACAATGGGCCCACATTTCAGTGGAGCGCGCCCGATGAGTACTTCAGCACTGGAGAAAGTTCGCGCCGAGGCCCTGAAGCTTGAAGAACCGGAGCGGGCGGAACTTGCGCACGATCTGGTGACCAGTCTTGACGGGCCAGTTGATCCCGATGCAGTAGGCGCCTGGAATACCGAAATTCTGCGCAGGCTCGCCGAGATAGACTCAGGCGCCGCAAGTCTTATTGATCGCGAGGAGTTTCGCCGCCGTCTGAGCGACCGCATCAAACGCGCCTGATGCGCGCGTTGCCGATCCATGCGGCAGCCGCCGAGGAGGCCGCCGAGGCCGCCGCGTGGTACGAAAGGGAGCGCCCCGGACTCGGAACCGAGTTCGAAAGCGCAATTCACGCGGCTCTCGATCTGCTCGAGCAAGATGTTGTGCCGCTTACCGCTTTGCCTGGGGCGGCCGGGACGCAAGGGGTCAAGCGCCTCATTCTCAGGCGCTTTCCCTATGCAATCATAATCCGCGACACAGCTGAGACGATCTTCGTGATCGCGTTCGCTCACCACGCAAGACGACCCGGATACTGGCGCGAGCGCATGCGGCCCTGATTTGGCTCCTGATCTGAGTTTCTTTTTCACGACTTCGCCTTGTCTTCTTCAATGACGCTCATCTGCGTCGGCGACTGGGCACCCACAGGACTGGCGCCGAACTGCAGGACTTCGTCCACTTTCAGGCCGCGCGGCAGCTGGTGGGCGATGAACAGCAAGGTCACGCGGCCCTTGAGCTGGTTCACGGTCTGCGCGAAGGCTTCGGCGGTCGGCGCATCGAGGTTGCTCGTGGCCTCATCGAAGATCAGCACGCGCGGGTTCTTGAGGAGCGCGCGCGCGATGGCGATCCTCTGGCGCTGGCCGCCGGAGAGTCCGACGCCGTGCTCGCCGAGCGGGGTCTGGTAGCCCTGCGGCAGGGCCTCGATCACGTCGTGGATCTCGGCCATGCGGCAGGCCTCCGCGATCTGCGCGAAGCCGGCCTGGGGGCTGGCCATCTGCAGGTTGTCGTAGACGCTGCCCGAGAAAAGCGTGGTTTCCTGCGGCACGACGCCAAAGGCGGCGCGCAGTTCGTTGGCGCTCATGGTGCGCGTGTCCTGGCCTTCCATCAGGATGCGGCCGTCGATAGGCGGGTAGAAGCCCAGCAGCAGCTTGGCGAGCGTGCTCTTGCCGCAGCCGGAGGGGCCCACCAGCACGGTGAGCTGCCCGGGCTTGATGGTGAGGTTGAGGTTGCGGTAGAGCCAGGGGTACTTGTCGGAGTAACGGAAGGAAACCGACTGGAATTCGATGCGCCCGGCCTTGGCGTCCGGTCCGCCCGCTCTTTGCGGGATGAGCGCGAAGGGCTCGGCGGGCACGTCCATGACGTCGCCCAGGCGCTGCACGGCGATCTCTGCCTGCTGGAACTGCTGCCACAGGCCCACGAGGCGCAGCATCGGCTGCGCGAGGCGGCTCGCGAACATCTGGAAGGCGACCAGCATGCCGATGGTGAAGGTCGCGGCGCCGGCCGAGGCGAGCGCGGCGCTGTCCATCACCAGCAGCGCGCCGACCACGAGGATGCCGAGCGTCATCACCTGCTCGAGCGCGTTGGCCACCGTGTTGTAGCTGTTGGCGAGCTGGCGCGTCTCGAAACTCGCGGCGAGGTACTGCGCGAGCAGATCGCCGTAGCGGTCTTCGAGCACCGGCTCCATCTGCAGCGACTTCACCGTGGCCATGCCCGAGACGTACTCGGTGACGAAGGCCGTGTTGCGCGCGCCCACCAGGAACTGGCGGTTGAGCCTGGCGCGGAACAGCGGCGTCACCGCGAGCGACAGGCCGACGATGAGCAGCAGCACGCCGAGCGCGATCAGCGTGAGCTTCCAGCTGTACCAGAACATCACCGCGAGGAAGACGACGAGGAACGGGCAGTCGAGCAGCAGCGACACCGCGGCGCCGGCCACGAACTCGCGGATCTGCTCTACCGCGTTCAGGCGCGCGACCAGCACGCCGGTCTGCCGGTTCTCGAAGTACGGCAGCGGCAGGCGGAACAGGTGCCGGAACACCGATTGCCCCAGCACCGCGTCGACGCGGTTGCCGGTGTGCAGCACCAGGTACTGGCGCATCCAGGACATGGCCGCGCCGAACGCCATGAACATCGCCAGACCCAGGCCCACCACCCAAAGCGTGCTCTCGGTGTGGTGCACGACCACCTTGTCGATCACCACCTGCGTGAAGAGCGGCGTGGCGAGCCCCACCAGCTGGATGGCGAGGGAGGCCAGCAGCACCTCGCGCCAGATGCGCTTGTGGCGCAGCAGCTCGGGGACGAACCATTTGAAGCCGAACTTCTGCGGCCTGGCCCCTGCGTCGTCCGGATCGTTGGCGGGCGCCGCGTCGCGGCGCAGCAGCAGGACAAGGGGATCAAAGGTTTCGTTAAATTTTGCAAACGACAGGGCTTTCGGCTCTCGACTTCCCGGTTCGAAGACCACCAGTTGGTTCCCATCGCTCGCCGCCAGCATCGCCGGAACGAGCGTGCCGGCGTCACGTCGGAAGGCGATGCAGGGGAAGGAAACGGACTTGAAATCGAGCGCCGCAAATTCGCTCGGACCGGCATGAAAACCCAGAGCACCGAGTGCGGCGAGCAGCTTCTCCTGCTAGTACGGCGGGGGAAACTGGCCGAGGAACAGGCCAGGATCGAAGGGAATGCGGTGCAGCGCGCACAACTGCCCGAGCGTCCAGACGAAATCGCCCCTGGATACTCCGCCCGGCGAGCCGCCAGCTACGGCGTTCTGCGTGGCCACGCGTCCCCCTCACCGCATGCGTGCGTTCCTTTAGGGAATCAGAATAGCCGTCGGCAATCGGGCCGCAATGGCCCAGCCGGTCTAGACCGCCCGGATCACCCGCTCGCGACGCCCCTGCGGCTGGCGGCGAGGATGAAATCCGCGCGGGAGGAAACGCCAAATGCGGCGTAGACCGCATGCGCGTGGTGCTTGGCGGTGGCCTCGGCGATGCCGAGGTCGCGCGCGATTTGTCCGATTGTCCTGCCGCGCAGCAACTGATGCATGACCTCGCGCTGGCGTTCGGTCAACGCGGAGTCCGGCGTGCGGGCGATTTCATCCGCCAGCGCTTGCGGCGGCACGTAGGTGCCGCCCTCCCCGATCAGCCGCAGCGCGTTCACGACCACCTTCGGGTTCGACGTCTTGGGGATGTAACCGGACGCGCCCGCCGCCAGCGCGCCGCGGATCGCTGCCTGGTCCTCGACCGCCGAGACGATGACCACGCGGATGTCCGGAAACTGCTTGCGAAAGCGCAGCAGCGACTCGATGCCGCCGCAACCGGGCAGGCCGAGATCGAGCAGCACCAGCTGGGGTTGCTCGCTTCGCACCGCCTCAATTGCGCCCTCGAGGTCGCTGGCGGTACGCGCGATCGCGCCCTCAAACGCGCGCGCCACCGCGCCGGAGAGGTACTCCAGCATCATCGGGTGGTCGTCGACGATGAGGACGTTCATGGCCGGGGTGCGCTGCGCCGCAAATACAGATTGTTCGCTACTAGCGCGCCAATGACAAGGGCCGCGCCACCCAACTCGATCGCGGCGAAGCTGCGGCCGAGCCAGGCCTCGATGGCGAAGACGACGATCGGGATCAGGTTGAGCATCGGCATCGCGTTCAGCGCGCCGAGGTACTTCACGCCGTTGTTGAAGCCGAGCACGCCGAGCACCACGGTGAAGACGACGAAGTAGGCGAGCTGCCACTTTACCGAGAGCAGCTGGTCGAGCGTCGGCAGCACCGAGTAGCCCATGCCGATGGTGAAGGCGTTGATCGCGAGCAGGCCGACGGTGCCGGGGATGCAGGTGAGCACCGTCATGCGCAGCGGCGACCAGCCCGAGAAATGGTGGCCTGCCATGGTGTAGATCACCCAGCTCACCGCGCCGAGGAAGACGAGCAGGTCGCCCAGCAGGGACCCGCCGCCGAGCACCTGCGACGGGTCTCCCTTCGTCACCACCACCAGCACGCCGCCGATCGCCACCGCGATGCAGCCTACGGTAAACGGCGATGGCCGCAGCCCGCGCGTCAGCCAGACCGCGAGCGCGGTCATCGGCGTCTGCAGCGCCATGACGATCGAGGCGTGCTCGGGGCGGGTGTAGAACAGGCCCCACCAGACGAGGATGTTGAAGCCGCAGAAGCCCACCAGGCCGTAGACCGCCGCGGGCAGGAAGCGCCCGCCGTAGCGCAGCGCCTGCCGGCCCTCGGCGATCCACAGGATGGCGATGAACAGCAGCACGCCGAAGGCGTAGCGGAACGAGCCGAGGAAGAACGGATCGAGCACCGGCAGCGTGCGCTTGGCGACCGAGAACAGCGCGCCCCAGGACGCGATCGCGATGCCCAGCCAAGCCAGGCCCTTGAATGAATGGGCCTGGTGAATCTGTTACGCCGCCTTCTTCTCGTCGCGCAGCGCGCGGCGCAGGATCTTGCCGACGTTGGTCTTCGGCAGCTCGGCGCGGAACTCGACGTACTTCGGCCGCTTGTAGCCGGTGAGCTGCTCCTTGCAGAACTCCATCACCTGCGCCTCGGTGAGCGCCGGGTCCTTCTTGACGATGAACAGCTTGGGGACCTCGCCCGAGTGCTCGTCGGGCACGCCGATCGCCGCCACCTCGAGCACGCCCGGCATCATCGCCACCACCTGCTCGAGCTCGTTCGGGTAGACGTTGAAGCCCGACACCAGGATCATGTCCTTCTTGCGGTCGACGATGGTGACGAAGCCGCGCTCGTCCATCACGCCGATGTCGCCGGTCTTGAACGCGCCGTCCTTGGTCATCACCTTGGCCGTGTCCTCCGGCCGCTGCCAGTAGCCCTTCATCACCTGCGGGCCGGCGATGCAGATCTCGCCCACCTTGCCGGTCGGCAGGATGTTCTCCTCGTCGTCGCGGATCGTGATCACCGTGGAGGGTACCGGCAGGCCGATGGTGCCCGTGAAGTCCTTGATGTCCACCGGGTTGGTGGTCGCGACCGGGGAAGTCTCGGTGAGACCGTAGCCCTCGAGGATCGGGACCTTGGTGGCCTTGTGCCAGCGGTCGGCCACGGCCTTCTGCATCGCCATGCCGCCCGCCGAGGACATGCGCAGCTGCGAGAAATCCACCTGCGCGAACTCCGGGTGGTTGAGCAGCGCGTTGTAGAGCGTGTTGAGGCCCGAGATCGCGGTAAAGCGGTTGCTCTTGAGTTCCTTGATAAAGCCCGGAATGTCGCGCGGATTCGGGATCAGCAGGTTGCAGCCGCCGTCGCGCAGCATGAACAGGCAGTTACAGGTCAGCGCATAGATGTGATAGAGCGGCAGCGGCGCGACCATCACGTGCGGATCGGCCTCGTTGCGCGTCGGCGCGAACCAGGCCGAGACCTGCTCCATGTTGGCGATCACGTTGCGGTGCGTCAGCATCGCGCCTTTCGAGACGCCCGTCGTGCCGCCCGTGTACTGCAGGAAGGCGAGGTCCTCGGGGCGGAGGTCCGGCTTCTTGAGCTGCATGCCTGCCGCCTCGCCGATCGCGGCGTTGAAGCGCACCGCGCCGGGCAGGTTGAACGCCGGCACCATCTTCTTGACGTTGCGCACCACGAAATTGACGATCAGGCCCTTGAAGCCGAGCATGTCGCCCAGACTCGCGACGACGATGTGCTTGACCGGCGTGCGCGCGAGCACATGCTCCAGCGTGGTGGCGAAGTTCTCGAGGATGACGATCGCCTCGGCGCCGGAGTCCTTGAGCTGGTGCTCGAGCTCGCGCGGCGTGTAGAGCGGATTCACGTTCACCACCGTGTACCCCGCGCGCAGGATGCCGAACACGGCCACCGGGTACTGCAGCACGTTCGGCATCATGACCGCGACGCGCGCGCCCTTGGCGAGGCCCCTGGACTGCAGCCAGGCGCCAAAGCGCGTCGAAAGCGTGTCCACTTCGCCGAAGGTGATCGACTTGCCCATGCAGATGTAGGCCTTGCGATCGCGGTACTTGACGACGTTCTCGTCGATCAGCTGCGGGATCGAGCGGTAGGCGTCCGGGTTGATCTCCGCCACCACCCCCTTCGGATAGCTCTTGAGCCAGATCTTTTCCATCGGATCCTCCTCCTGCGGCCGATTCTATCCCGTCCGCCGGCGATCCCCAGAAATTGGCTGCGCCCTGAGCAACCCCAGGGGGTACTACCCGGCAATGGGACGCGGGGACCCATGATGCGCCCCTCCCGCGACGGTCAGGGTCCCATCAATGGCCGGGATTCCGAGCAGTTCACCAGCCGAGCGCGCAAGGTCACGCAAAACGATCCGGTTGGATCGAAGCACATCGGTGCACCGACCCGGCGATCCGACAACGCAACTCGACGGCGCCTCGAAGAATCTTGTGGCGCGAGGAAACCAGATGGCAGATAGCAGCGCATGCTCAACAAAACTTTCATGTTTGATTCGCAAGTGTCAACGATCATAGGAAGTTCGTCGAACTGCTCAGGACAATGAGATACGCGAGCGCGCGACGATTCATTTTCTTGCAGCGCGCTTGACGCTAAGCTTCCGTTTGCGCGGCTGTCCAAAACGATTTCCTGATCGCTCGACCGATCACCGCGCCGGCTCTTTGGGGAGGGTCTGGTTTTGGATGTCAAGGATCTGAGATTCTTCGTCGCGGCGTACGAAGCAAAGAGCTTCTCCGGCGCCACCACCGCGCTCGGCACCGTTCAGTCGAACGTGTCGTTACGCATCCGTAATCTTGAAGAGTTCCTGGACGTACCGCTCTTTGTACGAATGCACCGCAATGTGGTGCCGACAGAGCACGGCGAAACGCTTTACCAGCACGCCAAAAACGTGATCGCGACCCTGGATGAAACAGAGCGCGCGGTCCGCCCGACCCGGGTGGCCTGAATGCGTTCGCGCCACGGCTTCACGTTGCTCGAGCTGCTGCTGGTGGTGGTGGTGGTGATCATCGGCCTGCTCGCCGGGTATGTCGCGCCGAAATACTTTTCGCAGGTCGGCAAGTCCGAGATACGGGTGGCGCGCGCCCAGATCGATGCGTTCGAAAAGGCACTCGATCAGTACCGGCTCGATCTTCGCCGCTACCCGAGCACAGAGCAGGGCCTGAAGGCGCTGGTCGAGCGCCCGGCCAACGAGGCGCAGTGAAACGGCCCGTATCTGAGGAAGGCCGTGCCCTTGGATCCGTGGGGCAAGCCCTATGTCTACCGCGCCCCTGGCGCAAGGGCGACTTCGACCTGCTGTCCTTCGGCAAGGACGGCCAGCCCGGCGGCACTGGCGAGAACGCGGACATCACCAACAACTGATCCCGATGCGCTTCGAGCTCAAAGCCGTGGACAGCGCCAACCGTGTGGTTGCGCTGGAATTCGAAGCCGCCGACGAAGCAGAGGCGCGCGCCGGAGCCCCCTCGGCGCGGCTCGCCGCCTTCTACGGCTACTTCGACCGGCAGGATGGCCAGGTAGACTGGCTGGCGAGGCTCTACGGCAGCGCGCGCGGCGCGGGACTCGATCTGCGCGCGGCGGACTACCGGCTCGTCGACACCGAAGGTCGGATCGCGCGCTACGAGGTCGTGCTGCCGCTGCAGGGAACCTACGCGCAAGTGCGCGCGTTCCTTGCGGACGCGCTTGAGGAAAACCCGGTGCTGTCGCTCGACCAGCTCAACTTGCGGCGCAAGCGCGCGAACGACAGCGTGCTCGAGGCCGAAGCGGTCCTCACGGTGCACCTGTTGCGGCCATGAGGCGTCTTCGCGCATCCGACATTCCGATGGGCGC
>JBASCW010000159.1:0-7484 GCA_049651845.1 Burkholderiales bacterium | reverse complement strand
CGGGCATCGTCACCTTGACGAGCTGGCCCGCAGGATCGTAGTCGTAGGTCGTGAGTTCTCCGCCCACGCTGCGCGAGGTCAGGCGCTGGCGCGCGTCGTAGGTGAGCGTGGTCGTCAGGCCATTCGGATCGACGATCGTGAGCGGCTGGCCGTGCGCGTTGTACGACGGGATCTGCGTGGTGTGGCCCGCCGCATTGGTGATGCTCGCCACGTTCCCGCGCTTGCCCAGATTCGGGTCGTCATTGGCGTAGTACGTATAGGTGGCGACGTCCGCTACATCGATGCGCGGTCCATCCGCTGTGAGCACCCTGCCGTTGGCGTTGTAGGTGTAGGTCCAGGTTCTCGGGCTCCCGGTCGGCGTGCCGGAGAACCCCTGGCTGCCGTTCGCGTCCGTGGTGGCCTGAACGCCCTTCGTGAGCATGTTGCCCCGCGCGTCGTAGCCGTAGGTCGTGATGCGCAGCGGCTCGGCCATGCGCGCCATCAGCCGGAACGTCGGATGCCATTCGGTGGTGATGGTGCGCGTCTGCGGCGTGGTGCCGCCGGCCGCGGTGAGGCCTTCGGTCCGCGAGGTCTCGAGGTTGCGCGGCGTCTCGTAGGCGTAGTCCGTGCGATTGCCGTTGAAATCGGTGGAGCTCGTCCTGTTTCCGCTGCTGTCGTAGGTCGCGGCCGTCGAGCTTGGGCCCGCGTCGCCGGGCTGGGTCTCGCCGCTCGTCTTGCGCACGCCCTGCCTGGTTTCGAAGGCGCGCGGCCGTTGCGTCCCCAGCGGGTCGGTCACCACTGAACTGGTCGCGCTGTCGATGCTGACCTGGTATTTCTGTACGCCGCCGGCACGCTCGGTGGAGATCGCCCGCCCCTGGGCGTCGTACGCGAAGGTCGCGAAACGAACGCCGTTCTCGTCGACGATGCCCGTCAGGGCGCGGCTGAAGCTCACGTTCTCGTAGACGTAGCCGCGCTGACTGCCGTCGGGATACGCCACCTGCGTGAGATTGCCGTTCGCGTCGTATGAATAGAGGTATGTCCCCCCTCCGGGGTCGGTCATCTTCACGATGCGCTTGGCGGCGTCGTAGCCATAGGCCAGGCTTCTGCCGTAGGCATCGGCCACACGGATGAGCAGGCCTGCGGGCAGCACCGCGACAGTGGGATTGCCGGCGGCGTCGAGAACGTACCCGCCATTCGCGCCGCCTGCGGTGCCGTCCGAATAGGCGAGCGTCTGGGTCAGGCCGGCCCTGGACGTAATGGACCGCAGGACGCCCTGCACGTCGTAAGTCTCGGTGTTCTCGGTGAGCGCTTCGTAGTAGCTCCAGCCCGTGCGAACGCCGGAACCGTCCTTGATCTCCGCGATCCGATCGGCGACGTCCGGATCGGGCGTCCAGACCGTGCCGATGAGCTCGAACCGGTAATACTTTCCGTCGCTTCTGTACGCCGAAAGCAGGCCGATGGGGCCGTTGGGCGTGTAGGTGATCCGCTTGCTGTGGTTGCTCTGCCAGAGGCGCCCGAAGTCGAATACCGGCATCACGATGTCGGCGGAGTTGTAAGCGCGAACTACCGTCAGAACTCCCGCCGCATCCCTGTAGTCCACCTCCGCCTGGTACTTGTTGCCGGTCGCCGGATTGATGGGATTGCCCACGCAGTAATCCGGACCGTTGTTCTTCGGCGGCTGAATCGTGTCGCCGCATGCGCTGACCGGGTTCGTGAAATTGAACAGATGGATGTAACCGCTCGAAAGATTGATCCCGCGCGCCTCGACGAAGACGGTTCCGGGCGAGGTCAGCGTGCACGAAAGGCGCTCGAAAAAAAAGCCCGGGGTCGACGTCGTGTCCGGATTCTGGTACGCACAATACGCATTGACAGCCTGATCGACGCTCTCAAAGCACCCGGTTTCCGGGTAGCCGACGAATGAACCCGCCATGGCCGGGCTCGGCAGTACTAAGGCAAGAAGCGCGCAGCGCGCCAGTGCCGCCGCGCTGCAACCCAATGCTCGCATCATCTTGATGTCCTCCTGATCACGACCACGTCGTGGGTTTAGGTCTCCAGGACACCCCGACCTCGCAGGTCGCTTTCGCGGCGAAGGGCCCGCCGCTGTGCCAGATCGCCGGCCAGCCGTTCTCTGCAGCGGCGTCCGCTAAAGCGAACAGGGCGGTCATCAGGCACTTCAGCCCATCGCGCATTATCTTGATGGAGTTCCCAAGCGCGAGGAAAACTGATATCTGAAATACAGATACCTTTACCGATTTTTCCATTCTCATGATTAACGACCCGTAGTAGAAGAATTCACTGGAGGGTCGAGCGGCAAATCAGGACAGGGAGATAAAAGCGCATCGCGTTGTTATTCATTTTCGTCATCGTTAACGATAAGCTCCCGTTTGCGCGGCTGTCCAACGAGTCTTTCTGATAGCAGAAAATCTCGCCGTGCGACTCTTCAGGGGAGGGTCGGGCAGTGGACGTGAAGGACTTGAAGTATTTCGTCGCCGCGTACGAAGCGAAGAGTTTCTCCGAGGCGACGACGGCGCTCGGCACCGTTCAATCGAACGTGTCGCTTCGCATTCGAAATCTGGAGGACTTTCTCGGCGTGTCGCTCTTCGTGCGCACGCGCCGCAACGTTGTACCAACGACGCAAGGCGATGTGCTCTACCGTCACGCGAAGACGGTGCTCGCGGCGATGGATGAAACGGAGCGAGCGCTCCGGACTACGCTGGTTGCCTGAGCGATATGAGCAGAGGCTTCACGCTGCTGGAGCTGCTGGTCGTGGTGGTGATCATCGGCCTGCTCGCGGGCTACGTGGCGCCGAAATACTTCTCCCAGATCGGCAAGTCCGAAGTCCAGGTCGCCAGGGCGCAGATCGACGCCTTCGAGAAAGCGCTCGACCAATACCGGCTGGACATCCGCCGCTACCCGACAACCGAACAGGGCCTGAAGGCGCTCGTCGAGAGACCCGCGAGCGAGACCCAATGGAGCGGCCCCTACCTCAGAAAGTCGGTGCCCTTGGATCCCTGGGGGCGCCCCTACGTATACAAGGCGCCCGGTGCGAAGGCCGACTATGAGCTGCTCTCGTACGGCAAGGACGGCCAACCCGGCGGCTCCGGCGAAAACGCCGACATCACTAACAACTAGCGCCCATGCAATTCCATCTCAAGGCCGTAGACAGCGCCAATCGCGTGGTCGCGCTCGACCTGGACGCGGCAGACGAGGCTGCCGCTCGCGAGGCTGCGCGAAGGCAAGGCTATGAAGTTCTGGCGGTCGGCGGAAGCTCCGATCGCTTTCGACTCAGGCGCAGGAGCGATTTCCCTACCGACCTCTTTGCAGTCGAATTGCTGGCGCTCCTGGAGGCCGGCCTGAACGCCGTCGAAGCCCTCCAGACGCTCGCTGAGAAAGAGCCGGGCGGCGAGAACAGTCAGGTGCTTCGGGCGCTGCTGGATGCGCTCTACCGGGGCGAGTCGCTCTCGCAGGCGGTCGCACGCGCCCCCCGCGCCTTCCCGCCGTTGTTCGTAGCCACGATCAGGTCGAGCGAGCGCACCGGCAATCTCAACGAAGCCCTGAGGCGGTACATCGCTTACCAGGAGGAACTGGACAAGGTGCGCAGAAAGGTCGTCTCTGCCCTCCTCTACCCGGCGATCCTGCTGGTTGTCGGCGCCCTGGTTCTCGCGTTCCTGCTGTTTTACGTCGTGCCGCGCTTTGCGCGGGTCTACGAGGACATGTCTGCGGAGCTGCCTCTGTTTTCCAGCATTCTCCTG
Organism: Burkholderiales bacterium; assembly: GCA_049651845.1. Classification (GTDB taxonomy): domain Bacteria; phylum Pseudomonadota; class Gammaproteobacteria; order Burkholderiales; family SG8-39; genus RBG-16-66-20. Next base: position 3,753 of record JBASCW010000159.1, on the reverse strand, counting down.
GCGGTCGGCCGATGGATCGACAGCAACGGACTTGCCGCTGCGGCGATCCTGCTCGCGGCGCTTTGGGGCGCCGTCTACGCGCTCTCAAGGGACGACCTGAGAGCGGCCCTTGCGCGGCGCCTGTGGCGCCTGCCCGCTCTGGGCGAGCGGATGATGATCTACCAGCTCGCGCGCTTCTACCGGACCGTCGGCATGCTGCTGCTCGCCGGCGTACCGGCCCTTCGCTCGTTCGAGATGGTCGCCGGACTCCTCGGCCCTCATCTCCGTCTCCGGCTTCAGCGCGCCTCGGAGCTGATCGGCGAAGGCAACTCCATGTCAAGCGCTCTGACCGCCACCGGGCTTGCTACCCCCGTGGCCACCCGCATGCTGGCGGTAGGCGAGCGCGCCGGCCGGATGGGCGAGCTCATGGAGCGCATCGCGCGCTTCTATGACAGCGAGACTGCGCGCGCCGTCGATGCGTTCACCCGCGTCTTCGAGCCGCTGCTGATGACGGTGCTCGGCCTCGCGGTAGGCCTCGTCGTGGTTCTCATGTACATGCCCATCTTCGAGCTCGCGGGAAGCCTGCGATGAGCAGCGTCGCCATTGGCGAGCTCGAAGCCAGATTCGGCGCCGACCCGGAACCGCTGCTGCGGCATCTCGCCGACGCGTTCCGGCTGCCTTCCATGCGGCTCGAAGGACTGCGGCAATCGGCGCCGGCGTTCGACCTGGTCCCCTATGCCGAGGCTTTGCGCCGTCGATGCGTCGTTGTCCGCACGACGCAGGGCGATCTGTGCGCGGTCCTTGGCGACCCCTACGACGGGGCGACACAGGACTGGCTGGAAAACCGGATTCGCCAGCCGTTCGCCTACTGCCTCGCGCATCATGGGGAAATCGCTGCGTACCTCGCGGAGCAGGAGGAAGGTCTGCGCGCCATGGACGAGCTCGCCCCGCAGACCGAGGCTGGGTCGGTTCAGGACGAGGCCCAGGATGTGTCGATCGAGTCCATCGCGGCCACGGACAGTCCGGTCGTGCGCCTCGTGAACTCGACGCTGCACGACGCCCTCAAGGCGGGCGCAAGCGACATCCATCTCGAGACGGGAGGCGCCGGGCTCGCGGTGAAGTATCGGATCGACGGCGTGCTGGGTCTGGTCAAGACGGTGCGGGGAACCGATTTCGCCGAGCAGGCGATTTCGCGCGTCAAGGTGATGGCCGAGCTCGACATTGCCGAACGGCGCATACCGCAGGACGGCCGCTTCCGCGCTCGCAACGGCGGCCGGGAGATCGACCTGCGGGTTTCGATCATGCCCAGCGTCTTCGGCGAAGACGCCGTGTTGCGCATCCTGGACAAGCGGGCGCTGTCGGATCAGCTGAAAGGGCTGACGCTCGAGCGCCTGGGCTTCGATGCCGGCATCGCCAGCGAACTGCGCCGGATCTCCGCCGAGCCGCACGGGATGCTCCTGGTGACCGGCCCGACCGGAAGCGGCAAGACCACGACGCTGTATTCGGTGATCTCCGAAGTCAACAAGGGACGCGACAAGATCGTCACCATCGAGGATCCGGTCGAGTACCAATTGCCCGGCGTACTGCAGATACCCGTCAACGAGAAGAAGGGGCTCACCTTCGCGCGCGGGCTGCGCTCGATTCTTCGCCACGATCCGGATCGAATCATGGTCGGCGAGATCCGGGACGCTGAGACGGCCGAAATCGCCGTCCAGTCTGCGCTGACCGGGCATCTCGTCTTCACCAGCGTGCACGCGAACAACGTGTTCGACGTGATCGGGCGCTTCCAGCACATGGGGGTCGATCCCTTCAGTCTTGCTTCGGCGCTGAACGCCGTGATGGCGCAGCGTCTGGTTCGCGTCATCTGCACCGCTTGCGCGGCGAAGGGCTGCGCGCAATGCCGCGGCACCGGCTACCGGGGCCGCAGGGCGATCGCAGAGCTGATGATCCTGAACGACGACCTCAAGGAGCTGATAGCTTCACGCGCGCCAACGCGCAGGCTGAAGGAAGTCGCCAGGGCTTCGGGTACGGGCAGCCTGCGGGAAGCTGCGCTCGCGATGTCGAAAGCCGGGCATACCACGCAGGAGGAAGTCGACCGTGTTACGTCTTCGTCCGCTTAAGCGCGTGTACCTGGCGCCCGGCGAGGGCGTCGAGGCGCTGGGGTCGGTTCCCGGCACGGATCGACTCGAGGTCGTCCTGTCGAATCACCTCGTGCGCTACGCCCTGCTGCCCTGGTCGCCGCAGCTGACCTCCAGCGGGGACTGGCATGCGTACGCCCAACACGTATTTGGTACGACCTACGGATCCGATGCGGGCGCCTGGCGGATCCGGATCTGCGACAGCGGCCGCGGCAAAGCCCGTGTCGCATGCGCGGCGGACGCCTCGCTGCTTGACGAGATTTCCGCAGTCGAACGCGTCGATTCGATTCAGCCCCATCTGATGGCCGCTTTCAACGACCGTCGTGGCGAATTCGAGGCTGCGCCCGGATGGTTCGTGCTGCATGAGCCCGGCCGGCTCGTGCTCGGCCTGGTCGCGGACGACGAATGGAAACTGGTCCGTTCGCGGCAGGCGCCCGCCGACTGGCGGGAGAGCCTTCCCGATCTGCTTCATCGCGAGGCCGCCGTGACTGGCCTCCCGAACTGCGAACGCCTCGTGCTCAGTTTCGGATTGGCGGCCTAGGTCATGCGGCGGCTCGAGCTCGATTTCCTGCGCAGGAGCCCCCGACCCGGATGGGCCGCGTGGGCACTGTTGCTGATCGCGGTGGCTTTCGTTGCGGAGGTTGGTTGGTCCTGGCGCCAGCTCTCCATGCAGGTTGAGCGCAAGGAAGCACAGCTCGCATCGCTCACGGGGAAACCGCGGAACGCCGACATCCTCCGGATCGCCGACCGCCCTCCGCGCGAGGGGGAGCTCGATGCTGCGCGCGATACCTTGAAGCGCCTGTCCGTGCCGTGGAACACGCTCTTCGGAGCGCTGGAAGCGGCCCAGACCGACCATACGTGGCTCCTGTCGATCGAGCCCAACGCGCAGAGCGGAACGGTCACGCTCTCGGGCGAGGCGCGCGACTACCTTGCCGCACTGAGCTATGTCGCAAACCTGGAGCAGCAGAAAGCCCTGTCACGCGTGCATCTGGCCAAGCACGAGACACGTTCGAACGATCCGCAGCGAACGCTCGCGTTCGTGATATCGGCGTCGTGGAAGGAGCGTCCGTGAGCGCTCCGACCCGCGCCTGGGTGAAGGCGCGCGCGCAACTGGGCGACGTTCCGCTCATTGCGCTCGGGATATTGCTGGCCGGGCTCGTGGCGCTCATTGCGGCCGTCCGACCGCTGGAAGCGCGCGTCGAACGCCTCAACGAACGGCTTGGCAAGGACGCCCGCCGCGCAGCCATGGACGCCACACGCGCCGGCAGCCCCTCGGCGAAGCTTGCCGCGTTCTACGGCTATTTCGACCGCCGGGAAGGACAGGTCGACTGGCTCGCCAAGCTCTATGGAAGCGCCCGGGGCGCGGGCATCGAGCTGCGCACGGCCGAATACCGCCTGGTCGAAGGCGGCGGCCGCATCGCGCGCTATGAAATCACCCTGCCGCTGACGGGCAGCTATGCGCAGATCCGGGCGTTTCTGGCGAACGTTCTGGACGACAACCCCATTCTCTCGCTCGACCAGCTCAACTTGCGGCGCAAGCGCGCGAACGACAGCGTGCTCGAGGCCGAAGCGGTCCTCACGGTGCACCTGTTGCGGCCATGAGGCGTCTTCGCGCATCCGACATTCCGATGGGCGC
>JBASCW010000158.1:0-7879 GCA_049651845.1 Burkholderiales bacterium | reverse complement strand
CAGCAGGCGCGCGGCCAGCGGCTGCACGCGCCGCCAGAGCGGCGCACCGAGCGATTCGAGCGCGCCGAGCAGCCGCCCTGCGCCAGCCAGATGCAGCCCTACCAAGATCAGCAGAACGCTCGCGGCGACCTGCCAGGCGGCTTGCGCCGGCAACGCCGCGGCGGCGTAGGCCGCGCCGCCCACGGTGCCGGCGAGCGCACCCGCGAGCGCATAGGTACTGATGCGACCCGCGTTGAACCACAGGCGCCGCGCCCAGAACGCGCCCTCGCCGACACTTCTTATGGGAATGGTTCTTTGAACATCAAAGGCGGCGACAATCCCGCCGCACATGGCCACGCAATGCACGCCGGAGGCGAGGCCGGCGGCGAACATCGCGGCGGCGAGCGGCTCCACCGCTAGATCACCTTCGAATAGGAGGCCGCCTGCTGCCGCGCGCGCAGGTAGCGGTCGAACAGCATGCAGACCGCGCGCACCAGCAGCCGGCCCTTGGGCGTGATCACGATCCAGCCCGGCTGCAGCTCGACCAGGCCGTCGCGCGCGAGCGTCTTCAGGTCGCGCAGCTCGTCGGCGAAGTAGCTGCCGAAGTCGATGAGGTGCGCGATCCCGATCGACTCGATCGACAGGCGGAAATGGCAGATCAGCGCCTGGATCACCGCACGCCGCACCAGGTCGTCGGCGGTGAGCTCCAGGCCGCGCATCACGGGCAGCCGGCCTTCGTCGAGCTCCGCGTAGTAATCGTCCAGCGACTTCTCGTTCTGGCTGTAGGTCGGGCCGACGCGGCCGATCGCCGAGACGCCCACGCCGATGATGTCGGACTCCGGGTGCGTCGAGTAGCCCTGGAAGTTGCGCTGCAGGCGCCCCTGCGCCTGCGCCACCGCGAGGTCGTCGCTCGCCTTGGCGAAGTGGTCCATGCCGATGAAAACGTAACCCGCGCGCGTCAGCCGGCCGATCGCGAGCGTGAGAATCTGCAGCTTGGTCTCGGCCGAGGGCAGCTCGGCGGCGGCGATGCGCCGCTGCGGCTTGAACAGCCCCGGCAGGTGCGCGTAGTTGTAGAGGGCGATGCGGTCGGGCGCGGCCTCGAGCACGCGGTCGAGCGTGGTGTTGAAGCCGTCGAGACTCTGACGCGGCAGCCCGTAGATGAGGTCGAAGTTGACCGAGCGGAAGCCCGTCGCGCGCGCTTCGTCCACCACGCGCCGCGTCTCCTGCTCGCTCTGGATGCGGTGCACCGCGCGCTGCACCTCGGGATCGAAGTCCTGCACGCCGATCGACACGCGGTTGAAACCGAGCTTGGCGAGAAATCCCATCGTGCCCGCCCCGGCGCTGCGCGGGTCCACCTCGATCGAGATTTCGGCTTCGGCCGCGCGCGGAAACTCGCGCTCGATGTCGGCCATCAGCTCGGCCATCTCCTCGCGCTGCAGGAAGGTCGGCGTGCCGCCGCCCCAGTGCAGCTGCGAAACGCTCGGGCGCGCTTCGCCGCTGGCGCGCGCCGCCTCGCCCAGCAGCGCCAATTCCTTCTTCAAGTACTTGATATACTTGGCTGATCTAGTCCGGTCGCGCGTCACCACCTTGTTGCAGGCGCAGTAGTAGCACAGCGTCCCGCAGAACGGCAGGTGGACGTAGAGCGAGAGCGGCAGATTGATGCCGCCGACGTTGCGCCGGGCGAGCCACTCGCGCAGCTGCGCTTCGCCGAAGGCCTCGACGAACCGGTCCGCCGTGGGATAGGACGTGTAGCGCGGCCCGGTCAGGTCGTACTTGCGGATCAGGACCGGGTCGATGACGAGCTCGGAGGACGGGTAGTTCATCACAGGACACTATGAGCGAGGGCGGTCCGGGCATATTGACGATGGTCAAACGCGGCTACGTTCGCCACCCGGTGGCGATCGCCGCCGGCGCGGCGTCGCTGCTCGCGCTGCTGGTCGCGAACGCGGTCGCGCTGGCGCGCGGGCTGGACTCGCCCTGGCTGCTCGGCTCGGTGGTGATCGCCGACATGCTGGCGATCGGCGCGGGCATCCTGGTCGCCTCGCGCGAGGTGCTGAGCGCCGCGTACCGCATCGAGGTGAGCGAAGCGCGCCACGCCTCGATCGTGGACTCGGCGATGGACGCCATCATCACCGTGGACGAAGCGCAGACGATCGTGCATTTCAACCGCGCCGCCGAGAGCGTGTTCGGCGTGAAGCGCGAGGAAGCGCTTGGTACGGCGCTCGACCGCTTCCTGCCCGCGCGCTTCCGCGCCGGCCACCGCGCGCATGTCGAAAGTTTCGGCCGCACCGGCGTGACCGGCCGCCGCATGGGCGACACCACCACGCTGTGGGCGCTGCGCGCCGACGGCAGCGAGTTCCCGATCGAGGCCTCGATCTCGCAGGCCACCGAGGACGGCAAGCACTTCTACACGGTGATCCTGCGCGACATCACGCTGCGCAAGCGCGCCGAGGACGCGCTGCGCGCGCAGCAGCAGGAGCTGCGCGAGCTTTCGGCGCGCGTGTTGGACGCGCGCGAGGACGAGAAGACGCGCATCGCGCGCGAGCTGCACGACGAGCTCGGGCAGATGCTCACCGCGCTCAAGATGGACCTCGCCTGGCTGAGCGAGCGCCTGCCCGCGGGCGACGCGGCGCTCGCCGGGCGCGCCGCCGAGATGCGCGGCCTGCTCGAGGACACCGTGGGCGCGACGCGGCGCATCTCGGCGGACCTGCGGCCGCTGATGCTGGACGACCTCGGCCTCGCGGAGGCCGCCAGCTGGCTGGTGCAGGATTTCGCGCGCCGCTCCGGTGTCGCCTGCGAAGTGCGCATGCCGGCGCCCGACGCGCTGCAGGCGGTGCCGAAGACCCTGTCCACGGCGATCTACCGCGCGGTGCAGGAGTCGCTCACCAACATCGCGCGCCATTCCGGCGCCAAGCGCGCCTGGGTGACGCTGGCGGCCGCCAACGGCAGCCTGCAGGTCGAGATCGAGGACGACGGCCGCGGCATCAACGCCGAGGACCTGCGCAAGGCGCGCTCGCTCGGGCTGAAGGGCATGCGCGAGCGCTTCGCCTACTTCGGCGGCTCGCTCGAGATCTCCAGCCCCGCGCGCGGCGGCACGCGCGTGCGCATCCAGGTGCCGGTCGAGCAGGAGGCCGGCAAGGCATGATCCGCGTGCTGCTCGCCGACGACCACAAGATCGTGCGCGACGGGCTGCGGCGCATCCTCGCCGCCTCGGCGGACATCGAAGTCGCGGCCGAGGCCGCCGACGGCGACCAGGCGCTCGCGCTGGTGCGCGCCAGCGCCTACGACGTGGCCGTGCTCGACCTGTCGATGCCGGGCCTGTCGGGCCTGGACCTCATCAAGCGGCTGAAGCTGGAGCGCCCGGGCATGCCGCTGCTCGTGCTCTCCATGCACGGCGAGGACCAGTACGCCGCGCGCGCGCTCAAGGCCGGCGCCGCGGGCTACCTGAACAAGGACAGCGCCGCCGAGCAGCTGCTGAGCGTGTTGCGCAAGGTGGCCGGCGGCGGCGTGCACCTGGGCGAGGCCGCGGCCGCGAGCCTGGTGGCGGGCGAGCGCCAGCCGCAGCGCGCGCTCTCGGACCGCGAGTTCGAGGTGCTGCGCCACCTCGTGGAAGGCAAGAGCCCGACCGAGATCGCCGCGCAGCTGCACCTGTCGGTGAAGACCGTGAGCACGCACAAGACGCGCATCCTCGACAAGCTCGAGCTGCGCAGCACCGCGGACCTGATCCGCTACGCGCTCGAGAACAAGCTGATTTAGGAAATTTCCTACAGACTCCGCGGCACGCGATACCGGATACTTCGATAAGGCTCCGCAAGAGCGCCTTGGGGGGGCAGTTCCGATCACATACGACGTTTTCCTGGTAGAGGACTCGCCGATCCTGCGCACGCGCGTTGAGGCGATGCTCGCCTCTATTCCGGGCGCGCGGCTGGTCGGGCATGCGGCCGAGGCGGCGAGCGCGATCCAGGGCATCCTCGCGGCGCGCCCGCGCGCGGTGGTGCTCGACATCCGCCTCGCCGACGGCAACGGCTTCGACGTGCTGCGCGCGGTGCGCGAGCGCCAGCCGGAGGTCGACTTCTACGTGCTGACCAATTTCGCCAACGACGCCTACCGCCAGATGGCGGAAAAGCTCGGCGCGCGCGGCTTTTTCGACAAAACCAACGAATTCGAGCGCTTGCAGTCGGTCCTCGCCGCGGCCGCCGCGCCGGCGTAGCCATCCCGTAGCCATCCTTTAGGAATCCTCCTAGTACCGGGCGCGCCCTTGTCCTAGGCGCGAATCGGCGCTCGCCGATAGGCCGGGACCGCGCGACGACGCACAGTGCGGGCATGGCAACCGCACACAACCCCACCGCCCCGGTGCGCGTCTTCGTGGTCGAGGACTCGGCCCGGATCCGGCAGCGCCTGGACGAGCTGATCGAGGCCGCGGGCGCGACCAACGCCGGGCACGCCGCCGAGGTCGGCCCCGCGACGCGCGCGATCCTCGCGACGCGCCCCGACATCGTGATCCTCGACCTGCAGCTCGCCGACGGCACCGGCTTCGACGTGCTGCGCGCGGTGCACGACGCGGCGCCCGAGATCGACGTGTACCTGTTCACCAACTTCGCCGCCGATCCCTACCGCCAGCTCGCCGAGCGGCTCGGGGCGCGCGGCTTCATCGACAAGTCCAGGGAATTCGAACGCGTGCACGACGTCATCGTGCAGCACCGCGCCGTCGCCACTCATTGACAAGGAAACACGCCATGAACGTCGCCATCACCATCCAGCCCGCCAGCGCGCCGCAGAAGTTCCAGGTCACCTGCTCGAGCTGCAACCTGCGCGAGATGTGCCTGCCCGCGGGGCTGTGCCTGGAGGACATGGAGCGCGTCGAGAAGCTGGTGTACGCGCGCCGCAAGCTCAAGCGCGGCGAGTCGCTCTATACCTCGGGCGACGATTTCAAGGCCATCTACTCGGTGCGCAGCGGCTTCTTCAAGTCCAGCCTGACCGACGGCGAAGGCCGCGAGCAGGTCACCGGCTTCTGCATGGGCGGCGAGCTGCTCGGCCTGGACGGCATCGGCACCGGGCACTACCACGTCACGGCCACCGCACTGGAGGACAGCGAGGTCTGCGTGCTGCCCTACGCGCTGCTCGAGACCATTTCGGCCGAGGTGCCTGCGCTGCAGCGCCACCTGCACGCGGTGCTCGCGCGCGAGATCGTGCGCGACCACGGCGTGATGATGCTGCTCGGCTCGATGCGCGCCGAGGAGCGCCTGGCCACCTTTCTGCTGAACCTGTCCAAGCGCTTCACCGCGCGCGGCTACTCGCCCTCCGAATTCCACCTGCGCATGACGCGCGAGGAGCTGGGCAGCTACCTGGGCCTGAAGCTGGAGACCGTGAGCCGGCTGTTCTCGCGCTTCCACGACGACCGACTGATCGAGGTGCAGCAGAAGCACGTGCGCATCCTCGACGCCGAGGGCCTGACCCGCCTGCTCGGATCCCGGCACTGAAATCCGGGGCCAACGGCCCCGGCCTCAGTGCGACATGAATACCGGCACGGTCATCGAGGCGAGCAGCGTGCGCGTCACGCCGCCCAGCACGAACTCCTGCAGACGGGAATGACCCCAGGCGCCGCTGACGATCAGGTCGGACTGCAGGTCGGCGGCGCGCGACAGCAGTACGTTGCCGGCGTCCACGCCGGCTGAATCCTGGCGCGAGACGGTCACCTTGACGCCGTGGCGCGCGAGGTACAGGCCGATGTCGGCGCCCGGTTCCTCGCCGTGGCCCACGGCGGTGGCCCTGGCGTCCACCGTGACGATGTGCACCTGGCTGGCGCGGCTGAGCAGCGGCAGCGCGTCGCGCACTGCGATCGCGGCCTCGCGGCTCGCGTCCCAGGCCACCATCACGCGCTGGCACAGCGCGCGCTCCTCGAACGCGTAAGGCACCACCAGCACCGGGCGGCCGGCGGCGAGCGGCAGCGCGCGCTCGAGCTCCTTGGAGACCCCGCTCGGCCATTCGTCGTTCTGCTGGCCGATCACCACCAGGTCGGCGTAGCGCGCCTGCAGCGAGACGGCCGCGAGCGCATCACGCGAACTCTCGCGCCATTCGCACTTGGCGTAGCCGGTGCGCCGCAGGCATTCCTCGTAGCCGGCGCGCGCCGCCGCCAGCTGCTCGGCCCGGATGCGCGCCTGCGTCTGGACGATCAGCTCCTTTGCTTCGAAGGCCTGCGAGGGCACGGGATACGCATCGAGCGCGTACAGGCAGATCACATGCGCCTCGGACATCGTCGCGACCTGGATCGCGGTTTCCAGCCGCCTTGGCGCGGTGCGGCCGGCATCGTAATGGACCAGCAGGGTTTTGTAGTCTTTCATGCCGCTAGACTAGGCCGGCGGCCGCGGTGCGCTTTGACTCAGATCAACGCGAGGCTGGGGCCTGCGCGCGGCGAGCAGGCGCTCCACCGAGTTCCACAGGCCAAAGGGCTCCAGCTCCTCGAACTCGTAGCGCGCACGCAGCACGGGTTTCTCGAGCGGGATCAGGCGCGCGAGGTCGGCGGGCGTCGCCGAGACGATCAGCTCGGCGTCCACCGCGTCGAGCGTGCGGCGCGTCGCCGCGAGCATGGTGCGGCGCGGGCCGAGCAGCATGAAATCGGCGCCGCCTGCGAGCGCGCGCGAGGCGAGGTGCATCACCTCCAGGTGAGAAAGATCTCTGTAGCCGAGCACCACCTCGTCGACTGCGCGCTCGCGCAGCAGCTCTTCCAGGCGCTCCTCGCCGACGATGGCGATCCCTTCAGGGTAGAGCGCGCCGGCGAGCGACGCCGGGTAGCGGCGCGCGTCGATGCCCGGAATCTGCGCCGCGGTGAAGGCGACCACCTCGCAGCCGGGGTCGTCGCGGTAGACCGCGTTGAAGTTGTGGAAATCCCGTCCGGCGGCGCCGGCGATGACCAGGCGCCGGCGGCTCACGCCGCCTGTTTCGCGTCTTTGCGCGCCTGCGGCGCGGGCGGGGCGAACGCGCTGGTCGCCGACTGCAGGAACTGCTGCGAGGACTTGATCATGTCGCGGTAGGCCTTGTCCACGACCTCGAACCCGGTCGAGGGCAGCTCGCCGCTGAACGGCAGCGGCCCGGCGGCGCCCGCGCCTTCCTGCATGCAGCGCGCGATCTTGCCGTTGGCTTCGGTCATCGTCTCGAACAGGTTGCGCCAGTAGGCGGCCGAGCGCTCGCAACTGACGAGCGTCCAGCTCCACTGCTCGCCCCACATCTCCTGCGCGCTCTTGGCGGCGCCGAGCGCCTTCTGCAGCGCCTGCACGCGCTCGTGGGTCTCCTGCGCGGCCGCGAGCTGCGCCTCGCGCATGTGCGTGGTCGCCTCGACCACCGCGTCCATCATCCGCAGCCCGGTTTCGCTGTGCTTTCTCCATTGCTCGAGAAGTTGCTCTTGGACATCAGCCATGGCGATCTCCGTTGCGGTCGATTTGCCTGTATGGAAAGTCTTTCACACGGCCACGCGGGGAGGTTGACGCAGGTCAAGTCCCGGCGAGCGCGCGCTCAGGCGGGACATAGGGATATCCCAGGGCGGCGGCCACTTCGGGCCGCGTGACCGCGCCCCGGCAGACGGTCAGGCCGTCGCGCAGGTGCGGGTCGGCGCGCAGCGCCGCGGCGATGCCCGCGTCGGCGAGCGCCGCGACGAACGGCAGCGTGGCGAGGTTGAGCGCGTAGGTCGAAGTGCGCGGCACCGCGCCCGGCATGTTGGCGACGCAGTAGTGGACGATGCCCTCGACGCCGAACACCGGATCGGCGTGCGTCGTCGGGCGCGAGGTCTCGAAGCAGCCGCCCTGGTCGATCGCCACATCCACGAGCACGGCGCCCTGGCGCATCGAGGCGAGCGCGGCGCGCGGCACCAGCCGGGGTGCGAGCGCCCCCGGCACGAGCGCCGCGC
>JBASCW010000157.1:0-41018 GCA_049651845.1 Burkholderiales bacterium | reverse complement strand
ACGGTAGTAGTCTGTTCCATGACTTCCCCTCCGGTTATCAGATTGAACTTTGACACCTCAATCTTGGCACTCGATGCCGTGCGGGTCACCCGCCTTCGCGTAGGGGAAGTCCCTTTCATTCGTTAGATGGCACATGACGCAGCCAAAGATCAACCGACGCGCAAAGCTTGCGATCGTCGCCGCCTTCGTTGTGGTTGGCTTGGTCGGGCTGCATGTGGGCAGCCCCATACAGCACTATCGCGAGAGTGAGGAAACGATGTGCCGCGACAAGTGCAAGAAGCTGGAGCGGTCCTGGCGGTTGGTCTCGCAAAACCCGGTGGGTGCTGTTAACCCGGGGCGTTACGATGGCCCATGGAGATGCGAGTGCTTCTAAGCGCTAAGGTATGCCAGCTAACCCGTAGCTGCTGCGGACGGGCCGCGAGCCTCATCGGATCTCAACCGTTGCTGCGGCTGGCCCGCCGCAAAGCACGACGTTAGGTGACATCGATGGCGGCTCCTCCGGACCAGATCCCAATTGAAGTTATCTCAAAAGGGAAAGGCACGGCGGTCGTGCGGCTGGCAGGTCGTCGCGCGCCTATGCTGCTGTTGCACAGAGATGTGGTTACGAACTTTCAGAACGCCGCGAAAAGCGTCTTACTGAAATTGCGGAGCGGGGACCGCGACCCGGCTGCCGTTCAGGGACTTGTCAACTCTTTCAACTCGCTGGTCGATCAGTTCGTCATCGAATCAGAACGCTGGGCTGAATCCCTATTCGCAACGCACAAAGAGGACTCAGATGCGGTAAGCAAGGAATTCGACAAGGAAATCGGCGCCCTAAGGCAACTCAGGGATGACGATGAGGAGCGGAAGACCGGACCGACCAAGTCCCATTTTGAGATCACGTACAACGGTGAACTTATTGCACTCGCAGCGCCGAAGGATGGTCGCATTGTCCTCGCCTACGTAATAGTGAACCGTGAGCATCGCAGCGCCACTCTCACCGCCACTGATGTTTACGCGAGCACTGCTCCGGACGGAGTTCTCAATCGCGAATTGAATCCCGGGGATCACGTTTCACTCACGTTCGTCAGCGATGGACAAGCGTCAAATGAGGAACGCCGCGCAGTGCAGCCAGGTCGCAAAGAGCCGCCGCCCGCGAGAGGGTCGCCAGGTCTCACGGTATCGACGGCGCGAACATCCAAGCTCCAGGCATACCTCGGCGTCGATGCGACCCTTGAGGCAGTGATGCAGTACATGGAAGGCAGGTGCGTTTTGCAAGTCGCATCCGTCACGGTAGATGATGATGGGGAGACAACCGGAACGCATTGGCTAAAGCAAGAGATCGCGCCGGGCGAATCTGTGGATATTGTTTATGTCACCTAACAACCGGCTGGTGTTCGACAACTTTCGCGCGGCGCTTCGCTCCACGCGCGTTGCGCCACACCCGGGACGCTAGACTTTTCCATGGCCTGCCTCCTTTGCTTGGTTGATACGACGCACTCGTTCAACGTGTGGCTCTACGTGCGCAAACACGCAATCCACGATACGCCGGAGGCAGGCCGCCTCAGCGCGTTAAGCCATTCTGTCTAGACGGCAAACCAAGAAAACACTCGCAGAAATGACAACGTTCACACTAGGGGCGCGAGGATGCTAAGGCTGCTTCCAGGCATTTTGTTTGTCGTACTCATTGGTCTCGCCAATGGTCAGAGCACAAGAGAATCTCTGCCCGAAGATTATCAGCGAGCCCTTCAACTAATCCATGCCTTTAGCGGGTCAGGAGACCAGCTTGCAGTCGCCATGCAACTAGCGGAAAAGCTCTCTTCGTCGCATCCCAAAGGCGGATACTCAGAAACATTGAGAGCCGAGGCGCTATCGACTTGGCGGCTTAGCCAGCAGGGACAGCCGGCGGAATTGCGTGCACAAATCATTGCGCTTGCCGATCAAGCGCTTCTCCTGAACCCGAAACTGGCGCAAGCACACGTTGCACGCGCAAGAGCGTTGCTACGCGCGTCGGAATATGACCAGGCAAACAAGTCGGTCGACGCTGCTCTGGAGCTTGACCCGACCCTGAATGGTGCGATGTTTATCCGGGCGGAGATTTTTCGGCGAACAATGCAATTACCCGAGGCGGAGGCATGGTATTTGAAGTTTATCGCTGCCACACCGGACAGACCGCGACAATCCAACGGCTACTATTGGCTCGCGGTGGCTTACCGCGACGCAGCCGCGCGTGAGCAATCGCAGCGAGGCTCACTGATTGCAAGAGCCAGAACAGCGTACGAGAAAATGCTGGAGCTCGACCCCGATGGCGCTTGGAAGAACGTGAACTATGCAATCTTTCTAAACAATGACGCGGGCGACTTCAATGCTGCCGAGAAATACGCACAAAAGGCCTTGAGCATCATGGAATTTCCGATGGCTCGATACCATCTGGCAATCGCACGTTATCAGAAGTTGGTTCCTGGAATGAACGCCATGGACGAAAGAGCCCTGCGGCAAGCAATTGCACAAGTCCACGAATCAACAGGGGTATCGTTTGAAGACGCACTCAAGTTCGCGCGGTCCTACCAAACCTACTCTGGAATCCAGGCGCGGCTTCAAAGTATTCAAGTACGCATGCGCTGAAAGCAGGGTGTTCAAGAGAAAGGAGCTGCGCTGCTGTCAAACCTGTCAATCCGGCGGATTGGCCGCAGCGCGCCGTGCGATGCATGAGTCCTCGCAGACGGCACGCCCCTGATTTCCGACGTTAGTCGCAATCCGCTTATTGCTTTCGTCCGCTCCAAGGTCCGCCAAGCGCGGAACTACTTTCTGGCGTTTGCGTGGGCTTGCCTGAGAGTTCAAAGTGCGCCCCTTCGGGCTCATATATAAGTAAGCCGATGCTCGGCCGATCGCGCGAGGGCTTGGCGTAGCCCCAGCCGCCTTCGGGCAGGTCGGCGCGCCAGCGGTCGGCGCCGCCGGCGTCCAGCAGCAGGCCGATGCCGTTGTCGGTCGCCGAGCCCTGCACGAGGTTCGGGCCGCTGTAGTCGTCGTTGCCGGCGGCGTCGTAGAGCACGCCCACCGCGAGGTCGAGCCCCATGCCCTGGCCGACGCCTACGGTGAGCTCGTAGCGGTCGTCGCCGGATTCGTCGCGCAGCGTGCCGATCGCGAGGTGCACGCCGTTGCCCTGCGCGTAGCGGATCGCGCGGTAGTGGTCGTCGCCCGCGCGGTCCCAAAGCAGGCCTGCGCCGAACCAGTAGCCGACGCCCTGCGCGAACATCTCCGCTTCGTAGCGGTCGTTGCCCGCGTCGTCGCGCAGGATGCCGATGCCGCCGCCGTAACCCGGGCGCAGGCCGGCGCCGCAGCCCTGCACGAGGCCCACGCCGCCGCCGCGGTCGTAGGCGTCGGGCAGGCCGCTCGCCGAATAGCGGTCGTCGCCCGCGAGGTCCCACAGCAGGCCCACGCCGCCGGTCAGGCCGTAGCCCTGGCCGCCCGCGCGCAGGCGGTAGGCGTCGTTGCCGGCGAAGTCGACCAGCGCGCCGATGCCGAGCGCGCCCGCGCCGATGCCGAAGATGTCCGCTTCGTAGCGGTCGTCGCCGGCGAAGTCGAGCACGAGCGATGCGCCCGCGATCGCGGCGCCGATGCCCGGTCCGTCCATACGGTAGCGGTCGTGGCCGGCGAAATCCACAAGCGCGGCGAAGCCGTGCAGCGCGACGTCGCTGCCCGTGTATTCGTCGTCGCCGCCGAGGTCGAAGACCAGCGACAGCGCGCCGCCGCCGGCGGGCGCGCGCCGGTAGCGGTCGTTGCCGCCGGGATCGACGATCAGCGCCGCGTCGGGCCCGTGCTCGTCGTCGCCGCTGCTGCCGAGCTGAACGAGGCCGATCGCGGACTCGAAGCGCTCGGCTTGCGCGGGAAAGCGGATGTTGGCCGCGAGGGTGCGCAGGACGGTCGTGAAGCGCAGCGTGGCGACGAGGAACAGGTCGTTGGCGCGCTGCAGCTCGGCAGTGTCCACGGCCTGCGAAAGAGGGCCTAGCCACTCGGCGCGCGGAAAGCTCGTGCGCATCTCCTGCAGAACGATCTCGCGCCCGATCTCGCCTGCGTCGAGCGCGCCGCGCAGCGCGCGCTGCGCCTCGGCGAGGTCGCGCAGGTAGGGATCGAGCAGCTCGCGGACGTCCACCGGCGCCGCCAGGGCGGCCGGCGCCGGGTTCGAGGCCGCGAAACGCGCGAGCGCAGCAGGCACGGTGCGCTCGAAGATCACCGCCGCGTCCGCCGCCGCGGCCGGCCGCGAGAGCAGCTCGCGCACGAGCGGCGGGATCTGCGGCGGCAGCGACCGTCGGCCGATCGCGTCGTCGATGAGCGAGAGCGATCCCGCGCCGGGGCCGCGGCGCTCTAGGATCGCCGCGATGCGTTCCTCGAGCGGCGTGGGCGTGGGCGGCTGCGGCACCGTGGCGCAGCCCGCGGCGAGGAACGCCGTTGCGAACGCGCGTGCAACGCCATTTCGAATGCCCATAGAATGGCGACGATACCCCAGCGGACCGGATGCGTACCCCATGAGCGAGAATCGGAAGCGCATTACCTCGGGCTCGACCTTCGAGGCCCAGATCGGCTACTCGCGCGCGGTCGCGCAGGGCGACTGGGTGTTCGTCTCTGGCACCACGGGCTTCGACTACTCGAAAATGACGATTGCGGACGACGTCGTCGCGCAGGCCGAGCAGTGCTTCCGCAACATCGAGTCGGCGCTGCAGCAGGCGGGCGCGAGCCTCGCCGACGTGGTGCGCGTGCACTACATCCTGCCGGACGCCGCGGAGTTCGAGAAATGCTGGCCCGTGACGCGCAAGTACTTGGGCGAGGTGCGGCCCGCGGCGACCATGTTCTCGGCCGCGCTCGCCGACCCGCGCATCAAGATCGAGATCGAAGTCACCGCCCTGAAGCGCTGACGGAGTGCAATGCCAATGAGGAGAATCCCATGCTCAGAACCCTGGTCGCCGCGCTGTCGGCAGTCGCACTAGCGGGTTGCATGACGACGCCCCCGGTTTCCGAAGCGGCACGCACGGAGCTCGCGCCGGCGGGCAAGCTGCGCGCCGGAATGAACTGGGGAAACACGCTGTTCACGCAGAAGGACGCCGCGGGCCAGCCACGCGGCGTGAGCGTGGACATCATGCGCGAGCTCGCCTCGCGCCTTGGCGTACAGCTCGAGCTCGTGATGCACGCGACGCCAGGCGAGGTGGCCGACGCGGTGGACAAGAACACCTGGGACGTAGCGATCCTCGCCATCGAGCAGTCGCGCGCGCAGACCATCGCCTTTTCGCCGCCGATCAGCGAGATCGAGGCGACCTACGTGGTGCACAAGGACTCGCCGCTGAAGAACGTGGCGCAGGTGGACGCAGCCGGCGTGCGCATCGCGGCGCCGAACAAGGCAGGCTACGAGCTTTACCTCACGCGCACGCTGCGCGCCGCGACGCTCGTTCGCACGAAGAGCTTCGGCGAGTCGATCGAGGTCTTCAATGCGCGCCGCGCCGACGCGGTGGCCGCGCTCAAGCCGAACCTCCTCGAGTCCATGAGCAAGCTGCCGGAGGGGCGCATGCTCGAGGGCAAGTTCATGACCGTGAACCACGGCCTCGGCACGCCGCGCGCGCGCAGCGCCGGCGCCGCCTACCTGAAGGCCTTCGTCGAGGACATGAACGCGAGCGGCTTCATCGCGCGCTCGATCGAGCAGCACCAGGTGCAGGGTCTGTCGGCGGTGAAGTAAAGTGCGGCGCCGAGTCGTCCTCGCATTGCTGTCCGCCGCGCTGCTCCCGGCCTGCGCGCCCGTGCCGATCTCGCTCAACGACGCGGGTACGCTGCTTTCGGGGCCGCACCGCAGCCCGGGCAATGTCGCGCGCGACCCGTACCGCCATCCGGCCGAGACGCTCGCGTTCTTCGGCATCCGCGGCGACAGCAGGGTGGTGGAAATCCTGCCGGGCAGCGGCGGCTATTACATGGAGATCCTCGCGCCGTTCCTCGCCGGCAAGGGCCTCTACGTCGCCGCCAGCCGCGACGAGCTCGCCGCGCCGCAGTACCTCGCCGACCACCAGAAGCTGCTCGCGCGCCTCAAGGCCGAGCCCGCGTTCTATGGCAAGGTGGTGGTGACGAAATTCAACGCCGACCGGCACGAGATCGCGCCGCCGGGCGGCGCGGATTTCGTGCTCACCTTCCGCAACCTGCACAACTGGATCGAGCGCGGCGAGGCCGAGGCCGCGCTGCGCGCCTTCCACAAGGCGCTGAAATCCGGCGGCGTGCTGGGTGTGGTGGACCACCGCGGCCGCACCGACCGCAGCCAGCAAGCGCAGATGAAGTCGGGCTACGTGCGCGAGGACTACGCGATCGCGCTCATCGAGAAGGCGGGCTTCGTGCTCGCGGGCCGCTCCGAGGCGAACGCCAACCAGAAGGACACGAAGGACCATCCCGAGGGCGTCTGGACGCTGCCGCCGACCTGGCGCATGAAGGACAAGGACCGCGCCAAGTACGCGGCGATCGGCGAGAGCGACCGCTTCACGCTGAAATTCATCAAGCCGTGAGGACGGTCGCGCTGCCCTCGGGCGAGGTGGTGCCCGCCTTCGGCCTTGGCACCTGGAACATCGGCGACAGCAAGGCGGCGCGCGCCGAGGAGATCGCCACGCTGCGCGCTGGGCTGGACGCCGGCGCCACGCTCGTCGACACCGCGGAGATGTACGGCGACGGGCGCTCGGAAAAGCTCGTGGGCGAGGCGATCGCGGGGCGCCGCGACGGCGTCTTCCTCGTCACCAAGGTCTATCCTCACAACGCCTCGAAGAAGGGCGTGCCCGCCGCCTGCGAGCGCAGCCTGAAGCGCCTCAAGACCGACCGCATCGACCTGTACCTGCTGCACTGGCGCGGCACCATTCCGTTCGCCGAAACGATCGAGGCGTTCGAGGCGCTCAGGAAGGCAGGCAAGATCCGCCACTACGGCGTCAGCAACCTCGACCTCGCCGACATGAAGGAGTGGTGGAAGGAAAAGGAAGGCGCGAACTGCGCGGCGAACCAGCTGCTCTACAACCTCATGCGCCGCGGCATCGAGTACGACCTGCTGCCCTGGCTGCGCGAGCGCAGGGTGCCGGTGATGGCCTACTCGCCGATCGAGCAGGCGCGCCTCGCGCGCGACCGCAGGCTGGGCGAATTCGCGAGGAAGCACGGCATGACGCCCTCGCAGGCGGCGCTCGCATGGCTGCTCTCGAAGGACGGCGTGATCGTGATCCCGAAGACCGGCCGGCGCGAGCGGCTGAAGGAGAACCTGGGCGCCCTGGCGCGCAAGCTCGACGCGGCGCAGCTCGCCGAGCTCGACCGGCTGTTCCCGCCGCCCGCTGCGGCGGAGCCGCTCGCCATGCTCTGAGCCGCCGGGTGTAAATTCACGGACTCACGGAGGAGGACAGCATGGGCAAGACGATCAGCTACAAGCGGCCCGACGGCCAGAGCGTGAACGGCTATCTCGCCGAGCCAGCGGCGGGCGCGCAGGCGCCGGGCATGGTGGTGATCCAGGAATGGTGGGGCCTGAACGACCAGATCCGGGGCGTCGCCGACAAGCTGGCGGCCGCGGGCTACCGCGCGCTGGTGCCGGATCTGTACCGCGGCAAGGTCGCGCTCGAGGCGAACGAGGCCGAGCACCTCATGACCAACCTCAACTTCGGCGACGCGGCCGGGCAGGACGTGCGCGGCGCGGTGCAGCATCTCAAGGCCTCGGGCAGCGCGAAGGTCGGCGTTACCGGCTTCTGCATGGGCGGCGCGCTCACGCTGCTCTCGGCGGTGAACGTGCCGGAGGCGGACGCCGCCGTTACCTGGTACGGCTACCCGCCGCTCGAGTACGTGGACGCCCCGAAGATCAAGGCGCCGCTGATGGGCCACTGGGCGACCGAGGACGTGCCGTTCCCGATCGCCAAGGTGGACGAGCTGGAAAAGAAGCTGCGCGACGCCAAGGTGCGCTTCGAGTTCCACCGCTACAACGCCAAACACTCGTTCGCCAACGAGACGGCGGACTCGAAGAAGCTGGCGATGCTGAAGTACGACCCCGCGGCGGCGGAGCAGGCCTGGAAGCGGACGATGGACTTCCTCGCCAGGAACCTGAAGTAGGCGGCGCGGCTACACCGCGGCGAGCAGGCGCTCGTAGTCCCCGGCGCTGTTGTAGGCCTGCGCCGAGATGCGCGCCCAGAGCTCGCCCTCGATCTGCATCACCGCGACGACCACGCGATGCCGCCTCAGCCATTCGGCCATCAGGCGCGCGGGCTCCCGGCGCTGCAGGCGATCGGGCAGGCGGATCGCCATCATCGAGCCGTGCAGCGCGGGCGCGCCGTCGATGACGGTGTTCCAGGCATTCGAGATCCGGATTGCAGCGGTTGTGACGAGACCATGGTTGTACGCTCGTGCTCTTGAAGCATTCAATTGCTTCAAAAAACCGATTCCATCCGGAACGCTCAGCCAGCCGGAAAAATCCCGCGTGCCGGTCCAGTCGAATTCGGCGCTGAAGCCCCTGCCGTAGCCGTGCGAGATCACGGGCGGGTGCAGGCCGCGCTGCGCATCGCGCCGCGCCCACAGGAAGCCGCACCCCTTGGGCGCGAACAGCCACTTGTGGCAGTTGCCCGCGTACCAGTCGGCGCCGAGCGAGGGCAGGTCGAGGTCGAGCTGCCCCGGCGCATGCGCGCCGTCCACCAGCACGCGCGCGCCGCGCGCGTGCGCGTAGCGCGCCAGGCGCTTCACCGGGAAGATGAGGCCGGTCGGCGAAGCGATGTGGTCCAGAACCAGAAGTTTCGTTTTTCGAGTGAATGCTCTTTCAATGGGAAAGATCAAGCCTTCCGAACTCACAACAGGCAAGGCAATTCGCGCCTCCACGAGCCTCGCCCCGGTGCGCCGGCAGCATTCGCGGATCGCCTGGCGCACCGCGCCGTAGGTGTGCGTGGTGGCGAGGATCTCGTCGCCGGGACGCAGCGCGATCGAGCGCAGCACCGCGCTGACGCCCGTCGTGGCGTTCTCCACGAACGCGAGGTCCGCCGGCTTCGCATGCAGGAAGCCCGCCAGCCGCGCCGCCGCCGCACGCAGCGCGCGCGGCAGGATCTCGCGCATGAAGCGGTCGGGATTGCGCTCCATGAGCGCGCGCCAGCGCTCCGCGGCCGCGAGCACGCGATGCGGCGCGGCGCCGTAGGAGCCGTGGTTGAGGAACACCGTACCGGCCTCCAGCGGGAAGCGCCGGCGCAGCCCGCGGCCGAGTGCGATCATGGGCCGAGTCTAGCGAATATGGGGTCAGAGTCGATTTTCCGCGACAATCGCCGATTCGAGCCTGACCCCAGTGGAATACCTCTTCGTCGTCGCGGTAGGCCTGGTCGCCGGCACGCTGAGCGGCATCGTCGGCTTCGGCTCGTCGCTGATGCTGATGCCGGTGCTGGTGATCGCCTTCGGGCCCCTGCAGGCGGTGCCGATCATGGCGATCGCCGCGGTGATGGCCAACGTCTCGCGCGTCATCGCCTGGTGGCGCGAAGTGGACTGGCGCAGCTGCTGGGCCTTCGCGGCCACCGGCGCGCCTGCGGGCGCGCTCGGCGCGGCGACGCTGCTGGCGCTGCCGGCGCGCCTGATCGAGATCGCGCTCGGCGTGTTCTTCATCGCCATGATCTTCATCCGGCGCTGGATGGCGGCGCGCGAGCTGCGCCTGCGCCCCGCGCACCTCGCCGCGATCGGCGTGCCGGTGGGCTACCTCACCGGCGTCGTGGTCTCGACCGGCCCGCTCACCGCGCCGATCTTCCTCGCCGCCGGCCTCGTCAAGGGTGGCTTCGTCGGCACCGAGGCGGCGGCGACGCTGATGGTCTACCTCGCCAAGACCGCGGTGTTCCGCGGCATGGGCGCGCTGCCGCTGGAGATCATCGTCAAGGGCCTGATCACCGGCTCCGCGCTCACCGCGGGCGCGTTCATCGCCAAGCGCTTCGTGCTGAAGATGGAGCCCGAGCGCTTCCGCCTGGTGATGGAAGCGCTGATGCTCGCCTCGGGCCTCACGCTGCTGGCGACTGCCATCGTCTGAGTAGAATGCGGGCATGAGCAAACCGATCCCGATCGTAGGACGCGGCTACGGCTACGAGGACCTCAAGGTCGGCTTCCGCTTCCGCACGCACCGCCGTACCATCGCCGAGTCGGACGTGGCGAGCTTCGTCAACCTGACCTGGCTCACCGAGGAGCTGTTCGCCGTGGCGGACGACAGCCAGCGCGCGTTGAAGGGGCGGCCGGTGCCCGGCGCACTGGTCTATGCCTTCGCCGAAGGCCTGCTGCTGCCGACCATGCAGGACACGGGCCTCGCGTTCCTCACCGCCACGCTCGACGTCAAGGCGCCTACCGTGGTCGGCGACACGATCCACGTCGAGGCCGAGGTCACCGAGGCGCGCCTCACCTCCAGGGGCGACCGCGGCCTGGTGCGCTTCGCCAACAAGGTGGTCAACCAGCGCGGCGAGACCGTGCTCGAATACAACCCGCTCAGGATGCTGAAGAGAAAATGATCGACCATATCGACCATGTCGTGCTGACCACGAGGGATCTGCCTTCGTGTTTGCGCTTTTACTCTGAAGTCCTGGGAATGAAACATGAAACGTTCCAAACGCCGAGCGAAACGCGGATTGCGCTGAAATTCGGCAACCAGAAGATCAACGTGCACGAGTGGGGCAGGGAATTCACGCCGCGCGCGCACGTGGCAGCACCGGGCACCCTCGATCTGTGCTTTATTGCTTGTGTTTCGCTTGAGGATGTAGTTTCAAAGTTGAAAAGCGCAAACATCCCGATCCTCGAAGGCCCGGTCATGAAGACCGGCGCGACTTCGAAGATCCGCTCGGTCTACGTGCGCGACCCAGACCTCAATCTGGTCGAGATCTCCGTCCCCGCCTGAAAAAGGGGGTCGGAGCAACATTTCAGCGCTCCGCCAGCGCTGAGGTCAGCGTTCCTGAAATGTTGCTCCGACCCCCTTTTTCTCGAGGGTTTCGAGCAGCGCCTGGCTGTGCTCGCGGTCGCGCGTCTCGACGACGAACTCCACCGCGGGCGACTTGATCGAGGCGGTGCCGAACACGCGCTGGTGCTGCACCTCCATGATGTTGCCACCCGCTTCGCCGATCGCCGCCGCGACCTTGGCCAGGCTGCCGGCGATGTCGGGCATCACCACGCGCAGGCGCACCAGGCGCCCGTCGCGCACCAGGCCGCGCATCAGCACCGACGAGAGCACGCGCGTGTCGATGTTGCCGCCGCAGACCGGGATGCCCACGCGCCGGCCGGCGAAGCGCGCCGGGTGCTCGAGCAGCGCCGCGAGCCCCGCGGCGCCCGCGCCTTCCGCGACGGTCTTCTCGAGTTCGATCAGCGCGGCAATTGCGCGTTCTATCGTTTCTTCGTTCACCAGCAGGATTTCAAGGGAAGAAGACTTCAAGATCGAATACGGCAATTCGCCCACGTCTCGCACGGCAAGACCTTCGGCGATGGTGTCGCCGCCGACCTCGACCGGCAGGCCGTGCAGCCGCTGGTACATCGCGCACCAGCTCTTGGACTCGACGCCGATCACCTCGATCGCGGGCTTGAGCGCCTTTGCCGCGACCGACATGCCGGCAATGAGGCCGCCGCCGCCCACCGGCACCACGAGCACGTCGAGCGCCGGCGCCTGCTCGAGCATCTCCAGCGCCACCGTGCCCTGGCCGGCGACCACCGCCGGGTCGTCGTAGGGGTGGATGAAGGTGAGGCCCTCGCGCGCGGCGAGCTCGTGCGCGTGCTGCGCGGCCTCGGCGAGCGTGTCGCCTTCCAGCAGCACCTCGGCGCCCAGCACCTGCGTGCTGCGCAGCTTGGTGTTCGGCGTGCCGCGCGGCATCACGATCGCCGCGCGCGCGCCGAGGCGCGCGGCGTGGTAGGCGACGCCCTGCGCGTGGTTGCCGGCGCTCATCGCGATCACGCCGCGCCTGCGCCCGGCCTCGCCCAGCAGCAGCAGCTTGTTGAGCGCGCCGCGCTCCTTGAACGCGGCGGTGAACTGCAGGTTCTCGAACTTGAGCCACACCTCCGCGCCGGTGAGCTGCGACAGCGTGCGGCTGCGCAGGCAGGGCGTGCGCTCGATGGCGCCGCCGATGCGCTGCGCCGCAGCGCGAACGTCGTCCAGGGTGAGGGGCATGGCCCAGTCTAGCCTCGTTATAATCAATTGATGAAATTTCTCCTGAGTTTCCTCGCCGCGTTCCTGCTGTGCTCGGCGGCGCAGGCGCAGTACCCGAACCGCCCGGTGAAGATCGTCGTGCCCTTCACGCCGGGCACCGGCATCGACATCCTCGCGCGCGCCTGGGGGCAGAAGTTCCAGGAGCGCCAGAAGGTGGGCGTGGTGATCGAGAACCGGCCCGGCGCGAGCGGCAACATCGGCACCGAGGCGGTCGCCAAGGCGCCCGCCGACGGCTACACCTTGCTGTTCACCGCGACCACGCTGGTGCAGAGCGCCGCGCTGTTCAAGACCGTGCCCTACGATCCGAAGGCGCTCACGCCGATCGGCCTGGCGGCGATCGGCAACCTGTCGCTGGTCGCGAATCCGGCAGTGCCCGCGCGCTCGGTGGCGCAGCTGGTCTCGCTGGTGCACGCGCAGCCCGGGCGCCTCAACTACGCCTCGCCGGGCAGCGCGACGCCGCACCACCTGGCGATGGAGCTGCTCCGTCTGCAGTTCGGGCTGAACGTCGTGCACGTGCCGTACAAGGGCACGGCGGGCGCCCTCGCCGACCTGCTCGGCGGCCAGATCCAGCTCATGTTCCTGCCGGTGCACGTGGCGCTGCCGCAGGTGCAGGCGGGCAAGCTGGCGATGCTCGCCTCGGGCGGCGCGCAGCGCTCGCCGGTGACTCCCGAGGTGCCCTCGCTCGCCGATGCGGGCGTGAAGGACATCGACGTGGACATCTGGTACGCGCTGCTCGGGCCGGCCGGGCTGGCGGGCGAGATCGTCGCGCTGCTGAACGCCGAGCTCGCCGCGATCCTCGGCGAGGCCGACACGCGCGCGAACCTGCTCAAGCAGGGGCTGTCGCCCAGGACCGGCACGCCCGCGGAGCTCGCGAAGCTCATCGAAGCCGATCTCGAGCGCTGGGGCCGCGTGATGCGCGAAGCGGGCATCAAAGCCGACTGAGGGCGTGGCCGCGCCCGTCGTCCACCGCGCGCCGCAGGCGCCGGTCCTGATCATAGGCGGCGGCATCGGCGGGCTCACGCTCGCGCTCTCGCTGCACCAGGCGGGCATCGCCTGCCGCGTGTTCGAGGCCGCGCCCGAGGTCAGGCCGCTCGGCGTGGGCATCAACCTGCTGCCGCACGGCATGCGCGAGCTCACCGAGCTCGGGCTCCAGGACAGGCTCGCGCGCGTCGCCGTGGAGACGCGGGAGCTGCGCTTCTACAACCGCTTCGGCCAGTTCATCTTCGGCGAGCCGCGCGGCCGCTACGCCGGCTACGAGTGGCCGCAGCTGTCGATCCACCGGGCGGACCTGCATGAAGTGCTGTTGAAGGCTGTTTTCGAGCGATTGGGACCTGATGCCTTTGTTACGGGGCACAAGTGCAAGAACATAACTGACCATAAAGACCGAACCACAGTTCAGTTCGAAGACGGGACGTGCGCCGATGGCAGCTGCGCCATCGGCTGCGACGGCATCCACTCGGCCGTGCGCGGGCAGCTGTTTCCCGGCGAGGGGCCGCCCTCGTACCAGGGCATCAACATGTGGCGCGGCACGACGCGCGTGAAGCCCTTTCTCACCGGCGCCAGCATGGCCGTAACCGGCTGGCTCGAGGTCGGCAAGATGGTCATCTATCCGATCCGCCGGGCGCTCGATGCCGATGGCCGGCAGCTCGTCAACTGGGTGGCCGAAATCCAGTCGCCGCGCAACGTGATGCAGGACTGGAACCTGCGCGGCCGGATCGAGGATTTCTACCCGACCTTCGAGCCGTGGCGCTTCGACTGGCTCGACTGCGCGGCGCTGATCCGCGACGCCGAGCAGGTGCTCGAGTACCCGATGGTGGACCGCGACCCGTTGCCCTACTGGAGCCGGGGGCGCGTGACGCTGCTCGGGGACGCCGCGCACCCGATGTACCCGCGCGGCTCGAACGGCGCCGGCCAGGCGATCCTGGATGCGCGAACGCTCGCGGGATGTCTGCGCCGCTTGCCGGACATCGAATCCGCATTGAAAGAATATGAGCAGGCGCGCCTGAAGGCGGCCAACGATCTCGTGCTCATGAACCGCGCCAACCCGCCGGATGCGATCCTGCGCGAGGTCTGGGAGCGCAGCGGCGACAAGCCCTTCGCGCGCATCGAGGACGTGATCAGCAACGCCGAGCTGGTGGCGATGTCGGAGGCCTACAAGCGGGTCGCGGGCTTCGAGCGCGACAGCCTCGCGCAGCGCGGCTCGCTGGCCTGAGCTGAGATGCGCGCGCTGCTCGCCGGCCTGCTCGCCCTCGCGTGCGGCGGCGCGCTCGCCGACTGGACCGCGGTCGGCGCCGCCAACGAGATCTACGCCGCGTATGCCGACTCGGCCAGCATCCGCCGCAGCGGCGGCATGGCGACGATGGTCGGCCTGTACGACTTTCCCCGCCAGGACTTCACGCCCGAGGGGCACGGCCTGTACTCGACCGTGGTGCTGCGCGAGTACGACTGCGTGGCGCGCCGCGTGCGGCTGCTGTCGTCGGTCGACTTCTCCGGGCACATGGGCGCGGGCACGCCGGTATCCACGAGCAGCATGCCGCGCCGCTGGGAGGCGGTCGTCGCGGGGGGCATCAACGAGGCCTACTGGGGCGTTGCTTGTGGCGGAGCGAAAGTTCGCTGACGGACTAGGGACGCGCGCGCGCGAGCGTGGCGCGCGCCTGCTCGGCGACCGGCGCGTCGATCATGCGGCCGTGCAACGCGAAAGCGCCGCGGCCCTCCTTCACGGCGGCCTCGAACGCGGCGACGATCTCGCGCGCGAGCGCGATCTCGGCGTCGCTCGGCGAATACACGCGGTTGGACGCGGCCACCTGCTTCGGATGGATGCACAGCGTGCCCGTGTAGCCCATCGCCTTCGCGCGCTCGAGCAGGCGCGCGTAGCCGTCCATGTCGGCGATTTCCGCCACCGGGCCGGGCAGCCCGAACGCGGCGAGCCCGCGCGCGCGCGCCGCGACCGCGACCAGTTGCGCGGGCCAGTCGAGCGATGCAGCACCTGATGCGATACCGAGGGCGCCGCAATAGTCCTCGCTGCCGAAGGCGAGGCCCGCGAGGCGCCCGCCCGCGCGCGCGATCGCCGGCGCATCGAGCACCGAGGCGGGCGATTCGAGCATCGCGACGACGCTCGAATCGCAGCCGTCGAGCAGGAACGAGGCGGCCTTCACCTGGTCGGCGTTCTCGACCTTGGGCAGGAACACCGCGGCGGCGCGCGCCTGCGCGGCCGCGCGCAGGTCGTCGGCGAGGTACTGCACTTCGGAATTGACACGCACCATCGCCGTCGCGCCCTTGCTCTGCAGCAGGCGCACCGCATCCGCCAGCCGCCGGCGCGCCTCGGCCTTCTGCGTCGGCGGCACCGAGTCCTCGAGGTCGAGCAGCAGCGCGTCCGCGCCGCGCTCGTGCGCCTTCGCGAGAAAGCGCTCGTCGGCGAGCGGCACGAAGAGCACCGAGCGCAGGGTCTGGAGCGGGGTCGGGGTCATGGGATTGGTGGGCGGTACTGGGATCGAACCAGTGGCCCCTGCTGTGTGAGAGCAGTGCTCTACCGCTGAGCTAACCGCCCGCTTTGCGGGAGGGCGGATTCTAGCAAAGATCGGCCTTGTTTCGCAGGCCACTCGTGGCTGGATGCTAACCTCAGTGGCATGACCATCAAGGGCAAGGCCTGCATCGTCGGTGCCTACGAGCACCCGACCAGGAAGGCCGAGGACAAGTCGGTCGCGCAGCTGCACGCCGAGGTGGCGAAGGGCGCGCTCGAGGACGCGGGGCTCAGGCGCGAGGACATCGACGGCTACTTCTGCGCGGGGGACGCGCCGGGCCTGGGGCCGATGTCGATGGTGGACTACATGGGCCTCAAGGTGCGTCACGTCGATTCGACCGACACCGGCGGCTGCTCGTACCTGATCCACGTCGCGCACGCGGCGCAGGCGATCGCGGCGGGCAAGTGCAACGTCGCGCTGGTGACGCTCGCGGGGCGGCCTCGCTCCGAGGGCTCGAGCGGCACGCAGCCGCGCAGCTGGGGCGCCAACCTGCCGGATGCGCCCTTCGAGGCGCCCTACGGCATCGTCACCGCCAACAGCTACGCGATGGTGGCCGCGCGGCACATGCACGAGTTCGGCACCACCAGCGAGCAGCTCGCCTGGGTGAAGGTCGCGGCCTCGCACCACGCGCAGCACAACCCGCACGCGATGCTGAAGGAAGTCGTCACCGTCAAGGAGGTGCTCGACTCGCCGGTGATCGCCGATCCGCTGCACCGCATGGACTGCTGCGTGGTGAGCGACGGCGGCGGCGCGGTGATCGTGGCGCGGCCGGAAGTCGCCGGGAGCCTGAAACGGCCCGTGGTCACGCTGATCGGCGCGGGCGAGGCACCCAAGGGGCAGGCGGGCGGCAAGCTCTCGCTCACCACCTCGGGCGCCGCGTGGTCGGGCGCGGCGGCGTTCGCCGAGGCGGGCGTCAAGCCCGCCGACGTCCGCTACGTCTCGGTCTACGACAGCTTCACGATCACCGTGGTGGTGCAGCTCGAGGACCTCGGCTTCTGCAGGAAGGGCGAGGGCGGCAAGTTCGTCGCCGACGGCAACCTGATCTCGGGCAGCGGCAAGCTGCCCTTCAACACCGATGGCGGCGGCCTGTGCAACAACCACCCGGCCAACCGCGGCGGCATGACCAAGGTGATCGAGGCGGTGCGCCAGCTGCGCGGCGAGGCGCACCCGAAGGTGCAGGTGAAGGATTGCGGCCTCGCGCTCGCGCAAGGTACCGGCGGGCAATTGGGAACGCGCCATACGTCCGCGACCTTGATTTTTGAAAGAGATTGATTTTTCGAATGCAATACAAAGACAGAAAAATTCCCGCACCTTCGGTGAATCCGGAGAACAAGCCGTATTTCGACGCGGCTTCGCAGGGAAAGCTGCTGATCAAGAAATGCACCGCCTGCGGCGAGTTTCACCATTACCCGCGCGCGATCTGCCCGCACTGCTTCTCGGCGAAGACCGAGTGGCGCGACGCGAAGGGCGCCGGCACGGTCTACACCTGCAGCGTGCTGCGCCGCGGCGTGCCCGAGCCTTACTGCATCGCCTACGTGACGCTGGAAGAGGGCGTGTCGATGCTCACCAACATCGTCGACTGCGACCTCGACGCAGTGAAAATCGGCATGAAGGTCAAGGTGGTGTTCAAGCCCACCGACGGCGGCCCGCCGGTGCCGATGTTCACGCCGTCCTGAGAGCGGCCGGCGCTTCCTCGAGCGCGAAGACCTCGACCGGCTCCTCCAGGCCGCGCAGGCGGTGGCGGCCCAGCGAGCGCGCGGGGCGCGCCGCCGCCGCGGCGAACGACGCGCTCATCAGCAGCGGCACGTTGAGCTTCTTGGTGAGCGTTTCCAGCCGCGCCGCGCGGTTCACCGCCGGGCCGATCACCGTGAAATCCAGCCGCTCTGGCGCGCCGACGTTGCCGTAGACCACCGTGCCTTCGTGCAGGCCGATGCCGAAGCGGATCGTCGGGCAGTCGCGCCTGAGCCGGTCGGCGTTGAGCGCGCCGGCGCGCGCGAACGCGTCGTGCGCGGCGTCCAGCGCCGCGGCGCAGGCCGCCCCGATGCCGCCTAGCGGCTCGGCGGGGAAGACGATCAGCATGGCGTCGCCCATGAAGCGCAGGATCTCGCCGCCGCGCGGCGTCACCGCCTGCGCCACCAGCTCGAAATACGCGTTCAGCATCTCGAGCAGCCGCGGCGTCGGCAGGCGCTCGGTGAGCGCGGTGAAGTCGCGCAGGTCGGCGTACCAGATCGCGGCCTGCATCTCGTCGGCGTCGCCGCGGTGGATCAGGCCGCCGAGGATGCGCCGCCCGCTGCGATGGCCGACGTAGGTGTCGAGCAGCGTCTCGGCGGCGCGGCGCGTGGCCGCGACCTCGAGCACCGCGCCGAGCGCATGGCCGAGCTTCTCGAACTGCGCGAGATCGCGCGCGCTGAAGCCGCGCGCGCGGTCGGTGGCCACCGCCAGCACGTTGCGCGAGCCGTCGGAGAAGCGCAGCGGCAGCAGCAGGTAGTCGGTGCCGCCGGCGCGCGCGAGCTCGTGCAGCACGCGGTGATCGGATGCCGCGAGCCGGCCCAGGCGCACGCGCACCTGCGCGCCGCTGTCGATCATGCGCTGCGCGGGGCTGCCGATGTAGGCCCCGGTGCGCTGCACGCCGTGGGGGATGCGCTCGACCTGCACGGGTTCGCCGCGCTTCCAGTTGTAGGTCCAGGCCGCGAGCTGCGGATGCAGCGTGAAGAAGCCGAGCCGCAGGCGCCAGAGCGGCGCGCCCGCGCGCAGCAGCTGCGCCGCGACCGCCTCCACCAGCGCCACAGTGTCGGTCGTCAGGCGTGCGTCACGCAGCAGCCAGTCGATGACCGCCGCCGCGGACCAGTTCCTGCCGCGTCTCGCACGCGCTTTCACTTCAGCCTGGCGCCCGTGCTGTCGTGGACCTCGACATCGACGGGAATGCCCTGGCGCACGCTTTCGCCCACGGTGCAGAAGGCCTCGAACTGCCGCAGCACGCGGTCGAGGTGCTGCAGGCCGGCGGCGGGCATGCCGAGCGTGATGCGCACGCCGATGCGCTGGATGCGCAGCCGGTTGGCCTCGTTGCGGCCGGAGGTCCATTCGACCTCGGTGCGCAGGGGCTTGGGCGCCTGCTTGAACTTGCGCAGCGCGAACAGCAGGCTTGCCGACATGCAGTTGCCGACCGCCGCGGCGAGCATCTGGTCGGGCGACGGCCCGGCGCCCTTGCCGAGCGGCGGATGCTCGTCGGTGTGCAGCAGCGGCACGCCTTCGTCGAAGCGCACCGCGAAATGGAAGTCTTCCTGCTGCTCGAGCGAGACCTTCGCGCTCATCGTCGTCTCCTTGCGCGAGGCTCAGGCGGGCGCGTGGGCGGCAGCGAGCGCATCGCGCACGTGCACCAGTTTCGCGCGCACCTGGGTGGCGACCGCGCGCAGCTCCGGGCTTTCGGTGAGCTTCACCATGATGGCCGGATCCATGAACGAGACGTCGATGCTGCCGTCGGCTTCCTCGCGCACGACGACGTTGCAGGGCAGCAGCAGGCCGATGTCGGGCTCCGCGGTGAGCGCGCGGTACGCGAGCGGCGGATTGCAGGCACCGAGGATGAGGTACGGGCGATGCTCGATGCCGAGCTTGGCCTTCATGGTGGCCTTGACGTCGATCTCGGTCAGCACGCCGAATCCTTCCGCCTTGAGGGCTTCAGTGACCTTGGCGACGGCGCCGTCGAACGGCAGCGCGACGCGAGTGGAGAATCCGTACTGGCTCATGCGAACTCCTTCTGGTTGCGGTAGGTGACGTAATAGAGAACGGGGATCACGACGAGCGTGAGCAGCGTGGAGACGAGGATGCCGAAGATCAGCGAGATCGCCAGGCCATTGAAGATCGGGTCGTCGAGGATGAAGGTGGCGCCGATCATCGCCGCGAGCGCGGTGAGCGCGATGGGTTTGGCGCGCGCGGCGGCCGAATGCAGGATCGCGTCGCGGAAGGCGAGGCCCTCGGCGACCTTGAGGTTGACGAAGTCCACGAGCAGGATCGAGTTGCGCACGATGATGCCGGCGAGCGCGATCATGCCGATCATCGAGGTGGCGGTGAAGTTGGCGCCGAGCAGCGCGTGCCCGGGCATCACGCCGATCACGGTGAGCGGGATCGGCGCCATGATGATGAGCGGCACCACGTACGAGCGGAACTGCGCCACCACCAGCAGGTAGATCAGCACCAGCCCGACCGCGTAGGCGAGGCCCATGTCGCGGAAGGTCTCGTAGGTGACCTGCCACTCGCCGTCCCACTTCACCGCGTACTGGCGGTACGGGTCGGACGGCTGGCGGATGAAATACTCGCCCAGCGTGCCGCCTTCGGCGAGCGCCGCGCCGGCGATCCGTGCGCGGATGGCGAACATGCCGTACAGCGGGCTGTCTACGCGGCCGGCCTGGTCGCCGACCACGTAGACCACCGGCAGCAAGTCCTTGTGGAAGATCGGGCGGTCGCGCTCGTTCTCGACCGGCTTGACCAGCTCGGACAGCGGCACGAGGGCCCCGGAGGGCGCGCGTAGCGTGAGCTTGAGGAACTCGGCGAGCTCGCCGCGGCGCTCGGCGGGCAGCGTCACGCGCACCGGCACCTCGTACTTCGACACGCCGTCGTGCAGCGGCGTGACGTTGGCGCCCGCCAGGCCGATGCGCATCGTCTCCACGACGTCGCGGCGCGTGATGCCGGCGAGCGAGGCCTTCGCCTGGTCCACCTTGAGCTGGATGCGCGGCGCGGCGTCATCCACCGAGTCGTCCACGCCGACCACGTCGGGCGTCGCGGCGAAAGCCTCGCGCACGCGCTTGGCCACCCGGATGCGGCCGGCCTCGTCGGGCCCGTAGACCTCGGCGACGATCGGCGAGAGCACCGGCGGCCCCGGCGGCACTTCCACCACTTTGACTCTTGCGTTCCATCGCGCGGCGATCGCCTCGAGCGCCGGGCGCACCGCCTGCGCGATGTCGTGGCTCTTGCGCGGGCGGGCGTCCTTCGGCAGCAGGTTCACCTGCAGGTCACCCGATTCCGAGGCGGCGCGCAGGTAGTACTGGCGCACCAGGCCGTTGAAGTTGATCGGCGCCGCGGCGCCCGCGTAGGCCTGGTAGTCGGTCACCTCGGGCACGGTGGCGAGATAGGCGCCCATGTCGTGCAGCGCCGCCGCCGTGACCTCGACCGGCGTGCCCGCGGGCAGGTCCACCACCACCTGGAACTCGGACTTGTTGTCGAACGGCAGCATTTTCAGCACCACCAGCTTCACGCCCGCGAGCCCGATCGAGGCAAAGATGGCGAAGACGATGGCGTAGAGAAGCGTCTTGCGCTTTCGCGGGTGCTCTATGAAAGGCTTCAAAGCCGATGCAATAAACCTGCCGAACCAGCCTTCCTTCTCGGCAGGCTGGGGCGCATGCGCCAGCAGCTTGAGCGCGAGCCAGGGCGTCACGGTGAACGCGACCGCGAGCGAGATCAGCATGCCCAGGCTGGCGTTGATCGGGATCGGGCTCATGTAGGGACCCATCAGGCCCGTGACGAAGGCCATCGGCAGCAGCGCCGCGATCACGGTGAGGGTGGCGAGGATGGTCGGGCCGCCGACCTCGTCCACCGCGTCCGGGATCACTTCGGCCAGCGGCTTGCGCTCGATGAGCATGCGCCGGTGGATGTTCTCCACGACGACGATGGCGTCGTCCACGAGGATGCCGATCGAGAAGATCAGCGCGAACAGCGAAACCCTGTTCAGCGTGAAGCCCCAGGCCCAGGAGGCGAACAGGGTCGCGGCGAGCGTGAGCAGCACCGCCGCGCCGACGATCACCGCCTCGCGCCGGCCGAGCGCGAACAGCACCAGCGCCACCACCGACAGGGTCGCGAACAGGAGCTTGCGCATGAGCTGCTGCGCCTTGTCGTTGGCGGTGGCGCCGTAGTCGCGCGTCACCGCCACGCGCACGTCATCGGGAATCACGGTGCCGCGCAGCTCGGCGACGCGCTCGGTGACCGCGCGCGCGATCGCCACCGCGTTCTCGCCGGGCTTCTTGGTGATCTGCAGCGTCACGGCCGGTTGCTCGACTCCAGCGGCGCGCCCCGCGCTCGCCGCTCCTGGCCCGTTGCCGGTCCAAACGTAGCGCGACGGCTGGTCGGGGCCGTCCACGACCTCGGCGACGTCGGCGACGAACACCGGGCGGCCTTCGAAGGTGCCGACCACCAGGCCGCGCACGTCGGCCGCCGACTCCAGGTAGTTGCCGGTCTCTACGACGATTTCCCTGTTGCCGCGCACCAGGCGCCCGCTCGGCAGCGCGACGTTGGCGAGCTGGAGCGCGTTGCGCAGGTCGAGCGCCGAGACGCCGTGCGAGGCGAGCCGGTCGGGATCGAGCAGCACGCGTAGCGCGCGCCCCGGGCCGCCGAGCGTCTGCACCTCGCGCGTGCCGGGCACGCGCTTCAACTCGATCTCGGCGGCATGCGCGACGCGCTCCAGCTCGTAGGCGCCGCGCTGCGGGTCCTCGCTCGAGAAGGTGAGCGCCACCACCGGCACGTCGTCGATGCCCTTGGGCTTGATCACGGGCTCCAGCGTGCCCAGCTCCGGCGACACCCAGTCGCGGTTCGAGGCGATGCTGTCGTGCAGCCGCACCAGCGCGTCGATGCGCGGCACGCCGACCTCGAACTGCACCGTGAGCACCGCCATGCCGGGGCGCGAGACCGAGTAGACGTGCTCCACGCCGGTCATCTGCGCGAGCACCTGCTCGGCGGGGCCGGCGACCAGCGCTTCCACGTCCTTCGCCGATGCGCCCGGGAAGGGCACGAAGACGTTCGCCATGGTGACGTTGATCTGCGGCTCCTCCTCGCGCGGCGTGACGGCGACGGCGAACACGCCGAGCAGCAGGGCGACCAGCGCCGCGAGCGGCGTCAGCTGCGAGTCCTGGAAGAACTTCGCAATGCGGCCCGAAAGGCCCATGATGCGCGCCGTCCTCAATGCGCGCCGGCCATGCCGGCCTTCACGGGCTCGAGCGCGACGCGCTCGCCGGGCTTGAGGCCCGCGAGCACTTCCACCGAGCCCTCGTCACCCGCGGTGCCGAGGCGAATCTGGCGCAGGCGCGGCGCGCCCTTGTCATCGAGCACGTAGACGCCCGTGAGCTCGCTCCTCTGGAACACCGCCGCGCGCGGCGCGAGCAGGCGCGGCGCGCGTCCCACCGTGAAGTGCGCGCGCGCGAACACGCCCGGATAGACGCCGCGCAGGTCCTCGGGCAGCTCCAGGCGGATGCGCGTGGTGTGCGTGCGCGGATCGGCGGAGGGAACGACGGTTACCTGGCTCACGTCGATCCATTTGCCGAGCGCCGGCACCTCGATGCGCGCCTTGCCGGAGGCCTGGATCGCCGCGACCTGCGCCTGCGGCACGTTGGCCACCGCGCGCAGCGTGGACGGATCGAAGCCGGTCATGAGCGGCTTGCCGGGCACCGCCATCTCGCCCAGTTCGACGAGGCGCGCCGACACCACGCCGCTGTAGGGCGCGACGATGGTGGCGAAACTGCGCTCGGTGGCCGCCTGGCCGGCGCCGGCCAGCATCGCCGACAGGCGCGCCTGCGCCTGCTTGTAGTCCGCTTCGGCCTTGTCGAGCGCCGCCTGGCTGATGAACTTCTGCGCGAGGAGCTGGCGCGAGCGCTCGAAGCTGACGCGCGCATTGCGCGCCGCCGCGTCCGCCTCGCGCACCTGCGCCTCGCTCGCGGCGAGCGCCTGGCCGGCCGCCCGCTCGTCGATGCGCACGATCACTTCTCCCTTCTTCACGTAATCGCCGACGTCGAAGCGCAGCTCGACGATGCGGCCGGAGATCTGCGCCGACACCGTGGACTGGCGCACCGCCTCGATCACGGCTTCCGCGGAGTAGGCGAGGTCGATCTCGCGCACCTCTACCGCCGCGGCCTTGAATTCCGGGCCGGCCGGCGTCATGGGCGGCGGCGAGTCGCCGCAGCCCGCCAGCACGAGCGCGGAAACCAGCGCGAGGGTCGCGTGACGCACAGGTCAGTCCTTGCTCGATGGATTGATCCAGCGCGCCAGCGAGCCGGCGTCCATCGCGCCGGAATGGCGCTTCACCTCCGCGCCGTTGCGGAACAGAATGAGCGTCGGGATGGCGCGGATCGCGTAGCGGGCGGCGAGCGCCTGTTCCGCGTCGGTGTTGACCTTGGCGAAGCGCGCCTCGGTCGCGAGCGTGCGCGCCGCCTGCTCGAACATCGGCGCCATCGCGCGGCAGGGGCCGCACCAAGGCGCCCAGAAGTCCACGATCAGCGGCAGTTCCGTGCCGCCGGCGAGCGCGTCGAAGCGCGTTTCATCGAGCTCGACCGGCTTGCCGTCGAGCAGCGCCGCGCCGCAACGGCCGCACTTCGGTCCGTCGCCGCGCCGTTCGCTATCGACCCGGTTCGCCGTGAGGCAGGCCGGGCAGGCGACCTTGAGCAGGGTGGCGGCAGTGCTCATGCCGTGGCGGACCTCATGCCGAGCTTCTTAAGGATCATTTCCAGCGGGCAGAAGCAGGTGAACGAGCTCTGCAGCAGGTTGGCGCCGACGAAAGCGGTGAACCAGAGGAAATTCTCGTTGATGAACACGGGGCTTCCCTTGACTCCCAGGGCGAGCGACAGCAATACGAAGGTACCTGCGAACATCCTGATCATTCTCTCGAGCGTCATGTTGATCTCCATCAATTTGGGGTGTCGATTGCGATGACGTCATGCTGCGCCTCGCCGCACCCGCGGGTCTGTGACCTGGGTCGCATAGCTTCCGGAACCTGGGTCACAGACGCGCCGGCGCGCACGCGGGACACTGACCGCAACACAACAAGGAGGCTTTCATGAAGGCAAACGTAGGCAGCATCGACCGCACCCTGCGGATCCTGGTCGGCCTGGGGCTGCTCGCCCTGGTATTCGTACTCGAAGGCAGCGCGCGCTGGTGGGGTCTGGTCGGCCTCGTACCGCTCTCGACGGGCGTGTTCCGCTTCTGCCCGGCCTATACCCTGCTCGGCATG
The DNA here is from genome assembly GCA_049651845.1 of Burkholderiales bacterium. Classification (GTDB taxonomy): domain Bacteria; phylum Pseudomonadota; class Gammaproteobacteria; order Burkholderiales; family SG8-39; genus RBG-16-66-20. Next base: position 16,360 of record JBASCW010000157.1, on the reverse strand, counting down.
AGCACCTGCCCGATGGAGCAGAAGAAAGCCTGAGCGGCTCAGGCTGCTTCCGCAACGAGGGCGCGTTACATCCGGACACAAACCGGAACGAACTGAAACGTGGACGTCTTGCGCCGGATCAAGCGTCGAGCGTGCAGCGGCGCGAGACCGCGGTCGTCGAATCAACGCAACGGAGAAAGGTCATGAACGTCAAACTCAGGAAATTCGCGATGGTTGCTACCGTGCTCGCCGCGGCAACGTTGGGAGCTGCGGCAATTGCGCAAGGCCCCGGCTACGGTCCGGGGATGACGGGTGGCGGTCCCGGCTACGGCCCCGGAATGATGGGCGGCGGCGGACCCGGATACGGTCCCGGCATGCGCGGCGGCGGACTCGGGTTCGGCCCGGGCTACGGATCGGGGCGCGGCTACGGGCCGGGCGCCAGTGTGCTCGAGTCGCTCAACCTCAGCGACGATCAGCGCGACAAGATCCAGGCGATCCAGGAAGGGAATCGGCAGAAGAACTGGACATCGATGGGCCAGTTGCGTTCGGAGATGTTCGCACTGCGCCGCCTGTATTACGCGGAGAAGGTGGACGCGAACGCGGTCACCGAGCAGCAACAGAAGGTCGATGATCTCAGGCGCCTGATGCTGAAATCGCGTCTGGAGAGCCACAACCAGGTCGAAGCAGTGTTGACGCCGGAACAGCGAAAGCAGTTCCGCCAGCTGCGCCCGCAGTGGCTGCAGGGCGGCGAGGAGTAGCGCGGCTGGGCTAAACTGGGCGGCGGGACAACCTGTCCACCGCCCAGTGCCGGAAATCGTCCACGCCGAAAAGTCAGAACTGCGCCGCCGGCTGCTCGGCCGCTTCCCGCTGTTTGCGGAGCTGCCGCAGCCGCGCCTGGATGCAATGCTCGACGAAGCGCAGCTGCTGCGCGCGCCCGCGGGCGACACCCTGTTCGACGCCAACCAGCCCTGCCGCGGTTTTCCGCTGGTGCTCGATGGCAGCGTGCGCGTCACCAAGACCGCGCCGAACGGCCGGGAGATCCTGCTCTACCGCGTCGAGCCCGGGCAGAGCTGCATCCTCTCGGGCGGCTGCCTGCTGGGGCACTCGGACTATTCCGCCTCCGGCATCGCCGAGACCGACGTCGAGCTGCTGAGCATTCCGCCGGCGCCGTTCAACGAACTGATGCTGCAGTTCGAGCCGTTCCGCCGCTACGTGTTCGGCATGTACGGCGAGCGCCTGAGCGAGGTGATGGAGCTGGTGGAGGAGGTCGCGTTCCGCCAGCTCGACACGCGCCTCGCGCAGCTCCTGATCCGCCGCGGGCCGGTGATCGAGGGAACCCACCAGGGCCTCGCCGACGAGCTCGGCAGCGTGCGCGAAATCGTCAGCCGGCTGCTGCGCAGCTTCGAGCAGCGCGGCTGGGTGCGCCTCGAGCGCGAGCGCATCACGGTGCTCGCCCCGAAGGCACTGTCCGCCCTCACGTCGGCGCGCGGCTGAAGCATGATTTTCCGCCAGCTGTTCGATCCGCAGTCCTTCACCTACTCCTACCTGCTCGCGGATTCCCTGACGCGCGACGCGGTGCTGATCGATCCGGTATTCGAGCACGCGCGGCGCGACGCGGCGCTGATCCGCGAGCTGGACCTGAAGCTGCTGTTCACGCTCGAGACGCACGTGCACGCCGACCACGTCACCGGCGCGACGCTGCTCAAGCGGCGCTTGAGCTCGAACATCGCGCTGTCCAGGGCGAGCGGCGCCGAGGGCGCCGACCGCGTGCTGGCCGACGGCGACGTCATCGCCTTCGGCATGCGCACGCTGGAAGCGCGCGCCACGCCGGGGCACACCGGCGGCTGCATGAGCTTCGTGCTGGACGACCGGTCCAAGGCATTCACCGGCGACGCGCTGCTGATCCGCGGCTGCGGGCGCACCGATTTCCAGCAGGGCAGCGCAGCGCTGCTCTACCGCTCGGTGCGCGAGCGCATCTTCTCGCTGCCCGACGACTGCCTGGTCTACCCGGGGCACGACTACCGCGGTGTCACCGCCTCCAGCGTCGGCGAGGAGAAGCGGCACAATCCGCGCCTCGCGCTGGCGATCGGCGAGGCGGATTTCACCGGCTACATGTCCAACCTCGGGCTCGCGCACCCGAAACTGATGGACGTGGCGGTGCCGGCCAACCTGCGCTGCGGACGCCCCGACAAGGATGAGATGACTGACGCTGCCGACACCGACTGGGCGCCGCTCGCCATGACCTTCGCCGGCGTCTGGGAACTGCAGCCGGACTGGGTGGCGGAAAACCCCGGCGTCGTGCAGGTGCTGGATGTGCGCGAGCCGGCGGAATTCACGGGCTCGCTCGGCCACATCGCCGGGGCAAAACTGGTTCCGCTTGGCAGTTTGATGCAAAGATTTGCCGAAATAGACGAACACGCGCCAGTGGTGGTTGTCTGCCGCTCCGGCGCGCGCTCGGCGCAGGCCACCGTGATGCTGAAGAACGCCGGCCTGGCGCGAGTCGCGAACCTCGCCGGCGGAATGCTGCGCTGGCGCGCCCAGCATTTGCCGGTCGTGGGCGGGATGGACTGATGAATGTACGCACCCGCTTCGCGCCTTCCCCGACCGGCTTCCTGCACATCGGCGGCGCGCGCACGGCGCTGTTCTCCTGGGCCTACGCGCGGCGGCACGGCGGCAAGTTCATCCTGCGCATCGAGGACACCGACCTGGAGCGCTCCACCGAGCGCTCGGTGAACGCGATCCTCGAGGGCATGAAGTGGCTCGGCCTGGACTGGGACGAGGGGCCGTACTTCCAGATGAAGCGCCTCGCGCGCTACAAGGAGGTCGCGGACCGGCTGATCGCTGCGGGCCACGCGTATCCGTGCTGGGCGACGAAGGAAGAGCTTGAGGAATTGCGGACCCGGCAAAGGCAGAACAACGAGAAGCCGCGCTACGACGGCCGCTGGCGGCCCGAGCGTTCGAAAGGATTGAAGAAGCCCGATGGCGTGAAACCCGTGGTCCGCTTCAGGACGCCGGAAGACGGCGAGATCGGCTGGCACGACCTGGTGAAGGGCGCGATCAGCTTTCCCAACAAGGAGCTCGACGACCTGGTGATCCTGCGCGCCGACGGCGTGCCGACCTACAACTTCGGCGTCGTGGTGGACGACCTCGACATGGACATCACGCACGTGATCCGCGGCGACGACCACGTGAACAACACGCCGCGGCAGCTGCATATCTTCAATGCGCTGGTGGCGCAGGACAAGATCCCGGCGTTCGCGCACCTGCCCATGATCCTCGGCGCCGACGGCGAGCGGCTGTCGAAGCGCCACGGCGCGGTGAGCGTCATGCAGTACATGGAGGAGGGCTTCCTGCCCGAGGCGCTGGACAACTATCTCGCGCGCCTGGGCTGGTCGCACGGCAACGAGGAGGTCTTCACGCGCAAGCAGCTGGTGGAGTGGTTCGATCTCGGGCATGTCAGCCGCTCGCCGGCGAAGTTCGACCCGGAGAAGGCGCTCTGGATGAACCAGCAGTACCTGAAGAACGCCGACGACGTGCGCCTCTCGGGGCTGACCGAGCTGGTGTTGAAGGACATGGGCGTCGACGCGCGCTGCGGCCCGCCGATCGACAAGGTTGTCGCCCTGCTCAAGGACCGCGCGAACACCGTGGTCCACCTGGCCGAGAACGCGCGCATGTTCTACGTCTACGAATCGCCCTCGGCGGATGCCGTAGCGCAGGCGCTGACCGACACCGTGCGGCCCGCGCTGCGGATGCTGGCGGCGGACCTCGCGCACACGCCCTGGGACCGGAAATCGATCGCCGCCACGATCGCCGAGGTGCTCAAGGCCGCGGGCCTTAAAATGCCCGCGCTGGCGATGCCGGCGCGGCTGCTGATCATGGGCCGCACGCAGACGCCGTCGCTCGACGCGGTGCTGGAACTGCTCGGGCGCGAGACCGTGCTCGCGCGGCTCAAGAACCACCTGCAGGCCGGCTAAAAGCCGGTGGGGCGGGCTGCGGCCGGTGATATAATTCGCGCCCTTGCGTGGGGGTATAGCTCAGCTGGGAGAGCGCTTGCATGGCATGCAAGAGGTCAGCGGTTCGATCCCGCTTACCTCCACCACTCGAGCTTCGCAGTAACCGCAGGATCGCCTCAAGTCCCGATCGTCTAGAGGCCTAGGACATCGCCCTTTCACGGCGGTAACCGGGGTTCGAATCCCCGTCGGGACGCCATTCGGCGCGCTAAGTCTTCGAGGTCTGGGGAAGCGGCGGCGGGGTGAGGAACTTGACTCGGTCGACTTCAAAGACTTCGGTGACGGCCTCCACCGCAAAGTACTGGAACACGGCGAACGCCATCAGCGCCGCCAGGACGACGCGCTTGGCGACCAGCCAATAGGCGGAGAGCGATTCAAGGAAATGCCTTTCGGGGTGCACTTCGGCGTAAAAGGTCAGGAACTGGTCCACGTCCTCGCGCGTGCGCATGGCATGCCCCGACACCTGCTCCAGATACCTGAGCAGTTCTTCCCGTGTTTCCTGTTCCCGATCGCGCAACCCAATGACCCCCTAGGTCCGTTGCCTCGCACGGACGCCACATTAGTCCTCCGCAAGCGCCCAGGGTGTGAAAGTTCACGTCTCCCCGCTTAGTACGATTGGAAAAGTACAATCTGATAAGCGAATTGGACAGCGGGAATATGGGGTTTCATCACAAATCTCTTAGGGGGAGAACTGTGCAATCGAAGAGAAGGACGGTCCTGAAGGCAGGTTTGGCAGGTTCTCTGTTCGCGCCGCTGCCCTACGCGTGGGTGTGGGCGCAGCAGGATGCGCGCGAGGGGGCGCTCAAGCTGCTCAAGGCGCCCAAGGTGGCGCTGGTGGTGGGCAACGGCGCGTACAAGGACGCGCCGGTGCTCAAGAACGCGCCCAACGACGCCAAGGCGGTGTCCGAAGCGCTGAAGGCCTCGGGCTTCGCGGTGACCACGCTGATCGACACCGGGCGCGAGGCGCTGGTGAAGGCGATCCGCGGGTACGTGAACGGCATGGAGCAGAAGAAGGCGGTGGGCCTGTTTTACTTCGCCGGGCACGGCGTGCAGCTGGATTGGCGCAACTACATGCTGCCGGTGGACGCGGTGATCGACACCGTGGAGGACGTGGGCAAGCAGAGCGTGGACGTGGCGCGGCTGATGGAGGGCCTGACCAAGGCGGCCAACCCCATGAACGTGATCATCCTCGATGCCTGCCGCGAGGACCCGTTCGGCAAGGCGAAGAAGGCGCCGCAGAAGGGCTTGAGCCAGATGGATGCGCCCACGCAGACGATCCTTGCGTACGCGACCAGCCCCGGCAACGTGGCCTCGGACGGCGATGGGGTGAACGGCCTGTACACCGAGAATCTGCTGCGCGAGATGAAGGTGCCGGAGGCGAAGATCGAGGACGTGTTCAAGCGCGTGCGCCTGGGCGTGCGGCGCAAGACCAACGGGGCGCAGATCCCCTGGGAGAGCACGTCACTCGAGGACGACTTCTGGTTCCTCCCGCCCAGGGAGCTCAAAGCGGCCTCCGACGCCGAGAAGGACAAGCTGTTCGAGGAAGAGCTCGCGCAGTGGGAGAAGATCAAGGAGTCCATGGACCCGGCACCGCTGGAAGCCTTCCTGCGCCGCTGGCCGAGCGGACCGTTCTCCGAGCTCGCGCAGCTGCAGCTGGATCGCGCGCTCGCCAAGCAGGGCGAGAAGAAAGTGCAGATCGTCCAGGCGGCGGGCAACCCGTACACGCAGGGCACCGTCCTCGCCGACATGGACTTCAAGGTGGGCGACTACTACGGCTACGTCACGCTCGACCGCACGACGCGCGCCGAACTCGGCCGCATCCCGGGCCGCATCACTGCGGTCACCGACACCGAAGTGATCATCGGCAACGGCGCGGTGATCCTCGACAGGCTCGGCAACACCATCAAGCTGCCCAACGGCAACCGCTTCTCGCCGCGCCAGGACCAGCCGACCGAGTACGCGATCGGCAAGAAATGGACGACGCGCTACAGCACTACCGGCGCGGGCGGCCGGACCGGAGAGTCCGAGTTCGAGTTCCGCATCACGAAGCGCGAGAAGATCACCGTGCCGGCGGGCACGTTCGACTGCTACGTGATCGAGGGCGACGGCTATGCCGTGTTCCCGCACGGCAAGTCCGAGCTGAAGCTCACGCGCTGGATGGCGCCAGACAAGGTGCGCCGGCCGATCGTCACCGAGCAGTACCGCAAGTTCGAGCGCAGCGCGTCCGCGCCCGGCGGCTCGGGTGGGCCCGGCGCCCTCGGCCGGCGCGGGCCGGGCATGGACGGCGCGCCGAAGGGCCCCGGCGGCAAGCCTCCCTCGAACATAGACGAGCGGATGGAGCTCGTCGAATACAAACAGACCTAGCCGAGGTCGCCGAGGAAGGCCTTGATGCCGGCGTAGACCGAGGCGGCGCCGGTCACGGCCGGGGTCGCCGCCTTGTAGACCTTGTCGATTCGCTTGGCGGCGCGCTCGATGCCGAACTCTCCATCCTCGTTCGGCGTCACCGCCTTGGCGATCAGCACGATCACCTTCGGCGGCTGGATCTTGCTTTGCTTGAAGGCGGCGTAGAACTCGCCTGCGAGCAGGCCCGTGAACACCGCCAGACCGATGCTGGCGACGTATTCCAGCGTCTCGCGCCAGTCGCGCGCGTCCTGCGGCAGCAGCGGCACCTTGTCGATGGTCGCAGCAATGGTCAGCATGCCCAGCACCGCGAGCACCGCCGTCACGAAGCCGGCCGCGGCCGAGGTCCAAAGATGCCCCGGGAAGTGCCGCGCGAGCAGGAAGCCGAAGGGCATCGGCAACAGGATCGTGGCGATGCGCAGGTAGAGCGGCTTTACGTCGTACATGAAGAGCAGCACCCCGTGCGCTACGAGCAGCAGCACGAGCACCGGCACCAGCGCCTGGAAGATTCCCCCTAGGTAGCCGTCGCTCGGCGCCGCGGCGCGCGAAGGCTGGATGGCCACTTCCACCGGGATCGCCTCGGCGCGCTCGGCCTTGATCTTCGCCAGCTCCTCCTCGAGCGCCGCGATGCGCTGCTCGGCACCCGCGGCGGCGGACTTCGCCTGCTCGGCGACGGTCTTCTCGAGCTGCTCTATCTTGGCGAGCAGCGGCTTGAACAGATACAGATCGCGCGCGCAGCGCGGGCAGGCGAGCGCCTCGTCGGCGATCTCCGAGACGCAGTAGGGACAGCGCATGCGCGCGCGGCTCTGCGGCCCGCTACTTCACCGTGAGCTTGAACTCGGCCGTGCCCAGGCGCCCCTCGCTGTCGCGCACGGTGACGCGGATCGGGTGCTCGCCGGCGGGCGCGGTCGCCGCGGCGACCTCGATGCCGGTCGGCTTCACGCTCGGCTTCAGGCGCTCGGTGAGGTCCACGCCCGAGCCCTTCAGGTACTCGACCTTCACGGTGGCCGGGTCGATCTTCGACTCGCCGCGCGGCTCGAAGGCGACCTTGAAGGCGAAGTTGCCCGAGACGCTCTCGGGCGAGGCGAGCTTCACGCCCGGGCCGCGCGTGATCGCCCGGCTGGCGGGCTTGGACGCGGCGGCCGGCTGCTTGGCCTCGTCGGCGCTGATGAGTTGCAGGGCCTGCGCGTACACGGACGGCGCGGCAAGGAACAGCGCGATGCAGATGAGCCGGATCAACATGTTTCCCCCTCGAAGAACTGGCGCTAGTGTGCCAGATGCGGCCTAGAACGTTCCAGCCGGCCGCAAGTTGACCGCGGCAGGGCGTGAATATTCACGCCCTTTTTTCCCGCGGGCCGGCCGGGGTGGACTTGATTCCGCGCCCAGCCGGGCGTAATCTTTACGCGGGGGTAAACAGGATCCCCGGGATATCTCCCTCCAAGACGGTGCCCCGTCCAATCCTGTCAATGCACGAAGTCGTGCACTACGGACCGGAGGCACCATGCGTTACCAACTCAAGCAGATCTATTGCCGTCCCTGGACGTTGAGCGGGCTGTCGCTCAAGCTCATCGAGAGCCATTACGAGAACAACTACGGCGGGGCGCTGCGGCGCCTGAACGCGATCACCGAGCAGCTCGAGTCGCTCGATTTCGCCGCCACGCCGGGCCACGTGATCGGCGGGCTCAAGCGCGACGAGCTGACCGCGCTGAATTCCACGCTGCTGCACGAGCTCTACTTCGCCAGCATGGGCGGCGAGGGCAAGGTCACGCCGGCCATGTCCGAGGCGCTCGCGCGCGATTTCGGCTCGGTGCAGAAGTGGCGCACGCAGTTTTCCGCCATGGGCTACGCGCTCGGCGGCGGCTCGGGCTGGGTGTTGCTGGTCTGGAATCCGCGCGACGGCAGGCTCATGAACCAGTACGCCACCGAGCACGGCCAGGCCGTGGCGGGCGGCGTGCCGATCCTCGCGCTCGACATGTACGAGCACGCCTACCACATCGACTTCGGCGCCAACGCCCGGGCCTACGTGGATACGTTCCTGCGCAACGTCGACTGGCTGGCGGTCGAGGGCCGCTTCGAGGACGCGACCAGCGTGCGGCCGCCGCGGCCGCTGGTGCAGCCGGAGTTCGGCGACCTGCCGGGCGTCGGCGTCGAGGAGGTGCGCGAGATGCTCGCGCAGGGCAAGGTGCAACTCGTCGACACGCGGCCCAAGCACTTCGTCTCGCGCCAGCAGGACATCGCCGAGGGCGTGACCTGGCGCGACCCGGAGCGCGTCGGCGAGTGGATGAGCGAGCTCTCGAAGGAAAAGCCGGTCGTCGTGTACTGCGCCTACGGCTTTCACGTCGGCTGCCGCACCGCGATCGCGCTGCGCGAGGCCGGTTTCGACGCGAAGTACATGAACGTCGGCCACTCGGGCTGGAAGGCGGTCGGCGCGCCGATCCGCATGCAGACGTGATCCGCCTGGTGCTCGCCGCGCGCGCGCTGCGCGGCTTCGCCGACGGCTTCGTCGCGGTGCTGCTGCCGGCCTACCTGCTCGCGCTCGGCCACGGCGAGCTCGAGGTTGGCCTGCTCAGCACGGTGACGCTCGCCGGCTCGGCGTTCGCCACGCTCGCCGTCGGCCGCTGGGGCTACCGCTTCCCCGGCCGGCGCCTGCTGCTCGCCGCGGCGGTGGTGATGGCGGCCACGGGCCTGGGCTTCGCCTCGTTCACGCAGCTCTGGCCGCTGCTGCTGGTGGCCTTCTTCGGGCCGCTCAACCCGGGCGGCGGCGACGTGAGCGTGTTCCTGCCGCTGGAGCACACCGCGCTCGCCGGCGCCGCGCGGGGCGACTCGCGCACCACGGTGTTCGCGCGCTACAGCTTCACCGGATCGATGGCCGGCGCCGTGGGCGCGCTCGCCGCGGCGGTGCCCGAGTGGCTCGCGGCGAACGCGGGCCTCGGCATGCTCGACGCCCTGCGCGCGATGTTCCTCGCCTATGCCGCGGTAGGCGCAGCGGTGTGGGTGCTGTACCTGCGACTGCCGTTGGTGCGCGCCGAGGACGCGCCGCCGCCCGCGCCGCTCGGGCCCTCGCGCCGCATCGTGGTGCGGTTGGCGGCGCTGTTCTGCGTGGATTCGTTCGCGGGCGGCCTGCTGATCAACGCGCTGCTCGCGCTCTGGCTGTTCGAGCGCTTCGGCCTGTCGCTCGCGGCGGCGGGCGCGTTCTTCTTCTGGACCGGGCTGCTGAGCGCCTGCTCGCAGCTCGCCGCGCCGGCGCTCGCGCGGCGCATCGGCCTGGTCAACACCATGGTGTTCACGCACATCCCGGCGAGCCTGTGCCTGATCGCGGCGGCGTTCTGCCCGGCGCTCGAATGGGCGCTCGGCCTGCTGCTCGTGCGCAGCGCGCTCTCGCAGATGGACGTGCCCGCGCGCAGCGCCTACGTGATGTCCGTGGTCACGCCGGCCGAGCGGCCCGCGGCCGCGAGCTTCACCGCGGTGCCGCGCAGCCTGGCGTCCGCCGCGGGGCCGGTGATCTCGGGCGTGCTGTTTGCGGGTGGCGCGGTGGCCGCGCCGCTGGTGGCCTGCGGCGTGCTGAAGATCGCCTACGACCTGGCGCTGTACGCCGGTTTTCGCCGCGTCGCGCCGCGCTTCGCCGACTAGCCGCGGCGCGGTTGACCTGCATCAAGCTGTCCCCGCGGCGCGCCCGCATACTGGGCAGGCCGGATCGCCCGGCCCGAATCCACCATGGATCCCGCCCAGGCCGTAGACCAAGCCGTTGCACGCTACGGCGCCGAAGCGCCCCGATTGCTCGCCATGCTGCACGCCGTGCAGGCGGCGCTCGGCTGCGTGCCCGCCGAGGCGCTCGACCGGCTCGCTGGCGCGCTGCGCCTCACGCGCGCCGAGCTCGAGGGCACCGCGAGCTTCTACCACCTGCTGCACGCGGCGCCGCACGGCAGGTACGAGGTGCTGTTCTCGGACAACATCGTCGATCACATGGCCGGCAAGGCCGAGCTCATGCGCTACTTCTGCGACGAGCTGCTGATCGAGCCCGGCCGGCAGAGCGAGGACGGGCTGGTGTTCGTCGACAGCACTTCCGACATCGGCCTGGCGGACCAGGCCCCGGGCGCGCTCGTCAACGGCATGCTGGTGCCGTCGCTCGACCGCAACCGCCTCGACCAGATCGCGAACCTGATCCGCGAGCAGCGTCCGTTCGCGCAGTGGCCGCAGGTGCTGTTCGAGGTGCCCGACAACGTGCGCAAGTCCGGGCCGCTGCTGGGCGAGCCGTTCCAGCCCGGCGCGGGGCTGCGCCGCGCGCTCGCGCTCGGGCCCGACGCGATCCTCGCCGAGCTCGAGGCCGCCAGCCTGCGCGGCCGCGGCGGCGCCGGCTACAAGACGGCGGCGAAGTGGGGCTCCTGCCGCAAGGCGCAGGGCCGCGCGCACCACGTGGTGTGCAACGCCGACGAAGGCGAGCCCGGCACCTTCAAGGACCGCGTGCTGCTCGCGAGCCACGCCGACCTCGTTCTCGAGGGCATGACGATCGCCGCGCGCGTGCTCGGCGCGAAGAGCGGCTACCTCTACCTGCGCGGCGAGTACCGCTGCCTCGCCGACCGGCTGCGCACGGTGCGCTCGCGCCGGCGCTCCACCGGCCTGCTCGGCAAGGACATCCTCGGCACGCCCGGCTTCGACTTCGACGTCGAGATCGTGCTGGGCGCCGGCGCCTACATCTGCGGCGAGGAATCCGCGCTCATCGAGTCGCTCGAAGGCAAGCCCGGCCGCCCGCGCAACCGCCCGCCGTATCCCGACACGCACGGCTACCTGGGCGAGCCCACGGTGGTGAACAACGTCGAGACCTACGCCTGCGCCGCGCGCATCCTCGAGCGCGGCGGCGCGTGGTTCGCGGGCCTTGGCACGCGCGAGTCCACCGGCACCAAGCTGCTCAGCGTCTCGGGCGACTGCAAGCGGCCGGGCGTGTACGAGTACGCGTTCGGCGTGACGCTGCGACAGGTGCTCGCCGACTGCGCCGCGCAGCAGCCGCAGGCCGTGCAGGTGGGCGGTCCCTCGGGCACCTGCGTGCCCTGGCGCGAGTTCGAGCGCCGCATCGCGTTCGAGGACGTGCCGAGCGCGGGCGCGCTGATGGTGTTCTCGCGCAGCCGCGACATGTTCGAGGTGGCGCGCAACTTCGCGCACTTCTTCGCGCACGAGAGCTGCGGCTTCTGCACGCCGTGCCGGGTGGGCACCTCGCTGCTGCGCAACACCATGGACAAGCTCGCCGCGGGCAAGGGCAGCGCCTACGACATGGAGCGCATGCGGATGCTGATGCGCGTGCTGGAATCGATGAGCCACTGCGGGCTCGGCCACACCGCCGCGAAGCCCGTGGTGCAGACCATGCGCGCCTTCCCCGAGGCCTACGAGCGGCGCCTGCGCAGCCTGAGCTACGAGCCGGCGTTCGACCTCGACGCCGCGCTCGAGCCCGCGCGCCTGATCACGCGGCGCGACGACGAGTGGGCGCACATCGTGAGCGAGGAGCCATGAATACCTTCACGCTGGACGGCAAGGAGATCCCGTTCCGCGAGGGCGAGACCGTGATGCAGTCCGCGCTCGAGGCGGGCGCCTACATCCCGCATCTGTGCCACCGCCCGGGCTACGCGCCGCACGGCAGCTGCAAGGTGTGCACGGCGAGCGTCGACGGGCGCAACGCCGCCTCGTGCACGACGCGCGCGCGCGCCGGCATGAAGGTCGAGACCGTCTCGCCCGAGCTCGTCGACATGCGCCGCGCGCTCGTCGAGATGCTGTTCGCCGAGGGCAACCACACCTGCCCGGCGTGCGAGAAGAGCGGCGACTGCGAGCTGCAGGCGGTGGGCTACCACGTCGGCATGGACCACTCGCGCTTCGACCTGTTCTTCCCGGCGCGCGACCTCGACGCCTCGCACCCGGAGGTGCTGCTCGACCGCAACCGCTGCATCCTGTGCGACCTGTGCGTGCGCGCGAGCCGCGACGTGGACGGCAAGCGCGTGTTCGCGATCGCCGGGCGCGGCATCCGCTCGCGCCTGGTGGTCAACTCGGCCTCCGGGCGCCTGGGCGACACCAAGCTCGCCGTGACCGACGCCGCGGTGCGCGTGTGCCCGGTCGGCGCGCTGCTGCCCAAGCGCCGCGCCTACCAGGTGCCGATCGGCCGGCGCACGTTCGACCTGAAGCCCGTGAGCGAGGTAGCGGTCACCGAGGCGCGGCGCGTCAAGGAGCAGGGCCGTGGCTGAGAAGCTGAAAGTCGCGACCTGCTCGCTCGCCGGCTGCTTCGGCTGCCACATGTCGCTGCTGGACATCGACGAGCGCATCCTCGAGCTCGCGCAGCACGTGGCGTTCGACCGCTCGCCGATCAACGACATCAAGACGGTCGGCCCCTGCGACGTGGGCCTGGTCGAGGGCGGAATCTGCAACGCCGAGAACGTGCATGTGCTGAAGGCTTTCCGCGCCAACTGCAAGGTCCTGGTCGCGGTGGGCGCCTGCGCGATCACCGGCGGCGTGCCGGCGATGCGCAACAACGTCGATCTCTGGGAGTGCTTCCGCGAGGTCTACCAGTACGGGCCTGGTACCGAGGGCCACGTGATCCCGAACGACCCGGAGCTGCCGCTGCCCTTCGACAAGGTGCGCCCGATCCAGGAGGTGGTGCGCGTCGACTACTTCCTGCCCGGCTGCCCGCCCTCGGCGGACACCTTCTGGAAGTTCTTCGGCGACCTGATCGCCGGCCGCACGCCGCAGCTCGATGCCGGCGCGATCCACTACGACTGAGCGCGCCATGGACGCCGGCCTCGAGACGACGCCGAACCCGCAAGCGCTGCGGCGCGTGGCGATCGAGCCGGTCACGCGCATCGAGGGGCACGGCAAGGTGACGCTGCTGCTCGACGACCAGAACCACGTGCGGCAGGCCCGCTTCCACATCGTCGAGTTCCGCGGCTTCGAGAAGTTCGTGCAGGGCCGGCCGTACTGGGAGGTGCCGGTGATGGTGCAGCGCCTGTGCGGCATCTGCCCGGTGAGCCACCACCTCGCGGGCGCGAAGGCCGTGGACGTGCTCGCGGGCGCCGCGAAGCTCACCCCGACCGCCGAGAAAATGCGGCGCCTCCTGCACCTAGGGCAGATCCTGCAGTCGCACGCGCTGCACTTCTTCCACCTGGCCTCGCCCGACCTGCTGTTCGGCTTCGGCGCCGAGGTCGAAAAGCGCAACGTGCTGGCGGTGGCCGCGGCGTTCCCCGAGGTGGCGAAGAAGGGCGTGCTGCTGCGCAAGTACGGCCAAGAGGTGATCCGCGTCACCGCGGGCAAGCGCGTGCACGGCTCGCTGGCCGTGCCGGGCGGCGTGAACAAGCACCTGCAGCGCGAGGAGCGCGACTACCTCGCGCGGGACCTCGCGCAGACGCTCGCCTGGTGCCGCGAGGCGGTGGACATCGCGAGGAAGCTCTACGTCGACGGCGCGGCGGCGGCGCGCGACTTCGCCGCGCTGCGCTCGCCGATCCTGTCGCTGGTGCGCGCCGACGGCGCGCTCGAGCTCTACGACGGCGTCCTGCGCGCGCGCGACGAGCGGGGCGCGATCCTGTTCGACCGGCACGACCCCGCCGCCTACGGCGAGGTACTGCGCGAGTCGGTCAAGACCTGGTCGTACATGAAGTTCCCGTTCCTGCGCGCGCTCGGCAGCGAGCGCGGCTGGTACCGCGTGGGGCCGCTCGCGCGCGTGTTCAACTGCGACTTCATCCCCACGCCGCTCGCCGAGGCGGCGCGCCAGGAGCTGGTCGCGCACGACGGCGGCTCGGCGCGGCACGCCTCGCTCGCCTACCACTGGGCGCGCATGATCGAGATGCTGCACGCGGCCGAGGGCATCGGCGCGCTGCTCGGCGACGCCGACCTGCTGGGCGGCGAGCTCGCGGTGGCGGGCGCGCGGCAGTGGCGCGGCGTCGGCGTGATCGAGGCGCCGCGCGGCACGCTGATCCACCACTACAGCATCAACGAGGACGACCAGATCGAGCGCTGCAACCTGATCGTCTCGACCACGCACAACAACCAGGCGATGAACGAGGCGGTGCGCGCGGTGGCGCGCGAGCGCTTCGACGGGCGCGAGCTCACCGAGGGGCTGCTCAACCACCTCGAGGTGGCGATCCGCGCCTACGACCCGTGCCTGTCGTGCGCCACGCACGCGCTCGGGCGCATGCCGCTCGAGGTGGAGCTGCTGGACGCCGCGGGCGCGCGCGTATCGGCGCTCGCGCGCGACGCCGACGGCGCGGTGCATCGCGCATGAGCCGCGTGCTCCTGCTCGGTTGGGGCAATCCGGGCCGCGGCGACGACGCGATCGGCCCGCGCCTGCTGGAGCGGCTCGAGGCCGAGGCTGGGCGCCACCCGGAATGGGGCGAGCACGGCTTCGTGACGGACTTCCAGCTGCAGCCCGAGCACGCGCTCGACCTCGAGGGCGCTGGCCAGGTGCTGTTCGTGGACGCGAGCGCGAGCTCGCCCGCGCCCTACGGCTTCACGCGCGTGACGCCCTCGCGCGATCGCAGCTTCAGCACGCACGCGCTCAGCCCGCAGGCGCTGCTCGCGGTGGTCGAGGGGCTGGAGGGCGCGGCGCCGCCCGCCTGGCTGCTGGCGGTGCGCGGCGAGCAGTTCGAGCTCGGCGCGCCGATGAGCGCGGCCGCGCAGGCGCGGCTCGCCGCGGCCGAGCGCCTTGCCGCGGACCTGCTCTCGCACCCGGACCCGCAGTTCTGGGACGCGGCCGCCGCCGGAGGGCTGCCGTGCACGAGCTGAGCCTCGCGCAGAGCATGGTCGAGATCGTGGAGGAGGCCGCACGCCGCGAGGGCGCCGCGCGCGTGGCCTCGGTCCGGCTCGAGCTGGGCGAGCTCTCGCACGTCGAGCCCGAATCGCTCGCCTTCGCGTTCGAGGTCGCCGCGCGCGAGGGCTGCGCGCGGGGAGCCCGCCTCGACATCTGCCGCACCCCGGGGCACGCGCTGCGCGTGCGGGATATCGACATCCTCTGAGAAAAGCCATGTGCACCACTTGCGGCTGCGACCATCCCCACGATCGTCCCCATGATCGCGCGCACGCAGACCCGCGCACGGTTCGGGTCGAGCGCGACCTGCTGGAGAAGAACGACGCGCTCGCCGCGGACAACCGCCGGCGCCTCGCCGAGCGGGGCATCTTCGCGGTGAACCTCGTCTCCAGCCCCGGCTCGGGCAAGACCGCCCTGCTCGTGAAGACGATCGAGGCGCTGCGCGGGCGCCGCGAGCTGGCCGTGATCGAGGGCGACCAGGAGACCAGCCGCGACGCCGAGCGCATCCGCGCCGCGGGCGCGCGCGCGGTGCAGGTGAACACCGGCCAGGGCTGCCACCTCGACGCCGGCATGGTCGGGCGCGCCCTCGAGCGCCTGGCGCCCGCCGCGGGCAGCGTGCTGATGATCGAGAACGTCGGCAACCTCGTCTGCCCGGCCGCGTTCGACCTCGGCGAGTCGGCGCGCGTGGTGGTGCTCTCGGTGACCGAGGGCGACGACAAGCCGCTCAAGTACCCGGGCATCTTCCGCGGCTCGCAGCTGATGCTGGTCAACAAGGCCGACCTGCTGCCCTACGTGGAGTTCGACGTGGCGCGCTGCGTGGCGTACGCGCGGCGCGTCAATCCCGGCATCCGCACCCTCACGCTCTCGGCCACCAAGGGGCTGGGCATGGCCGAGTGGCTCGACTGGATCGAAGGCGGCCTGCGCAGCCGGCCGCTCGCGAGCGCCGCCGCGTGGATCGCCGCGTAGCCGCCCCAGAAGGCCGCGCCGTGCGCGTGCGCGGCGCGGTGCAGGGCGTGGGCTTCCGGCCCTTCGTCTGGCGCCTGGCGAACGAGCTGGGCCTCGCGGGCTCGGTGCACAACGACGCCGAGGGCGTGGCGATCGAGGTCGAGGGCGAGGCGGGCGCGCTCGAGGCGTTCGTCGCGCGCCTGGCGGGCGACGCGCCGGCGCTCGCGCGCATCGACCGCATCGAGGCGCGGCC